>JAGAIW010000043.1 GCA_017626305.1 Clostridia bacterium
ATAATTTACGGGAAGCATATCCCTGTCGAAA
This sequence comes from Clostridia bacterium, assembly GCA_017626305.1. Classification (GTDB taxonomy): domain Bacteria; phylum Bacillota; class Clostridia; order Christensenellales; family Borkfalkiaceae; genus Scatosoma. Next base: position 32 of record JAGAIW010000043.1, read on the forward strand.
AGCATTTCTCCATTGCCGTCTTTTTCCGTATAATAGCCGCCAAAGGTATATCCGTTTAGCACGGGAGCAATAAGCCCGCTATTGGGCAACGTTTCGCCGTAACCTACCGAAAGGTTCGGGCTTCCTCCCGTTCCGCCGTCCGCATCAAAGGTTATTAAGGTTTTAAGCTGTTCCCAGATAGCATAGAGCGTGACGTTTGCGCCGTTTTCAACCGAAAGATTTAACACCTCGTCGCCGTCTGCAAACACACATTCACCGCCCTTGGAAAGCGACCAACCGACAAAGCTAAACCCTTCCTTTACAAACACGTTTTCCGAGAGGTAGCCAATTGTTCCGTAAGAATAATCGCTGTCCTGCATTTCGCCTTCTCCACCGACTGCGTTATAGCTGACCGTATAAGAGTTTGCACCCCACACCGCATACAGAACAACGTCCGTATCCGAAAAAGTAAGACTTTCACCCGCCTCATAATCTGCCGATTGAGCGTCTTTGCTGATTGACCAGCCGCAGAACGTATAGCCCGTACGAACGGGAACGATGTCCGAAAGGGTTGCCGCACTGCCTATGGAATAAATACTGCCGTCCGTCGGAGCACCGAACCGCCGTTCGCCGAATATATTAAAACAAGGGACGAAGAATCGGCAACGCTGACGGAGATATTATCGGTAACCGTGAAAGAATATTTTCCTTCCCCATTGCAAGCGACCAACGTGCCGTTTATATATACTTTAGGGTTTTCGCCCGAAACGGTAAATTCAAGGTTATCGCCGTAGAAATATCTTTCCGAAAGTCCCGAAATTGCATAACCTGAAGCTACGTTTTGCGAAACGGTAAATTCCGTGCGTTTCCATACGGCGTAAAGAACGGTATTTGCCGAAGGCATTGTAAACGTTTCACCGCTTACGTACTGCACCGTTTCGGCGTTGTCAGTCGTCGCCCAACCGACAAATTCATAACCTGTGCGGACGGGCTTTATTTCCGTAATCGTCACTAAAGAGCCTGCCGCAGGATAAACGAGCGTAACGTTATTGATAAATTCACCGCCGTTAGCACTGTAGCTAAGAGAAGGGTTAAGCCGCCACACGGCGTAAAGAGTAACCACCGAGTCGCCCATAGTAAATTCGCCTTCGGGGAGATATTGCGCATCTACAGCGTCTGCCGTCTCCGCCCAGCCTACAAAGGTATAATCAGCTCTTGAAGGAATGGTTGCTGAAAGAATAACCGTTTCATCTTCGTGCGCCTGAGCCATAGCCGGTGCGCCGAAACCTCCGTTCGCATCGAAATTAATGGTGTAGATATTCTTTTCAATCCAAGCCGCATAGATGGAAATTTTTTCCCCCTCAAAATCCGCAAGTCCTACGTTATAGGATACACCCGCATTGTACATGCTCCAATTCTGCTCTTCATACAGGTTCCAACCAACAAAATCGTAATTAGGTCTTGAAATGGCGAGCGTCTGGGCGGAGGGCAGAAGCAGTTCGCCATAGACCACGTTTTCTATTATGCCGACGTATTGTCCCTGACTGTACAGTTCGATATCATATCGAATAGGAACCCAGAAAGCGTAAAGGACGAGATTGCTCTCCACGGTATAGGTAAGCCCTTCCACTGCATTGAAGTCATCGCCGTAATACATAACTCCGTTACCATTTTCTTGCGTGTAATAGCCTTTAAAATTGTATCCCTTGCGAGAAGGCTCGGTCACTAATGCAGGAAGAGCACCGTCATATAAAACGCTGATCGTGCTCGAACCGCTTCCGCCGCACGCATTGAATGTAATCTGGTGTAACGTCTGTTCCCACACAGCGTAAAGAGTAACCGTTCCATCGTTCTCCGCCGTAAGGTTTTTAACCTGCGCGCCATTGTCATAAACGACCCCGCCGTTTGTGCTCGTCGCCCAACCCTGGAACGTCCAACCCGTAAGCGAATAGCCGTTTGCCGTGAGCGCTTTCTGCGTATCGTATGTGTGCGA
>JAGAIW010000044.1 GCA_017626305.1 Clostridia bacterium
AGCTACGGTATGTTGATTACCCAAGGCGATTTCTTTGTGAATTACGTGATGCGAGGGGTGATTACCCATTTGGATAAAACCCGTCCTTACGCTCGTCAAAGCCCTTGCAGCTGGACGGACGTCGGAAACGATGGTTCTTCGGGGGAAAGCCACCACAATTCTTTTGAAAGAAGTCTTTTGGAAAGCCCTGATATATACCGTTCTTTGGTTGCGGAAAAGATAGTGCCTTTTATTTCAGAAGCGGCGCTTATGGGTCCGAATACGATAGAAACGAATAAAAAGATTTATCCTGCGGATAAGCTGTGGCCGATGAACGAGCTGTGGGACGATAGATTGATGGAAAACCCTTACGGCAGCGTACCTTTGACGTTTGCAAAGAGGCAAATGAAATATGCAAGCGACCATTACGGCAAAGTGACGACGCTTGAAGATTTCACGGCGAAAGCGATGCAAATTCATGCGGAATGTATGCGTGCGGAAGCGGAATTTGCCCGTTCCAACGAGGGGATTACCGCAGGCTTCTTGAACTGGATGTACACGGATATTTGGCCGTCGGGTAGCTGGTCTGTTATCGATTATTGGTGCGAACCCAAGCAGGTATATTATCAAATGAAACGCTCGTATGCGCCCCGTCTTGTCACGTTTGTGCAAAACGGAAAAGGGGAAACAGAGTTTATCGTTATCAATGATACGCTTGTGCCTTATTCTGTTTCCGTTCGTTATGGCGTGAAGAGCTTGGACGGCTCGATTTTGTATCAAAATGAAACGGCAGTTTCCGATGTGATGGGCGTATATAAGCAGAAGGTGGATTTCGACTGTGATAGACACGACGTGTATTTGTTTGCAGAATACCTTAAAAACGAAGAAATGCAAACTATCGTGTATTCTCCCAAGCTTTGGGATAATGTTCGTTTTACGAGCGATTACGACGTTGTAATCGAAAAAATCGACGCGTGTGCAGTAAAAGTTACTATCAAAGCGCGCGCTTTTGCAAAATCGGTGTTTATTTCGCTGAAAGATAACTATAAATATACCTATTCCGACAACTATATCGATATAGAGGCAGGCAAGGAAAAATCGGTGGTGATTACGGCGAACGAGCCTATCGATGAAACGCAAATTACGGTAACCGACTTTGCCAAGATGACGGTGTGATATGAAGAAATATAACGTAAACGGAGTAGAATTTTTCGACTGGAAAGGTAAGCCGTACTGCACCATAAATCAATGCGGTGTAGAGGCGACTTATCCTTTTGAAAAACCGCAAACGGAGTTTCCTATTCAAGCCGTTTTAATGGACTTGGACGGCACGACGGTTATCAGCGAAGAATTTTGGATTTACCTCATTGAAAAGACAGTAAAGCAAATTTTTTCTCCCGATTTTTGCTTGTCGGAAGAGGATACGCCGCACGTTTCTGGCTTTTCCACAGCGGAACACTTGGAATATTGCTTAAACAAATACAAGATACCAAGGACGGTGAACGAGGCTTTGGAAGTGTATCACAAAACGGCGCGTTTCGAGCTGAACGAAATTATGGAAGGCAGAGGAAACGTAGATGCGTTTAAACCGAGAGCGGGCTTGAAAGGATTTCTTTACAGCTTGAAAAAAGCAGGAATAAAGATAGGGCTTGCGACCAGC
>JAGAIW010000045.1 GCA_017626305.1 Clostridia bacterium
GGATACCATTGGTATTAGTACGTTCGACCATTGTAGTTCGCTTGAATATATTACATTGCCTGCGTCGGTGAAAAATTTGGGCGATTACGCATTCTATTATTGCACTTCGTTAAAAGAAATCGTAACGGACGGTGCGTTCGTAGATTTGGGCGTAGATGTAGACGACGGACCCATTCAACAAGTAGCGTTGTCGGTGGAAAACCTCGGCTATATGACGTTCGCGTATTCGTTTGCAAGAGGTAGCTCTCTTACGATGAAAGATTTGGAAACCACGAACGGATATTCGTTAGGGGTATCAAAGCTTAAAGAAGTCTATATTGATGGACCTATAACCTTGATTTACGGTAATGTATTTGAGCATTCCACGCTTTTAGAAAAGGTTACTCTTCCTGATACAGTTGAAACAATCGGCATGCAAGCATTTCTTGGTTGTGAAAAATTAACTGATTTCAGAATGCCTAATAGTATTAAGTCTATTAACGCAAGGGCGTTTAAAGATTGTAGTGAATTGGTTGTTTTAAATGATGAAGGCGAAGAGGTCTTGGAGTTTGTATCGGCAATCACTATTGCGGATAATGCCTTTGAGAACTGCGTGAAATTGACAGAAATTGTATTCAACCTTGAAGAAAACGGTGAAACGGCAAGCATCGGCACAGGTGCATTCAGCGGTTGCGAAAACGTGGAATGGATTTACCTTACCGCACTTGAAGAAATTACTGGTGATAGCGATGGCATTGGCGTAGATGGTGAGATCAAATACGGTATCTCGGGAATTGGCGATTATGCGTTTGACGGTTGTGGTACGGCTGGCGATAAAGGCGTAAAGATTTTCGTGAAACTTGGTTCGGAAGGGGATATCCCTGCGGCTTGGAGCGATAACTGGATCAACGGCGCGTTCGTTGAAACGGACGGTAGCTATACAGAAGTTGCGAGCTATGAAGAATACCTTGCGGCGAAGGCAGCGCCCGACGTGAACGTTCCTGTGAATCCGTAATTAAAAACAAAAGAAAAGGCGTTGAGAAATCAACGCTTTTTGCTTGCAATTTTTTTGAAAAAATGAAAAAATACACCGTCAAACAGTTGAAATCCCGCTATAATTGTGCTATAATAACAACAAAATAATTTTAAGAAGGACAAATACAATGCAAAAACGTATTTTAACGATACAAGATATTTCGTGTTTGGGACAATGCTCGTTGACGGTGGCTTTGCCGATTATTTCGGCTTGCGGCATAGAAACGTGCGTGTTGCCGTCCGCGGTGCTTTCGACGCATACGGGCGGTTTCAGCGGCTATACTTTCCGCGACCTCACGGAGGATATGCCGCTCATTGAAAAACATTGGCAAAAAGAAAAAATCACCTTCGACGCAATCTATACGGGGTATCTCGGTAGCGCAAAACAAATCGATTACGTTAAGAGTATTTTTAAAACCTGCGCTTCCGAAACGGCGAAAAAAATCGTCGATCCCGCGATGGCGGACAACGGGAAACTTTATATCGGTTTTGACGCCGCGTTCGTCGAAAAGATGAAAGAGCTTTGCGCCGAAGCGGACGTGCTTTTGCCC
>JAGAIW010000006.1 GCA_017626305.1 Clostridia bacterium
AAAGGTCTTTTGGGGCTTGTGGTGGACGAAAAGTATTATCTTTTGCAGTTTGACGGTTACGGTTTCAACGAGGTATTTGCCGAAGACGTACCAAAGATTTGCAATTACGCGTTGTTTAGAGGAACGTTGATAGAGGAATATTTCTACGTGATAGGCGCGGGAGAAGGCAATTTCTTTGTTGTGGATATTTACGAGTAAAAAAAGCCGAGTGGACCGCTCTTCCCTTAGGGATTTTTTAAGAGGGTAAAAGTATAGCCCACCATACTTCGCAAAAAGCGAAATATGGTGGGCTTTTCTTATCCACAAAAGGTTCAAGAAAAATAGTTATATTTTTAGCCTTGTGGCTAAAAGTTATATTGCTTACTCTATAAGCAGTTATATTTTGGCGTTGCCAAAGTTATATTAAATAAATCCTTAACTCGCCATTAGGCGAATATCACCGCCGATAGGCAATATAACTCGTCGATAGACGAATATCACAAATCCGTAAGGATTTATTTAGTTGTCGCAATTCCCTACGGGAAGAGCGACGATTGCTCGGCTTTTTTGTATTATTTCCGTTTTGCCCTGCGCTCGTGCGCCTCTAAAAAGCGGAGATAGGCGTTCTCTTTTTCCTCTTCTTCGGGCGGCGGAGCTTGCGCTTCTTCCGTAGGAAGAGGGGGTGCGGGCGGCTCTTCCGCCGAGGCGTCGGGGAGTAGGGTTTTGAGAAAATTTAACAATCCAAAAGGCTCCAAAAGAAAAAAACCTCCAAAATCTAAAAATTTAGCGGAAAAACAACGAAAAGAACGCTATTTTTGATTGCTTTAATTGACAAATTAAGCTATAATAAATATATGCGGCTTATAGTCGTATTATACTTTACAGTATTTAGAAAACCATTCTTTTAAGGAGTTCTTATATCAATGAATAAGAGCAAAAAAATAATCAGTATTGTTGCGGCGGCGACGCTTGCATTCTCGACGCTTGCACTTGCAGGCTGTGGCGCAAAAAAGTACGCTGGTGAAAACCTTGAAGGCGCATACGACGCGGCGGCTGCCGTTTCCTCGAACGGCGGTTTCGCAGTAGAAAAGGGCGACTACGTTTATTTCATCAACGGCGCGGAAAGCAACACGGCGGACAACACCTACGGCGACGTAGTAAAGGGCGCGCTTATGCGTATCTCTAAGACGGAGCTTGCAGAGGCAAAGTATGACGCGGCGAAAATCGTCGTTCCCTCTTTGTTCGTAGCAGGCGACTACACCGCAGGTCTTTTCATCTATGGCGAATACGTTTACTACGCAACCCCTACGACGGACAAAGATACCAAAACGGGTGAAGTAGCAAACTCTTACATCGACTTCAAGCGTTCTAAGCTTGACGGCAGCGAAGCTCCCATGAACGGGAAGAACGATTACTTCTTCCGTCTTGCTACCAACACGGCGAAATACCGTTTCGTAGAAGAGGGCGGCGTGGTATACTGTATGTACGAAGAGGACAGCGCTCTTAAATCCTACAACGTAGAAACGGGCGCGACGACTGTTCTCGTTTCGGGCGCAAAATCTTCCTTCTTCTATGATACGAAGGACGTGACCAACCCCAACGTATACTACACGATGGGCGTTACGTACGACTTGGACGAAGAAGCTTCGACGACGGCGAAGTACGACCAAATTTACTGCGTAAACGCAGCAAGCACGGCTACCGTAACGACAACGGACGACACCGTTGGCTACACCGTAAAGAACGGTGACACGGAAATCGCTTCCTACGCCTTCAAAAAATCCTTCGTGGAAGAAGCGGAAGGCGGCAACGTAAAAGATTATACGACCTATCCTTACGTAAACCTCGGTTCGCTCGTTTTAGACGGCGTTGGCTCGGCGGAATCTCCTTCTGCGGACGGACGTTTCAACAAGGATGACGCGACGAAGAGCGGTGATATCGAAGGTTACAACTACACCATTCAAAGCTATCAAAACAACGGTTTGTATTTTACGAGAAAGGCAATCACGACGACGGCTTCCGAAACGGAAAACACGAAGCTCTACTACGTTTCCGACGAAAGAACGGAGTGGAACACCGTAACGGGCAACAGCGAAGTTGACGTTGTAGCGCTCGACACGACGTATGCAAGCGCTTCCGCTTTGTACGAAGTGGCTGAAGACGGTACGCATAGCTATTACTACGTAGACGGTTCGATTTTGAAGAAGGCTACGGCGAACGAAAAGGGCGTTGCAACGACGATGAACCTTGCGTATGAGCTTTCCTCTGCAACCCTTTGGAAGACGGAAGGGGATTACCTCTACTACTATTCTGGCGCATCCAACGGCAACAACATCACCCGTATCAACTGTAAGGGTACGCAGGACAAATACAACCCCTTGCTTGCTACGGAAGAATATAAGCCTTTAACCCTTCCCCTCGTAGATTGGAAGAGCGATTGGTACAAGCCCGAATTTGTAAACGCAAACGGGACGACGGTTGTTCTTTACGCAAACGCGCAATCGTACGGCGCAGGCTCGACGGCATACAATTACGTATACGCAACCAAGCTTGGCACGACGGCTGAAATTATCGCAATGCAGGACGCTATCGATGAAGTAAACGAATTTATCGACAGCTACACCGACAACAGTCAGTTGCAAGCGGTTATGGATTACTACTTCAAGACGGGCAAGACGGCGGCGTTCGATGCTGTGAAGGACGTTGAAGACCTCTACACCGATTATCAAAAGGACGAATTTGATAAGTTCGTTGCTATGTTTGTTGAGGGCGGTCAATTCGCAGGTAAGTTCGAAATGGCGCACGCGGCGCTCGTTGGTAGAATGACGAAGACGGACGAAGAGGCAATCGCAGTAGATTGGGCGAACTCCTTGCTCTCCGAAAAGGAAGAAGAAGCAACGAAGAAGGGCTTGCCTACGTGGGCAATCGTTCTCATTGTTGTCGGCGGCGTACTTGTCGTAGCGGGCGCAACGGTGGCAATCGTTATCGGTGCAAAGAAGAAGGCGGCAAAGGCGAAGAAGGAAGCGGATATCGTAAACGCATATCAACGCAAGAAGATTGACACAACGGACGATAAGACGATTGACGTATACGCTGACGAAGAACCCGCAACGGAAGAAACGGTAGAAGAACCCGTTGAGGAAATTGCAGAAGAAGAGGTTGAAGAAGCTGTGGAAACGCAAGAAGAAGCAGTTGAAGAAACGCCTTCCGAAGAATAATTGAAAGAACAGAAAGCTGTTTCCATTATGGAAGCAGCTTTTTTTATAAAAAATTTACAAAAAATAAAAAAAGTCTTTAAAACCTATATAAAAATAGTTTACAAAAGTTATAAATCTTAATATAATATAGCAAAATCCTAGTGTAAATAAAAACGATAGGCTTCATATAAGGGAGAAAAGGTAGAATGGCAAGATACGTGATTTGTCCTAGATGTGAATTGAATTTCATCGACGCGGACGAAAGAG
>JAGAIW010000046.1 GCA_017626305.1 Clostridia bacterium
AGGTTGGGATCGAAGGATACCTTCATAGCGAATTTGGAATCTTCACCATAGGTAACTTCGCTTTGATTTTCCGTTTTTACGGTGCTCCAAGAGCCGTCCCAATAGTTGTCTTTATTTTCCTTGATATTGCCGTCGGGTTGCTTCAACCATACGTTCACTCTATCAAAGAATTGAATAGCGCCAGCGTAGTCCGCATCGTCTATCTGCGTAGCCTCTACGGTGAAGGTGTATTCCTTCAATTCCCACGTTTCGGGGAAATCTTCTACGATAGTATATTCATACATTCTACCGCCCAAATCGCTCAAAATGCCTTCCAAAGCCCATTCCAAGTTGTCAATACCGATGATGGGTTCTTCCTCGTCGTAAACTTCCTCTACGCCGATTTTTACAACCTTCGTCGTTTCGTCGGGAAGGTTAAGCGTAAGGTCGTAGGCATGTACTTCCCACGTTGCCCAAAGGGTAACGTCTTCCGCAGGCATTGCCGTAGGCGCGTCCGTATATTCGCCCGTTTCGATGTCCATCGCCTTCCAACCGAGGAAGGTCTTGCCGTCCGCCGTCAAGTCTTCAAGCTCGATTGCTGCGCCCTCTTCAAGCTCTTCCGTCGTTACCGCGCCGGGCATCATGGGGTGTCCGTTAATCAAGGTCAAGACGTATTTCGTCACTTCGGGCTCTTCGCTCGTTTCGGGCTCTTCACTCGTTTCGGGCTCTTCACTCACTTCGGGAGCTTCGCTCGTTTCGGGTTCTTCGCTCACTTCAGGAGCTACGCTCGTTTCGGGCTCTTCGCTCTCTGCGGGAGTTTCTTCTACGGAGCTATCGGGGGTTTGTTCCGAGCTCGTCGTAGGAGGCGTACTGTCTTTCGTAGATTCGTCTTTTTTCTTGTCGCCGCAAGCAACAAACATACAAGCCGTCATCACAAAGGACATTGCAAGCAATAATGCTTTTTTAAATTTTGCCATAATTTTCCTCCAAGTTTTATTATTTTTTTACGGTGGGCGACAAGGCAATCCCTGCCGCCCCCTTTTTACCTTACTTCAATACGCCGAGAATTTCCGTTGCGTACATGCTGGTCGTTTCCTCGGCTGCTTTACGTCCGCCGTTGTTGTAGAACAAGAAGCCGTTGCTCCAACCGCTGCGGTACGTCATGTCCGCAAGTCTATTTCCGGTAACGCCAAATTCCGTCAAATACAGCTTACCGTCTACGGTGATTTCCGCCACCCACGTGTTGTCGCCAAGCTGCGTATAGTGGAAATAAATCCAATCGCTCGTCTTTACTTCTACTTGCTTGCAAATGAAGACACCTTTGACAATCTTAATTCCAAACCAAACGTCCGAGTATGCGCTCAAATCCTCTTTATTGAAGAATTCTCTCGCCAATGCGGTGGGCCATTCTTGCACGCAGTCAAGACGGGTAACCTTTTGATATCCCGTAGGCGCTTCGATATCCGATGTTACCTCCGTCAACGTATAGCCGCCTGCCGTTCTCGTGTCGCTGAACGCGCTTGCGTGCGCCTCGGTAGCGTCTGCAAAGTTCGCCGACGTGTACCAAACGTGGAGCTTGGTGTTGAAGTGCGTTCTGATACCGTCTTGAATGGTAACGATAGTAACGTCTTTCGTGCCCCAGCCAAACTTCTCGTAGTCGATAACGATTTCGTCCGCGCCGTTGCCGATGCTGTAAACGTCCGCGCCAATGTATACGTAGTTCTCGTCCCCCGTCCAAGCGTTATCGCCGATGGTGAGGATCGGGTTGGTGTTGTATACGGTAGGAACGCCATCCATTGCAGGCGCCGCTTTCTCTACGCCAAAGCTATCGATATAAACATCAATCGTCGCTTTGTTTTCAGGGTTGAACAAGGACGTCGCCGTAAGAGTTACCGTGTCTTCAAACGCCTCTTCCGTTGCATGGAGCAAGGAGTTTTCAAACGTAACGCCTTCCACCACTTCCACTTCAATCTTAACGTAAGGATTGTTGGTAAGGATAAGCATATCAAAGCCTGCCACCAAGGAGCTCTTTACGTTAAGGAATTCAATAGGCATATCAAAATCCATCGTTTCCGCTTGGTTGACGAACATGGGAATGCCTTGCACCGTCGTCCAAATGGAAGGATCAAATTCCGCCATAAGCTCACTTTCTGCGATCAAATCGTTATAGGTGAGTCTTTGAATATCCGCGCCAGAGGTTTCCAACACGCGCGTATCGGGACAAAGCGCAATTACGTTTTCTACGAGGGTTGCTTTACCGACCAAGCACATATTCGACGTTTTCACGCCGTTATAGTTGCCATATTCCAAGCCGATATCCGCCGCCGAAGCGTCTACCAAGCAGTTTTTAACGGTTGCCTTAATACCTGCCGCATACGAGAAGAAGGAGCCCATTACGCGAACGGTGTTGCTATTCAGCCCCTGCGTTTCCTTGTCGCCGCCAAGCTTCTTGTAGTGAATGCTTACGTTTTCAATCGTACCGTTACCTCTCGAACAAATAAAGCCGTTGTTGGCAAGCAACGTTGCGTTGGTGAAGGATACGTTTTTAACGATACCGCCCGTAGCGAGATAACCGAAGATACCGCCGCTCTGTTTTACGTCGCCGGAAGGATTTTTACCAACCGTCACGCCGTCGATATTATAACCGCGGCCATCGAAGACGCCTTTAAAGCCTCTATCGTCCGTTTCGCGACCTTGTACCGTCCATACGCTACCCGTATCCGTCATGCTGGTAATCGTTCTGTTATAGCTGATGTTACCGCCCAAAATGAAGTATCCGTCGAATTCTTGCGCATTGCGATATTCTTGGAAACGATCCGACCATTCCATCTTCTTCGTGTTTGCAACAAGTCTCATTTCGTCAAGCTCGTCTGCCGTATCGATGACCATCGTGTACATTTCGATATCCATCGTGTAGCGAATAAGCGTGGTGTTGAGGACAAGCTCTTGCTTGCCAAGCTTGCTCGACGTATTCGCATAATCGTAAAGGCTTGCCGCTCCCTCTTCATGCTCCTTAGCGGTGAACAAAATCGTATTACCTCTCGCGCGGGAGCTTACAACCTTGCCGTCGTATTCCGCGTTGACAAGCGTACCTAAAAACTCGCTTTCAAGCGTCAAACGAAGGTTGTCTTCCTGCAAGTCGATAACCGTCCTTTCGTCCAAACGAAGCTCGGGCTGGATGACGTTACAAAGTGCTTGAACGCTTGCCGTTTCCCCTTCGCTTTCTACCGTACCCGTCAAGGTAACCAAACCCACCTGTTGACCGATAAGGTTGCCGCCCTCTAATGCCGCCGCATCCCCTTCTATCGTCCAATCAATGGTTGCGTTTTCTACAATTTGACCGCCCTTTACAGCCGCAAAGGCTACGGGAACGCTATTTGCAAAATTGCTGGCAACCAAGTCGGTTGTGGAAATATTCGCAATGTAGACGCCGCTGACATCAGGTTGGAAATGTTCGCTGGTAGACAAAATTTTCAGCTTGGGCGCAACTACGTTTACCGTAACCGCCGTGCTGGTATACAACCCGCGAACCGTCGTCGAAATAACAAGATTTACACTTTCGATTTCGTTGCCGACAACCTTTATCAGGTTGCCTTCCACGCTAAGCGTTGCCTGCGCGTTTTGAGAATCTTCCGCTAACGTAACCGCGTATACGTGCTCTCCGTCAAGCTCCATATTGTTCCATTCCGTCGCAACGGTAAATTCCAACGTTTCGCCCTTTTCAATCGTATAGTTTTGTTGATCGATTGTAATTACGGGGTTGTAAGGAGATTTTTCAACCTTAACAACGCAAGTATCGCTAACGTCGGCAACCTTCGCCGTAATCGTTACTTCTCCGATTTTATCCTTCGCCGTAACGACGCCGTTTTCGTCAACCGTAGCCACCGATTCATCCGAAGAGGTGTATACGATTTTTTCACTAGTCCCCTTTGCCTCGCAAAGAAGGGCTACGCTTTCGTATTGATATACCTTCTCGTCCGATTTATCAAACTTAACGCTTGCAAGGCTTTCTACGTTTTCGTCAAACTGATAGGACGAAGAGGAATTCTCCTCTTTGTTTTTGTCTTTACAGCCAACCGCCGTAGCCGTAGCCGCAACCGTAAGACCAAGGGCAAGAGCTAAAATTAAAGCTTTCATTTTCTTCATGATTTTTTACCCCCTTCCGTTAGTCCAAATCCCAGCCGTCGCTGATTTCCGTCATCAATCTACCTTCTGCGTAGCTTGTGTTATTCAAAGCATAGAAATCATCCAAGAACTTTTGACGCATTACCTTCAATTCAGACGCCTGATAGGAATCCGCATACGTCGTGCAAAGCACGTAACGAGGGAAAAGCTCTTCCGTCAAAATGTTTTTTCTATAAATTTCGTACTGCTTAGGATTGCTGCTCTTATATTCTTCTTCAATCGCATCATACGCTTTGCCGATGAGGTTGATCCAGCTGTTGATCAAACCTTCAGGCCAATTTTCCTTATACAACAGCTTGTTGTTGTGGATAGTACCGCCGACAGAGTTGACCTCTTCAATATAACGGCATCTCGTTACAACCTGATCGAAGAACTCTCTCATGTATTTGCCGCCAACGCCATAGAAGTTGTTAAAGAACTTGTTGACGTAGTACATATAATCGGAGTTCACGTCAAATTCTACCTTAGAATCCAAGTAGTTACGAAGTTGCGTAAAGCCAGCGTTGTTCTC
>JAGAIW010000047.1 GCA_017626305.1 Clostridia bacterium
CCGAACTGCCCCCCGCAGAAGAAAGGGGGTGAATGTTATGGATTATCCTAATCGGTTGGAATGGCAAACCCGTTGTGAGTTTAATGCGTACTGCAAGAACACGTTACGCAATGAACTGATCGACGCCACAAGAGAAAGCAAGACAAGGCAGAAGCACGAAGTCAGCTTTTCCGATCTCTCGCCGCACGAGGAAAAACAACTCTATACCGTTGATACATACGATCTCGACGGCGAGGGTGAAGCCTTTTGCATAAACGGGAAACGGATTACGACTAAACTGCTTGCCGAAGCTCTTCGTACCTTGCCGCACGAAAAACGGCAAGCGGTGTTACTGTATTACTTCTTTGATAAATCCGACGTTGAGATAGCGGAAGAATTGGGAGTACCCCGAAGCACGATACAGTACAGACGGACAAGCTCTTTTGAAATGCTGAAAAAATACTTGGAGGAACGCGCCGATGAATGGGATTAACAACACTAATGCAGAACGCGGCTTACTGCCTTACCCGATCATTTTAGCCGCAACAAAGGGCGACGCTGACGCAATGAAAATTGTAATGCAACACTACGAAAGCTACATAAACCACTTGTCAATCCGCAAGCTCCGCGACGAAAGCGGAAACACCTATTACGGCATTGACGAGGACTTACGCGATAGGTTGCGCTCAAAGCTAATGCGGGCGGTACTGTCCTTTAAGGTCTGAACGGACGCGCTGTGTACCCCTTTCCACAGCGAATAAGTTTTAGGCGCACGTTCCTTGACAAAGAAAGCGCCGCAAGATAACGGCGACGCAGTATAGGGCAAATCGGATACGTTCTTTTTGCTCCGAGCCGAGCGACGGGTGCGCCAAGACTTCCTACACGGGAACGAGCGAGAAACACAGCGTCGTAAAACGAATTTAGCAGTTTGTGGGCGACGACAAGCAGAAAGGATAATGATACTCCCTTATAGCCACAGTTCGAGCGTTAAGAGCGTCGCAAACGATGGGTGAGGTTGCCAAGAGAGCAAGGGTGAAACTCCCGTGGAGCTATGCTAATAGCCGTCCGATTAAAGCCCCTTTTTCGTATAAATCTTTTTAGCCAAATTAAACGAAAGGGGGTTATCCTATGGCAAAAAAAGAAACTACAAGCCAAGCCGCCCCGATGTTGCCTATGCTAAAAACCGTAGAGCAAATGAGCAAGGTTAGCGGCATTGGTGAAAACAAGCTCCGCGAGCTTATGGATAGCGGCGAGCTTGAATATATCCAAAACGGAAACCGCCGATTGATAGCCGATTCTGCTATATGGGATTGGTACCATAGAGCAAAGACGGCGGCAAAATCCCCGGCTACGCAAGGGGGGTAAGCTATGGCGGTATCATCAAGACAAGTACAAAATAAACGTGATAGTAACGGTGTTCTGACGGGTAAGCCAGGCACCGTTTACGACGTTAATATCAAATACAATTCACCCGAAGGCAAAAAGACCTATTCCAAAAAGGGCTTTGCGACCAAAAAAGAAGCTACACAGCACGAAGCTGAAATGAAAACCAAGCTCGCAAATCCCGTCTATACTCCCGTTGCTTCCGCACAAGGCAAGCAGACGGTCAAGGACTATATGGAGGAATGGGTAGAGATACACGGCAAAGCAAACTTGCGCCCAAGCACGTTTGCGAGCTACAAGGGCTATATCAAAAACCATATTGTACCGAACATCGGACACGTTCAACTCAATCAGCTTTCGCCCGCTATGCTTGACAATATGTTTCAAAAAATGTTCGATAGCGGATTGTCAAACAGTAGCGTCAGATACGCTCAAAGAATTATGAGCGTCGCATTGGAACACGCAAGGAAGTATCACTACATAGAACACAATGCCGCCCGTGATGTTATCACGAAGTTTGGCAAGCAGGGCAAGACACCCGACCCGTACACCATAGAGCAAATGCAAGATTTTATGAGCAAGGTTATCGGTACGGAGTGGGAAATGCCCGTTATGCTTGCGGGTATGTACGGCTTGCGTATGAGTGAAATTCTCGGCTTGCGTTGGCAGAACGTAGATTTGGAAAAAGGCACGTTCGGCGTTGTCGAGCAATTACCGTTTAATCTCCCCGCAGGGACAAAAGAGGTTGCGGAAATGGCACCGACAAAATCCAACGATAGAATATTGCCGATCACCGATCTGACGCGCCCATATTTTGAGCAAGCGAAAAATCTGCAAGAAAGGAGGAAGGAGCTTACAGCCGCCGCAGGGACACCGTATTATGACAATGATCTTGTGATATCAAAACCCGACGGCGCACCTTATCGGCGCGACGTTGTTTCAAACAATTTCGGTCAGCTTGTACGGCACCTTGAAATGCCGCATATTCGTTTTCACGATTTGCGGCATACGGCGGCGACAAATATGCACCAACTCACGGGCGACTTTTATACCGTCGGTGAGATCTTGGGGCATACGTTAAAAGGTATCGGAATGTCGCTCGGTATTTCAACCAACCTTGAAGCAGTAACGGCACAGTACGTTGACGTTCGCCTTGAGCGTAAAAAATCCGTCCTTGACGTTTACCACAAGGCACTACACCCGCCGAAAGACGACGGAGAGAAGAAGCAAGGCGACGGAGGCAAGGAAGAAAAGCCAAAGAAAAAAAGTAGTGATATAGAGCTATAACGGGAATATCTCTTTACAGCTTTTCACTACTTTTTATAGGTTTTTAAGACATTCGGGCACCATAAGGGCACCACAGTATTCATTTTTGATGAATAAACTGAATAGAGCAAAACACCGAGGGCACCACAAATCAGGGCACCAAGGGCACCATTCACAAAAAGCGGGCACTACCAAGACAAAGTGAAAGCCCTTGAAAACGTAGTGTTTTCAAGGGTTTTTGGCGGAGAGGGCGGGATTCGAACCCGCGTGCGATTGCTCGCAAACTGATTTCGAGTGTTGTCGATAATTTGGAAGATGCGGAAATTTGATTGAATTTATGAGTGCTTTTTGGAGGGCATTTTTGATAGCCTTATCGAAACATAGTTTGGAGAGAACAAACGTATAAAAATGAACTGTTCA
>JAGAIW010000048.1 GCA_017626305.1 Clostridia bacterium
CGATTATTCAAGAATTGCCCCTTGTGTTGGAATGTAAGCTTGTTAGCTACGATACGCAAACGGAAATTTGTATCGGGGAAGTGGTCAACGTATCGGTGGACGAACGTATTTTGGACGAAAAGGGCAAAATTGACGTGGAAATGCTGGACCCGCTTGTATACGCAAGCGAAGTGCGCGGATATTACACCCTTGGCGAAAAGGTCGGCAAAGCCTTTTTCGACGGCTTGCAACTCAAATGAACTACGTAGTCATTACGGGCGCGTACGGGGGCATGGGAAGAAGTACCGCTCTGCTGTTTGCGAAAAACGGATATACGGTGTTTGCGCTGGATAAAAAGGTGCGCGCGGCGGAAGAGAATATCTATCCTATCCAAGTAGACGTGACAAGCGCCGAAAGCGTACGTTTCGCCTTTGAGCAGGTGCAAGCCGTTACCAAAGAAGTATCCGCCATAATCCATTTTGCGGGCGTGTATATGCTGGATTCGCTGATAGAAATGGAAGAAGAACAGTTTGAAAGGATATTCCAAATCAACGTATTCGGCGCGTTTTATATCAACAAAACGTTTATGCCGCTTTTGAAAAAGGGCAGTCGAATTTTAATAACGACAAGCGAGCTTGCGCCGTTAGACCCGTTGCCCTTTACGGGCGTGTACGCCGTCACCAAAAGCGCGCTGGATAAATACGCCTACTCCTTGCGTATGGAATTACAGCTTTTAGGCGTATCCGTTTCGGTGCTCCGCGCAGGAGCGGTATCTACGGGTATGCTGGGCGTATCCACCGCTGCGCTCGATAGCTTTGTGGAAAAGACGAACAGGTATTCCTGTAATGCGGCGCGCTTTCGTAAAATCGTCAACGGGGTGGAAGCGAAAAGTATTCGTCCTGAAAAGCTTGCCCAAAAGGTATATCAAATTTTACGGAAGAAAAATCCAAAATTCGCCTACGCTATCAATAGAAATAAGTTGTTGCTTTTGTTAAACGCATGCCCTAAACGTTTACAATGCTACGTCATTAAAAAAATATTAAAGTAAAAGAGTATGAAAACGAAAAACCTTATTCAAAAAATAGCAAGCTTTTTGGTTTGCGGTATATTGCTCGTATCCACGAGCGGTTGCGTGCTGGCGGGCACGTCTATGCCCGTAGCGGTGGCGTCTATTCAAAAGACGGGGTCTAACGGACTCGTCGATATTTACACCGTTACGTATACGGACGGAACGACGTCCACGTTTGAAATCACCAACGGGAAAGACGGCAAGGACGGACAGGACGGCGAAGACGGAAAAAACGCCAACGGTGACCCGATTAGTATCGTATCCATTCAAAAGACGGGCGCAAACGGGCTGGTGGATATTTACACCATTACCTATTCCAACGACACCAAAAGCACCTTTACCGTCACCAACGGCAAGGACGGGGAAGACGGCGCGGATATCACGGCGACGGATTTATACGAGAGCTATTGCGCGGTGTACGGCGATACGCTGACTTTTGCGGAGTTTTTATCCCTGTATTTACAGCTTGACGGGGAGTCGGGGCATACCGCCGTGAACGATTGTTTGCAATCGGCGGCAAAAATCTACTGTCAATTTACCGAGTGGAACACAGAAACTGACGCAACGGACGACGTGAAGGACGCTATGTACACGGGTGCGTGCGTCGTTTACCGTATCGAAGAAGAATACACCTATTTTTTGACGAATTACCACGTAGTCTACTCGAAAAACGGCGCGGAGAAAAATATTTCCGATACCATTCATTGTTATTTATACGGCAGCGAAGGCGCGCCGAATAAGAAAACGCAATCGGGCGCAACGGTATACGAATACGGCGAAAACGCCATTCCCTGTGAATATATCGGCGGCGCGGTGGAATACGACCTTGCCATGGTTCGAGCTAAGACCAGCGACGTAAAAGCGATTAACGAAAACGTGAAAGCGGTTACGCTTGCCACGCAGTACTTCGTAGGCGAAAAGGCGATTGCTATCGGCAATCCCAACGGCGAAGGGATATCCGTTACCCAAGGTATCGTATGCGTGGATAGTGAAAACATTTCGCTCTCTATTGACGGCACGTCGCGTTATTATCGCTCCGTGCGCGTGGATACCGCTTTGTATCACGGCAATTCGGGCGGCGGTTTATTCAACGGCAAGGGCGAGCTTATCGGGCTTGCTAACGCAGGCGACGGCGCGGATCAAAACGTCAATTTTGCCATTCCTTTCTCTATCGTGAAAGGGGTTGCGAATAATATTCTTTTGCACCATGCTGACGGCGACCAAGCGACGAACGGGGTTTATAAAATCAAGCTGGGGATTACGGTTACGGGAAAAAATTCCAAATATACCTACGACGAAGGGCTGGGCTATGGAACAATCACCGAAGACGTGCTTGTTAGCGAAGTGACGGCGGGCGGAATTGCGGCAACCATGGGTTTGCAGGCGGGGGATATCGTGACGGGCATTACCTTTGGCGGTAAAACGTACGCCGTGGATAGGACGTTCCATATCGGGGATATTTTGCCCTATTTGACTAAGGGCGTGACGTTTGCTATCGTTTATCAAAGAAACGGTGAAAAAACGACGCCGACGTATACCGTCAAAGCAACCGACCTTGTAAATGTAAAATAATTGTTAAAGTAAAAAGAACGTTTTTTGAAAAACGTTCTTTTTATTGACATTTTTCCGTAAAAAGCGTATAATACCTAATATGAAAACAGAACAAAAGAACATGTTAAAAAAGCTAATCGGAGCGGCGCTTATCGTCGTGGCAATCGTAGCGGTGGGGTACGGTATACTCTATCTGCTTGGTTGGACGGACATTTCCCGTGAGCAGCTGCAAGAGTTTATGCTCTCTACGGGCTGGATTGCGCCGCTTATATATATCGTTATCAGCTTTATGCAGGTAACGCTCGTACCCATTCCTGCGGCAATCACCATTTTGGCGGGTAATTACGTGTTTGGGCCGTGGGCGGCGTTTGTCTATTCGTATATCGGTACGTTAATCGGCGGTATGTTCGCCTTTTTGCTTGGTAAATGGCTGGGTAAGCCGTTCGTCAACTGGATTACGGGCAGTCAAGAAGAAACGGATAAATGGTTGAAAAAGCTCAAAGGTAAGGAAAACGTGCTTTTATTTTTCATGTTCCTGTTTCCCTTTTTTCCTGACGACTTGCTTTGCTCGGTGGCGGGCATTTTACCCATCTCGTGGCTGGGATTTTTCTTAATGCTCGTCGTTACGCGCGCGACGTCGGCAGGGGGAACGCTACTGTTTATGTCGGGGGAATTTATTCCCTTTGAAGGCTGGGGACTTATCGTGCTCGGCGCGGTGGCAATCGTCGGGATTGCGGCGTTTATCATTTGTTTTAAACACGCCGACGCCGTCAACGCATGGTACGACAATCTCTTGCAAAAGATAACCGATTGCAAACTGTTTGCCCGTTTCCGTAAAAAGGAGCAACCGCAAGAGCAAACCTTGCAAGACGTGGACGAAAGCCAAAACGAATAAAAAAAGGGCGAGCGACTTTCGCCTTTTTTCATCTTCTCGTCACAGAGAATGTATTGACTTTTGTTTTTTCCCGTAGTATAATAAGGGAAAGGAGAACGGCGCATGAGAGAACCGCTTTTAGATAAGCTTGACAGAAAAATAGGGCGATACGCTTTGCGAAACCTGATGATGATTATCGTCGTCGGGACGGGGATCGTTTGGCTGCTGGAAACGATTGTTTCAGCAAAAACGGAAACGAGTATTTTATGGTACTTGTATTTTAGCCCCACGCTCATTTTAGAAGGGCAGGTATGGCGGCTTGTCACTTTCCTGTTCGTACCCGATACGCTTAGTTTGTTTTCCTTGGCGCTTTCGCTGTATTTAGACTGGCTAATCGGCAGCGCCTTGGAAAATCAATGGGGCTCTTTGAAGTTTGACTTGTTTTATCTTTGCGGCTGGCTTGGCGCGGTTGCGTCGGGTTTTATCACGGGATACGCCACCAACTACTATTTACACCTGTCCATGTTTTTGGCGTTTGCGCTGTTGTACCCCGATTTTACGCTGTATATTTTCTTTATCCTGCCTGTGAAAATGAAATGGCTCGCCGTCGTTTGCGGTATCGGCTTAGCCGTACTCTTTATCTTGGAAGGCTGGGCGGGTCGGCTTGCCTTAATCATGGCGCTTTTGAACGTATTGCTCTTTTTTTGGGGCGTTATGTGGCGGAGCTTTCGCCAGTATCGCCGTAGAAAGAAATGGCAAAAGGAAGCCAGAAGAAAGGACGATAATAACTATCCCTTTGATTTATAAAGACTATGAAACGAAAGCTTTTTAATGAAAAACGAACGGGGCATGTACGCGTTGAACGCGAAACTAAGCCGCAATATACCGTCGTGTATAAGGTGAACAGAAGTGACGAGTTGTTGGAATTTTTACTTAAAAAATGCAACACGTCAAGAAACAACGTCAAAACGCTGTTGACCCGTCGGCAGGTGCTTGTCAACGGCAGCGTGGTGACGCAGTATAACTTTCCCCTTGCCAAGGACGACGAAGTTAAGCTTGCCAAAGCTCCCGTAAACGGTGGCGCAACGCTTAAACGAGAAGGGGTAAAAGCGCCGCGCGTGGAAATGCCCAAAATCATTTATGAAGACGACGATTTTATCGCCGTGGATAAGCCCGTGGGGCTTTTGTCGGTGGAAAGCGATAAAGAGTCGGATAGCGCGTTTTCGCGCGTGCTTGCATACCTGCGGCAAAAGGATAAGACGGCTCGCCCGTACGTGCTGCACCGTATCGACAAGGAAACGTCGGGGGTGCTGTTGTTTGCGAAAAATATCAAGCTACATTCTATGCTCCGTTTGCGTTGGAATGAAAGCGTTACCTTGCGCGAATACTACGCCGTAGCGGAAGGAACGTTTGAGAATAAAACGGATACGCTGATAGACGTACTGTCCGAAAATAAAAATAATTTGGTGTACGTTTCCTTTGGCTCTACCGGTCAGCGCGCCGTGACGCACTACGAAGTGATTGCCGAAAACGCGGCGTATTCTCTTCTTCGAGTGAAAATCGATACGGGCAGGAAAAATCAAATCCGCGTACAGTTAAAGCATAGAAATCACGCTATCGTCGGGGACGATAAATACGGCGCGGCGACAAATCCCTTGGATAGGCTTGGGCTGCATGCGTCGGCGTTGGAGTTTGTTCACCCCGTCACGAAAGAAGTGATAACTATCCGCGCAAGCGTTCCGCAAGCCTTTCGAGCATTATTTTAATATATATATTAAGGAAAGACGTCGAGCTTTTGGGCTTGGCGTTTTTTTTGTGAAAAATATTACAAAAGCGCTTAAAAACGCTTGACTTTTTGTCAGGGGGGGGGGTATACTTATGATAGGATAAAATATTATCTCTAAAAATTAGACAGTAAACAAAAAGGAGAAGAAACTATGAAACAAAGAACGAAAGTAATGCTCAGTTCTCTTGCGGCAATCGCTATGAGCGCGAGTCTTGCAGTCGGCGCGACGTACGCTTTGTTCACTTCGGAAACGCAGGTAGACATTTCGGTGTCTTCGGGTTCGGTGAACGTAGACGCTACGGCGAAGAACTTGGAATTGTATTCTAGGGGCTTAAAGCAAGACGGCGGTACGTTTGAAGTTGGCGGCACGGCAACGCTTGTGGAAAACGTCATCACGATTGAACGTATGGTACCTATGGACAGCGTAAAATTCGATATCGTAATCGAAAATTACAGCGACGTAAGCGTACAGTACAGAACGATTGTTAAAGAGCTGGAAGACACGGGCTTGTTCCCTGCGCTGAAAGTATCCTTCACGGGCAGAGAAACGAACAAAGCGGAATTTGAAGGCGCGTCTTCGTATTCCGACTGGGAGTTGGTAAATCCCCAAGACACCGACCCTACGACGGCAGAACACATTCAAACGGTAGGGGTTACCATTGATTTCCCCGATGGCGAAGACCAAAACAAGTATCAAAACACGTCTTGTAAGCTGGTCGTAATCGTAGAAGCCGTACAAGCGAATGCGGACGTACATAGCGGCGTTGCGAAAATCGGCGATACGGCGTATGAAACGTTGGAAGAAGCTTTGGCAATGGCGCAACCCAACGACGTAGTAGAAATGCTGCACCCCGGCGTATACGCACCTTTCACCGTAAATACGCAAGGCGTAACCGTTAAGGGTATCGTAGGCGAAAACAAATTAGAATCCACGGTATTCCAAGTAACGGGCGACAACATGATTAACCTTATGGCAAGCGGCACGACGATTGACGGTCTTTGGGTTGAAGTTATGGACGGCAGCGCCGATTGGAGAGCGGGCGCGTTCAATATCGTTCAATCTTGGGGTACGGGTACAGTTTCCGACGACGTAACGATTACCAACAGTAAGATTTACGGTAACGATAAATTGAACTTCGTACTGCTTTGCTGCAACGATACGTTTACCTTTACCAACAACTACGTAGACGGATTCCCCACGGCAATTTCGTCCATGTGCGATAACTCCGTTGCAGTATTGTATACCATTACGGGTAACACGACGAACAACGTTACTTCGCTTCTCGACGGTTACTGGGGTATGGCAACCACGACGGGTAACCCGAATATCGTTGTAAACAACAACGTAGCCAACGACGAAACGCTTATCCGTCTTTGGGACTATACGTACGTAAGAGACGCTGCAACGTCTATTAACGCGGAAGTTAAGGGTAACACCAACGCTACTTTGAAACTGACGAGAAATACGGATCTTGCCGTTGTAGACACGGACGAAACGGATATTATTTATCAAAACGCTATTACGCTGTCTAACTTCGCAGACGGTAAGTATACCGTTACGAACTTGGACGGCACGGCAGTCGCATACGACGATTCTAAGGAAGTTACGATTGTAGGTGGTACGGTTATAAACCCTGCTAACAATAAGCAATCGTGGTTGATTGTTTCCACGGGCAATTACAAGCTTGAAAGTGCAGATTATGTCTATGAATTTGCAGTAGGTCAAAACACATTTGCGATTGACGCGAATAACGTTTTCGGTATGCAATACGTTTCCAACGGCTTGTATAAAGATGCAAACGGCTACTACGTAACCACCGC
The DNA here is from genome assembly GCA_017626305.1 of Clostridia bacterium. GTDB lineage: Bacteria > Bacillota > Clostridia > Christensenellales > Borkfalkiaceae > Scatosoma. The sequence goes on from JAGAIW010000048.1 coordinate 7,081, forward strand.
AGAAGGCTTGCAAACGTTGAACGGTATGTTCCAGTCGAGCTATGATTATAGCAAAACCGTTACGCTGTTGAACGATATCGACATGAACGGCGCGGCTTGGACTGAGGTTGGTAAATCTGGAAAATATCCGAAAGTATTTGACGGGAATAATAAGACGATTTCGAACATGCTCATCAACGGTAGAGCTATGTTCAATAGAATTTATGACAATAAGGTGATGACCATTCAAAACCTTACGTTGGATAATGTAACGGTTAATACGACTAAGAGTAATGCGGCTGTTCTCGTAGGTGAACTGTTCAATAATTTGACCCTTGACAACGTTGACGTAAAGAATTCCGCAATTTCGGGTGAAACCAAAGTGGCTACGCTTGTTGGTTCGGTCAACAATTCGGATAAAAGTTGGGCGATTACTTTGACCGTTAAAAACTGCGATTTGGAAAATATCACCGTAACGGGTAATCCGAACGACAAAAAGGAAGAACGTTTGGCAGGTATGGTAGCATGGGTTGCGGATAAATTCAGCAACGATAAAATCGTACTGGAAAACAACACCATGAAAAACGTCAATATTATCAGCAACGCTGAACAAAGCGAACACCACGCGCTTATCTATATCTCCGACGTAAGCGCAACGAGCAGATACGGTGTATACCATAACACGGACGCAGGCGTAACGGTTACGAATTGTACGTACGTTAGCCCCGAAGGCTTTGCTATGGGCGCTAACAATACGTATTACGTTTCCGCTGATAAAGCAGACATATTAACGGCGGTTGTTAAGAGTGTTTCGAAAAGCGACGAATCCGTAGTTGAGCTTACGGCTGGTACGTATAGCGAAGATCTTAATCTTACCCTTGCGGCAATAGGTGAACAAAAAGGCGATTTAGTGTTTAAGGCTGCGGAAGGAGAAAAGGTTGTTCTTACGGGTCTGACGACTTTGGGCCTTTATAAATACGGAACAACGAATTTGGCAAAATGGAGCGCAAACGTAACGTTTGAAAATATTATCTTTGATCAAGCGCAAGCAAAAACCCATTCTATTCACCTGCAACAAGTGAACTGTCTTACCTTGAAAAATTGTACAATTATCGGCGACGGCGAATACGGTATTACGTCTGAAAAACAAACGCCTATCGGTTCGCATAACATTATAGGCTGTACTTTTGAAAATGCTGCTATACAAATTTTAGGGAACTTTGGGACGAATCTTTTGATTGACGGTTGCACGTTTAATAATTCTCGTGTAAACGCCCAAAACGGTGCTGGTAACGGCGTTACCGTACAAAATTGTACGTTTAACGCAACCTTGACGGACGCAAACGTAGACGAAAGCTTCTATTTGGTTCGTGGCAGCGCGAACGGTGGCGGTATTCCTGTTACGATTAAGAATTGTAAGATGAACATTGATTCTACGGTTACTGGAATTGCTGCTTCGCAAGCAAGCTGGGGCGCTATTTGGAATAGAGGTGCAACGATAGCGTGGACGCTTGAAAATGTTGAGATTACCGTAACGGTAGCGGCGCAAGCGCAAACCGAATTAAAGATTATCAAAACGGCAGGTGGCGCAATGAATATGACTAACGTTACCTTAAACGGTGTTCAACAATAACTAAAAACTATCCGATAAAACGGATTACCGCCGCGGCGTTTGCCGCGGCGGTATGTTTTTTGTTTGGTATACCCGTCATTCTGAGTGAAACGAAGAATCCCATGGAAGAGATTACGGACTTACGTATAAAGGGATACTTCATTACGCTATGCTCCATTCAGTATGACATTATGGAATAACCCGTCATTCTGAACCCGAAGGGTGAAGAATCCCATAGAAGAGATTACGGACTTACGTAATTTGGGATACTGACGCGCGCAGGCTTGCTATTCCGTCGCTTTGCTCCTTACACTACGTTCAACATGACATTATGGTGATAGGGGGCTCGACTGTTTTATAAAAAAGTGTAAAATTGCTTAAAAATGCTTGACAAAGAGCGTGTATAGTGCTATATTTATACTGTATAAATATTAAAATGCAGTATTATGCAAAGTGTTTTTTGTGCGGCAAAACAGCATTTAGAAAAAAAGTTTATACGTAGTATAATTTCTTGGTTCTTGACTCAAAGAGTTTAGATATTCGTCAATATTATTTAGGAGGTAAAATAAAATGGCGAAAAAGACAGTTTTGAAGGCGTTGGTTACTAGCGCGCTTTCGTTACTCCTTTCTTCATCTATGCTTGTAGGCGCGACGTTTGCTTGGTTTACGGACTTAGCGGAAAGCAAAAGCAACATCATTCAAACGGGTACGTTACAAATCGGTATGTACTGGTCGGAAGGGGACTTAGACGTTCCTGCGGAAACCAGCACTTCTTGGGCAGACGCGTCGAAGACTGCTATTTTTGATAACAAAAACTGGGCGCCCGGTTACTTCGAGGCGAAGCATATCAAAATTGCAAACGAAGGCTCGCTTGACTTCAAATGGCAAATGCGTATTCTTGCCAACGGTGTTGTAAGCAAGCTGGCGGAAGCTATCGACGTTTATTATTTTGAAGACGCGCAGAAGATTACGTCTGCAAACCTTGTGGAAAATAAAAAGCTTGGTACGCTTTCCCAAGTATTGAACAATACATACGAAAATGCGATTTCCGCTAAGGTTAAAGGCACGGTTAGCGTGGAAGAAAAATTCGACATGGTAACGCTTGCGTTTAAGATGCAAGATGATGCTGGCAATCAATATCAAAACCTTTCTATCGGTACGGACTTCTCCGTACAAATTCTTGCAACGCAATACGGTAACGATTACGACACTAACGCGGAATTTGGCGCACAAGAAACGCCTTCCGCTATGGTATCCGCGTTGAATGAAACGGAAATTGCGAAAGAAAATACGGGACTTCAATGGAATCTTGACGCAGGGTATCAGTTTGAACCCACCGAAACCTTGTCACAGGCTGAACAATCCAAATACCGTTACTATCACGTAGATTTTGTGGTATCTGCCGATAAAAATATTGAAGCGGGTACTGTTGCACTTGCAGGATATTATAGCGCGTGGTGCGATTTGATTAATGACGGAAATTGGGTTGGTATTCCCGTAGACATGGACGTTGATGCTGGAACAGAAATTCGCTTGCTTGGTGATGTGGTGTACGTAAACTATGAAGAAATTTGTAGGCATGGCAACGACGGAACAGGTTTCCAATGCGGTCTTGTTGACCTTAACGATTCTAACGCAGGTACGACTGTTACTGTAAAGCTTTGTATGTTTGAAGTTGAAAACGCGGATAGTCCTGATGGCAGCCATAATATTGAAGTAGCAGAGTCTGAGCCTATCACAATCGGTACGTTCACGTACACCTTCGGCGAATAATACGCCTGTATACGTAAACGGTGTATTGTATAATGCATAATAAACGGTCAATTAACGACGGTTTAACGCTGCAAACGCAACCAAACTCAAAGAAGTGTTGAGTAATGCGTTTGACGATACTAAAAATTTAGCGGTAATGCGGGTGAAAAAAAATGAATGGTTTAGCATAACACCTGTCCGTTATAACGGAATACCGCCGCGGCGTTTGCCGCGGCGGTTCTTTTTTATCGTTTGGGACAACCCGTCATTCTGACCGCAGGGAAGAATCCCACGCTCTATCCCAACCGTCATTCTGAGTGAAACGAAGAATCCCATGGAAGAAAGTACGGACTTCGTATAAAGGGATACTTCATTACGCTTTGCTCCATTCAGTATGACGTTTGGTCGGTGCGGACTTCGTGATTAGGGATACTTCACTTCGTTCAGTATGACGTTTGGTCGGTGCGGACTTACGTAATTAGGGATACTGATGCTCGCAAGCTTGCTATTCCGTCGCTCCGCTCCTTACGCTACGCTGAGCATGACGTTAGGGAGAATGGGCGAAAGGAAGAAACTACCAACTTCCTTGAAAAATTTTTTTCCTGTTATTGACTTTGTAAAAGGGATATGTTATAATAAATGCAATATAGAATATATAAGGAGTCGCCATGGAAAAAATCGCTAGCTTTACCGTCAATCACGATACCATTCAAAAGGGCATGTATATATCCCGTATGGACGGGGATGTGGTTACCTACGATATCCGTATGAAACTCCCCAACGGCGGCGATTATATCCCGTCCGCGGCGGCGCATACCTTCGAGCATTTATTCGCTACCTTTGCGCGCAATTCCGCTTATAAAGACAGCGTTCTATACGTAGGGCCTATGGGGTGCAGAACGGGCTTTTATTTACTTCTTCGCGATAACGTCACGGGCGAGCAGGCAATACGCCTTGTCCAAGACTGCTTTGCGAAAATTGCCGTATATGAAGGGGCAATCCCCGGCGCTAGCCGCGAAGAGTGCGGCAACTACCAAGAACACGACCTTATCGGCGCGAAAGCTTTGGCGTGCGATATGTGCGCTGCGCTTGAAACTTGGCGAAAAGAACGACTCATTTATCCGGAGTAATGCATATGAACGAAACGTTAAAAACCATTCAACAAAGAAGAAGTGTAAAAAAATATAAGTCTGACGCAGTTCCCAAAGCTTTGCTGGAACAAATTGCGCAAGCGGGCATACAGGCGGCGTCGGGCTTGAACAAGCAATCGCCTATCGTTTTGGTGATTACGGATAAAGCAATTCGTGACAAGCTTTCTAAGCTCAACGCAGGGAAAGACCCGTTTTTCCGGAGCGATCCGTTTTACGGCGCGCCTGCCGTTTTGGTGGTGCTTGCCGATAAAAGCGTGCCTACGTATATATACGACGGCTCGCTTGTAATGGGGAATATGTTGCTTGCGGCGCAGGCGTTAGGGCTTGGGGCGTGTTGGATTCACCGTGCCAAGGAAACGTTTGAAATGGAAGAAGGCAAGGAAATTTTACGCCAAATCGGCTTGGACGGCGAATACGAAGGGATAGGCAACTGTATCGTCGGTTATCCCGATACCGTTCCCGAAGAGAAACCTAGAAAAGAAAACAGAATATACTATATTTAAGGAGTACGACTATGGAAAACAAAATTATTTGTAATTGTAAGCAGGTATCCGTTGCGGACATTGAAAAGGCGTTGCACACGCACGAGCATTTTGCCAGCGTAGAAAAAGCGTTTGAAGAAGTACAGCAGGTAACCCATTGTTCGACGGGTTGCGGCGGCTGCTACGAAAAGGTAATGGACGTCTTGTCGGAGCTGATGGCGTAACGTGAAAACGGGGGTGTCTACGGCGTCGTTGTTTTTGAGAAAATACAACGAAGAAACGTTGCCCTTATTCAATGACTTGGGCATAAAAAATGCCGAAGTCTTTTTGACGACCTTTTCCGAATACGGCGAAGAATACGCGAAAAAACTCCTTTCCATAAAAGGGAACGTCGACGTACATTCCGTCCATATTCTCAATACGGAGTTTGAACCGCAGCTATTTAACGCGCAGCCGCGCGTGCGCGCCGACGCTTATGCGTGGCTGGAAAACGTGATGGCGGGCGCGAAAATATTCGGGGCGAAGTACTACACCTTTCACGGCACGGCAAGGATAAAGCGAGCGTCCCATTCGGGCAAAAACGACAACTTTGCCGTTATCGGGCAGGGCATACGAGATATCACGTCCACCTGCGAAAAATACGGCATTACGCTGTCTTTGGAAAACGTGGAATGGTCCACTTATAACCGCCCTGGCGTATTTTCCATTCTCAAAACCTACGAGCCTTCTTTGCGCGGTGTGTTGGATATCAAACAGGCTCGGATTTCGGGCTATCCGTATGAAGAATATCTCCGTGAAATGGGCGAAAGCTTGGTTACCGTCCACCTTTCGGACGTGGATACAAACGGCAAAATGTGTTTGCCGGGGAAAGGTACGTTTGATTTTGATACGCTCATCAAACGGCTGATGAGCGTCGGTTTTGACGGCGCGCTGCTCATAGAAGCGTACGCAAGCGATTACCAAAAAGAAAGCGAGCTGAAAGCCGCCTGCGACTATTTAGACGAGCTTTTATATAAATACGGCGCACGATAAATTTTTTTCTCTTTTTTATCAAAAACTATTGACAAACCTATTTGTCTTTGTTATAATATAAATAGGATTGATTATCAATAAGGAGAAAACAATTATGAAAGTATATCAATGTGAACAATGTAAAAAGACTTTGATTTCCGCAACGGAACTCAAATTAGACGGTTGGAAAGAGCTGATTGCATGCAGCACGGACGCGGCGAAGGAAAAGCACGTACCTGTTGTGACGAAGAAGTGCAAGCAGGTCAAGGTAGACGTTGGCAGCGTAGCGCATCCCATGACGGAAGAGCATTTAATCGAATGGGTTGCCATTGAAACGGAGCAAGGGTATCAAGTGAAGTACCTTTCGGCGAACGCGTCGCCCGTTTGCGTATTTTCTTTGGCGGACGGCGACAGCTTAGTGGGGGTGTATGCGTATTGTAATCTCCACGGTCTTTGGAAAGCCTAAAAAACAGCTGAAATACTTCGCAATACTTCGTCGGGCTTGCGTTTGCCCTTGCGCGTTTACGCTTAGTAAACTTCCGTCGGGCAAGCCGCGCCCTTCTTGTATTGCTCGCATTTGAGCTGTTTTACAAACGAATTGTATACTGCGCAACTCGGCGTTGAAGATGCGCTTTTCTCGCTCACGTACGTCTATGTACGCTCGTTTCAAAAATGCTCCTTCGCCTTGATTTGCTTGTATCTAATCTGTTTTACAAACGCTTGAAATACTTCGCAATACTTCGTCGGGCTTGCGTTTAAAGCATACCATTTCCCAAACGTCATTCTGAACCCGAAGGGTGAAGAATCCCATGGAAGAGATTACGGACTTACGTATAAAGGGATACTTTATTACGCTATGCTCCATTCAGTATGACGTTTGGTCGGCACGGACTTACGTATAAAGGGATACTTCATTACGCTATGCTCCATTCAGTATGACGTTAAAAAAAGGGAGTACGAAAATTTATAAATCATACCGCTTTTTATCAAAAGGAGAACAACCATGATTGAAAAAGAAGCCATGTACAAACTCACGTACGGTCTGTTTGTTTTAACGACGACGGACGGGGAAAAGCAAAACGGGTGCATTGTCAACACCGTAATGATGATTACCGATACGCCCAAGCGCATCACCATTTTCGTCAATAAAGCCAACTACACCGAACAGCTTTTGAGAAAGACGGGCGTGTGCAATATTTCCGTGCTCACCGAAAGCGCGCCGTTTGAGATTTACAAGCAATTCGGGTTTTCTTCGGGTAGAGATACCGACAAATTTGCGGGAGCGCAATATCCCGCAACGGAAAACGGTTTGTACTATTTACCTAAGCACGCAAACGCCGTACTCTCTGCAAAGATAGTCGATTATTACGATTACGACACGCATACGTTGTTTGTGGCGGAAGTAACCCAAGCGAAAAAGCTTTCTAACGAACCTTCGGTTACGTACGAGTATTACCAAAACAACGTTAAACCCAAGCCCCAAGCCGCTCAGCCGCAAGCGGGGGAAAAATGGGTGTGCAAAATTTGCGGTTACGTGCATGAAGGTCCTTTGCCCGACGACTTTATTTGTCCTTGGTGCAAGCACCCTGCCGAAGATTTTGAAAGAGTAAGCTAAATAAAATTTCCCCACCCAAGTGGGGAATTCTTCATTTTATCCATTTCACAAGGAGAAAAACAATGCAGTACTTTGACGAATACGTATCCAACACCTTGGCTGGCTCGGCAAATCAAAGCTTTTTTGATTTAGCAGGCAAAACCAAATGCGCAAGGGTGTATTATAAATTATTTGCAGGCGGCAAATTGGATTATTCTTTGTTGTATTCCAACACCGTGGATAGCACGTACGCAGACGGGGCGCACAGTAGAAAAAACTACGTTTGCGACGAATGGGAAATTTTATCCCTGCGCGTAAAAATTTGTACATCATCTGACCCGTCAAACGACGACGGTACGTTTTTTGACGTAACGTTTGACGGAAAACCGACCAAGCGGGTACGCCCCGCCGAGCTGTTTTCCACCGACCCCGTTACCTTGCAAGCCAAGGCGGGAGAATATCTTTGCGTGGAAATCACCTTTACGGGCAATCAAATTCCTTGCCATCCCGAGCTTTGGGTGGCGTCGTATACGAAGACGGAAAACGGTTTTGTAGCCGATAAGGCTTTGCCCGTGCCGAGTATGGTCGGTTGTAAACGGCAGGTAAAAAAGCGCGTGGCGTTCGTGGGGGATTCCATTACGCAAGGCATAGGGCCTGCGCCCGATTCGTACTTACATTACGCGGCTTTGACCGCGCAGGCTTTGGGAACAGACTACTCCTTTTGGGATTTGGGTATCGGTTTTGCGCGCGCGGACGATTTGGCAAGCAACGGCGTTTGGATGTATAAAGCCAAGCAGGTAGATGCGGCTTGCGTTTGCTTTGGCGTCAACGATTTGAACAGGGGCTTTACTGCGCAGCAAATCATAGACAATCTCACTTTTATCGTCAATGAATTACAAAAAGCAGGGGTTAAGGTATTGCTGCAAACCGTACCGCCTTACGATTACATGCCCGAACGTATAGAGAACTGGAAAACGGTCAATGAGTATATTTTGCAAACGCTGTCCAAAACCGTTCCTGTCTTTTATACGTCCTTAGCGATTGCAAATCAAGACGAGCCCTATCGCGCCATTTACGGCGGACACCCCAACGAGCAGGGGAGCGCGCTTTGGGCGAACGCGCTTGCGCCCGTATTACAATCCTTTTTAGAAAACGTGGACTAAAAGAAAACCGACGTACTCGTTTACGTCGGTTATTTTCTATTTAGACGGAGATTTATTCCGTCTGCGTTTATAGGCGGTAGAAAAATACTTTGGGTCGTCAAATCCACACAAAAACGCCACGTCTTTGACGCGGTAATACCCCGAAGAAAGTAAGGTGTCCGCATACGAAAAGCGTAAGTTTAAAAGATACTCTTGCGGAGAAACGCCCATGACGTCATGGAAAATCCGTCGAAAATAAGACGGACAATATCCCGAGCGTTGCGCTAGCTCGTCTATGGACAAATCGCACTCGCCAAAATGTTTATGCATATAATCCACCGCTTGGAATATATGCGTAAACGCAGGGGAAGAATTGTTTGTTTTCGATTGAATTTCGATATTTTCCAAGATACTCAAAAACAACGCGTCCGTTTTATATTGATGCCCAAGCGGTTTGTTTTTCCAAACGGCAATCAGTTCTTCAAACAAAGCGGAAAATACTTCGGGGCGTTTGGCGTGAAGGACGGAAAAGGGATAGGGCTTGTCCGCGTCTATGCTAAAATGTACGACGATAATTTCTTCGTCTTCCGAACGAATGGTATAGTCAAATCCCGACGGGATAAACGTAATATCGTTTTTATTTAAGGTGGTCTTTTGATTTTCGTGTAAAATTTCCGCCTGTCCATAGTGGCGAAAAATCAACGCGTTATGCGCCCTTGGCGGTGAGTAACGCTTAGAAGAGCTAAATTGCAATTTATGTACGGATAGTATCGTAAAGGGTATTTTTTCGGAATCAAACATACTTACAGTATAACGTTTTTGCTTTCTTTTGTCAACGGTATCTATGAAAAAAGTAGCGAAAATTCAACCTTTATCGGCGAATTTTCGGTTTTCATTGGATAGAGAGCATAGTATAATAAAGACAAAATAAATGTAAAGGAGCATTACCATGCTGAAAAACGTACTTTTACGTCCGTCCGTTTTGTCTACCCAAGGCGAAACGACAGAGCTTACAAAGCAAGCCGTTACCAACGTAACGGAAAAAGACTATACCTATCTTTTATCCCTGCTTAGCTATCCTGCTGCCAAGCAAACGCAAGAGAAAGGGGATAAATATTTAATGCTCGGGGAATACGATTGTACGCTCCAAAACGGGCTTAACTTAGCGGACGGGGAGTACGCCGTCAAAATCACGTCGAAAACGGCGGCGGTGTTTGGGAAAACGCAGGACGACGTTTCCAACGGTTTGAAAATGCTAATCGATATGTGCCGTAACGGTAAATTCCCTATCGGGGAGTATAGACATACGCCCAAAGTGCGTATGCGCGCCGTACATTTTTGTATTTTCCGTCCTGACGACGGAACGGAAAAAGAACGCACGCAGGTACAGGACGTTTTAGACCGCTTAAAGACGGCTGCGCTTTACGGATATAATTACGTTTTGTTGGAGTTTTGGGGAATGTTTCCGTACGAAAAACGCCCGTACGCGCATTGGCAAAACGCGTATTCGCGCGAAGACGTTGAAAAAATTATTGCCTTTGCGATAGACGATTTGCACGTAACGCCCATTCCCGTGCAAAACTTGACGAGCCACGCCGGTTGGAGTAGGATTTCGTCCCGTCAGCACGTCGTGCTTGACCAACGCCCCGACCTTGCGGATATGTGGATTCCCGGCGGTTGGTGTTTTGCCACCACCCGTGAAGACACCAAAGCGTATCTTCGGGATATCATAGAAGACTTAGTGAAAACCTTCCGTTATCCGCCGTTTTTGCATTGTTCGTGCGATAAATGCTTTGGGTTTGGCTCAACGGAAGAAGAACGGGTTATCCCTGCCGACGATTTGTTTGTCAATCACATGCATTTCTTGCATGACGAACTGCAAAAATACGGTTGCCGTATGGTGATGTGGGCGGATATGCTGTATTCTTCTCTAGACGTTAAGTACTGGAAATGCGCGCCCACGGTAGCGGATAAACTCCCTAAGGATATTCTAATGAATATTTGGACGCATAACGATATCGGCGAAAGCGAATGGGAAGATATTACCTTTTTTGAGTCGCGTGGATTTGAAACGATATATTCCCCGTTCTTGGGCAAGGACGGCGCGCGCAATATGGTCAAACAATGTATGCGCCATCATAGCTTAGGCATCAATCAAACCACTTGGCATAAACCGCAAACGGCAATGCCCACCGTCGTGTATTCGGGCGGATTTATGTGGAGCGGTGAACAGCCGACGGACGAAACGGTGCAAGCACATTTATAAGGGAGAAAAAACATGTATACGTACGACAAAAAAGTAAACGTTTCCGAAAAAATGAAGAAATCCCCGTTGTTTCAGCAACGCATTAAGGGCATGAACTTCGGTTTTTTATCCAAGCGCGGATATTACGAACGCGACGACGTGAAAAAACAGCCTGCGCTCATGAAAGAAATGGGGGTAAACTTGGTCACGCTCAATTTGAATATTTGCCAAGATACGTGGTGCTCGACTAAGCTGTATTTGGATTTTGAGTACAGCGTGGGGGAAAACGAACTCATTGAAATGTCCAAGCTGTTGCACGAGCAGGGGATTATGGTACTATTCAAGCCGTGCATGACTTGCTTAGACGGACAGGCAATGGGAGCGGTGCAATTCCCGGAAATGGGCATGCAAATTGAAGGGGTGCGCGTGGACTATCGCAAAGCGTGGTTTGAAAGCTATACCAAATGTATCGTTTACTGCGCAAGGCTCGCCAAGAAAATGCAAGCCGAAGGCTTGATGATCGGCGCGGAGCTGTTGGGCATGGAAGACGGCTACGGTATCGAACCGTACTGGCGCGAGCTTATCAAGCAGGTGCTCGAAGTATACGACGGCGCGGTTACGTACGAATTTACCTGTACTTCCAGAAAGCGTTACGCCTTAAAATGGTTTGACGAGTTGGACTTTTTATCGTACAGCTACTATCCGCCCGCTTGCAAAAGAGAGCATATTTCCGACCCTGAAAACAATCCCGTTTACACCAAAGAAGACATGTTTGCGTTTTTACTGGATAGACGGCAAAAAATGGAAGAAATTTGCACGCGCTTTGACCATAAACCCATTCTCTTTACCGAATACGGCGTGCGTTCGATACACGGCTGTATCCAACTGCCGTACAATATCACCTTCCGCGGTAAGTACGACGGACAAGAACAAGCGGACTTTATGGCGGCGTCGTTTGACGTGTTCAAGGAAGTGCCTTACTGGATGGGGCTTTGTTGGTGGAAGTGGGACGAAACGCAGCACCGTCCGCATTATTTTGAAGACCCTGCGGGGGACGGCGGTTTTACCATTCAAGGCAAGCCTGCGGAAAAAGTGTTTAGGGAAATACGGTTATAAGGAGTAAGAACAATGGCAATTAAACATACGGCGGTAAGTTATTACGGGCTCAATTACGTAGAACACGCGGAAAAAGATTTTATGGAAATGAAAGAACACGGTTGTGATACCGTGATTTTGGCAATCACCGAATTCGACATGGATTTTTGGTTTCCGAACATCAACGAAATCGTCAAAACGGCGCATAAGGTAGGTCTTCGTTGTATTGCGGATACTTGGGGTATCGGTAAATACTTCGGCGGCGAACAGGTCAGCTTATTCCTGCAAAACAATATCCACCATAGACAGGTTTCCGCATATACGGGCGAAGTATTGAACGCGGCGTGCTTTAATACGAACGCTTTTAGAGATTATTTCACGAATATTTGCTTAAAGCTTGCAAGGGAAACGGAAGTGGACGGATTCTTTTGGGACGAGCCACATTATGCGTATCCGAAAGCGTATGCCTCCATCACGGGCGGCGCTGGGGACGACTGGGCTTGCAGATGCCCCGAATGTATGAAGAAGTTTGAAGAATATTACGGTTATGAAATGCCGAAATTTATGAACGACGACGTCAAGCAGTTCCGTTGGCGCGAGGCTTTGAAAACGCTTGCAGATTGCTCCAAGGCAATTAAGGAAGTCAATCCGAATTTGGAGATTACTTGTTGTGTACACGCAACGAAAAACACGTACTACGTAACGGAACTTCGCGGCTACGATAACTGGGATATGGTTGCGGCATGCCCGTATTTTGACGTATTCTCGACGACGATTATCAACTGGTCGCTCCCTGAAAGTTTCTTTAAAGAAATTACCGAAAGAACGGTTAGAATTGCCAAAAAATACGGCAAACAAAGCGAAAGATGGATTATGGGCTACAACGCGCAGCCCGAAGATTTCAAGCAAATCGACAAGGTGGTGGATATGTACGAAAGCATGGGCGTAGACCGCCTTGCGACGTGGACGTACCGCGGCGGTTTGGGTACGAGCGTAGCCGCTCCCGACCCGATTAAGCTTTGGGACGCTATCGGGGAAAACTATAAGAGAGTGTTGAAAAAATGAGTGAATATGTAAGCAAAATCGTTGCTTGTTTGGAAACAATCGAAAAGGAAGAACAAGAGAAATTGCAAACCGTTTCCCGTCTTGTGGCGGACGTCATTCAAAAGGACGGGTTGATATTTACCTTCGGGTGTGGACATTCGCACCTGCCCGGGCTTGACGCATTTTATCGCGCAGGCGGACTTGCCAACGTTTCGCCTATGCTGGATACCGATTTAATGTTGCATAACGGGGCGGCAAAATCCAGCCGAATGGAAAAAATGAGCGGTATTGCAGGCGAAGTATTTAGAAGATATACGCCGAGTGAAAAGGATATGATTTTTATCTTTTCAGCGTCGGGAAAAAACCAAGTACCTATCGAAATGGCGCAAGCGGCAAAAGCGGCAGGGGTCAAAAGCGTGGGTATATCTTCGCTTGCGTACGCGCAAAAGGGCGGTAGATTGCACGAAAACGTGGATATCGCTATCGATTGCAAAGTGCCCTACGGCGACGCTTGTATGGACGTGGGCGAAGGAAAAATGGGCGGACTTTCCACTTACGCCGCGTGTTTTATTCTCAATACCTGTTTGATAAACGGCGCAAAGCTTGCCTTGCAAGAAGGTACGCCGCCACCTATCTATATCAGCGGAAACGTGGACGGGGGTAGAGAACACAATATTGCGCTGGAAAATGCGTTTATGAGTAGGGTAAAACACTTATGAAAAAGGTGGCGGTTATCGGTATCGTTGGGAATTCGGTGTTTTTGCCCGTTGAAAACTTTCACGTCGGCGGGGAAACCGTTGAAGCGCAATCCGTGCATTTTGAGTTGGGCGGCAAAGGCTTTAACCAAGCGGTGGCAGCTGCGAGATACGGCGTAGAAACTAGCTTTTTGGCGGCGGTAGGGACGGATAGCTACGACAGCGTAAAGGCTTATTTGGAAAAGGAAAATATTCAAGCAACGCTTGCTAAAAAGCGGGAAAATACGGCGTTTGCCGCGATTATCACGGATAAAAAAGGGAACAATCGCGTAACGGTATATCAAGGCGCGCAGCTTTCTGAAAACGACGTGGAATTGTTTGAAAACGCGATAAAAAACGCGGATATTTTGCTGTTGAATAACGAAGTGACGGAAACCGTCAACGTAAAAGCGATAGAAATCGCCAAACGCTACGGCGTAAAGGTGATTCTCAATCCTGCTCCTGCAAGAAAGACCTGCGAGTATATTTTGCAAAACGTGGATTTATTCACGCCAAACGAACACGAAACGCTGGGCTTAGAGAATAAGCAAAACGTAGTAATAACCCTTGGCGGCGCAGGTTGCTTGATAAAAAGCACCAACACGAAAATACCGCCGATACGCGTGAACGCCGTGGATACGACGGGCGCAGGGGATACCTTTAACGGGATTTTGGCGGCGTGTCTTTCGGAAAACGCGGATATGGAACAGGCAGTACAAACGGCGATAATCGGTTCGGGGCTTAGCGTTACGCGTAAATACGCCGTATCGTCTATTCCGACCAAGAAAGAGATAGGCGCGTATATAAAGAAGGCGTAAAAGGCTTTTCAAAAAAATCCCCAAAAAATTTACGTAAAAGGCAAAAAACGGCGAAAAAAGACTTGACACCTTTTTCCAAAATTGCTATAATTAACGGGTAATGAATAAACGCATCAGCAAAGGCGGGTGAAAAAGTATGTCTACGGTAAAAGTAGGAGAAAACGAAAACGTTGAAAGCGCATTGCGCCGTTTCAAAAGAAAGTGTTCTCGCGACGGTATTATCGGCGATCTTAGAAAGAAGGAATTCTATGAAAAACCTTCCGTAAGAAGAAAGAAGAAGTCCGAAGCAGCCAGAAAGAGAAGCAGAAACTAAATTACAAAAGAGCTCACGTATCGTGAGCTCTTTTCATTTACAAATGTCGAAAAAAACAGGAAAAAGACGCAAAAGAACAAATAAAGCAAACGGGAGTATGAATATGTCGAAAGAAAGTACTACGGCGCATACGCGCAGTTTTCGCGAAGAAGCCAGACTGGCGAAAATGCGTATGAAAAACGGGTTTTGGAAGGATTGTCAGCAGGAGTTAAAAGAGCAGCTTGACCAAGCGAGAGAGCTGGGCGTCAACGAAAGCAAGGCAGGGCGGTTTTTCGCGGAAAAAATCTCCCGCCAAATTGCAGGGAAGAAGGAAGACGAATTTTATTTGCGCGTGAAGGAAATGCTCCTTGCGGAAGGCGAAGTCAGCGACGCTATCGGAAGATTGACGGACAAGCCCTATTACGATACGCTTTCGTATGAAGAAAAACAACGCTATACGCTTTCGCTCAGCGAAAAATATTTGCGCGCGTTAGAACGTTTTAGAAAGGAATGTCAATTTGACGGCTTGCATAAAAACGGGTGAATTTATCCCCCAAAGGGGCTTGCAAAAATAACGCGGATATGGTATAATGATAGCACTATAAAATATAGTGGGTATTAAAATGTACGATAATAGGAACAAACTACAACTTGCGATATTGCAATCCACAGGTGAATATGTTCATGTGGACGAAGTGGAAAGGGGACTTGACTGTAATTGTTGTTGCCCGAATTGTAAGAAACCGTTAATGGCAAAAAAAGGAGATATTCGTATTCATCATTTTGCGCATAATGGCGAAGAATGTAGTAATCCGCAAGCAAAAAATGAAACAGCCTTACATGAAATAGCAAAGCGATTCATAAAAGAAGCTAATTCTATAATGCTGCCTGCTTTTTCCTTGGAAGGCACATATGATAAGAACTGTAATAAAGATGATGAACGACAGAAAAGAGCCTTCCCTTTCTGTGACAAGGAAGAGTTTTTTTATGACGCCTGCGATTTGGAAAAATATATAAAAGAAATTAGTGTTAGACCTGATGTGATTTTGCATGGGGATAAAGAAATCTATATAGAAATAAATGTAACGCACGCAGTTGATGAAGATAAAGAAAGAAAGATAAAAGACAGTCATATTCCTTGTGTAGAAATCAGTCTTTTAGAGTTTGTAAAAGGAAATTTTTCAGAAAAAGAGTTGAGAGATTATTTAATTAGGGAAATAAATGGAAAAAAATGGATTTACCATTATAATCAAGAAGACTTTGAAAAACGATTAACGGAAAGAAATCGAAAATTGCAGGAAGAATGGGAAGAGCAGCGTAAACGCGAAGCGGAAAGAAATCGAAAACGGCAAGAAGAACTGGAAGAGCAGCGTAGACGCGAAGCAGAAAAAAATCGAAAATTGCAGGAAGAATGGGAAGAGCAGCGTAAACGTGAAGCGGAAAGGAATCGAAAGCGGCAAGAAGAATGGGAAGAAGAATTTCAAAGAGAGACAGAAGAGAGAAAAAGAAGACACCAAGAACAAAACGGGCGTAAAAGTGAAGCAGAAAAAAATCGAAAGTTAAAGGAAGAACAGGAAGAAAAATTTCAAAAAGCGACAGAAGAAAGTTTTGATTATAAAATAGACCCGATTTTAAAAAAATTAAACGACGAACAAATACGCCCCGTTCTGCAAACGGAAGGGGCGGTTTTGGTTTTGGCAGGGGCGGGTAGCGGAAAAACGCGCGTACTCACCACCCGTATAGCCTATCTCATTGAAGAAAAACGCGTGCCGCCTTCGGCGATTTTGGCAATCACCTTCACCAACAAGGCGGCAAACGAAATGAAAGAACGTCTTTCGGCTATCGTAGACGTTTCGTCGTCGTGGGTATGCACCATTCATAGCATGTGCGTGCGCATTTTGCGTATGTACGCCGCCGAAGTGGGGATAAATTCGAATTTCTCCATTTACAGCGAAACCGAACGCAATAACATTATCAAAAAATCTTTTCAAGAATGTGATTTTGACGACGAAAAATTACTTAAATCGGTGAAATTCCATATCGCCAACGCCAAAATGCTGGGCTTTGACCCCGAACGCTACGCCGAAGAATATGCAGGGGAAAGAGATATTGACGAAATTACCAAGGTGTATAACCGCTATCAAAAGCATTTGCGTGAAAACAACGCTTTGGATTTTGACGATTTGTTAAACGAAACGCGGTTACTGCTCCGTAAAAACGAAGAAGTCAGAGAGTATTTGGGCAGTAAATTCCGCTATATACTCGTGGACGAGTTCCAAGATACCAACGCCGTGCAGTACGAAATTATCAAGCTGTTGGCGTCCGTGCATAAAAACCTGTTTGCCGTTGGCGACGACGACCAGTCTATTTACGGTTGGCGCGGCGCGAAAATAGAAAACATTTTACACTTTGAAAAGGATTTCAAGGACGCGAAAGTGTTTAAATTAGAGCGGAACTACCGCTCTACCAAGCATATTTTACAGCTTGCCAACACCGTTATCAAAAACAACGGACGGCGCAAGGACAAAACGCTTTGGACGGAAAACGAAGACGGCGAACACGCCAAAGTGTACGAATCAGAAGAAGAAAGCGGCGAGGCGCGCTATATCGCGCAAACCATTCGCGGTTTGGTGGATAGGGGGTATTCCTATTCCGACTTCGCCATTTTAATGCGCTTAAACGCGCTTACCCGTTCTTTTGAACAAGAGTTCACCGCCGACGCCATTCCCTATAAGGTTTTCGGTGGCTTTAAGTTCTTCGAACGTAAGGAAATCAAAGACCTTTTGGCGTATTTGCGCTTAATTAACAACCCCTTTGACAGCGAAGCGGTTACCCGTATTATCAATTTTCCCAAGCGCGGAATCGGCGCAAAAACGGTGGAAACGCTGCAAAATTACGCCTTTCAAAACGAGATATCCTTATACGCCGCCTTACGGGATTTGGACGAGCTGGGCTTTTCGGGCGCTACGGCGCAAAAGCTGCTGGATTTTAGAAATCTCGTCAAAACGTGGATTATTCAAAGCCAAGAAATTCCCGTCAACGAACTGGTGAAAAACATTATCGCCGATACGAAAATGCGCGAAGCGTACGCCGACGACTCGGACGAAAGTATCAATAAGCGCGCGAATATCGACGAATTTGTCAATTCGGTGGAAGAGTATTGCCGCTTGAACCAAGGCGCAACGCTTACCGATTATTTGCAACAGGTAACCCTGTCTTCGGATACCGACGAAATGGACGATAGCAATTACGTCACCCTTGCCACCGTACACTCGGTAAAAGGGTTGGAATTTACAGGCGTATTCATTTGCGGCTTGGAAGAAAATATCCTGCCCGTTTCGCGCGCGGTGGAAAATGACGACGATATGGAAGAAGAACGCCGTTTGATGTACGTTGCCATCACTCGTGCCAAAAAACGGCTGTGGCTGACGCGCTCGAAAAGCCGCTATTTATACGGCAAGAGAGAACCCACCGCCCGTTCCCGTTTCTTAAAAGAGCTTTCTTCCGAAGTGGAACTCCCCAAAGAAATACGCCGTATGCCCATGGGCTACTCCGATTACGACGACCCCGAAAGCTATGGAAACGACGCTTACGTGGGGGGCAGGTATAAGGCGAACGATAATTACGGCGGCAGAAGAACGAATTTTGGCGGTTATCAAAGAGATTATTCACGAGAAAATTCGTCCGTTTCCCGTTCCACGTGGAACGGCGGTTCGTCGTACGGCAATACGTACGGGAATACCTATGGAAGTTCTTACGGCGCGCGCACGAGTACGCCTAAGAAGGACGGGGGCTTTGTTTACGGCGGCGTGGGCAAGCCTGCGCCCAAACCCGTTGGCGCAACCAAGGACCTTACCGTTTTCAAAACGGGCGTTAAGGTTGCACACCCCAAGTTTGGGTTGGGTACAATCGTGGGTGTACGCGGCGTAGGTGCAAACACTATTTTGGATATCGCATTTGAAAATTTGGGGATTAAGCAGTTGTCCGCCAACTTAGCCCCTTTGACCGTCAAAAACGGTTGAAATACTTCGCAATACTTCGTCAACTTCCGCTTTGCCTTGCTCATTTACTATCAGTAAACTCCCGTCGGCAAATGCTCAGTTTCCTTGTATTGCTCGCATTTGAACCGTTTTACAAACGCTTGAAATACTTCGCAATACTTCGTCGGACTTGCGTTTGCCCTTGGTCATTTACGTCTATGTACGCTCACGGTGAACAATCCGCACCCTTCTTTTCTCGCACGCATTTGAACCGTTTTTTTCATTTCAAACGGGCAACCATTTAATCATACCTATTCACGATTACTTTTTACCTATTACCTTTCAAAGGAAACGCTACTATGAACAGACAACGCCAACTGGTAGACATTCTCAACAAATGGGCGTACGAGTATTACGTGCTCGACGCGCCCACCGTTTCGGACAAGGAATACGACGCCTTATACGACGAGCTCAAAAAGCTAGAAGAGCAAAGCGGCGAAGTATATCCCGACAGCCCCACGCGAAGAGTAGGGGGAGAGCCGATTAAGGCTTTTGAAAAGCACACGCATATCGCGCGGCTGTTTAGCTTGGATAAATCGGTTACCGAAGACGAAGTCCGCGCGTTTATCACTCGTGTGGAAAAAGCGGTCGGCAAAAACGCTGAATACACCGTGGAATACAAATTCGACGGGCTTACCGTTTGTCTTACCTACGACAAAGGGGAGTTCGTCCGCGCGACGACGCGCGGCAACGGCGTCGTAGGAGAAGACGTTACGGCGCAGGTGCTTACCATTCGTTCCTTTCCTATGAAGATATCCTATCAAGGCACGCTAGAAGTACGCGGCGAAGCGGTGATTCGCTTATCCGTTTTGGAAAAATACAACCAAACGGCGGCAGAGCCCTTGAAAAACGCCCGTAACGCGGCGGCGGGAGCAATCCGTAACCTTGACCCCAAAATCACGCAGGCAAGAAAACCCGATATCTATTTTTATGACGTCAATTACCAAAGCGAAGGCGAGTTGCTTTCCCAAACGCAGGCGCACGATTTTCTCGTCAAGGAAGGGTTCAAGGTATTCCCGTATTTTTGCGTTTGTAAATCGGGCGAAGAAGTGCTTGCCGCGTTATCGCATATCGAAAAGGAACGCCGTGAAATCGACGTGCTCACCGACGGCGCGGTGATTAAGGTCAACGATAGCGCGCTTCGTGAAGAAATGGGCTCTACCGACAAATTCCCCCGCTGGGCAATGGCGTATAAATTTGAAGCGGAAGAAGTAACGACCCTTTTAAAAGACGTTATTTGGCAGGTGGGAAGAACGGGCAAATTAACTCCGCTTGCTCTGCTTGAACCCGTAGAGCTTGGCGGCGCAACGGTATCGCGCGCTACCTTAAACAACTACGGCGATATCGTAAGAAAGGACGTAAAAATAGGCTCGCGCGTGCTTGTTCGCCGTTCCAACGAAGTCATTCCCGAGATTTTAGGTAAAACGGAACATTACGCGCACAGCCGCGAGATAGAAAAACCCACCGTTTGTCCTGCGTGCAAAACGCCGTTGAACGAAGTGGGGGCGCACCTGTTTTGTCCTAACAAAAATTGCGTGCCGCGTATCGTGGCTAAGCTTGACCATTACGCGGGCAAAAACGCCATGAATATCGACGGCTTTTCCGAAAGCACGGCGCAGGCGCTCGTGGAGAAAGGACTGGTCAAAACGTTTGCCGATTTATACCGTTTGACTGCGGAGCAGTTGGCTACGCTGGACGGGTTTAAGGATAAGAAAATAAGCAATTTGCTTACCGAAATCCAAAAAAGCAAAACGCCCACCCTGGACGCGTTTTTATTCGCTATCGGTATCGACGGCGTGGGGCGCGTAGCGGCGAAGGATTTGGCGGCGCGCTTTAAGGGTGTGGAAAGCTTACGAAACGCGACGGCGGAAGAGCTTGTCGCTATGGACAACGTCGGGGAAATCACGGCAAGGGCTATCCAAGAATATTTTACCGACGAAGATAATCTTTCGCAGCTTGCCGATTTGGCGGCGGTGGGGGTAACGCCTACGTGGAGCGACGTCAAAGCCGAAGGGGTATTTTTAGGAGAGTCCGTCGTTTTGACGGGGAGCTTATCCGGCTTTAAGCGTAGCGAAGCGCAAAAGCTGATCGAAGCCAACGGCGGCGTTTGTCAATCGTCGGTAACGGCGAAAACGACGTTGGTTATCGCAGGGGAAGAAGCGGGCAGTAAACTGGAAAAAGCCAAAAAATTACAAATCAAAATCATTGACGAAACGCAGTTTAAGCAAATGCTTTCGCTGTAATTGCTTTCTTTTTTATAAAAAAAGAAAAAAATAACGCGTAGGGACTTGTATTTTCAAAAAATATTTGCTATAATAAGATAATCTTGAATAAGGCTAAGGACGAAACGATATGTTGAGTATGACGGGGTACGGCAAAGGTGCGTACGACGACGGTGAGTTAGAACTCACCTGTGAAATCAAAACGGTGAACAATCGGTATTTAGACGTTTCTATGAAAGCGCCGCGTATTTTCGCTGCGTTTGAAGAAACGGCGAAAGGTATCGTCAAGGAAAAGCTTTCCCGCGGTCATGCGGACGTATACGTTTCCTTTAAGGATAAACGGGAGAAACCCACTTCGTTGGCGCTCGACACCGCGCTTGCCGCGTCCTATATCCGCGCGGCGCAAACCTTAAAAGCGGCGTTTCCCGATTTGACCGACGACGTTACCGTATCGGGCGTATTGCGTTATCCCGACGTGTTAAAACAAGACGATATCCAAAGCTTGGACGAAAGCATGATTACCGCCTTTAAGACGGCTTTGACCGCCGCACTCGATTCGCTCAATCAAATGCGTCTTATCGAAGGGGAGAAATTAAAAGCGGATATGCTTGCGCGTATGCATACGATTGAGAGCTTGGTGGAGAAAATCGCCGTGCGCGCGCCGCTGATTGCCGAAGAATATCGCAATAAGCTCACCACCCGTGTGAAGGAATATTTAGAAGGCGCGGCAATCGACGAAAGCCGTTTGCTCACCGAAGTGGCGGTGTTCACCGATAAGAGCAATATCGACGAAGAACTTACCCGTTTGCGTTCGCATATACAGCAATTCCGCGATATTTGTAACGAAGGCGTCGTGGGCAGAAAGTTAGACTTTTTGGTGCAGGAGTTTAACCGCGAAGCGAATACAACCTGTTCTAAGAGCAACGACATTGAAATTACGCAGCTTGGCTTGGCGCTCAAAAACGAGATTGAAAAGGTACGCGAGCAGGTACAAAATTTGGAATAAAGGAACGCACGAATGAAAAGATTGTTGGCTGTTTCCGGCCCGTCGGGGGTCGGCAAAGGAACGCTGGTGAAAACGATTATTAAAAAGCGCGACGACGTTGTCGAATCGGTTTCCTGTACTACGCGCGCGCCGCGCACGGGAGAAATTGACGGCAGGGAATATTTTTTCCTTTCTAAGGAAGAATTTTTACGCCGTATCCAAGAAGACGATTTTTTGGAATATGACGAGCATTTTGGAAACTACTACGGCACCCCCAAATCGTTTGTCAAAAAAACGCTTAAAGAAAAATCGGTGATTATGGAAATTGACGTAGTCGGTGCGCTGCTTGCCAAAAAAGCATTCCCCGAATGTATTCTCGTCATGGTCGTACCCCCGTCCAAGGAAGAGCTCATGCGCCGTTTGAAAGGGCGGAACACCGAAACGGACGAAGAGATTGCGGGCAGGGTTGCCCGTTTGGAATACGAGCTGTCAAAAATAGACGAATACGATTACGTGCTTGTCAACGACGATTTTGATCGGGCTCTTGCCGAGTTGGAAGATATTATCGACGGCAAGAAAGTTCCCGTAAAAAATAAGAAAAAATAACACAAAAGGAGTGATATAGATATGATTAACGAACCTTCCGTAGACGAAATGATTAGAAAGTTGGGCTCAGAAGAAGACCCGATCAGCCGCTATGCGCTTTGCACGGTGGCAGCCAAACGCGCGCGCCAAATTATCGAAACCGAAAGGAATTTAGGCGTTACCGATTCGACGGGCAAGGATAAAGAATTGCTGGCGGCTTGCAAGGACATAGCCGAAGGCAAAGTCGTTATCGCGAAAGAGTAAATGTTTTGATTGCCTCGAATTGTTCGGGGCAATTCAACTTTCAAGGAGTATTGCATGATAGCCGAAGTTATCGTAGATATAGCGTCTGGGGAAACGGACAGAATATACGATTATTACTGTGACGACAACGCCGTCGTCGGCAGTCGCGTTCGCGCGCCGTTCGGCGGGAAAATCGTCCCCGGATTTATCATGCGGCTAAAAGAAACCACCGACTACCCTAAGGAAAAGCTAAAAGGCGTATTCCTTTGCGACGACGGCTTGCCCGCTTTGAATAAGGAGTGTTTACAGCTTGCGGAAAAAATCACGGCAAGATACCGTGTTCCCAAGGCGTTGACGCTCCGCTTGTTTTTGCCGTCTGAAATGCGTACGGGCAAGGTGAGAGAGCGGCTGAGAAGTTACGCGCAGCTTTGTATACCCTTTGAAGACATGGTCTTTGGTAGGGCGAAAAAGCAACGGGCGGCGGCGGAGTATTTACGCGACAACGGCAAAACCGATTGCGCGCTTTTAAACGCCGAATTCCCTGCGGCTTTAAAAGAACTGGAAAAGAAAGGCTACGTGGTAATCACCAAAGAACAGGTCTTGCGTGACCCGTATAAAACGTTGGATAGAGAAAACGTACTCCACGTGCTTTCGGATGATCAAAAACGGGCGGTGCAAACGGTGGAAACGGACGAACGCACCGTACAGCTGTTGCACGGCGTTACGGGCAGCGGAAAAACGGAAGTATACCTTACCTTGATTGCCAAGTGCTTAGCGCAAGGGAAAAGCTCTATCTTTTTAGTACCCGAAATTTCCTTGACGCCGCAAATGCTTTCCCAGCTCCGCGCGCGCTTTGGCCGTAATGCGGCTATCTTGCACAGCGGACTTTCGGCAGGCGAGCGTTTTGACGAGTGGTGGCGTTTGCGTACGGGCGAAGCGAAAATTGCTATCGGCGCGCGAAGCGCAATCTTTGCGCCTATGGAGAACTTGGGCGTGATTATTATCGACGAAGAACACGACGGCAGCTACGTAAGTGAAACTGCGCCAAGGTATAACACGTTTGACGTGGCGTTGCTCCGCGCAAAATATAACCGTTGCAAGCTGGTGCTAGGCAGCGCAACGCCGTCGGCGGATACCTATAAACGGGCAAAGGACGGGGAATTTTCACTCATTCGCATGGATAAGCGTATCAATAAAAAACCGCTCCCCGAAATCGTGATTGCCGATATGCGCAGGGAAGTGCGCAAGGGGAATAACTCCGCCTTTTCGCTTGCGTTGAAGGAAGAGCTGGAAAAATGTCTTTCCGAAGACAAACAGGCGATTTTGTTTTTAAACCGCCGCGGCTATTCGCAAACGGTAATTTGTAAGGAATGTGGGTACGTCGCAAAATGCCGTTCGTGTGACGTGTCCTTGACTTATCATAGGGACGAAGACTGTTTAAAATGTCATTATTGCGGAGCAAAATACGGCATGCTTTCCGCTTGTCCCGATTGCGGCGGTAAGAAATTATCGTATGCAGGCACGGGCACGCAGCGGATTGCCGCCGATTTACAAAAGCTCTATCCCACCGCCCGCATTTTGCGTATGGATAACGATACGACGAGCGGTAAGGAAGGGCACTATAAAATATTAAAACAGTTCGGGGAAAAGAAAGCGGATATCTTGGTTGGTACGCAAATGATAGCCAAGGGGCACGACTTCCCGTCCGTTACCTTAGTGGGAATTTTGGACGCGGATATGAGTTTGCATTTTTCCGATTATCGAAGTCGGGAGCGAACCTTTCAGCTCATCACGCAGGTGTCGGGAAGGAGCGGGAGAGCGGAAGAAAAGGGCAAGGTCGTTTTGCAGACCTTTGACCCTGAAAACGAAGTGCTGCGGTTTGCTTGCGCGTACGATTACGAAGGGTTTTATCAAAGCGAGATATCCCTGCGCGCGGCAATGGCGTTTCCGCCCTTTTCCAAAATCGTACGGGTTTTGGTAACGGGCGAAGACGACGGAAAAACGCTAGAAACACTCAAAACCGTGTATTTTGAACTCGAACGCTTATACACCGAGCAAAGCGAAAAATTCCTATTTTTTAATAAAATGCGTTCGCCTATCAAGCGCATACAAAACAAATTCCGATATCAAGTGCTCATGCGGCTGTCCGATACGTCTGTGTTGCCGCAAATCTACGCAGTTTGCGCCGAAGCGCGCACGCGCGACGTGCTTGTGTCGGTGGAAGAAAATCCCGCAAATTTAAGCTAATACAACAGGAGAAAGAAGAATGGCTATTCGTAACGTAGTACAAGTCGGCGACGACGTATTAAGACAAAAATGCTTTCCCGTGGAGAAGTTTGACGAAAGCTTGCATAAGCTTTTGGACGACATGAAGGACACGGTAAAAAAGGAAGAAGGCGCAGGGCTTGCCGCGCCGCAGGTGGGCATACTCCGCCGCGTGGTGGTCGTGGACGTCGAAGACGGGTATTTTGAATTTGTCAACCCCGTCATTCTTTCGCAAAAAGGCGAACAAACGGGCTGGGAAGGCTGTTTATCCGTACGCGGGAAAAGCGGTATCGTTTCCCGTCCCATGAAGGTTAAGCTTTCCTATCAAGACCGTTTCGGGGAAAAGCACCTTTTGCAAGCCAAAGGCTTTTTTGCCCGCGCCATTTGTCACGAGCTGGACCATTTGGACGGGGTGTTGTATATTGATAGAGCGACTTACGTGGAGAAAACATGAAAATTATTTACGCAGGCACACCCGAATTTGCGGTAGAGCCGTTAAAAAGAATATTACAAATGCATAATATACAGGTGGTCGGCGTGGTGACGCAGGAAGATAAACCGCAGGGCAGAAAGGGGATTTTAACGCCCCCGCCCGTCAAGGTGGAAGCGGAAAAGCATAATATTCCCGTATTGCAATACGCTAAAATCAAAGAGCGCGTTGCCGATTTGCGCGCGCTTGGCGCGGATATGATGGTCACCTGCGCATACGGGCAAATTTTGACGCAAGAAGTGCTGGATTGTTTTCCTAAGGGTGTATACAATATCCACGCGGGGTTGTTGCCCAAATATCGCGGCGCGTCGCCCATTCAAAGCTGTATTTTAGCAGGTGAAACACAAACGGGCGTAACCATTATCAAAACCGAACGCGGCTTGGATACGGGGGATATTGTTTGCGTTAAGAAATCGCAGGGAGTGAAGAATCGAAAAATTATCCGCGAAAAATGTATAAAAAAAGTGACGATAACCCCTAAGGCGACGTATGGCGAATTATCCAAAGAACTTTCTAAGCAAGGTGCAAAATTGATTGAGAAAGTGTTATTTGTCGTTCAACATGAAAAATATGCTTTGGTTTCGCAGAAAAAAACAGGCGTTAACGTCGTGAGAAAAATCACCAAAGAGCAGGCGCAAATCGATTTTTCCAAATCGGCAAAAGAAATCGTCAATCTCGTTCGCGCTATGAACCCTGCGCCCGTGGCGTTTACCACGTTGGAAAATAATAAAATCAACGTATGGGAAGCGGAAAAAGCCGTGCTTACCGACGAAGAAAACGCGTATATGCAAAAGGCGGAAATAGGCGAAATTCTTTCAGATAAAGCCAAACGCGGCTTGCTTGTCAAATGCGGTGACGGCGCGGTAAAGCTTGTCAAGGTGCAGTCTTCGGGGGGTAAAATCATGAACGGGGGCGATTTCATCAACGGCAGAAAAGCGCAAAAAGGACAGGTGTTTTCATGCTGAGCAATCCCGTTTACGATCCCTTTCAAATCTTGACGAAGATTTATTCGGACGGTGCGCTCGTAAAACAAGCGATTGAGAAAACGTATATCGAAGAACAGTACCGTTCCCGCAGCGTAAAAATCGTGTACGGCGTGTTGGAAAACGATATCTATTTTGATTTTTGTATTCGCCACTACGCCCCCAAAGCGCCTAAGCTTGCCGTGCGGATTATACTCAAAATCGCCTTATATATGTTGCTTTTTATGGATAAAAAGCGGTATATGGTCACCGACCTTGCGGTGACGCTTTGTAAAAAGCTGGGCAAATCGGGCGTAAGCGGATTTGTCAATGCATTTCTTCGTCGATTTGATAACGCCGCGGTGCTTGCGGCGCTGCCTAGCGGCGACGAAGGACGGGCAATCGCGCTGTCTTGTCCCTTGTTCTTTTATCGGCTTTTGAAAAAGGAATACGGGGATAGGGCGGAAAGGATAGCGGCGGCAAAGTCGGCGGGTATTTCCGTGCGCTTTGTCAAAAACCAAGAAAAATACTTACAAAATCCGCATATTCAAACGCCCTTTTCCGAAGAATACGGGCATTATATTTTTGAAAGATTTGTCCGCGACGACGGATTTGACGACGGCGCATATACCTTTCAATCGGTGGGCAGTATCGCCATTTGCGATATCGTTACGCCGTGTGAAAAGCTGTTAGACGCATGCGCCGCGCCCGGCGGGAAATCGGTGCTTTTGGCGGGGAAATGCAAGCAGGTAACTTCCTTTGAATTGCACGAACACAGGGTGGAGCTTATCACGCAATATAAACGGCGTATGGGCGTAGAAAATATCGAAGAATATCAAAAGGACAGCTCGCTTTTCGACCCTGCTTTGGAAGAAACGTTTGACGGCGTGCTTTGCGACGTGCCTTGTTCGGGTTTTGGTACGGTTAGTGAAAATCCCGACGTCAAATTGTTCCGCAAAGAAAGCGATATCGTATCGCTGAATAAAACGCAGGATAAAATACTGAAAACGTGCAGCCGTTACGTGAAAAAGGGCGGGTATTTATACTATTCTACCTGTTCGCTTTTGCAGGCGGAAAACGATAGTAGGGTGGAGGCGTTTTTACGGGAAAATCCCGATTTTATCATGCAAGAGATTAACAGTAAATTGCCGCACGATAAGAAAAAATACGGACTGCAATTTTTGCCCGATAGCGCGTACGGCGCGGGCTTTTATATGGCGAAGTTGAAACGGTTATGAAAAAAATTTTACAGGACTTGTCTTTGGGTGAGTTGGAAAATTTCATACTCTCTTTGGGAGAGAAAAAGTTTCGCGCTAAGCAGCTTTACGAAGGCTTGACACAGGGCAAAGCCGTTGAAGATATTTCGTCTTTACCCAAAAGCTTAAAAGCGCGGCTTTGCGAAGAATATGAAAATATGCCCGTGAAGATTAAGGCGAAGTTTGTTTCCAGCGACGGTACGGAAAAATACCTGTTTGAATACGCCGACGGCAACGTTGTGGAAGGGGTATTGATGAAGTATAAATACGGCTATACACAATGCGTTTCCACGCAGGTGGGGTGTCGCATGGGCTGTAAATTTTGCGCGTCTACCTTAAACGGGCTGTTGCGTAACTTGACGGCAGGGGAAATCCTTTCGCAAATCTTAATCGTCAACGCCTTGCATAAAGCCGACGCGGCGGGACAAGGAGCAGAAAAACGCGCCGTTACCAACGTCGTGTTGATGGGCAGCGGAGAACCGCTGGATAATTACGACGAAGTCGTTAAATTCCTGCGCTTGATTTCCGCCGAAGACGGTATCGGTATGAGCCCGCGCAATATCTCTCTTTCTACCTGCGGTATCGTGCCGAAAATGTACGACTTAGCCAAGGAAGGCTTGCCCGTTAATCTTACCGTTTCCCTACACGCAACGGACGACGTTACCCGCGCGCGCGTGATGCCCGTAGCGAAGGCGTATACAATAGACGATATCTTAAAAGCGTGTGATTACTACTTCCAAAAAACGGGGAGAAGATACTACTTTGAATATACGCTAATCGCAGGGGAAAACTGCGATAACGAACACGCGGACGCTTTGGTGAAGTTACTCAAAGGCAAACCCTGCCACGTCAATCTCATTCGCTTGAACGAAGTGAAGGAACGGGATTTAAAAGCGCTTGACGATAAAGCGGCGTACCGCTTTTTAGGGCGGCTGGAAAAGGGCGGACTTTCCGCCACCTTACGCCGTCAAATCGGCGTGGATATCGGCGGCGCGTGCGGACAGCTCCGCGCGCAGTATTTGGGAGAATGAGCCGTGTGGGATATATTTGCTTTACTTGCCAGCTTTTTGGCTATGGCGTTGATTGCCGCCAGTTATTTTTGTCCGCATAAAATTTTATACTTACTTTTACAATCGCTGGGTATGGTCTTTTTAATGGCGTCGTACCTGTGCACGGGCGCGTTTTTCGCGTTAATCGGTTTGGGAATCGGACTTTGTCGCGGACTTACGTATTTCTTTTATGAACGCCAAGAAAAAACAGCGCCCGTATGGACGGCGTGGCTTTTTGCAATAGCCACCCTTGCGGCGTATGCTATCGTCGATTTGGGAATTGAACAATCGGCAAAGCCCGTGGATATTTTCTATTTGCTCTCTTTAATCGGGTTTGCATTCGTCATGCGCGAACGGGATTTAAAGGTGGTGCGGTTTGGCTCGCTTATGCCCGTAGCGTTGGGCGTTTTATATACTGCGTTAAGCCAAGCGCCTGTATTTTCGGTGCTTTCGTATTCGTTCGAGCTGGGCGCAACCGTGCTTTCGATATTGCGTTATTACGTATTCCATAAAGAAAAAACCGCCGACGGCGGAGAAGGAGAAACCTATGAAAAATTGTAAAATCGCCCCGTCTATTTTATCGGCAAACTTTGCCAAAATGGGGGAAGAAGTACGCTCTTTACAAGCATGCGGCGCAGACGTCGTGCATTGTGACGTCATGGACGGCGTGTTTGTCAATAATATCACGTTTGGCTTAAAAATGGTGGAAGATTTGCGCAAAATTACTTCCTTGCCGCTCGATTGCCATTTGATGATCGTTCACCCTGAAAAATACGTAGAACGTTTTGCCAAAGCGGGCGCGGATATCATTACCGTGCATTACGAAGCCTGTCAAGACAATCTGAAAGAAGTATTGCAGCTTATCAAGGCTAGCGGCGCAAAATGCGGCGCGGTTATCAATCCCGATACGCCCGTGGAAAAGATTGCCGACGTTATTCCCATGTGCGATATGGTGCTGGTCATGAGCGTATTCCCCGGGTTCGGCGGACAAAAGTTTATCGTCGGAGCGCTTGATAAACTCCGTGAAGTGAAGGCGATTGTCGACGCTTGCGGAAAGGAAATTGATATCGAAATCGACGGCGGGGTTTGCGAAGAGAACGTTGCGCTTGTCAAGGCGGCAGGGGCAAACGTTATCGTTGCAGGTAGCGCGGTGTTTAAGGCGAAAGACAGAGCGGCGGCGATTGCCGCTTTGAAGGAAGCGTAGCTATAATATCATTTTTAAACGGTTATCGCCGTAAGGCAAAGGAGTACTTAGTATGGTAGCCGAAAAGAAACAAATGAATTTTACGGAAGGCAAATTGCTTGGAAAAATCATATGGTTTGTCTTGCCTATCGTCATCACGAACCTATTACAAACGTTTTACAACGCCGCAGATATGATGGTCGTCAGCTTATCCAGCGAAGTCAACGCCGTCGGCGCAATCGGCACGACGAGCTCGTTCGTCAACCTTGTTTTGAATAGTTTTATCGGATTTTCCATAGGCGCAAACGTAGTCGTCGCTCGTGGAATCGGCGCAAACGATAAAGAAAAAACGCAACGAGCGGTGCATACGGCGTTGATTATGGGCTTGGTCACGGGCGTTATCGGCTGCGTAGTGGGTATATTCATTGCCCGTCCCGTGCTTTCGGCTATGGGTAATCGCGGCAGCTTGTTAGAGCTCGCCGTTGTATATACCGATATCTACTTTTTAGGCGTACCGTTTTTGGCGCTGACCAACTATTTGATTGCGATTTTCAGGGCGAAAGGGGATTCCAAAACCCCGCTCGTTATTTTGGCTTTGTCGGGACTCGTCAACGTTATTTTGAATTTCGTATTCGTCGTATTTGTGGGAATGTCGGTAGAAGGAGTGGCGTTGGCTACGTCTATTTCTAACCTTGTTTCGTTTGTCGCGCTTTTGATAAAATTAAGGAAAGACCAAGATTTTACCACCTTTTCTTTCCGTAAATTAAAGCTGAATATCAAGGCCATGAAGGATATCGTTACGGTGGGTGTGCCTGCGGCTTTGCAGGGCGCGCTGTTCTCTCTTTCAAACCTTTTGATACAATCGTCTATCGTAACGGTAAATAACCTACTCAGCCCTGCGGGGAGTGATTATCAGCCCATTGTCAACGGCTCGGCGGCGGCGGGGAATTTGATGGGGTTTGTGTATACTTCCATGAACGCCGTCTATCAAGGCGCAATTACCTTTACCAGCCAAAATATGGGCGCGGATAAACCGCAGCGCGTTAAGCCGATTATGTATAGCTGTTTTCTTATCGTAACCGTTATCGGGCTTTTTATGGGGAGCTTGGTATATTTCTTGCGTACGCCGTTGCTTGCGTTGTACGGCGTCACTTCGGGCGCGGAAGGGAGTATGGAAGCCTTGGCAACGTACGCCGCGTCGACGAGATTGCTCTTTGAATGTGTGCCCTATTTCCTTTGCGGCGTTATGGAAGTTTGTACGGGCGTTTTGCGTGGGTTAGGAAGGTCCGTGCTGTCCATGTTTATTTCGCTCGTCGGGGCGTGTTTGCTCCGTGTGGTATGGCTTTGGACGGTATTCCCTATGTTTTACACCATGGAATCCATTTCGCTTAGCTATCCGTTCTCGTGGATTGTCACTACGCTAACCGCGTTTACGTTTATACAAGTGATATTGCATAGGATACTCAAACATAGAAAATAAAGAAATAGGCTTGGGAAACCAAGCCTATTTTTGATAAACGGTGTATAGTAAATAATCCCCGACCGAGTGGTCGGGGATATTTTTCCTTATTATCAATATAAATAAGTAGGGGAAAGCGTCAGTCTGCCTTTTTCAGCGTTCTGATGCATCTTGCGCAAACGTATCCGTTGGTTTCCTTCCCGTCAGCTACGTAGGAAATTTTTTGAACGTTCACCTTAAAAGTTCTTCTCGTTTTACGGTTGGAGTGGCTTACGTTGTTGCCCGTTGCTTGACCTTTACCGCAAATATTGCATACTCTCGACATATTGACACCTCCGATTTTGGGTTATTTTACGTGGTTATTTGCGTTTGAAAGACGTGAAAAAGTAACGCCATATTCAAACAGCATAAATAATATATCATTTTTAAGGAGAAAAATCAATCAAAAATGCGCCCCAAAAGACAAAAAATAAAAAATTTTCGTTTTTTTTGTAAAAGCACTTGCAAAAAGACGGGAAATGGTGTACAATGGGAGTGTATTTGGAGAAAAATTATGTCAGTTACTACTAATAACGCTTACGGCAAAATTTCCATATCCGACCTTTCTATTGCAAAGGTTGCTTCCCATACCGCGATGGAGTCTTACGGGATCGTGGAAATGGTTTCTCGCCGTTTCACCGATAAACTTTCCATTTTCACCAAAAAGGAAGCGGAAGGCAAGGGCATTAAAGTGACCACTTCGGGAAATCGCATTTATATCGACGTATACGTTATTATCAAATACGGCGTTTCTATCAACGCCGTTGCCGAATCGTTGAAAGAAGCTATTAAATATAAAGTAGAAGCGTTTACCGGTATGATCGTAGATACCGTCAACGTCAACGTTATCGGCGTCAAACTTTAACTATTCTTGGCGCAGCGTGTTCGTCTGCGCCTTTTCGCGTGAACGTAGCGCGTCCTTTTAGCGCGCTAAAAATTTGCACCGTCTATGCGGCGTAAGCCGTAAATCTCTTTCCACGGGCAAATACGCACGAGTTTCTACCATATTAAAGAAGGAGCATTTTTTATGCATAAAACGATAAACAGTACGGAATTCCGTAAAATGATTTTGGTCGGCGCGAAACAGTTAGAAATCAACCGCGCCAAAGTGGACGCTTTGAACGTATTCCCCGTTCCCGACGGCGATACGGGTACGAACATGTCGCTCACCATGCAATCGGCTGTAAAGGAGTTGACGGCTTGTCCTTCCAACGCTTTTTCAGACGTTTGCAACAGCGTTTCCAAAGGCGCTTTGAAAGGGGCGCGCGGGAACTCGGGCGTTATCCTTTCTCAGATTTTAAAAGGGATTTGCTCGGTGCTGGGCAAATGTGAAAAAGAAGCGGACGTCAAAACGTTTGCAAAAGCTATGGAACAGGGTACGAAAATCGCCTACGGCGCGGTATCCGTTCCCAAAGAAGGGACTATCCTTACCGTTATCCGTATGATGAGCGAACACGCTGTCAAAATTGCGGGTAAGAAAAAGAATTTTGAAGAATTTTTTGAAGACGTAATCGCCGAAGGTGAAAAGGCGCTTGCGTTGACCCCCGAACTTCTTCCCGTTTTGAAAAAAGCGGGCGTAGTCGACTCGGGCGGGGTCGGTCTTATGACGATTATCAAGGGCTTTGCGTGTGAGCTTACGGGCGAAGAAATCGCGGAAAGTATCACGGAAGTAGCCGCTCCCCAAGACGGCGAAGATTTCGGGGATAACTCGGATATCATCAATATGGATTTGGGTGAAATCGAATACGCGTACTGCACCGAATTTTTCATTATCAATATGAAAAAGAGCACGACGCTTTCCGCAATCGACCGTTTGCGCGAACGCTTAATGGCTATCGGCGACAGCGTTATTTGTATCGGGGATTTAGAGCTTGTGAAGGTGCACGTACACACCAACCAACCGGGTAAAGCGCTTAGCTATGCGTTGGAACTTGGCGAGCTGGATAGACCGAAGATTGAAAACATGTTAGAACAAAACCGTCAACTTCGTGCAAAACGCGAGGCGGAAAAGAAAGAAATGGGCATGCTTGCCATTTGTACAGGCGCAGGTCTTGCGGATATTTTCCGTGATTTGTCGGTGGATAGAATTATCGAAGGCGGTCAAACCATGAACCCCAGCGCAAGCGATATCGCCAACGCGGCGCAAAAGATCAATGCGGAGCACGTTTTCGTATTCCCCAACAACAAAAACATTATTTTGGCGGCGGAACAGGCGAAAAACCTTGTAGAAAACAAGACGTTGCACGTTATCCCCACCAAAAACGTACCCCAAGGCTTTGCGGCGGCGTTGGAATTCAACCCCGAGGCTACGGCGGAAGAAAACAAGACCAACATGATTCATGCGTTGGATAACGTGAAAGCGGGTCAAGTAACGTACGCCGTGCGCAACACTTCGCTCAATGGCTTCTCCATTAAAGAAGGGGATATTATCGGCTTGGACGATAAGAAGATTTTGGCTAAGTCGCAAGCGGTAGAAGAAACGGTAGTCAAGCTGATCGGCAAGATGAAGGAAGACTTCCACCAAATGATTACGCTGTACTACGGCGAAGACGTTAAGGAAGACGAAGCGGAAGCGCTTTGCGCGGCGATTGCGGAAAAATATCCCGATTGCGACGTGGACTTCCATAACGGCGGACAATCGGTATACTATTATATCCTGTCGTTGGAATAATGTATAAAATTGCATAAAATGAATAAATATACAAATGGCGGAAGGCGTAGGTTGGCTTTTCCGCCTTTGTTTGCCATTACGGCATGAGTTAAACCTGATTTTGAGCGTCGAATTTTGCGTTCTACTTCGTCGAAAGTCTTGTTAAACCGTTTAGGTTTATCTGCGACTTTCTCCTTGCATAACTGTAAATTCGGCTGCTGAAAATTGCTCTGCACCCAAAACAAAGTATTTTTGCAAGATTTATGGCGCAGAGAAAGCAACAATACTATACGTATTGTAATGAAGATACGCCTTAAAGGGGTAAAAGACTTGTTTTGGGCAGGTTTAATTTGCTCCGTAATGGCTAAAATAAGGGGCTGTGTATGAAGGTTTCCGCGCTGAAATCCATTGGAGAAAAAAGGGAAAAGGATTTTAATAAATTAGGGATTTACGAGATAGACGATCTTGTAAAGTTTTATCCGCGCGCTTATTTGGATTTAACGCAGCGTTCGACGCTGCGCGAAGCGTACCATAACGACATGGTGCTAATTGCCTGCGAAGTCACCCGTCTTGCGCCTAACTATACCAGCGCGAAAAAAGTGGTGCGCGCCTTTTGTAATCAAGACGGATTCCCCTTTACGGCGGTGTGGTTTCACCAACCCTACGTCATGCAAAAATTAAAGGCGGGAGAGTATTTATTTTACGGGCGTGTGCAAAACAAGTTTGGGCAAATTTCTATCATCAACCCGTCCTTTGAGCCGCTGGATAAAAACTACCGCTTAAAAGGTATCGTGCCCGTATATTCCTTAAAGGGTAGCCTTAGTCAAAAAATCGTGCGTTCGGCGGTAAAAGAAGCGCTTTCCAAGGCGGATTTAAACTCGGTAATCCCGTATCCGATTATACAAAAATACAATTTACCGTCCTTGCTTAAATCGTACTACGAAGTGCATAATCCCACGGGGGAAGCCGCCAAGGATTTAGCGTCGGAGCGGATTGCACTAGAAGAATACTTTACGCTAATTTCGGCGTTTAAAATTATCAAAGGCGGTAAGGAAGAAGTACGGCTGCGCCGTTACGGCGTGACGGCGGAAGAAGTGAAAACGTTTGCCACGCGCTTTGGATTTACATTTACCGAAGGGCAAAAAAACGCCGTCAATGAGATTTATAAAAACGTAAACGCGCCTACTAAAATGAACCGTCTTTTACAAGGCGACGTCGGCAGCGGTAAAACGGCGGTAGCGCTTTGCGGTATTTTTATGGCGGTAAAAAGCGGTTACACCGCGGCGTATCTTTCGCCGACCGAAGTGCTTGCCGCGCAAAACTACGCGCTTTTACAACGGTATTTTCCCGAGTATCGAGTGGGGTATCTTGCAGGCACAATGACGGCGAAGGAAAAGCGGGAAATGAAAGCCCGTTTGCTCCGCGGAGAGATTGACGTTCTTTGCGGGACGCACGCCATTTTACAAGGGGACGTGGAGATTCCGTCGCTTGCGTTTATCGTCTGCGACGAACAGCACCGTTTTGGCGTAGCGCAACGGAACGCTTTGGCGGAAAAGGGCGAAGGCGTGGACGTTCTCGTTATGAGCGCGACCCCCATTCCCCGCACGCTTTCCTTAATTTTTTACGGGGATTTGGACGTGACGGTGATTGCGGATAAGCCCAAGGCGCGGCAGGAAATTTCCACGAGTATTATTCCCGAAAGCAAGTACGACGACATGCTTTCTTACGTGGAAAAGGAAACGCGTCAAGGCAAACAGGCGTACTTCGTTTGTGCGAAAATTGACGACGACGAAGAAGGCTCGATTATGAGCGTTACCGAACTGTACGACGAACTGAAAAACCGTCTTCCTACCGTGCGGTTTGCGCTCCTGCACGGGCGCATGAAGGACAAAGAAAAAGCGGAAGTGATGACGGCGTTTAAGAATAAGGAATACGATTGCTTGGTATCCACGACGGTTATCGAAGTGGGCGTGGACGTACCGTCTGCTACCATGATGATTATCTACAACGCCGAGCGGTTTGGTTTGTCCCAGCTGCACCAACTCCGTGGCCGCGTAGGGCGCGGCGCGGAAAAAAGCTATTGCTTTTTATTGATGGGCTCGGACGGGAACGTGGCAAGAGAGCGTTTGTCGACCTTCAAAAACGAAACGGACGGGTTCAAGATAGCGGAAAAGGATTTGGAAATGCGCGGTGGCGGCGACTTTTTCGGTACGCGGCAATCGGGTAAAATGCTGGGGGATATCAAGAATTTACGCTATCCCACGCAGGTGGTATTCGCGGCGAAAAAGCTTTCAGACGAAGCGTTTGACGGGCGCATGGATACCGAAGAATTGCGGCTTGCCGCATTGAAAAAGTATGAAAGCTTGAAGGACGTTGTGCTCAACTAGTAAAAAAATCCAAAAAAATGTGAAAATAGGAAGAAATTTTTTTGTACACTATTGACGAAAGTCGAAATTTGTAGTATAATACAAGGGAGAAACCCATACGGAGGTGCGTTATGTCAACGAAAAAGGAATTGAATTTAAGCGGAATTTGCTACGACGGGCAAGGCTTTATCCCTGTAATTGCGCAAGATTACGAAAGCGGCGAAGTGCTTTTGCTTGGAAAAATGAATCAAGAAGCGGTAAAAAAGACGTTTGAAACGGACGTCGTATATTATTGCGACGAAGCAGGTAAGCTTAGAAAATTCGGCGATACGCTGGGCAATACGCAAAAACTCGTGGTGGCGTTTTTGGACGACGCAGGAAAGACGTTGCTTATTAAAGTGCGCCAAAAGGGTAAGGCTTGCCCCGAAAAGGACAGCTATTCGCAATTCGTCAATCAGCTTAAAGGCGAATATAAGGAAATCGGCGGGGAAATGTTCGGACGGTTGCAACGCATTGTAGACGAATATAAAAAGAACCCCGAAGACGGCGCGTACACCAGCTTTTTGTTTGCGCGCGGAGTGGATCGTATCGGCAAAAAGGTGGGCGAAGAAGCGGTGGAATTCGTTATTGCGGCAAAGAATGAAGACCCCCAAGGCGTTGTCAACGAAGCGGCGGACTTGCTGTATCATACCGTTGTTTTGCTCTCGGCGCGCGGCGTGAAAATCTCCGAAGTTTGCAAGGAGCTTTGCAAGCGTAACAGATAAAATACATAAGGATTTTAGCATGAATCTTTTAGAATACATGAGTGTTGGTGAAAACGAAAAACCGCTTGACCGTATTGTTACGGACGGCGGTTTTTGCTCCATATTCCGCACAATCGGCTGTATCGGCGACAGTCTTTCTTCGGGAGAATTTGAAAGTAAAAAGCCGGACGGGACGAAAGCGTATCACGACTTTTACGAATATTCGTGGGGGCAGTTTATTGCGCGCAGCGCAGGCTGTAAGGTGCACAATTTTTCCAAGGGCGGCATGACGGCGAAGGTTTACATGGAAGAGTTCGCCGACGCCAACGGCTTTTTTGGGCGGGATAAGCTTTGCCAAGCGTATATTATCGCCTTTGGGGTAAACGATTTGTTGGGCAGAAAAATGGAAGTGGGCTCGGTAGCGGATATTTGCAAAGACGACTATACGAAAAACGCGCAAACGTTTGCAGGGTATTACGCGCAAATCATTCAAAAGCTTAAATTGTTGCAGCCCCGCGCGAAGTTCTTTTTAGTAAGCATGCCGCGAGAGCGGGAAGATACCTATCAAAAGCGGAAGGAATGTCGCGACCTGTTACAATCGTTTACCGAATTTTTCGACAGGACGTATTTGATTGACTTGTTCGAGTATGCGCCCGTGTACGACGACGCGTTTAAGGAAAAATATTTTCTTGGGCACATGACGCCGACGGGCTACGTTTTGACGGCGCGTATGATCGAAAGCTATATCGATTATATCATTCGTAAAAATCCAAAAGAGTTTTCGCAGGTTGGGTTAATCGGCACG
Organism: Clostridia bacterium; assembly: GCA_017626305.1. Taxonomy (GTDB): domain Bacteria; phylum Bacillota; class Clostridia; order Christensenellales; family Borkfalkiaceae; genus Scatosoma. Next base: position 45,374 of record JAGAIW010000048.1, read on the forward strand.
GATTTATATTTTGAAAGAGAATAAATTGCATAAATACGGCGTTCACCGTTGTTGTGGACGCCTGTTTTTTTACCACTCTACTCTGGGTAGAGTGGTTTTTTTGGTTTGTAGAGAAAAACGGGGAAGGGGTAGAGTAAAAACGCAGGGAAAAAACTTGTCCAAAACGGCGAAAAAAAGTAAAATAAGCATATAAACTTTTTTGGCAAAAGTTACGAGCAATCGACAAAACCCGACGGTTTTTGCGCCGTACGTATATGCTATAATTTAGCTATGCCGCTTTTTTAAGGCAATAAAAAAGGAGCGCGAAAGGGTATGGCAAGAAAAATCGTCGTTACGTCGGGAAAGGGCGGTGTGGGAAAAACCACAATCGCCGCAGGGGTTTCCGCGCAGCTTGCAAAGCGGGGCGAACGGGTGCTTTTATGTGACGCTGATTTCGGCTTGAATAACGTAGACGTCGTGACGGGGATAGAACAGTTCGTTATCTACGACGTCGTGGACGTTATCGAAGGCAGATGTCGGGCAAAGCAAGCGCTTGTGCGACACCCCGTATTTGCAAATCTGTACATACTCACTAGCAGTCATTCCGCGCCCGAACGCTACGTATCGCCGCAGGCGTTACGGCTTGTCATAGACAGCCTTGCACCGCAGTTTGATTACGTGTTTATCGATTGCCCTGCCGGAGTAGACGACGGATTCCATAGGGCGGCGGCTTGCGCCGACGAAGCCATGGTGGTCACTACGCCGCACGTTTCGGCAATCCGTGACGCGGATAAAGTGATAACCCTTTTAAAAAGTTACGCCTTAAAAGACGTGTCTTTGGTGGTGAATAAGGTGCGCGGCGATTTGCTAATCGGTGGAGAAAGCTTGTATCCGCAAGAGATTTCGCAAATACTCAAAACGCCGCTTTTAGGAATTTTACCCGAAGAATACGGCATTTACGGGGGCGAATTTGCCGACGCTCATTCGTCGGTAAAAACGCTTGCGAATAATCTTTTAACGGGCAAACGCAAGCTATACGACCCCACGAAAAAATACGTTGGTATCGTGGGCGGTATACGGCGATTGCTAAAAAGGAGTTTGTGACCATGCAAAGGGGAAGGAATTACGAGCTTGCCCGTATCCACAGCGTGATACAGGCGGATAAATCGGTACTCAGCGACGCTTGCAAAGCGCTTATTTTACAGGATTTTGCCGAAAAATTCGGCGAATATTTCGATTTGACGGGTCTACCGCGGTTAGAGCTTGCCTGTCAAAACGGAACGTATTTTATAAAGGTGGAGTTTGAAGCGGAGCGCATTAAAAAATTTAACGTAATCAAATAAAAAGGAGTTATACAAATGGCAAGAAAATTCGATATCATTACGGATTCTGGCTGCGATATGCCGCAGGAATACTACAAGGAACACGATATAACGTGCGTACGGCTTGGCTTTACCATGAACAACGTCAACTACGAAGGGGAAAGCGGGGAAAGAATAACGGAAAAGGCGTTTTATCAAAAGCTGCGCGAAGGGGCTATGCCTACCACCTATCAGGTAACGGGCGAAACGGCGAAACAGTATATAGAAAGCAGCTTGCAAAAGGGTAACGACGTGCTGGTTATCACCTTTTCGTCGGGGCTTTCGGGGACGGCAGGCAGCTTTGCCGTTGCGGTGAGAGATTTATCCAAAGCATATCCCCAGCGCAATATCCGCATGGTGGACAGCTTGTCCGCGTCTATGGGGGAAGGCTTATTGCTCGATTACGCCGTGAAGTATGCGGAGCTTGGGCACACCTTGGACGAAACGGCGGAGTACTTGGAAGGCTTAAAATTGCATATTTGCCACTTGTTTACCGTGGATAATTTATTCCATTTAAAACGGGGCGGCAGAGTATCCGCCACCACCGCTTTGGTGGGGTCTATCCTTAAAATCAAACCCGTCATGCACGTGGATAACGAAGGACATTTGGTGGCAATCGGCAAGGCAATCGGTAGAAAAAAATCGTTGCGCTCGCTGGTGGAACGTATGGAAGAAACGGCTACGTTGGAAGAAAACGACCCTATCTTTATCAGTCACGGCGATTGCATGGACGACGTGGAATACGTCAAGGGTTTGCTCAAAGAAAAGTATCCAAAAGCGGCTATCTTCGTGCATTACGTAGGCAGCGTAATCGGTACGCACTCGGGTTGCGGCACGCTGGCAATTTTCTATAAAGGGAAACAAAGATAAAACAAAAGCTCCGCTTGTCGCTCTTCTCGTAGGGAATTGCGACAACTAAATAAATCCGTAAACGGATTTGTGAGATTTGCTTACGCAAGTTATATCGCCTATCGGCAGTTATATTCGCCTAACGGCGGGTTAAGGATTTATTTAATATAACTGCGACCAAACGTCGCAATATCACGCAAGATTTATCTTGCATATCACTTTTAGCCATAAGGCTAAAAATATAACTGAACATCTCGGTCTTTTGTGGACAAGAAAAAGCACACTACCTGTCGCGGTTTGCGAAGTATAGTGTGCTAATTGTTTACATTAAAAATGTATAGTAAAACGCTTTTCCTACATCGTTTTTTGTACGTCGACGACGTATAGCGTATCCCGTTCCACACGGAAACGGATTTGATATCCGCCAAACGCCATGCCGTAAATACGGGTGATATCGTCGTGATAAGACGGGCGCGGGTCGTCGGCAAGACATTCTATTAAGCCTTCCCGTTTTTCTTCGGGAATTTGCGCTTGCAACGCAAGGGGAAAATCTACCTTTAATCGGTAATGTTCACGCTCCGCGGCGTAACCGCCCGTTGCGGTGGGGATACAGTCGGCAAAGGGAAGATAGGGTTTGATATCGAGTATGGGTGTTCCGTCCAGCAAATCCGCGCCCAAGACTTTCAAACAAAGCCCGTCCTTCGTGCGTTCCAGCCCGACGAGCTTGACGCAGGAGAGCCCGATATGGTTGGGGCGAAAGGGCGAACGGCTGGCAAATACGCCCACCCGTTTGTTGCCGCCAAGCCGCGGCGGGCGAACGGTTGCCGACCAACCGTCTTTTCTTGCCAAAGAAAAATCGAAGAGTAGCCAAATATGCGAAAATCCTTCTATTTCGCGAAACGCTTCTTCCGTGTCATACGGGGGAATAAGAACGATATGCGAAAGTAGGGACGGCGCGCGGCCGCTTTGGCGGGGCACGCCGAATTTTTCGGGCAATTCCGAACGCATATATCCGATAGGGGAAACGGTAAAGGACGACATGATACACTCCGTTGTTTTTTTGTTTATTATATAAAAAAGCGCGTTTTTTGTCAAGTATAAAAGGGGATACGCCGTCGAAATACGGCGTTTTTGCCTTTTTATAAAAACGTTAAAAATAATCTGCATGAAAAAATATACAAAGTTTTATGCAAAAATAACCGATTTATTCATAATTTTATACATTTATGCAAAATATACGAAAAATATTCAAAAAAACTTATAAATAAAGGTAAAAAACACGTTGACAATCGGGGTTGACGGGTGTATAATATATGCATAAATATACAAAAATCAATCATTTGAAAAGGAGTGGTTATTATGGATAAAAAAGATATTAAAAAAGTAGTGCTTGCCTATTCGGGCGGTTTGGATACGTCGATTATTATTCCTTGGCTTAAAGAGAATTACAATAACTGCGAAGTTATCGCGGTCAGCGGCAACGTCGGTCAAGCGGACGAGTTGGACGGCTTAGAAGAAAAGGCGTTAAAAACGGGCGCGTCTAAGCTGTACGTAGAAGATTTGACGGACGAATTCGTAGACGATTACGTCGTGCCTACCATGATGGCAGGCGCGAAATATGAAGAATATCTTTTGGGTACGTCGTTTGCCCGTCCCGTTATCGCAAAGCGTATCGTAGAAATTGCGAAGAAAGAAGGGGCTGACGCCATTTGCCACGGCTGTACGGGTAAGGGGAACGACCAAGTGCGTTTCGAGCTGACGATAAAAGCGTTTGCGCCCGATATGACGATTATCGCGCCTTGGAGAGAATGGTCGATAAAGTCGCGTGAAGAAGAAATCGATTACGCCGAAGCGCACAACGTGCCTTTGAAAATCAACCGTGAAACCAACTATTCCAAGGACAAAAACCTTTGGCATCTTAGCCATGAAGGCTTGGATTTGGAAGACGCAGGCAACGAACCGCTCTACGAAAAGGAAGGCTTTTTGGAAATGGGCGTATCGCCTTTACAAGCGCCCGACAAGCCCACGTATATCGAGCTGGAATTTGAAAAGGGACGTCCCGTTGCGCTCGACGGCAAGAAGATGAGCGCGAAGGATATCATTCTTGCGCTTAATAAAGTGGGCGGCGCAAACGGTATCGGGCTTTTGGATATCGTGGAAAACCGTTTGGTGGGTATGAAGTGCCGCGGCGTATACGAAACTCCCGGAGGGGAAATTTTATACGCGGCGCACAGCTATTTGGAAACCCTTTGCTTGGATAAGTATACGGCGCACAAAAAACAAGAGCTTTCCGTTTGCTTTGCCGAGCTCGTGTATAACGGACAATGGTTCACGCCCTTGCGCGAAGCGCTTTCCGCGTTTGTCGAAAAGACGCAGGAAAACGTAACGGGTAAGGTACGCTTAAAGCTGTACAAGGGCAATATTATCAAGGCAGGGGCTTGGAGTGATTATTCGCTCTATTCGGAAGAAATTGCAACGTTTGGCGAAGACCACGTATATAACCAAGCGGACGCAACGGGCTTTATCAACCTGTTCGGTTTGCCTATTAAGGTACAGGCGGAAGTCAACCAAAAGAACAACAAATAAAAAAACGAATTATATGCGTCGTAACTCGGCGTCGAGCTCCGTTTTGTTTTGGTCGTGTACGCCTAAGTACTTCTCGTGCAACGTGCGGTAAACGTTGCACTCGGTCACCGTTCGCGCGGGCAAATGCGCTCACTCATCTCGCCCCTAAAAAGCACTATCAATGCTTTTCTTAACGGGCAGCTCGTCCCGTGCAACAAATACTTGCTCTCCTTGATTTACTCGCATCTAATCCGCTTTGCAAACGACGGAATATTTCGTCGAAAAAAATCAATACCAAAATGGAGCTTTTTGCCTACCGCGAAAACCGCGGCAGGCAAACTGTATTATTAAAAGTATGGAAAAAATGTGGGCGGGCAGATTTCTCAAAGCCTTAGACAAAAAAGCGGACGATTTTAATTCGTCCTTGCGTTTTGATTGTAGAATGTACGCGCAGGATATCCAAGGGAGTATTGCGCACGCCAAAATGCTGTGCAAACAAGGTATCTTATCCCAAGGAGAAACACAGTCCATTATAGACGGATTACAAACGATTTTATCCGATATTCAAACGGGTAAACTCACCTTTGATTCGGGCGCGGAAGATATCCATATGTTTATCGAAGCGGAGCTCACCGCCCGTATCGGCGACGCAGGTAAACGCTTGCATACGGCGCGCAGCCGTAACGATCAGGTGGCGGTGGATATCCGTATGTATTTGCGCGACGAAGCGCAGGAAATCGTTGCGCTTATCAAGCAAGCGATTGTCGCTATCGTAGACAAGGCGGAAGAAAACGCCGAAGTGATTGCCCCCGGGTATACCCATTTACAGCGCGCGCAACCCATTTCCTTTGGACATCATTTGATGGCGTACGCCATGATGTTGCTTAGAGATATCGGCAGAATACAGGACGCGGTGGGGCGTATGAACCATTCGCCCTTGGGTAGCTGCGCTTTGGCGGGTACGACCTATCCCACCGATAGAGCGTACGTAGCGGAACTTTTACACTTCGACGGCGTATGCCAAAACAGTATCGACGGCGTTTCGGACAGAGATTTTTGTGTGGAGCTTGCCGCGGCGTTTGCTACGCTAATGATGCACCTTTCCCGTTTGAGCGAAGAAATTATTCTTTGGGCAAGCTGGGAATTTAAGTTTATCGAGCTGGACGATAGCTATACGACAGGTTCGTCCATTATGCCCCAAAAGAAAAACCCCGACATGGCAGAGCTCATTCGCGGAAAGACGGGCAGGGTATACGGCGACCTTACGGCGCTTTTGACCGCGCTTAAAGGCTTACCGCTTGCCTACAACAAGGATATGCAGGAAGATAAAGAAGCCATTTTCGACGCGATTGATACGGTGAAGATGTGTTTGGAAGTGCTTGCGCCCATGGTGGCTACCATGAAAGTCGACGCGGACAACACCTACAAAGCGGCGCAAAAGGGGTTTATCAACGCCACCGACCTTGCGGACTATTTAACCAAAAAGGGCATGCCCTTCCGCGCGGCGTACAAAATCGTCGGGCAAATCGTTGCGGTTTGTATTCAAAAGGGCGAAGTGTTAGACACTCTGCCTTTGGAAACGTATCAAACGTACAGCGAACTGTTTGAACAGGATTTATACGAAGAAATTGCGTTGGAAACGTGTGTGGCAAAGCGTACGTCGCTCGGCGGCGCGTCGCCTAGCTCCGTAAAACAACAAATCGCCTACGTAAGAAAGGAACTGGATATATGAAAAAAGTATTTATCGACGGCAGCGCAGGCACGACGGGGTTGCGTATCTTCGAGCGTTTGAGCGCGCGTACGGACGTGCAGCTTATCACGCTTAGCGAAGAAGTCCGTAAAGACCCGTCGGCAAGAAAACAGGCGTTAAATCAAGCGGACGTAGCTTTTTTGTGCTTACCCGACGACGCTGCGCGCGAAGCGGTTGCCATGGTGGAGAACCCGAACACCGTTATCATAGACGCGTCCACGGCGCATAGAACCTTGGACGGTTGGGCGTACGGCTTTCCCGAGCTTGGCGAACGCTTTGAAAAGAAGGTGCTCAGCTCCAAACGAATTGCCGTCCCCGGGTGTCATGCAAGCGGATTTATCGCGCTTGTCTATCCCTTAATCGAAGCGGGCGTGCTGAAAAAAGACGCGCTGCTTTGCTGTCATTCGTTGACGGGGTATTCGGGCGGCGGCAAGAAAATGATTGCCGAGTACGAAAGCGCGGATAGAAACGGGCTTTTGAACGCTCCGCGTCAGTACGCGCTTGCGCAAGGGCACAAGCATTTGAAGGAAATGAAAGCGATTTGCGGTTTGGAAAACGCGCCTACGTTCAGCCCGATCGTAGCCGATTTTTACAGCGGTATGGAAGTAACCGTTCCGTTATTTGGGCAACAGCTTGGAAACGCGGGGATAGAAGATATCCGCCGTATTTATGCAAAAAAATACACGGGTGCGTTGGTGCGGTACGTAGAAAGCATGGACGATAACGGATTTTTATCCGCGCTTGCTTTGGCGAAAACGGACGGCATGAAAATCAGCGTAAGCGGCAATGACGAGCGTATTTTGCTGTTGGCGGTATACGACAACTTAGGCAAAGGCGCGTCGGGCGCGGCGATTGAGTGCATGAACCTTGCTATCGGCGTGGAAAGAACGCAAGGTTTGGTATTGTAAAGAGAACGAAAACGGAGAAGAAAATATGGTAAAGCAAATACAGGGCGGCGTATGCGCCGCGCAAGGATTTACCGCAAACGGCGTGCATTGTGGTATCCGTAAAAATAAAACCAAACGCGATTTGGCGTTGATTTTCAGTCAAACGCAAGCGAATGCAGCGGCGGTGTATACGCAAAATTTAGTCAAGGGCGCACCCCTTACCGTTACCAAAAACAATATTGCGGACGGCAAAGCGCGTGCTATCATTTGCAACAGCGGTAACGCCAACACCTGCAACGCCAACGGCATAGAAATTGCGCAAAAAACTTGCGAGCTTTTGGCAAAAGCCTTACAGATTGCACCCACCGACGTCGTAGTGGCGTCGACGGGCGTTATCGGTCAGCCTTTGGATATCACGCCGATTGCAAACGGTATTACACCGCTTGTGGAAGGCTTGGGGGATAACAGCCGTTTTGCGTGCGAAGGTATTATGACGACGGATACGGTTGCCAAGGAAATTGCTTTCGAGTTTACGGTTGGCGGTAAAACGTGCAAAATCGGCGGTATCGCAAAGGGGAGCGGTATGATTCATCCCAACATGGCAACCATGCTGGTGTTCGTTACCACCGATTGTAATATCTCTTCGCAAATGTTGCAAAAGGCGTTGTCCGAAGATATCAAACATTCCTTTAATATGGTATCGGTGGACGGGGATACTTCTACCAACGATATGGTGTCGGTACTTGCCAACGGTATGGCAGGGAACGAAGAAATCGTTTGTGAAGGCGAAGACTTTAACCGCTTTTGCGTTGCGCTTGCGGCGGTTACCAAGTATCTTTGCCGTATGATTGCCGGCGACGGCGAAGGCGCGACCAAACTTTTGGAATGTAAAGTGGACGGAGCAAAGGACGAAACTACGGCGAAAATCGTTGCGAAATCGGTGATTTGTTCTTCCCTTGTCAAGGCGGCTATGTTCGGCTCGGACGCCAACTGGGGGCGCGTGCTTTGCGCTATCGGTTACAGCGGCGCGGACGTAGACGTAAATAAAGTGGACGTTTCCTTCCGTTCAGCCAAAGGGGATATTTGCGTATGCATAAACGGCGCAGGCGTTGCATTTTCCGAAGAAAAAGCCAAAGAAATTTTATTGCAAAAAGAAATTGAAATTCTCATCTCTCTCCACAGCGGCGAAGGTTCTGCCGTAGCGTGGGGGTGTGATTTGACGTATGATTATGTCAAAATAAACGGCGACTACCGCACGTAAAAACGGTTGAAATACTTCGCAATACGGCGTCGAACTCCGTTTTGTTTTGGTCACGTACGTCTATGTACGCTCCCTGCAACAAATACTCGTTCTTCTTGTCTTGCTCGCATTTGAACCGTTTTCTCTTTCAAACAAGCAACGTTAAGTTTGCGTTTGTTCTTGCTCATTTACTATCAGTAAACTCCCGTCGGTAAATGCTCATTTTCCTTGATTTACTTGTATCTAATCCGTTTTACCACTCGCGACAAGCAACGGATTACCTTGTCTTACTTGCATCTTGCTTTGTTTTACCATTTCAAACGGGCAACGTTTGAACCAAACCATTTCAAACAAGCAACGTTAAAATAAATCAGTTTACTATCTCAACAGGAGAAAAACCGTAATGGAACTCACCAAAGCCCAAAGGGCGGAAATACTCATTCAGGCTCTGCCGTACATTCAAAAATACAACAACAAAATTATCGTTGTCAAATACGGCGGGAACGCCATGATTAACGACGATTTAAAGGAAGCCGTTATGGGGGATATCGTCTTATTATCCCTAATCGGCATCAAAGTCGTGCTTGTGCACGGCGGCGGCCCTGAAATCAATGAAATGCTCGATAAAATGGGCAAAAAATCGGAATTTGTCGGCGGACTTAGAGTCACCGACAAGGAAACGGTGGACGTCGTGCAAATGGTTTTGGCAGGCAAAGTCAACAAAAACCTTGTCAACCTACTCCAAAACCGCGGTGGCAAAGCTATCGGGCTTTGCGGCATGGACGGTCACATGATTAAAGCCAAAATCGCAAACGAGCGTTTGGGTTACGTCGGCGAAATCACCGATATCAACGTTGCGCCCGTGCTGGACGTTTTGGAAAAGGGGTATATCCCCGTCGTTTCCACCGTCGGTTGCGACGATAACGGCAACGTGTACAATATCAACGCCGACACCGTAGCGGCGCGTCTTGCAGGCGAGCTCAAAGCCGAAAGCTTAATCTCTATGACGGATATCGTAGGGCTGCTCCGCGATAAGGACGACCCCACGACGCTCATTCCCAAGGTGGCGGTTTCCGAAGCGCCCAAGCTCATGCGGGACGGCGTTATCAGCGGGGGTATGATTCCCAAAGTCAACTGCTGTATCGAAGCCATTCGCCGCGGCGTGCATAAGGTGTTCATTATCGACGGGCGTATTCCCCATTCCATTCTTATTGAAGTGCTCACCGACGAAGGGGTTGGGACAATGTTCGTTTCGGGAAAACACATTTAAGGAAGTGTACATATGAACATTATTCAAACGGATAAAGAATATATCGCGCCCACGTATGCGCGTTTCCCTTTGCAAATCAAAAAAGGCAAAGGTTCTATACTCTACGACGATAAAAACAACGCCTATATCGATTTAGGCACGGGGATTGCTGTCAACTGTTTCGGCGTAGCCGACGGCAAATGGAAAAAAGCCGTCAAAAAACAGCTTGGTAAGGTACAGCATACGTCCAACCTGTATTTTAGCGAGCCTTGCGCGTTACTCGCCAAAGAGCTTTGCGTGCGCACGGGTATGCGAAAGGTTTTCTTTTCCAACTCAGGCGCAGAAGCCAACGAATGTGCGATTAAAGCGGCAAGAAAACACGGCGAGCTTGCAAAGGGCGCTGACTATAACGTCATTATCACTTTGCAAAACAGTTTTCACGGCAGGACGATTACCACCCTTTCGGCAACGGGGCAGGACGTATTTCATCAGCATTTTACTCCCATGACGCAGGGTTTTGTGCACGCTAAGCCCAACGATATCGAAGATATGCGCGCGCTTGTTAAAACGCACAAATGCTGCGGGATTTTGTTAGAGCTCGTGCAAGGCGAAGGCGGCGTAATGGCGCTTAATAAAGAGTATGTTCGTCAAGTAGCCGCGCTTGCGGAAGAAGAAAATCTTTTGTTTATGGTAGACGAAGTACAAACGGGCAACGGGCGCACGGGCGCGCTGTACGCCTATATGCAATACGGCGTAAAGCCCGACGTTCTCACCACGGCAAAAGGTTTGGGCGGCGGCTTGCCTATCGGCGCAACCCTGCTTGGGGATAGAGCGGAAAAGCTATTCACCGCAGGCTTAAACGGGTCTACCTTCGGCGGTAACCCCGTGGCGTGCGCAGGGGCGTTGTCCGTCGTTCGACGTATAGACGATAAACTTTTAAAGGAAGTTGAAAAAAAGAGCGAATATATTTTCCAAACGCTGCAAAACGCAAAGGGAGTGAAAAGCGTTTCGGGTATGGGACTTATGATCGGTATCGAATGTGAAAAGGACGTTTCCGAAATCATTTCCCGTTGTATGGCAAGGGGTGTGCTGGTGATAAAAGCCAAAAACAAATTGCGCTTGTTGCCTGCTTTGAATATCCCTTGGAAATTATTACAAAAAGCAATAAATATTATAAAGGAAGAATGTGAAAGATAATGCATTTATTAAAGTTACAAGATTTATCCCCTAAACAAATCGTAGAAATTCTCAATACGGCAGATCAGCTGAAATTTGAGAAGAAAAACGGGATTACCCATCACCTTTTAAAAGGTAAAACGCTGGGTATGATTTTCACGAAATCGTCCACCCGTACCCGCGTTTCCTTTGAAGTGGGTATGTACGACCTTGGCGGTAGCGCGCTGTTTTTAAGCTCACGCGATTTGCAAATCGGTAGGGGCGAACCCGTTGAAGACACCGCGCGCGTGCTCTCCCGTTACTTGGACGGTATTATGATTCGCACCTTCGAGCAAAAGGAAGTGGAAGATTTGGCAAAGTACGGTTCTATCCCCGTTATCAACGGTCTTACCGATTATTGCCATCCCTGCCAAGTGCTTGCCGATTTAATGACCATTCGCGAACATAAAGGCGGCTTTACGGGCAATAAGCTTTGCTATATCGGCGACGGCAACAATATGACGAATTCCTTGATTGTCGGTGGTATTAAAATGGGTATGGAAGTTTCCGTGGCTTGTCCAAAAGGCTACGAGCCCGACGCGGAAATTATGAAATGGGCGGCGGAAAACGGCAAATTTACCTGTACGGACAACGTACTGGAAGCGGCAACGGGCGCGGACGTGCTGTACACCGACGTTTGGGCGTCTATGGGGCAAGAATCCGAAGCGGAAGAACGTAAAAAGATTTTTACGGGCTATCAAATCAATGCAAACGTCATGAAAGTGGCAAACGAAAAAGCCATGGTCATGCATTGTTTGCCTGCGCACCGCGGCGAAGAAATTACGGCAGACGTTTTAGAAGCGCACGCAAACGAAATTTTTGACGAAGCGGAAAATAGATTACACGTACAAAAAGCCGTTTTGGTAAAATGTTTTACGGAATAAGGAGACAATCATGAATTACACGATTGAAAATGGAAAAATTGCCGTAACCGTAAGTAGTGACGGCGCAGAGCTTATCAGCCTGATTAAAGACGGAAAAGAATGGATTTGGCAAAACACAACGGGAGAATGGGCAGGTCATGCGCCTATCTTATTCCCCGTATGCGGACACTTCGGCTTAAAGCACGAAGGTGTGGAATACCCCCTGCCTGCGCACGGCTTTGCCAAGCGCAAACCGTTCACCTTGGTTTCTAAATCGGACGAGAGAATAGAGCTCGTTCTTTGCGCGGACGAAAGCACGAAAGAAGTGTATCCCTTTGATTTTTGTCTGCACGTCGTTTACGCCCTTTCGGGTAGTAAATTGACGGTGGAATATATCGTGGAAAACGTAGGGGAAACGCCCTTGTATTTTGCCTGCGGCAGCCACGAATCGTACAATCTTGACGCAAACGTGGATAATTATGCGCTTGTCTTTGAAAAGGAAGAAAACTTCGTCAATTACCACCACAATTCCCAAGGCTATCTCACGGGCGAAACTTCCGATTACGGAACGGGCAAAACGTTTGCCCTGCCCTATGATTACCTGCAAGAAAGCCGAACGGTTATTTTCAAGGACTTGAACTCCCGCAAGGTTACCCTGTGCGAAAAGAACGGCAAGCAAGTAGCACACATTACCTTTGACGGTTTTGCTAACTTGTTGCTTTGGCGCGCGGCAAATACGCCGTATATTTGTATCGAGCCTTGGACGAATTTGCCCGATCCCGACGGTGTTCCCGACGTGGAATTTTCCACCAAAGCAGGGGTTATCAAGGTGGAAGTTGGACAAGTCAAGAAAATGGTGCGCACCATTGAATACCTTTGATATGCCAGAAATACGCTTAGGAAAATATCGCCATTTTAAGGGCAACGAATACGAAGTGCTTGGGTTTGCTAAGCACTCTGAAACAGGGGAAGACATGGTGATTTATCGCGCGTTATACGGCGAAAGACAGGTGTGGACGCGTCCTGCAAGCATGTGGAATGAACGGGTGGAACGGGACGGAAAAACCTTTGCTCGCTTTACCTTTATCGGCTAAAACGGACGGGGTATGTATAAGATAAAACAAAAAAAGTCTCAATAAGAGACTTTTTTTGTTTTATTCGATTATTCCTAAAAGGTAATCGGTACTTTCCCCGAAAAATGCGGCAAGTGTAATAATTGCCGTGGCGGTAGGTTCGGTTTTTCCTAATTCCCACTTGGCAATCGCCGACTGACTAATCCCCGTTGCTTTCGCAAGCTCCATTTGGCTTAAATTATTTTGTATACGCAACTCTTTAATTCGCTCTTGAAATTTCATAATACTAGTATATATAATTTAAGTCTAAAAATACTTGACAAGTCTTATAAGACTTGCTATAATAGGAGTATAAATTTTTTGGAGGTGTTCTATGAGTAGAACGAGAAATCTTTTATTGCATTTTTTGTTAGTCTTACTGTTTATTTGTATGTTACCTTTAACGGCGTGTGCTGGGGCGGTAGAGGGTACTTATAAATTCAAAAAACTCACCTATCAAGAAGGCGGCATGAGTATAGAGTTGGAAGTAGGTGAAAAATTTATGGGTATGATGACCTTATCAGAAGATTTTGCTAAAATTACGTTAAATCAAGATGGTACGGTTGTCGTAACTATTCAAGCGGGCGAAGAAGCGGAAACTTCTACTGGAACATGGGCAAAAGCGGAAACGGGAAAAATTGCACTTACTTTTAATGGGGAAACGGAAACTTGTGATTGTGATGGAAAAACGCTCTCTATGGAAATGAATGGTATGAAATTAGTTCTTGAAAAATAAAACAAAAACGGGCTTAAGGGCGTTTCCCTTAGGGAATTTTAGTCCATAACAAAAGTATAGCACACTATACTTCGCTAAAAGCGAAATGTAGTGTGCTTTTCTTGTCCACAAAAGATTAAATTTTAATAAGTTATATTTTTAGCCTTGTGGCTAAAAGTGATATGCAAAACAGGTTTTGCGTTATATTTTGACTTATAAGTCAAAGTTATATTAAATAAATCCTTAACTTGCCGTAGGCAAATATAACTGCCGTAAGGCAATATAACTTGCGTAAGCAAATCTAACAAATCCGTAAGGATTTATTTAGTTGTCGCTTTTTCCTACGGGAAGAGCGACTACGTAAGCCCGTTTTTTGCTACAAAGAAAAAATGGATAGAATTATAATTTGTTTTTAGGACAAACCTTAATACAAATACCGCATACGCTGCCCCGTCCGATATCTTGAAAATGCTCTTTCATATACCGCGAGCATTTTTCCGCGTCGAAATTACGCTGTCCGTCCGTCGTCGGCTTTTCCCCGTAAATTGCCCCCGCAGGACAAGCGTTTTTGCAAAGAGTGCAATCGCCGCAACCGTTTTGTATTACGGGCAATTCGCTTTCGAGCGGCGCGTTTGTCAGCACGGTGGCAAGGCGGAGCTTGCTACCGTATTCGCTAGATAAAAACAAACCGCTTTTTCCCACGAACCCCAAACCCGATAAGCAAGCGACGGTTTTGTGTGACACTACGCCGCGATAGGGGTTATGTTTACCAAGGCTTTGGCTTGCCGCCACGGGAAAGGCTTGATATCCTGCCTTTTCCAACTCGCGCGAAAGACGAAAGGCGATTTGATCAAGCAAAGCGTTGGCGGCGCGATAATGCTGAAAGTACGTAAAAGACGGCGCGCCGTCTATGGTGGCAAGCACCGCGTCGGAGAGCTTTACCCCGATAGATACCGCATGGGAAAGGGTAGGCAACTCCTTGACGGGCGATACCCCTAAATCGCAAAAGCCGCAAACGTCCGCGCCCTGCGCTTTGGCGAAGAGTTTTAACTGTTCCTGTAAAGCCGTCATACGAGCATACCCCCAACCAAGAGTAGTATTCCCAAAAATGCGAAGTTGAACAAAGAAAATAAAAGGATATATTTTTTACCTTGTCCTTCGTTGTGCTTGACGTATTCGCGGAAGGTAATCAAGCTAGCAAGCGACGAAATCAGCGTACCGCAACCGCCGATATTTACGCCGATCAGCAAGGCTTGCCAGTTCGTAGTAAATTGCGAAAGCAAAATTGCCGAGGGCACGTTGCTAATCACCTGACAGGACAGGGCGGAAAAGAACAGTACGTTTTGAGCCAGTAAGCTTTCAAATAGCGTTTTGACTGCGTCGATACGCGCCATATTCCCCGAAAAGATAAAGAACATAACGAAGGTGAACAAAAGCCCGTAGTCCACGTCCTTCAACGCTTTTCTATCCATAAACAGTAAAACGGCGGGAATGACGATAAGCCCAAGCTCGAAGGGAATGACGCGGAATACGATAACGATAGACAGGATAAATAAAAGGGAATAGACCACCGTTCTTCCTACGGGAAGGGAAACCTTCTCATCTGCAAGCTCTAAGGGCTCTTTTTTCACGCAAAGACAGCAAAGGGTGATAAGGAGCACGGAAACGAGAAAGGGGATAAGCATGGTTGCCATAAAATCCCCCGTAGGGATATGAAATTTCGTGTATAAATACAGGTTTTGCGGATTGCCGAAGGGGGTCAACATACCGCCAAGGTTGGCGGCGATATTTTGCATAATAAAGGTAAACGCCATATGTTTTTGTTTGCCCGTCGTGTGTAACACAAAATATCCCAAGGGCAAAAAGGTCAAAAGCGCCATGTCGTTGGCGATAAGCATTGAACCCAAGAAAGTTACGTACACAAGCGCCAAAATGCTCGCTCTCGTCGTCTTGAACACCTGCACGATTTTTTTGGCTAGAATATAGAAAAAGTGGATATTCTTAAACGCGCAAACCACGGCGAGCACGCAAAATAAACAGGTCAGCGTTTTCCAGTCGAAATAAGAAAGATACTGTATATCGGGCGGTACGATAATTGCCGTTACCGTCGCCGCCAAAGTAGCGATACACAAAACTGCGTTCTTTTTTAAGAACGATAAAATGCCGTGCGTGATATCCTGCGCATGGATATGGTGTTTTTTTGCTCCGTGAGCTCTGGCTATCGTATGCATATTCTTCTCCGTTTTCGTTCGTGCCGCAGAATATTATAATACTTTCCCCTAAAAAAAGCAAATCATTTTCGCGCGTTTTTTATAAAAAACGCCAAGGACAAATATCTTCCTTTTTTCGCACGAATTATTCTACCTTTTTGCTTGACTTTTTAAAATATGAATACTATAATGATAGACGAAAATAAGAAAGGAAGTACGGCATCATGGGAAGAAAAAAAGCGTGGGGGCGTTCGACGTGGCTGTTGGCGCTGTGTTGGCTCGTTTACACCGCGTCTTTGCTCGGCAAAGTCAACTATGCGGCGAATATTTCGCAAATAGAAGAATTTTTCAAGGTATCGCACGCACGCGCAGGCGTGGCAAGTACTTGCTACTTTTTTGCGTACGGTATCGGACAGGTCGTCAACGGCGTTTGCTGTAAACGTTATAACGTACGGTATGCCATTTTCGGCGGATTACTCGTTTCCGCGGCGGCAAATTTATGCGTACCCGTTATCGGGAATTTTGAACTCATTCCCTATTTTTGGCTTGTCAACGGGTTTGCGCTGTCTATGCTTTGGCCGTGCTTAATCCGCCTGCTTAGTGAAACGCTACCCAAGCAAGAAATGGTGCGCGCGTCCGTTGTAATGGGCACGACGACGGCGGTGGGGACGGTGCTGGTATATAGCTCGTCCGCATTGTTTGCGGCGGTTACCACCTTTCACGCGGCGTTTTACTTGGCGGCGATTCTCGTTCCCGTCGTTGCTATCGTATGGCTGCTTGCCTATCCCGCGTTGACCCGTAAAGACGAAGGTCAACCTGCGGAAGAAGAAGTCGCGCCCGCGCCTACGCAAACGCAACAAACGGGCGGCAAAGCGTCCAAAGAAATGTTGGTAGTTATTTGCCTTTTGGCGCTGTTCGCTATCGCGGTCAACCTGCTTATGGACGGGTCGCGTACATGGGTGCCGTCCATTCTCAAAGAAAACTTTGCCTTGGACGCGTCGTTTTCCATTTTATTAACGCTGTGCTTACCGCTCGTAAGCATTTTCGGAAACTTCTTTGCCAACGTGCTGTATAAAAAGACGAAAAACTTCGTTATGTCTATCGGCTTGCTGTTCTTTGGCGCGGCGCTGTTTATCGTCGGCGTTCTCTTCTCGCTCAGTATTTCGTCGTTCGTGCTTTGTATCGCCTGCTTTGCGCTGGTTAGCTTTTTGACGGGGAGCTGTAACTCCACGATTACGAGTATCTTCCCTTTGCAGATGAAGGGTAAAGTCAATTCGGGTATGATTGCAGGGGTGCTGAACGGCTTTTGCTACGTGGGCAGTACGATAAGCTCGTACGGGCTTGGCTTGGTCGCTGATTTTTGGGGCTGGGAAGCGGTGTTCTATTTATTCCTTGCGGTGGCGATTGCCGTTACCGTAATTGCGGGCGTATATTGCTTTATCAACGGACTTATCAAGAAACGCAAATAAGTATAAATAAAAAAGACGACCGTCGCAAAAAGCGACGGTTTTTTATTGCCGTTTGGCGTTTTGTAAAAATTCCTTCGGGGTACAGCCGTACGTTTTTTTAAAGTGCAAAAAGTACTGTTGCGGACTGTTAAATCCGCATAAAAAGTATACGTCCGAAACGTTACGCGTCTTTAAAAGGGGTATGGATTTTCTAATCCGCACGCCGCCGAGATATTCGGGCAAG
This sequence comes from Clostridia bacterium, assembly GCA_017626305.1. Lineage (GTDB taxonomy): Bacteria > Bacillota > Clostridia > Christensenellales > Borkfalkiaceae > Scatosoma. Next base: position 63,061 of record JAGAIW010000048.1, read on the forward strand.
CCTGAATGAAAATGCCGTTTGAAAATATACGAAAAATAGTTGGGGGAATATCCAAATTCCTTGGCGAGAGAACGCAGGGTAACGTTTTCCGTATAATGCTCGTCGAGATAGGAAACGATACGCTCCACCAAGGTTCGCTCTCTGCTTTTTTGCAGGGGAACAAAGGGCGTTTGTTGGATAAATTTTCCAAGGATTGTGTTGACAAGCCCCGTAAAGAGTATTTCGTTATGACAATTTTCTAAGAGCAAAAACAGGGGCAAAAGCTCCTTTTTATAATCGTGGAATACAGGGACGCTGGGTTGCATGCGTTCGCACAGCTTTCCAAACTGCGGACAGTATTCCACGGGGCAGGTGACGACGATTTGTTCGCCTGTTTTATCGGGTAAAAAATGATGCATAACGTACGGCGAACAAATCAACGTATCGTGGGGTTGAAGAACGTACGCTCCGTCCCCGATAAATACCTTTTTTTCGCCCCGTAACACGTATAAAATTTCCACGCTTTGGTGGAAATGCGGCACGCAAAGATTGTCTTGGCGCGCATAATGCTTGGAATTGTCCCGTCCCGTTTCAAAATACATAGTATAAGTATACTACAATTCAAACGAAAAAACAAGCAAAAAGCGTAATATTTATGATAGATAGGGGAATTATTTTGAAAAAATCGTAAAAAATCGTGCTATAATGATAATATCCATTCCAAAAGGAGAAAAACTATGGCGAAAGAAAAACTGGCAAGTCATCTTATCGTAAAAACCTATCCGTTGGCAAATCCTGCAAACGTAATCGTTTGGAAAGATTACCGCATTACCGTACTCGATAGCGGATTGTTTCGCTTGGAACACAGTAAAAAGGGGATATTCCGCGACGACGCTACGCAAACGGTTTGGTATCGTAATATGTCCAAACAAGCGTTTGAAACAAAGTATACGGATAATCAAGTAGTTGTTTCCACAAGTCGTTGCAGGCTTATTATAAAAGAGAACAGGGAAGATTGTCGTATTGATTTAAACGGCAAGGTCGTACCGCTTACCAACGACGGTAATTTGCTGGGTACGTACCGTACGCTGGACTGTTGTAACGGAAACTGGAAGATTTGGGGTGACGACAAGGGAAAGATACGGCTTGGTATGGGCGTATGCTCGAAAACGGGGGTTGCGGTGCTGGACGATTCGGCGTCGCTTACCTTAAACGAAAACGGGGAAATCGCAGCAGGCAAAGCCGACGGCTTAGACGAATATATCTTCGCTTACGGTAACGATTATCGTGGAGCGGTGCGCGCTTTGTATACGATTACGGGGTCAACGCCGCTCGTGCCGCGGTTTGCGCTGGGAAACTGGTGGAGCAGATACTATGCGTACACGCAGGACGAATATATCCGTTTAATGAACGTATTTGAAGAACGAAATATTCCCTTGACGGTGGCGACGGTGGATATGGACTGGCACTATTCGTGGAAGATTGACGAAGAGCTGGGTTTGTCGGCGGCGGATAGAAAAACGGAATATTACTGCGGGGATATGGGCTGGTGTATCGGTTGGACGGGATATACGTGGAATAAAAATCTCTTTCCCGATTATAAGCAATTCTTAAAGGATTTAAAAGCGAAGGGCTTGAAGGTTACGTTAAATTTACACCCTGCGCAAGGGGTGCGCTACTGGGAAGACGCGTATGAAGATATGGGCAAAGCGCTTGGAATAGATACGTCGGACGGGAAACAAATTCCGTTTAGTATTGCCGATACCAAATTTATCAACGCGTATTTTAAGTATTTGCATAAGCCCTTTGAAGACGACGGCGTGGATTTTTGGTGGATGGACTGGCAACAGGGCACGAGCTCTGAAATGGTGGGGTTAGACCCGCTTTGGGCGCTCAATCACTATCACTATTACGATAACGCGCATAACCATTTTTCGCCCATGTTTTTATCCCGCTATTCGGGCGTAGGCTCGCACCGATATCCGTTGGGCTTTTCGGGGGATACGTATATTGAATGGCAAACGTTGGACTATTTGCCGTATTTTACGGCAACGGCAAGCAACGTGGGATATACGTGGTGGAGTCACGATATCGGCGGACATATGAACGGCCGTAAAAACGACGAATTGTACGTGCGCATGCTGCAATTTGGGGTGTTTAGTCCCGTGAACCGCTTGCACGGTACGGACATCGACGTTTTGAGTAAAGAGCCTTGGCTGTACGAAAACGGGGCGGGCTTGATCGCGGCAGAGTGGCTGCGTCTTCGCCATAGCTTGATACCCTATCTCTACGCGGCGTCTTACCGCACGCATACAAAGGGCAAAGCTTTAATCGAGCCCTTGTATTACGAATGGGATACGCCTAAGGCGTACGAATATAAAAACGAATACTTGTTCGGTGGGCAGTTGCTGGTTGCGCCGATTACTGCGCCTGCGGATAAGGACGGCTTTGCCCGTACGCGCGTATGGTTACCCGAAGGGAAATGGACGGATATTTTCACGGGGGATAGCTATCTCTCGCCCGTCGGCGGCAAGGAATGGACGGTGCTTAGAAAAATGGAAAGCATGCCTGTATTTGCCCGAGCAGGGGGGATTTTACCTTTGTCTAAGGATAAGGGGAACGTAGTGGATAACCCTGAAAATTTAGATATTTGCGTATGGTCGGGCGACGGCGAATTTGCCTTGTTTGAAGACGGCAGAACGCAGGAAAACACGCGGGAATGTATCACGCAATTTACAAGCAAATTGATGGAAACGGACGGGGCATGTATGCAATCATTGCAAATTTGCACAAGTGGCGATACGTCCGTAATTCCAAAGGAAAGAACGCTGCGCGTTCTGTTTAAGGACGTGGACTGGGAAAAAGAAGTTACCGTGTATAAGAACGGGGAAAAGCTCGCTTTGACGAAATGTCTTATAGACTGCGCGGCGATACGGTTTGCTTTTGAACCGTCGGCAAATTACGAAGTGCAGGTACGCTTTACAAAGGAAACGCCTTTGGAAACGTTGCAAAAGCGGGCTAAGGAAGTACTCCTTCGCGCGGAATATTCTAACGGTAGAAAACAGGAAATCCATAAAGAGCTTTGTAAGACGAAATCGGTAACCGAATTCGTTTGCTTGATAACGGGCAGCGAGTTACCCGAAGGCGAAAAACAGCGGCTTTTGGAAACGCTGTAAGAAAAATAAAAAAGACAACCCGTCGCTTTTTTGCGACGGGTTTTTCGTTACTTAGAATTCCTGTAATCGGTAGGCGTAACGCCGTACTCTTTTTTGAAATTATTGATTAAATGGCTTGCCGACGCATAAGCGTATTTTTCCGCTAATTCCTGTAAAGAGAGCGAAGACGACGACAGCTGATTACGGATATTTTCCAGTTTGATTTTGTTGATATACTGCTTAGGGCTCATGCCCAGCGTGGTTTTGAATAGGTGGCGTATATGCTTTTCGCAATACCGAAACTCGTCGGCGATATCTCGAACTTGTAGGTTTTCTTCAATATGCATATTGATATACAGGACGATTTTTTCGGTGAGCTCGGTGCTTTTTTGCGTATAGGGATTGAGAACTTCTAAATAATTGAGCAACCGACAGAAAAAATAAGCGTTGGCATAGTGTACTCTATTTTCGATATGCGTTTGCAAAAGCTGAATGATTTTCGTCGCTTCGGCGTTTTCCGTTTCCGTGTCAAAATTATTCAAAAGGAACGCCTTATTGACGGGAAAAGTGATATTGTGGGGAATAAACCAGTAGCATATAAAGTGCCAATGCTCGCAATCGCTAACGAGTGCGCGCACGTCCGTATGTTTGCCTAAAAACAGCGTTTTCTTTTCCAAATGGATATGCTCCCCGTTCGTAAGCTCAATCGCCGCGTTTCCTTCCAAAGTTAAAATGGCACAATGCATATTGCGCGGGTCTTGCAAAAGTACGTTGCGATAATACCCGTACACATGCGTATTATATACGTTGGCAAGCTGTACGGTGGCGATACTCAGCAGCGGATTACTGGCAAGAATTTGATGATTTAACATATATTTACTCCAAATACCGTTCTTAATAACAGTATACTTGCTCTCGTTAGATTTGTCAAGAGAAATAGGTTCGTTTTTTGCAATTATTGGTATCTTTTATGTATTTACATTCCCCCGATAGGGTGGTATACTTTTTGTGATAGAATTCGGGTAATGGCACTTTTTTCGCGCTTTTGAAAAGGAGCGGTAAGGGGCGCGCCCCTTGTATGTAATACTTTACATACAAAAAAATCTTATCCGAAAAGAAAAAAAAGTAAGAAAATTCCAAGGTAAAAATTCCCTTGTCGCGGTTTGTATTTTGTAATGCTTATCGGCTGAACGGCGATATTGACAAGGGGTATGTTAAATGGGAGAGCGTTATGCGTTTGATAGAAAAGCAAAAACCGTGTGCAAAGGTATTCGTTTGTCGGCAGGCAGACGAAACGGTGCTTTCCGCCGCCCACAGCTTTATCCGCGTGGTAGAGCGGCTTTGCGGCGTGACCCTTTGCTTGGAACAAACGGACGCCTTTATAACGGCGGCGCGCGGCGTGGCGTTTGCAACGTTTGATACGCTTGGCGATATCCGTGCGTTATTTGCAAAAGAAGAGCAGGCGTGTCTTGGCGACGGCTTTTGCGTAAAAGCGGTGGGAGATTGCGTGTTCGTTACGGCAAAGCTTTCCCGCGGCGTATACTTTGGCGCGCACGATTTGTTGGAAAAGAATACAAACGTCGTCTTTGCCCGCGGCGCGGCGGAAGAAAACGTAGCCGTGTTGCAAACGGATACGCTGGATTTAACGGAAATCCATTATGCGGAAAACAGTCCGTTTGCCGTTCGTTCTTGGAATGCCTGCGGTATGGGCACGGACGGGCAAGACCATGCGGACGAAGGCACGGCGGAGTATTTTGGTAGAAATAAATCCAACGGTGTAGAGCACCGTTTTGAAAAGGGCTGGAAACGATACGGTTTATTCGGCGCGGGGGTTTGCTCTAAATTGCTTGGCAACTTAGACGAGTTGTCCGCCGACCACCCCGAATGGTTTATGACCGCTCCCGACGGCGGCGTGATGCCTGCGCTTGGCGGTTACGAAAGCTTTTTCAACTACTACGATAAAGGGATAGCCGAAGCGTTTGCCTATCGCGTAGCACAGGCGGCGGACGAAGTGGGCGAAGGGAATATTCCCCATTGGACAATGCCTGACAATCCCTATTTTTATATGCGCGTCAACGGCGTCAACTTGCACGAGCAGCCGTTCACGGCGGACGACGGTACGACGGTATATCCGCACGAAAGCCATTATAAATCGACGGTATACTTCAACTTCTTGAACCGCGTAATAAAAAAAGCGAATGAAATCCGCCCGAACACGCAGCTGCACGTGTTTGCGTATACGTATAGCGAGCATACGCCTGCGATAGCCGTAGATAAGCGTTTGATTGTCACGATTGCGCCCATACAGACCAACGATAAATATGCATACGACGATACGCGCAGTCACGACAACGACGCCATTCGCAATAATATTTTGCGTTGGAGAGCAAAGACGGACAACTTGGAAATGTACATGTACTGGTGTTCGTTCCGCGGAACGATATATTCCCGTCCGATTTTGGAAGTGGTCAAGCGCAACCTGCTTTGGTTTGAAAAAATCGGTATCAAACGCGTGCTTATCGAAGGCAAGGTCGATTGTTCGCTTTTGGAAAATCCCCATATGCGACAAGCGGGCGCAACCAAGTTTTACGACATGAACGAAGCGTACGTTTGGGCAATCCAACGGCTTATGTGGAACCCGAATCAGGATACGCAAAAGCTTATTCGGCGGTTTTGCAAAATCGTCTATAAAGAATGTGCAAAGGAAATGCTTGCGTATTTTACCGCTTTGCAAAAGGGTTGGGATAAAAAGGACGCGTTGGTTTGGTACACCACGGGCGGCGACGTGTATTATTTGCAGTTTATTCTCGGCGCAGGGGTGGACGAAGAAATTCTTTCCGCGTTAGAAAATGCGAAAGCCAAGGCGGTTACGCCCGAAGTTGCAAGAAAGGTAAACGTCATTTACCAAACGGTGCAAACGGAAATTGCCAAGTATCGCGATTTTATCCGTGAAGAAGGAAAAATCGTTTACTGCGGCGCGGGGGAAGAAACCATTCTTTCGCCAAAGCATATGGATTTTGAAAATAACGCAAGCAGCGTTTGGAATACGGCAATTCCCTTGCGCGTGTTGCGCGATTACAACACCATGGCGCATTATCCCAAACAGGCGAACTTTGCCTGCCGTATGCTTTACGACGATAAACATATCTATATCGGCTATTCGGTGTCCGACGATCAGCTTATTGAAAAACGGACGACGGCGGACGGAGTAACCCGTTATTACCGCGACGACGGAAGTGAACTTATCAGCTACGTCGAAACGTATATCGGCGGAAACGTATTCAATCAGGAAACGTACTACGGGTACATATCGGGCTTTATGGGAGAACGAAATCCCGCAGGGCAGTTTTATGAAAATAAAGGCACGCCCAAGAGTAAGCCCATTCCCGAAGGGGTGCGTGACGTGAAGTTTGTACGGTTGGACGAACACAAGGAAAAGCGGTATTACTTCCACGTGCAGGTCATTCCGTACGCGGCGCTAGGCGCGGCGGCGGATAATTGCAATCCGTACGGGTCGTTCGTGTACTATACCAACCGATTTGAACGGGCTGGCTGGATGGGCTACGGGCTTTGGAGTAAACAAAACTTCTCGCCGTTTGTGCGATTGCCTAAACAAGAAAAAATAAACGAAAAAGGAGATAAATGATGGAAAATCGTGTACAGGAAAACGCGGAGCTTTCCACGTCGGAAATTGCAAAACGCCAACAGGCGGAATGGAAAGCGGCTATGAAAGGCAAAAACGCTTTTAAGCGCAATCAAATGATTTTCGTTTGGGGCTGGTTGGCTCTCCCTATTATTTCGTGGGCGGTATTTTACTGGTATTTGAACTTTTCGTCCTTCGTCGGCGCATTCCAAGACCCTATCACCAACGACTGGTCTATGATTAACTTTCAAAATATTTGGAATGAGCTTTGGTCAAGCAAATCGCTTGGTTCGCTTGGCGTAGGGTTTGAAAATACCTTCAAGTATTTCTTCTTGGAAATTCTCGTGAAATATCCCTTACAGCTGGTTGTGTGTTACTTTTTGTATAAGCAAATACACGGGTATAAAATCTTCCGTTTCATTTTGTATCTGCCTGCTATTCTCCCCGGCGTTGCTTTGGCGACGGTATTCAAGGAAATGGTGGCCAGCAACGGCGTTCTTGCCATGCTGGGTTTTGCCATTCCGCCCCAAGGTCTTTTGGGTACGCCCGACACGGCGACGAACACCATTTTGGTGTACAGCGCATGGACGGGGATTTGCGGACATATGCTCCTTTTGTGCGGCGCAATGAACCGCGTGCCCTTGGAAGTACTCGAAGCGGCGCGCTTGGACGGTATCGGCCCGTTCGGGGAATTTATCCATTTGATTTTGCCTATGATTTGGCCGACGCTTTCTACCTTGCTTACGCTGACCTGTTGCAGCTTTTTAAACAGCAGCGGACCTATCCTGTTGCTTGCGGCGGATACCTATTCGCTCCGTTCGACGACGATTAGTTACTGGATTTTTGAAAAGGTATACGCAAACGGCGTCAACGGCTTGGGACAATATAACCTTGTTTCTGCGGCAGGTATGTTGCTTTCGGTCGTAGCCGTGCCTTCGGTACTGCTTATCCGTAAGCTGTTCGACTTATTGCCGTCGGTGGAATACTAAAAGGGGGAATAAAAGACAATGTTGAAAATCAAAAGAAAAGTAAACGACGTTAATTTTATTTTCCAAAAAAAGACGAAAGGGGAAATGGTTTTACACGGCATTATGATCGGCGTACTTGCCCTTTGGTGCTTTACCTTTTTATTCCCGCTGGTATGGCTGTTGGTGCAATCCTTCCACGATAGAAACGCGTACTGGATTACGCTGACGTTAGAAGGGAAGTTTACTCTGCCTGACGTTTGGCATTTGGAAAACTATATCGACGCATTCACCATTTTGAATTATAACCATACCAACTTCTTTGGCATGCTGTTCAACAGCCTTTGGTTTATCGCGATTGCTGAAACGTGGTGCTTGTTCTGGCCGATTATGGTCGGATACATATTCGCTAAGTATAACTGGCGCGGCAAAGCGCTGTTCCATAGCGTTATCATTTTCACGTTGACCGTGCCTATCATGGGTACGACGGGGGCTATGTTCAAGCTGGTCGACGCGCTCAATCTCTACGATACGGGCCCGATTTTCGTTATCGTAACGGGCGTAGGCGGTTTTGGCAGCGGATTTTTGGTGTATCTGGGTATTTTTAAGGGGATTTCGTGGAGTTACGCCGAATCGGTATTTATCGACGGCGGCGGCAATACTACGGCGTTCTTCGCCGTGATGCTCCCCCAAGCCATGCCTGCCATTTCAGCAATGATGGTGTCGTCGCTCATCACGCATTGGAACGAATATTATCAATTCTTAATGTACCTGCCTTCGTGGCCGACGGTAGCGACGGGCTTGTATTCGATATCCATTCAAAACACCATACAAAAGCCCTTGTACTATGCAGGGTTGATTATCAGTATTATTCCCGTGTTTATCCTGTACGGGCTCATGGCGGAAAAAATGATGAAGAACCTTTCTATCGGCGGATTGAAGGGCTAACGATAAAAAAAAGATAAGGAGATATAAATTATGAAAAACAAATGGGTGAAAATTCTTTCTACGGTAATGGCTTGCGGCATGCTGCTTAGCGCGACGGCTTGCGGCGGTACGGATTCCAGCAGCGCGGGGATTCAGCTGGACGTTCCTACGGGCGGCAATCCCGACGCAGCGCAAACGCTGGATATCTATTTGCTGTATAAAGGCTACGGCGACGCATGGTTGAAGGAAACGATTAACAACTTCGCCAAGCAAACGTGGGTACGCGACAAATACCCTGAATTTTCGGTGAACTACACCTTCGACGCCGTAGACGCTACCGCGTCGCAAAAGCTGACGGCTGGCGCGGCAATCAATAAATACGATTTGATTTTTGGCGTCAATTTGCAGGGCAGCGAAAACTCCGGCTTGCTCGCCGATTTGACGGATAGCGTATTTTTGACGGACGTTCCCGGGGAAACGGGCAAAAAGGTTATCGATAAAGTGCCGCAAATGTTCTTAAACCGTATCCGCAACGCCAAGGCAGAGCCGCGCGCTGACGGAAACGATACGTATATGGTAGTACCCTATTTCAAGGGCTACTTCGGTATGCTGTACAATGCGGATTTGCTCACGCAAATGCAGTTGGATTTGCCTTTGACCACCGATCAATTCTTGGAAGTAGCGGCGCAAATTAAGACGAAGAAATACAGCAGCGCGGTGGGCAATAACCTTACCGACGTTATCAACAACAACGCAGGAGATAACTACTGGCGCGGCGCATACGATATTTGGTGGAGTCAGTACGAAGGTATTGAAGGGGTAGAAAACTTCTACGAAGGATATGACGAAGCGGAAGAAATGTACGGTTCGGTAAAGGTACTTGACCAAAAGGGCAGAAAGGCGTCTTTGGAAGTCATTGAAGATATCCTTACGCAGTACAGTTACAGCAAAGCCAACGACGGTAACTTCAAATCGGCGCAAACGGCGTTTTTGATGGGAGACGGCGTATTCCACTTCAACGGCGACTACTTCGCAACCGAAATGCAAACGGAAATCAATACCTTGAAGACGAATAACAATATCAGCTATGATATCCGTTATATGAAGATGCCCGTTATCTCGTCGATTATCGAAAGAACGCCCACCATTCAATCGGATGCGGCTCTTCGCGCCGTCGTACAAGAAATAGACGAAAATAAAGCTTGGGCGGATTCCACGGCGAAGACGAACGGCGTTTCCAAAGCCGATTACGCCATCATTACCGAAGCGCGCGGTATCTCGGGTTCAAGCGTAGCAGGCGGACACGCAGCGGTCATTCCTTCGTATGCGGCAGGTAAAGCGGTAGCGGCGGACTTCTTGCGTTACATGTACACCGACGAAGCCATTAAAAACTTCACCAAGGCAAGCGGTGGTATCATGTTCCCTTCGACCTACGATATTTTGAACGACACGGAAGTTATGGAATACGTACAGCCTATCCATAAGTCCAAGATGATCAACATGCAAGGCACGTCGAATTGCCCGTTCGTATACATGGTATCGGCGGCGTCCACGACGCTTGGCAAGGGCGGCTTGGAAAGCTTGTATTACCCCGGTAAGTTTGAAGTCAACTTCCAGCTTGACGAAGAAGACAGACAGTCGGCGGCGGATATTTTAAAAGCCGAAAAAGACCATTGGAACGTTTCTACGTGGAATCAAATGGTAGCGGCGTCGGGTTCTTAATTTGGGACAATAAGGAGAAAATGGAATGAAATTCAAAAAGACGGGAAAAGCAGTCGCGCTTGGCTTGGCGGCGATAAGCGTAGCGGCGTTCGTGGGGAGTAATATTCCTACGCAAAACGTCGTTTCGGCGTACGCAACGGCAAGCGAAGTAGAGTTTTGGGGTACGTATTCTTCGAAAAAAATACTGCAAAACAAAGTGACGATTTACGACGACTTGAAACAGGCGGCGGTGGTGGACGTTTCCGCTATCGGCGGCGAAGAAGAAGCGACGCAAATCATCATGACGTCGGGGGATAAGGCGGTAAAGGAATACGACCTTATATTATCCGATCTCACAGGCGAAAACGGCGCGAAATTTTCCAAAGAAAATATTAAAATTTATCACGAACGGTACATTTACGTAGGGCAAGGCGCGGAATACTACACCGAAACGGGGTATTATCCCGACTGTCTTGTACCCTTTGAAAACGTGAAAAAGGTAGGCGAAACGGGCTTTGCGGCGAAGAACAACCAAGGCTTGTACGTCAGTTTCCAAGTACCGCAGGACCAAGCGGCAGGAGTATACACGGGCTCGTTTGACGTCGTTATCGGTGGCGAAACCAAACAAATCCCTATAACCTTACGCGTCGTCAACGGCTTTATCACCGAAGAAACGCACGTGTTTAGCTCTTTCTTGAACGAGTGGTATTTTTATCGTGGAGAGCTGGACACCACCGAAGAAATGTACGACGCTTACAATCAAAAGCTGTTTGATTACCGCTTAGGCTGTAACAACGTTACTACCTATCATACGGACGTCGATTACTATGCCGAAAAGGTATGCGAGTACGCGAAAAATCCCAAGTGTCCCAGCTATAATATCCGTTATTATACGACGAATTACGAAGGCAGCGGAAAGGTACTCAACGGCAGAGAGCTCAACTGTAAGATTTCTTACGACGTAGATAAGCTGTTGCTCTATTTTAGAAAGATTGCCTATAAAGGCTTGGAAGAAAACGTCGACCCGTTCAAAAAAGCGTTTATTTACGGCTACGACGAACCTGACCTTGGTTTGGGCGTACAGCGCGCAACGGTATATACCAAAGAATGGGCGTATATCGTCAAACAATGTCAGGAAATGATGGCGGAAGAATTGCTTGCCGATACGACGGTGGAAAATAGAGAATTGCTGGAACAAATCGTTGAAAGCTTGCTGGATGTTCCGCACTTGATTTTATCGTCGACGTTCTTGAATAACGATTTTGATTTGACGGTAGAAAACGCGGTGTACGGCCCTGAATTCCAGCACTTGGAAAGCCAAGGCGCGCGCGATAAATACCGTCTTGGACCTGACAACGATTTGTGGTGGTACGGCTGCGTCGAGCCCGACTATCCGTATCCCACCTATCATATCGACGACACGGTGCTTTCCGCTCGTTTGGAATCTTGGATGAAAGCGGACTACGACATTCAAGGGAATTTGTACTGGGCGACCTGCTTGTACAGCGAACCGTCCGCAGGCAGCGAAGCCATGGTGTATCCCGAAGATTTTTACAGCGGAAACGCGGCGCGCTGTCTCTCCACCAACGGCGAAGGGTTCTTGTTCTACCCCGGGAAGAAATACGGCATTTACGGGCCCGTTCCGTCCTTGCGTTTAGAGCAAATCCGCGACGGCTTGGAAGAATATGAAATGATTATCAAGATGTCGCAAATCTATGCGTCGGTAGGTAACGGTTACAGCGAAGATAGCATTATGCGGTATATCTACGACACCGTATATTCGGGCACGAAGGTAAGCACGACTTCCGAAAACTTTGAGCAGGCGCGCGCAAAGCTTTTGGACTTGTTCGAGCTTGCCAGCAGCAAAGCGCAGGTATGCGTGACGGACGTACAAGAAGTTTCGGGCGGCTATGCCTTCCAAGTATACGCCAACAGCGGCTATACGCTCAAACAGGCAGGCGCGGAAATTACGCAAAAGACGGCGGTAAACGGCGGCTTTATCTATACGGTAAATATCCGTTTGGATCAAGGCGAACAGCTGGATTTGTCCGTAGAAGTAGACGGCAAAACGTATTCGGTTACCATGAGCTTTGGTTCTTCGGCAACCGCTTACGACGCGGCGTACGTATTTGAAAACGAAATTATCGCAACGAGAAACGTACCCGTCACGACGGAGCTCGTCGACGCGACGACGGTCAATAGCCAAGCGGCGGCAACGGAAAAATATATCCGCTTGCATTTGGCGGAAGCGACGACGTCCGCGCAAGACTTCTTGCTGGTTGACGACAGCATTATCAAGGCGTTGGATAAGACGGTAGATAAATTCACCGTACGTATTTATAACGCGTCGGCGGATACGCTCAGCGGTCAGCTGCTCATGAAGTACGGTAAAAACTTAAAGACGTTCTCTAAATATGCGGATATCGAAATCAAACCCGGTATGAACGTATTCTCTATCAATAACTTCGCAGGGTTTAGATGGAGCGATATCAAATATATCGACAGCGTGCGCGTGATGGTCGGCGAAAAGGGTGACGCGGCAAGAGATTGCCTGTACTTCGTCGATATGAGCGTCTATAAAAAGTAAGGGGGGGGGGAAAAAAGCGTATGTTAAAAAAATGGAAAGCTTTACTTTTGGCAGGCGTTTTGACACTTAGCTTGGGCGCGGGCGTGGCTTGCGGCGGTGCGGATAGCAGCAGCTCGTCTACGGGAGATAGCTCTTCCGTAGAAAGCACTCTAACCCCTACGCTTACGGAAGACGGCAAAACGCTGATGAACGGGTTTGAAGTATTCGATAGAGATATCCAACTCATTCGTTTGATTGACAACTTCGGTCGAGTAGACGACAACACCGATACGGCGTTTGTCCGTACGGGGGAACATTCCTTGAAGATTAACGCTTTGGGCAATAGATTACATTCGGCAAATCCGTACTTCTTATTGCCCACGACGTCTATTCGTTTTCCCGAAGTGTCGTTTGGCGATTTTTCCAAGGTAGACACCCTGTCCATGTGGTTCTATAACAACGAAGAAGAAAACGTCAACGTCGGCGTCGGGTTTGGTACGGGCGTGCTTTCGTTAAGCGCGTCGGACAGACGCGACCATATCAAAAAGACCTGCGTGGAATATTATACCTTATCGCACGGTTGGAATTACGTAGAATATGGGGTCGACCCTGCGTATTTGTCCTTGCAGGGCTTGGATATCGCGGAAGTGTACGGCGTGGTTGTGGAATTTGATTACGTGCAAAGCCACAAGCTTGCCGACAGCCCCGAAGTGTATTTGGACGACGTATGCTTGACGTACGTGGAAGAACCCAAATCCATGACGCTGGATATCACCGTGAAATCGGGTACGACGGTGGACGGAAATACGTACTGGTCGATTGCCGACTTTGAAAACCCGAAAGAAACGTATTATATGTATTACGGCTATTCGCATATCGCTACGCCGCACTCGGCGTTCCCGATTCTGAAAACGGTATTTGCAGGGGATTATAACACGATTGCAAAGAGCGGTACGCAGGCGTTGCTTGTGGGCAAGAAGTCGGGCGGAACGGACTACGGTTGGCCGTCGCTGTGCTTGCACGCGGACGTTATGAAGGCGGTGTTTGATGCAATCGGCGACGATATTTATCAAAATCCTGATAAGTACGCGTTTAAAGTGGATATCTATAACGCAAGCAAGTACGACGGTGGGTTTACCATTGAATTCCAAGGCGCGAAAACGTGGGATGCGCCTTCGATAAAGGCGGGACAATGGTACACCTATTCGACGACGATCGGTAGAATTAACGGTAAAAAGACGGGCGAAAAGGCGTACACCGAACAAATCGGCTACGTAAACTTCCTGTGGAGTAGATACAACACGGACGCCGACCGCGCGGATAGACCGTTCCTATTCGATAATATCCGTATCGAAAAAATTGCGGAATAAGGGGGGATAGAAGTATGAAAAGAAAGACTTTAAGAAATCTCCTTGCCGTGGCGGCGCTCCTTTGCGTAGGGCTTGGGGCGGCGGCTTGCGGCGGTAACGACAGTAGTAGCAGTAGTAGTCAAGATTCTTCGTCGGAAAGCTCGTCCGTGGTAAAAATCACCTTGGAGAATTTTGAAAACGAAAGCAAGGACGTGGGCTACGGCGAGAAATACGAATTAGAGCTGCAAGCTATCGACACCGACGGGAAGTATCAGGCGTTGTCGGCAACGGTAACCAAGACGGACGGTACGCCCGTGGACGTTACCAACGGCAAATTCGTCGTAGACGATAAACAGGGATATATCGTAACGTATTCCTTTACGTCCGCAGGCGAAACGGTCACTAAGACGGTGACGCTCAACGTCAAAGCGTTGAAAAAACCCGTCGTGCATTTAGACGGTTCGCTTAGCGTGGTGCTGCTTGGAGATAGCTGTACTTTACCCACGGCGACGGTATACGATTACTTCGACGGGGACTTGACGGCGCAAATCGAAGTGTATAAAAAAGGCGAAAGCACCGATTTAAAAATGGAGTATAACACCGCCGACGGTACGTTTACCGCCACCGAAGAAGGGGACTATTACGTTTCCTATACGGCAACGAATTCCGCGGATACGACGGAAAGCAGACAGGTGGACTTCTACGTGCGCAAGCCCGTATTTATCAATGAAGAAAGCACGGACGCGCTTGTCGTAGAGCCGACCACGACGATTGCGTATAACAGAAGTATTTCGGGGGTTACTTTGGTGGAAAGCGGCGCGGAAAGCGTTACTGCTGACTTCACGGGCGGATACACGGGCGACGCCGTACGTATTCCCATGTGGACGAACCCGAGTTTCTTCTTCGATAAACCGTGTTCGGATAAAGAGCTTGCGGATATGGTTACGGTATATAACACCGTTTCCCTTTGGGTGGCGATAGACGGTATTCAAAGCGGTACGATTTTGTTGCTTTCCAACGGTGAAAATCAAACGTTCGTCAACGCGGCGTGCAACGGAACGTATCGGCTTAACCATACCATGCAAAAACAATGGTTTAAGTTTAGCCTGCCCCTTTCGGAATATATCCGTTTGTTACAGGTATACAGCGGTAATACGTGTAACCTGTTCAGAAGTTATTTGGAAGTCGTATTCCCCGATACCAACGGAAACGGAACGTTTGAAGAAAGCGAGCGCGGCGCGTTCTATATCGGCGCGTTAGAGTTTTCCTATCAACCGCCCCAGCTTTTGACGATGGACGCTACTTCCCACTCGGCGGTGGCAAATCCCGACGTGGCGGGTACGTACGTGGCAAACGGCGCGGAAAGCGAGCTTGCCGATTTTACGGGCGGTTATACGGGGAATGCCAAGCGCTTTGCAGGGAAATGGACGAATAGAACCTTCCGTTTGAAAAACGCGTATACGGTAGAGCAGTTAAAACAAATCAAAAAGCTTTATAACAGCGTAACCGTTTGGTTTGCGGTGGATAATATCGCAAGCGGCACAATGACGTTGTTCTCGTCTTGGACGAGCGACGATAAGTCGACGACGGTGGATTATCTTTCGGGCAAAGCAAAATGTCCCGACGGTAAGACGGGCGGCTTTACCAAAGAAGAAAACGGCGCTTGGAATAAATGGGTAGTG
Source organism: Clostridia bacterium (assembly GCA_017626305.1). Classification (GTDB taxonomy): domain Bacteria; phylum Bacillota; class Clostridia; order Christensenellales; family Borkfalkiaceae; genus Scatosoma. The sequence goes on from JAGAIW010000048.1 coordinate 79,028, forward strand.
GATATCGACGACTATATCGCGCTTGCCACCGCCGCCGACGGCGTAACGGCAAACGAATATATCTATTTGTTCTATACGTATAATCAAAGCTTGGTTGCGCAAGACGGAAAGGAAATTTACGTATACGTAGGGGATATTGCGTTTGCAAACGTGGATATCACCGATTATCCCAACCTTGTCAAAATGACCCAAAGTACCCACACCAAGGTGTATAATAACGACGTAAAAACGCAGTCGTATATCACCGCGGCGGAACTTGCAACGCTGCATATCGCAGGAGAGTATGCGGGCAACGCTACCCGTTTTCAGCTTATCGGTTCGGCAGTTACCAACAGCGGCTATCGTTTTAATAACGAGTATACGACGGAAGAGCTGAATAAGTTCAAAACCAAGTATAACAGCGTTTCTATGTGGGTTGCCATGACGGGGATTACCAGTAAAACGGTTTCTATCAATAAAAACGGCATGGATAATCACTTCTCTACGGTGGGGAAAGCGGTAGAATTTACCACGACGCCCACTTGGCAAAAGCTCACCGTTACAATCGACGAATATATGACTATGTTGGCGGCAAACGACAACAAGTACTGCTCGTTGATGGCAACGGCAAGCTGGAACGGCGCTACGTTTGACGAAAACGGGGTATACCTGTATTTTGGGGATATCTATTTTGAAAACGTACAGGCGCAAGCGTAACTTTACGGCAGTAATCCTTATCCTGTCGTTGATGCGAGACGGCAGGATAAGGGCGGTATAAAAATATAAAAGCTCCTAAGGGGGAGCAACAGGAGGTTTTTATGCAAAAAGAGTACTTATCACCCACGTTACAAGTGATTGTAACGTACGACGCCGACGTGCTTACTTCGTCCTTGTTGGGCGTAGACGACGGCGTGTTCACGAAGGACCACCTTATCGAAGGCTGGTCGGATGCATGGAATTAAGGAGGGCAAGAAAATGAAAAAGAGAAAGAGTTTATTGACGGTACTTGGTACTTGTACGGTAGCTTGTCTTGCAAGCGCGTTTGCGCTGTTGCCCGTTAATGCCACGCAAGCGGCTGCGGACGATAAAATTGCGGTGACCAACGTGCTTATGGAAGAAGGCGCGTACGTGCGTTTAGGAAATGAAAGCACCAACCAAACGTATGCGGTAAAAAGCGGCTTACGCTTTGTAATGTTTGTCAACAAAGCGTACTACGACGGCTTGGTTAGCGCAGGTAAGACGGTAGAAGTCGGCATGTACGTAGCGCACGAAAACTTTTACGACGCGGCAAAAGACAACGCCGACCTTTCGGACGAAAATTCTATCCCTGCATACAGCCGTCACGTGGTTATGCAAAACTTTGACGTGGTAACCAGCGACGTTACGACGGAAGAAGTATACGAATTTGCGGTTGTACAGCCCGATATCGACGTGAAAGATTACGGCGATCAGCTTTCCGCAAACGGCTACATTAAAGTAGACGGCGCGTATACCTTTGCGTCTAACGTACAAACGCGTTCTATTGCGCAAACGGCAAGCAACGCGCTTTTGGCAGGCGAAACCAACGACGGTTTGAAAGCGTTTGTCGACGGCGTCGTTACCGAAGACAACTTCGCCATTGAAAACACGACGGTGAAAACCGACCTTTACAAAACGGCGCAGCCTTCGCTTGGCGAAATTACTTTGCCTGCAAACGTAACGCCCATTTGGACGAGCAGCGATACAGACGTCGTCGCGGTGGACGCGCAAGGTAACCTTACGCGCGGCACGAAGACGGGTACGGCAACGATTACGGCTACGCTGGGTACGAAGACGAAAACGGCTACCGTTTCCGTAACCGACCCCGCTCCGCTTATCGTAGACGAAGACTATAAAACCGTTTTGAATAACAACGACGTTCCGTCCGAATATTTAACGGCGGAAGAAGTTGCGTTGGAAGGCATTGAAGGCGACTATGCAGGCGCGGCGGTTCGTTTTAATATCAAAGCGGCTACGACGAACAGCGGTTATAATTTTACGAATACGTACACGGCAGAAGAAATCGCGGCTATCAAAGAAGAGTATGCCCGAGTAACCATGTGGGTTGCGGTAAAGGGTATTTTAACGAAGAGCTTGAATATGAACAGCAATATTCCCAACTTGATTGCAAAAGCGGGTTGTACGGGTTTTGGTACGGTGGCTACGTGGCAAAAGCTGTCCATTAGCATTGACGATTACGTTGCATTCTTGAATGGACAAACGACGTGCGTCTTTGCGGCAACGGCAAATTGGAGCGCGGCTACGTACGACGAAAACGTTTATTTCTACGTCAGCGACGTGAAGTTTGAAGTTTTCTACGACGAATACATCTTTAACGCAACGCCGTCGACTTACTTGAATATCGTCAACAACGATATAGCAGACCCTTTCCAGTCGTACATTAGCGAAGCTGAGTTAGCGGCTTTGAATATCGTGGGAGATTATAAAGGCTCTGCAACGAAGATCGATATTACTAATGCGAAATCGAACGGTAGCTATAAGGTTCTTAATTCGTATACGGCTGAACAGCTTGCGATTATCGCGCAAAAATATAACAGCGTAACCATGTGGGTGGCTGTAACGGGTGTTACAAGTGCGTCACTTGGTATCAATAAGGGGAGTTACCCTAATCATTTCACGACGGTAGCTAGTGCGGCGAGCTTTGGCGTAACGCCGACGTGGCAAAAATTGACCGTGACTATCGATCAATATATCTCTATGTTGGCTGCGAATAACTACACGCATTGTTCGTTGGTTGCAACGGCGGACTGGAATGGCGGTAAGTATAGCGAAGACGGCGTATTTATGTACTTTGGGGATATCTATTTCGAAAATATTACGGCGTAAAGAAAATAAAAAGGCGATAGCCCTTCGCATCGGAGCTTAGCCTTTTGAAACACAAAACAAACGTATGCGTGAAACACGCTCCGTAAGCAAAATACGCTTGCGGAGCGTGCGTAAGCGCGGCTTTTTCCGTCAAACGGAACGTACAAATGGGGGCTATCATGTCGAAAATAAAACGGTTTTCTATCCTTTTATGCACGCTTGTTGTAACAGGCGTTTTCGGCGCGTGTATGCCGCTAAGTAGCGAAAGCACTTTACAAAGCTCGTCCCAAACGGAAACGACTCAATCGACGGAAACGTCAAGCGAAAGTTCTTTCGTGGAAGAAGAAATACAGACCAAGGCGTGGGTCGTAGACGAAAACAATTATCAAAACGCGTTGGGCGGCGAAGTATCGTACGCGCCAAGCGAGCAGCTTACCAAAATTCGCGGGGATTACGAAGGAAACGCCGTCAAGCTTTCCTACGTAGCGAATACGAACAACTACCGTTTCCGTACGCCTTTTTATGCGGACGAATTAAACGGTTATAAACAATACGGCTATACGCACGTATGCTTACAATTTGCCGTAGTCGGTGTTCAATCGGGCTCGATTGTTTTGAAAAACACCGCGACGTCTATGGATTTTTTAACCCTTTCGGGTCAAGGGGAATACCCTTTAACGGCAGGGGATAACAAAACGTGGTATACCTTATCTCTGCCTATTGATGAGTATAAAAAGACGTTATTCGTTCAAGACGAAAATACCTATTGCCGTTTATTACAAACGGGCAATAGCGACGCGTACGGCGCGGACGGTATTTATTTTTACTTGGGGAACGTAGAAGTGATTAGAAGTTCGTCGGTATTTACCGTGCATGCGGCAACGGCGGATAAAATATATAATAGAGATATAGCAAGCACGTACGTTTCGGCAATTTCCGACGAGCTTATGGACTTTTCCGGCGGCTACGTAGGCGGTGCGAAACGGTTTGCAGGGAAATACGCCAACGCGCGGTATCAAATAGAAAATCCGTACACGTTGGAGCAGTTAAACGCCTTAAAAGCGTATTATACCAGCGTAACGCTGTGGTTGGCTTTTGACAATATCGCAAGCGGGCAGGTAGCGTTAGAGTCTTGGAGTATCCCAAATAATCGGACGGCGTTCAACGCTAAGGCGTCGGTAACGGCAGGGGAAAACAAAATATTTACTTTGGAAGATAACGGCGTATGGCACGCCCTTACGGTGAGTATAGACGATTTTATCACTATCGTAACGGCGGACGGTCAAGCGGCGGAAGAATTTTATTTATTCCGTACCGTTGCAACGGGGCTCGTCGCCGAAGAAGGCGAAGAAGTGTATCTCTATATCGGGGACGTATTCTTCGAATAAAGCAAGAAAAAAAGGAGTTATTATGCGCTATTACAGTTTACGGTTTAGCTTAATTCCGTCGGCGGATTTTGAAGAGAAAATGGACGCCTTGCTAGAATTTTGCAAGGACGCGGCGGTGGACGACGTCATGTTTTTCGTTTCGGCGGAAGAAGTGAACACGGGACACGTTACGATAGAAGAAGCCAAACGCCACACGGACGTTATTCTTCGCGCAAAACGCATTTTACAAGAACGCGGTATCACCATTTCCTTAAATCCTTGGTGTACTTTTTCCCATTACGACGGGGGCAGAACGTTAAAGGACGGACAAGATTTCCGTTTAATGGTGGATAAAAGCGGTTTGCAAGCCAAACGCGTCGTTTGCCCGTTGTGCGAAAAGTGGCGCGCGTATTTCGTAGAGCTTATGAACTTTTACGTGGAAACGCTGCAACCGACTATTTTATGGTTGGAAGACGATTTCCGCATGGTAAGCCACGACCCCATAACCGTCGGCTGTTTTTGCGACGAGCATATGAAACTGTTTAACGCGGCGGCGGGAACTTCGTACGATAGGGAAACGTTTATTTCCAAAATTTTCACGGACGACAACGTGAGAAAGGCGTACTTGGACGTTACGGCGCATACCTTAAAGGATACGTTGCAGTTTATCTCGGATAACGTGAAGGGACAGCGAACGTTTGGGCTAATGACAGGCGGTAGCGGTCAGCACGAAGGGAGAAAGTATCAAGAATTTTTCTCCATTTTAGGAGATAAACGGGAAAAACCGTACAACCGCATTTGCTTACATTCCTACCGTCAGCGCGGTATGCAAGAATACGCTTGGTCGTTTAACGAAAACAGCATGCTTGCCCGAAAGGTAACGGGCGACGCGGCGTTTTGTGTTTCGGAAATGGAGAATTTTCCCCATACCATGTATACGAAGACGGCTACGTATTTCAAATATCAACTGCTCACTTCTGCACCCCTTTGCCTTACGGGGGATACGCTGAGTATTTTCGAGTTTAACGGCAACGGTATCGTCAACGGCAAGAAGTACGCCAAAGTGCTTAAAGACGCCAAGCCTTATCTTTCCCGTTTAGGAAAAATCGGTATTCAACCGTCCGATATGGTGGGGGTACGTATTCTTTACTGCGAAAATTCGGCGTACACGACAAAGACGAATAGCTTTTCCTTTTCGTTATTCGACGGGTGGTTGTTTGCCTATCTTACGCAGCTGGGGATTGCCTGCTCGTACACTTCGGATATCCATATCCGCGGACAGGTGGTCGGCGTTTCGGGACAGGTTCTTCGAAACCTTACCAAAGCGCAGGTACAGGCGTTGTTTGAAAATAACTACGTCATTTTAACGGGGGATAATATCGAAGTTTTAAAGGATATGGATTTGCTTTCGTTAATCGGCGCAAACGGGTACGAACGCTACGGCGAATGTCAAGGCTTGTACACCATGGAGCAGGACGCGACGGGCTCGGAAATTTTAGGTATTCAGCGCATGCGCGCAACCGCGCAATTCTTCTGCGGCGATTATTTTAACGTGCAGTACGTAACGGAAAATAGAACGACGTATACCCATTTGTTGGACTATAACGAAGAAAAGGCAGGGGACGGGATTGTCCGCGTCAACCGCGCGTTGGTATTCCCGTACGCCAACACCCGTTCGGATCAAAGAGTGCCCATTTCCCTGTTGAACCCTTTGCGCGAATACGCGATAAAATCCGCGCTTGCGGCAAACGGCGTCAATGAAAAGCAGTTGTATTTCGTTCGGGAAGAAAACGTGTGCATATATGCATTTGATAAAGGGGATATCGTTTATCTCGTCTGCGTCAACTTCGTGGACGACGATTACGAACACCTGTATCTCAAAACGCCGTATCCGTTTGAGAACGTCAAGATATTCACGCCCGACAACGACACGGTGCGCTACGTATCTTACGCCTACGAAAACGGTACGTACCGCATCAACCACACGTTAAAGGCGCAGCAAAGCTACGTGCTTGTTTGCTACAAAAGAGAGCAAGACAAATAAGTTTGAATTTTGCATGATTTTACCATAAAAACAACAGTTTTTTCTTTATGAAAGTGATATAATGGGAAAAGAATTTTTCCAAGGAGAAAGAATATGGATAGAAAATTAAAAATCGGTTTTATCGGTTTGGGACAGCGCGGCGCGGCGTACGGCATGACGGACGGCAGTATCGGGCTTTTGGGCAACGTGCTCAAAAATTCGGACGACGCTATCGTTACGGTCATTTGCGATAAGTATCAAGAACGCTTAGACGCGGCGGCGAAAAAGATTGTCGAACACGGCTACGATATGCCTATGCAAACGCAAAATTATAAAGACGTCATGAACGCGGGTATCGACGCCATTATCATTTCCACCAGCTGGGATATGCACGTGAAGGTGGCTTTGGAAGGTATGAAAGCGGGGATTCCCGTGGCTATGGAAGTCGGCGGTACGCACAGCATTGAAGACTGTTGGAAACTGGTCGATTGCTATGAAGAAACGGGTACGCCCATATTCTTTATGGAAAACTGCTGTTATAATAAGGACGAAGCGCTCGTCACTTCGCTGGTAAGAAACGGCGTTTTGGGTGAGCTTGCCTATTGCCAAGGCTATTACTGCCACGATTTGCGCGAAGAGATTGCAGGCGGTATCGATACGCATCATTACCGCTTAAAAGAATACATGGAGCATAATTGCGAAAACTATCCCACGCACGAGCTCGGCCCGATTGCCAAGCTTTTGAATATCACCAGCGGTAACCGCTTTACCAAACTCGTTTCCATGGCGTCCAAAGCGGTAGGCATGAAATCGTACATAGCCAAAAATCCCAAATATTCCGCGCCCGAACGTTTGGGAAATGCGGAGTTTAAGCAGGGCGACGTCGTAACGACTATGATACAATGCGAAAACGGCGAAACGGTCTTTTTAAAGCTGGACACCACCTTGCCTAGATTATACGAACGCGGTTTGACGGCAAGCGGTACGGAAGGGTTCTATTGCCAAACGACGCGCGCGGTGATTTTGGACGACGGTACGGTGGATCATGAAATGACTTCGTATAAGGATATGTTCCATACGCAGGATAACTACGATAGATATTTACCCGACGACTGGCGCACGATCACGCCCGAACAAATCAAAGCGGGACACGGCGGTATGGACTATATCATGCTCAAACACTTTTTCCGTTGTTTGAAGGGAAATAAGCCCATGCCCATTGACGTGTACGACGCGGTAACTTGGATGTGCGTAACGGCGCTCTCCGAACAGTCGATTGCACAAGGTTGTATGCCCGTAGAATTCCCAGATTTTACGCGCGGAAAATATAAGACGAGAAAGACGGTGGATACCATGGATTATCCCGTGATTAAGGAGTAAGCATGGAACCTTGGTTGATTGTATTAAGCTTTATGGCGATCGCCTTGATGCGCGTAGCGCAAAAGGTATGTTCTAAAAAAGTCAGTAACGAAGTGTCCGGAAAAACCTTTTTCCATTATGGCGGATATTATCAACTGCTTTCGGCGTTGTTTTCGCTGATTACGTTGATTTTCGTCGGCTTTCACGGCTTTGATTTACCTACGGTTTTATGCGCGCTTGCCACGGCGGTGTTTATGGCAATCGAGCTATTTGCCGGTATCGAAGCGTTAAAGGGCTGTTCTCTTATCGTCAGTCAAATGTTCTCCGTCGGCGCGCTGTTTATTCCCTGTCTTTTGGGTATATTCCTGTTCAACGAGCCCATGAGTACGTGGCAATGGATAGGGTTGGGAGTGTTTATGGTGGCGGTGTATTTTTTGGTCGCGCCGACGAAGGCGAAAACGCAGGAAACACCTACGCAAAAAATGTCGGTAAAGACGATTTTCATGCTGGTGCTTACCCTGCTTTCGGGCGGTATGACTATGGTCGTGCAAAAGTGGTTCGGGGTGCACGTGCCTGGCGGCAACGTCGCTACGTATTCCTTTTTGATGTTCGCGCTCAACGCCTTAATGCTGTACGTTTGTTATCTAGTGATTATCCTTTTTAAAAAAGAGAAAACGACAGACGGCGAAACGGTGAAGGAAACCAAAGCCAAGTGGCAACCGCTTTCCAAGGTGCTTTTGATTTGCGGCGCGTTTTTGGCGTTTGCCGTGTTTGTTATCAATATGCTGGTAACCGAGCTTGGCAAGACGGTAGAATCGGCAATTTTGTTCTCCGTTTCGTATGCGATAAGTATTTTAATTACCATTTTGGTGGGCGCTATTTATTATAAGGAAAAGATATCGTGGAAGAATATTATCGGTATCGTCCTTTGCGTCGGCGCGCTTGCTATTATCAATTTCCTGTGAAAAAAATCACCCGAAAAAGGGTGATTTTTTATCGTTTTTTTCGTGGTATTTATAAACAAAGCGCAACAATAGCAAATAGAGCGGCGAGATATGCCCAAACACCCTGTTTTTCTTTGAGTAATAAGGAAACGGCGACGCCGCTTAAAATGCCGATAGCCGAAGTAAATAAAGTGTAAATAGACAATTCTAAATTAGAAAGTAACCAAAGATTAAACGGCGCGGCGGCGCTGTTACAAATTACGTTACCGACAACGTTTATCATTTTTGACGGTTTGAAGATAGAAAGGGAAGGCGTAATTTGCTTGCGATCCTTTAACCAAATAAACACGACTACGACGATACTGCCAAGCGCGATAAAGGCGTTTGTAAAAAAGCAAAAGGAATAATAATTTGTTACGCGCGAATCTAAAACGTAATATTTCGTGATAGTGGTAGAGCTACCCGTAGAAAGGATAAGCAACAGCAGAATAACGGCTAGTTTCGTCCATCTGTGTTCAACGATAGGCGACGGCGTTTTTTGTGATTCGTTTAAAGATACGTCCATTGCTTTTTTCGCTTGCTTTTGATTGAGAAATACAAAGGCAACAGCCCCAAGCATGAAAACGAGCTGTACGATTTTTAACGGCAGTATCTGTTCGCTGAATAAAAGCCAACCCAAAAAAAACGCAGACAATACCGAAGCGGCTTTTTGAATAACTGTAACCCCAGAAGTAGCCATTAGTTTATACGCAATAATCGCCGACACCATGGAAACGGTGCAAATACATGCGTACGAGATAGAATATAGACAAGTCGCTACGTTAATTGAAATGGTAAATCCGCTGACAAATACGTACGAGACGCATGAGCTTACGCCCACAAGGATCAAATAAAACGCGTTTCCCACGACGGGATTGCCTACCACTAAACCGCTGGAACGCTTGGCGCATAGCGTTGCACCCATGGTGAATAACGCCAATATGAAACAAGAAATAAAGGCATTCATAGAGATACTCCTTTCTCTTTTATGAACGCCTTTATTATATCACGATTTATAGGGGGGAACAATGGAAATTTTTTATACGTTTCCGTAATTTTTTTTAACGGAAACGGCGGGGGTTATTTTACGTAATCGTAGGCGTACAGCCAAAGCCCCGTGGTGAATTTTCCAAAGATATATTTATTGCAAGCCGATTCGTTCATTACGTACAGCTTTCCGTCTAAATAGACGACTTCTTCGGACATAGGGGGCGCGCTGATGACTTGCTGGATATCGTTGTCTTCCAAATAATACCAAGGCAGGGAAAAAACGTCTTGTTCACCTGCGGTAAATTCATTGTCGGGGTCGCCTACCGTTTTCGCAAGGTCGGAAACGTCGTATACGGTAAGCTGCGAAACGCTCAATCCCGACGACGTGGATAAAACGAGCTCGCCGTCAGCGGTAAAGCACATGCCTTGCGCTCTGTCTTTGGTGGAAATTACCGCTTTAATCGTGGGGTCAATGCCAAATTCTTTGCTTGCGTCTAATTTGAACACCGTGATAATCGCGGTATTTTTTTGTCCCGCAGGAGTAGTTACGTGCTCCTGCTTTTCTACGTCGTCCGTTTCGTAGAAATACGAGCCCGCAAATAAATACCCGTTGTAGATATAGCAATACGCAGGGTCGTTAAAGGTAGGAACTGTGCCAAGGAGCTTGGTGGTTTTCGCGCCGTTTTTCACGTCGGTGTAGGAAAATACGTCAATCGTATCGCCGCCCGTAATATATACGTATTCGCCAAAATGCGCGATACCGCCCGTATGCCCCGTATACTTTTTACCGTTGGCTTTTAACAGCTTAGTATACGTAGCATTTCCCGACTTATCCAATACGTACACGCGTGATTCGCTCTTGTCCGACATATAGCCCGTAGCAAGGAATTTGCCCCATTCTTCGTCGTAATCAAAACCCTGCGGAACGTAGTTTTCGTGAATCCCCGGCATAGCGCAAACGGCGCTTGCGTTGGAATAGAAGGGGAAGAAGGCTACGTAATCGACGACGCGCACGGCAAGCAAAATGCACAGCACGACGAAAAACAGCCAAAATACAATTTTTCCGAGTATGGATACTACTTTTTTCATGGAGTGTTCTCCTAAATGCGTATATACGTATTTTATCACGTTTTTGTATATTTGTCAATATTTGACAAACAAAAAAAACGGAACGTAAGTCCGTCTTTTTGTTTGTGGCGCAGAGAGAGGGATTCTCGCCTTTGGCGGCGCGCCCCGCTCCGACGTTATCAACGTCGTCCTTTGCCGACGGGTTTTTCTTTGTCTTACCGTCGTTAGGCAAAGCATTTTGCTGTCGCAAAATGGCTCCTACCCTCGAATCCCCTCTCTAACGTAAAATCCGTACAAACAAAAAAAACGGAACGTAAGTCCGTCTTTTTGTTTGTGGCGCAGAGAGAGGGATTCGAACCCCCGGACAGTTTCCCGTCAACGGTTTTCAAGACCGCCGCAATCGACCACTCTACCATCTCTGCAACAATGCTATTTTCTACGAGCATACATAATTATAGCCCACTTTTTTTAAAAAGTCAATGAATTTTACGCTAAAATCAAAAGAAGACGATAAAAGGGAATACTTTATGCGTATTGACAACTATGCAATTTTTTGGTATACTATGTATGAGAATACATTTTTTCACATACATTTCACGGTTTTTTGTTGTATTTGTAACCTTTTTGGGGTATAAATAATACGTATAACCAAATTTTACCTTTTTAAGGAGTATCTACCTATATGAAAATTTTAATTGTAGACGACGAAGAAATGATTCGCGGCGTACTGCGCGAATACGTGGAGTTTGAAGGAAACGAAGCCTTTGAAGCGGCTGACGGCATGGAAGCCGTACGCATGTGCAAGGACGCCGATTACGATTTGATTTTAATGGACGTCATGATGCCGCACCTTGACGGCTTTTCTGCCGTGAAGGAAATCAAGAAAACCAAAGACGTGCCCGTGATTATGCTTTCTGCGCGCGGGGAAGAATACGACAAATTATTCGCTTTCGAGCTTGGCGTAGACGACTACGTCACCAAACCGTTTTCGCCTAAGGAAGTCATGGCGCGTATCAACGCCGTTACCAAACGCCGCACGCAAAAGCCGACGGGAAATGAAATTCTCAAATTTGAAGGCTTGGAAATCGACATGGCGGGTAGAAACGTATACGTCGACGGGGTAAAAGCTGAGCTCACGCCCAAAGAATACGAACTCCTTTTCTATCTCGTGCGCAACAAAGGGATTGCTTTAACGCGTGAAAAGCTGTTGTACGACGTATGGGGCTTTGATTTTTACGGCGACGACAGAACGGTGGACACTCACGTGAAAATGCTGAGAAGCAATCTCAAAGAGTACCGCAAATTTATCGTTACGCTTAGGGGGCTCGGATATAAATTTGAAGAATAACGGGGGCTGTTTTGCATGAGCAAAAACCAAGGCGAATGGAAAAATACAGGCGCGCAAAGCGCGCCTGAGAATAAGAAAAAACGTTACCGTCGAAAGCGAAAAAGCGCAAGCATTTACTTTTTGCTTTGGACGGTGTTTTCCGCTTTCGCTTTTCTCATGCTGCTTTTATTCGGCATTACGCAGTACGTCGTAACCGCGCAGGTATTCAAAGGCGAAGCCGCACGCGACGTCGGGGACAAGGGACAACGTATTCAAAAGGAATTGTCCGCGCCCCTGCCGTCCACCGAAAATTTTAGTATTTACGTAGAGCGTTTGGCTCACCGCTACGACGTGAGCGTCGTTTTATTCAACGCCGAAGGGGACGTTTTACTCCCTAAGCCGCAGGAAGGCGATAGCGCGGCAATAACCAAAAAACAAGCGAACAAGCTCTTGCAAGAACTGTCAAAGCGTGAAGAAGACAGCGTGGTTTACGAAGGGGACGGCGAATACGTTTACGGTGCGGAACTCAAAGGGATAGACGGGAGCGTTTCCTATCTCTACGTTGCCAAATCGTTAGGGCTTTTTGAAGCGGCAAACGAAAGCATGGGTATACGATTATTGCTTGCGTCGCTGTTCACGTTTGTGTTGGCGTTTGCCGTAGCCAGCGCCGTTTCGGGTTGGCTGACACGTCCGATTGCTGAAATTACGCAAAAATCCCGTCGGCTTGCCGAAGGGGATTTTGACGTCGATTTTCACGGCAACGATTACGGTGAAGAGCTTGCGTCCCTTGCCGACGCGCTCAACTTTGCCCGCGACGAGCTCTCTAAAACGGACGCCATGCAAAAGGAGCTTATCGCCAACGTTTCGCACGATTTTAAAACGCCGTTGACCATGATTAAGGCGTACGCGTCCATGATTAAGGAAATTTCGGGCGCAAATCCCGAAAAACGTGAGAAACACGCGCAAGTCATTATCGACGAAGCGGATAGATTGACGGCTTTGGTGACCGACGTGCTGGATTTATCCAAAATGCGTTCGGGCTTGGAAACGATTCGTAAAGAAAGCGTGGATATATCGACGGCGGTGGAAGAAATTCTTTCGCGTTTTGAATATTTGGAAAGCGAACACGGCTATATTTTGGAAAGCCATATCGAACGGGAGCTCTACACCGTAGGCAATAGTGTAAAACTCGAACAGGTGCTGTATAATTTAATCGGCAACGCCGTCAATTATACGGGCGCAGATAAAAAGGTATTCGTCAATCTTTGCAAAATAGACGATACGCTTTTCCGTTTTTCCGTCACCGATACGGGCGAAGGGATTGCCGAAGACGAGCTTTCTACCATTTGGGATAGATATTACCGCTCTTCCCAAGCACACAAACGTCCCGTCAAGGGTACGGGCTTGGGACTTTCTATCGTCAAGACCGTTTTGCAAAAGCACGGCTTTGCCTTTGGCGTGGAAAGTAGGCAAGGAGAAGGAAGTACCTTCTACGTCGATTTTCCGATGGAAGGCGAAAACGCTTGACAGAGTAAACGACTTTGGATATAATAAGGACAATATCAATATTCTTTGGGGCGGGGTGAAATTCCCCATCGGCAGTATAGTCTGCGAAGAACGCGTGTTTTGCGTTCCCGAATCGGTGCAATTCCGATACCGACGGTTATAGTCCGGATAGGAAAAGGATAAAACTCGTGTGTATTCACGCGGATTTTTTAACGCTCCGACAATCGGGGCGTTTATTTTTTGGGAGTGGGGTTATGCAACAAAACAAAAAAAGCAAAAGATTTTCTTCTAAGCGTATTGCGCTGATGGCGGTGTTTATCGCGCTTGCGTTTATCGTGAGTTTATACGATTTTCCCATATTTCCTGCCGTGGGCTTTTTAAAGCTGGATTTTGGGAACGTATTCATTTTACTCATTTCCTTTTTATTAGGCCCTGTGGAAGGGGTAATCGTTTGCGTGATTAAAGAACTCTTCCGCGCTTTGGCCGGCAGTACGAACGGCGTAGGGGAAATTGCCAACGCTATCGTCACCAGCGCGTATATCTTATTGCCGTCTATCGTCTATCAGTACAAAAAAGGCTTAGCCGTCGTCATTCCTTGTTTACTGGGAGCGTGCTTTATCGGTACGGGTGCGGCGCTTATCACCAACCGCTTTATCACTTTTCCCATGTACTTAGGCGACGCGGGCGTTACGGTGTTTACGGAGAGCTTTTGGTTTATCGTAGCGTTCAATCTTATCAAGACGGCGTCGATAAGTCTTTTGACCATGCTCTTATATAAGCGATTGTCTACTTTTTTGAAAAAATGGGAAATGTAAGTCAAACGATTGCAAAATCGGTGAATTCGTATTATAATAGAGATATGGCTGAATTTATATCAAAATCAAGAGAAGACACAAAGGCGTTTGCTTGCGCGTATGCGAAAACGTTAAAAAGGGGCGACGTCGTATTGTTGGACGGCGACATGGGCGCAGGCAAAACGGTATTCGCCAAGGGCGTTGCCAAGGGCTTGGGCATAGACGAAGAAGTCACTAGCCCTACGTACGCCTATATGAACGATTACGACGGGAGATTATTCCATTACGATTGCTATCGCATTGAAAGCGTAGAACAAGCCGAGCAGCTTGGGCTTGCCGATTATTTTGACATGGGCGGCATTTGTTTAATCGAATGGTCGCAAAATATCGCGCCGTTGCTGCCCCCCGTAGTCAAACGCGTGCGTATTCAAAAGCGCGGCGAAAACGAACGGATAATCATCACCGAATAAAGGAGCGCACATGGAAAATTATTTGGCTTTGGACACCTGCGGAGATTATCTTTGCGTGGTGGCGAAAAAAGGGGAAAAGCGCGTTTCCCGTCTATTGCCCGACGCAACCATGAAACATTCCGTGTTGTGGCTGCAAACGGTAAATGAAGTATTGCAAGAAATAGACCTTACGCTTAAAGAATGTGACTTTTTCGCCGCCGTAGTGGGGGCGGGCTCTTTTACGGGAATCCGTATCGGGATATCGGCAATGAAAGGCTTTGCCTTAGCGCATGGGAAACGAACGCTGCCCGTAACTTCTTTTGACGTGGCGGCATATAATGCGTTAGAAAGCGGAAAAGCGCTGTGCCTGATCGACGCCTTACACGGGGCGTATTACGCTTGCGGTTACGACGACGGCGAAGTGGTTTTGCAACCTGCGTATATCATGCAGGACGAAGTGTTGCGTTTGCAAAAAGAAGGGTATACTTTATATTCCCTTGCGCCGCTTGCCGTAGAAAGTATCGTCGTTGACCCCGCGGCAGGGCTTGCCGCTGCCGTAGAGCGTAAGGCGAAACAGGGCGCGTTTGCGCCGCTTACCGCCGTTTACGTGCGTAAAAGCTCGGCGGAGATGAACTTATGCAAGTAAGCATACGGGAATGGCAAATAGGCGATATCGGTAAAATTGCCGCTTTGGAAAAACAATGTTTTTCAGACGCTTGGACGGAAGAACAGCTTTTTCAAACCTTTTCACGCAAAGAATTTTGCGGACTGCTTATCGAAACGGACGATAAACGGCTTGTCGGCTACGTTTGCGCGATAAGCGCGTTTGAAGACGCCGACCTTTTGATTATTGCCGTGGCGGAAACTGCGCGCGGTCAGGGCTTGGGCGGTAAGCTTATGGACGCGTTGTTTGAAAAAATGCGTTTGCAAAAGGTAGAGCGTATTTTTTTGGAAGTGCGGCTTTCCAACGCCGCGGCTTTGGCGTTATACGAAGGACGGGGGTTTACCACTACCCGAGTACGCAAAAAATATTACGCGGACGGCGAAGACGCCGCGGAAATGGTCAAGACGCTGTAAGCGAAAGGAGAACGCTTTTTGGATACGCATTTATCCGAAGTTGCGTTTATACAAAAGGGGACGGGAAAAGACCTACTGCTTTTGCACGGCTATCTCTCGTCCAAAGAAGCGTTCGCCGCGCAAACGGCGTACTTTTCCCGATTTTTTCGGGTGACGGCAATCGATTTTTTGGGCTTTGGTAATTCCGCGCCTTTGAAAACGCCTTTTTCCGTGGGGGATTACGCGCTATGGCTGAAAGACGTCATGCACGTGCTCGGCGTGAAAAATCCGCACGTGATTGCCCATTCGTTCGGATGCAGAGTGGCGGTAAAGTCGGCGGCAATGTTTCCCGAATTGTTTGATAAAATGGTGCTTACCGGTCCTGCGGGAATTATCCTGCGCAGGGGGTGGCGGTATAAAGCCAAGGTACGGCTGTACCGTATCGTCAAGACGTTTTTCCCCAGCTATGCGGAAAAGCATTTTGGCAGTAAAGAGTATCGCTCGCTTTCACCGATTATGAAAGAGAGCTATAAAAAAATCGTCAATGAAGATTTGCGCGCGTGCGCTAAACGGGTAGAAAACCGCGTGCTGATCGTGCAAGGGAAAAAGGATAAGACGGTGCGTGAAGAAGAAGCGCTAATCTATCTCGACGCATTCCCTTGGGCGAAAATGAAAACAATCGACGGCGGACATTTCGCGTTTGCTGAAAATCCCGTCGCGTTTAATTTGATAACGGAGAATTTTTTATATGGGTAACGTATTACCGAGAATAGCGGCAAGCCTTGTTTGCGCCACGCTCTTTTGCGTAGGAACGTGGCAATCGCTGGGCGCAATGCAACAAAGCGGCTATCAAAACGGAAAATTTATGCGCTGGATAAGGAATAAGGAAAACTTGACCTTTAACCGCCTGTGGGTGTGGGCGTTATGCCTTGCTCTTACGTCGGCAGTCACCGCGCTTTGCTTTTCCTTTTTAGGGACGGTCGGCGCGCTTGCCGTATCCGCCGTACCCTTTTTAGGACTGAGTCTTTTATTCGTGTTTTCGGATAGAAAATTTGCCTTAAAAGTACCCGTAAAAAACACCGCGCGGTGCAAGCGCTTGTTCGTTGCGTATTACTTTGTCACCGCCGTATTTAACTATCTCTTTATTGCGGTGCTTGCCTTTTTGGCTGAGTGGAACGGTTCGGCTTTTTACGCGACGATTGCGTACGTGCCCTTTGCCGCTATGCCTATCGTATTGCCGCTATTGCTTGTGCTTGCAAACGCCGTTATGGGGATATTCGAGCGGGCGCACAATAAAAAATTTATAAAACGGGCGGGGCATGTATTAGACGAAACGCAAATCACGCGCGTGGCAGTCGTGGGTAGCTATGGGAAAACTTCGGTGAAAAATATCCTTGCTACCGTGCTTGCGGAAAAGTACGCGGTTGTTGCAACGCCTTTCTCGTATAACACGCCTATGGGGATTGCTTTGACGGTTACTTCCAAGGAATTTGCAAACAAGCAAGTTTTGATTGCGGAAATGGGCGCAAGAAAAGCGGGGGATATCCAAGAGCTTTGTCAGATGGTAAAACCCGATTTTGCCGTATTTACGGGGATATGCGATCAGCACGTAGAAACGTTTGGCTCTTTGGACGGAATTTGGGAAGAAAAGAGTAAAATTTTATTTAGCGGCGCAAAGGTGGTTTGCGCGGAAAGCTTGCAACAGCGGGCGAAGGATTGCGACTGTATTTGGGCGGAAAGCGCTAACGTCAAGGACGTAGACCTGCAAGCGACGAAAACGCGGTTTACTCTCACCCTTGGCGGAGAAGATATCGCCGTGGAAACGGCGTTGCTTGGGGAAACGGCGGTGGAAAACGTGTTGCTTGCGGCAACGCTTGCGCTAAAAATGGGTCTTACGCCGCAGGAAATCCAAGCAGGGCTTGGTAAGGTGCAGCCTGTTGCACACCGTTTACAGCTCATACAAAGCGGCGGCGCATATATTTTAGACGACGGGTATAACGCAAATATCCGCGGTGCGGAAGAAGCGTTGAAGGCGCTGTGCCGTTTTGAAGGCAGAAAATGCGTGGTTACCCCCGGGCTTGTAGAATGTGGCGTTTTGCAAACGGAGCTGAACGCCCGTCTTGGCGAAAGAATAGCCAAAGCCAACTTGGATAAAGTCATTTTTGTGGGCGAAACGCTGATTACCGCGGTGAAAAACGGGTATATGGCGGCAGGCGGAAAAACGGAAAAATGCGTTACGGTAAAGAATTTGGACGGCGCGCAAACGCTTTTACAGGGTTGGATAGGAGCAGGGGATTGCGTACTCTTTTTGAACGATTTACCCGACGTCTATTAAAGAATAAAGAAAAACTAAGGAAACACCAAAGCAAAGAAATCTTTTGCGGAGGTGTTTTTTTATATGCGGACGGTGGCGGTGTTTTTCGGGGGAGAATCTTGTGAAAACGAGATATCTATTTTGACGGGCGTATTCGTGCTCAACGTACTAAGCGAAGGGGAATACGCGGTAATTCCTATCTACGTACATACGGACGGGCTGACGTATTATTCGCCTAAAATGACGACGTTGGAAACGTTTAAAAACGTGGACGTTACCCGTTTTAAACGGGTGATTATCGACGACGGCGCGGTGTATACTATGGGAAAAAAGTGTAAAAAGCTTGCCAAAATCGACGTCGTACTCAACTGCTGTCACGGCGGCATGGGGGAAGGAGGCGGCGTTTCCGCTATGGCGGAATGGAATCATTTGCCCTTAGCGTCGCCTGATACGGTGACTTCGGGAGTTTTCATGGATAAGGGCTTGACTAAGCTGATTGCCAAATCGTTGAATATCCCCGTGCTTGATTATATCCGCGTCAATGAGAAAGACTACGAAAAACGGGGCGCGTTTTTACTCAAAAGCGTGCGGTCACGGCTCAAATACCCCGTCGTGGTAAAGCCGTCGCATCTTGGCTCGTCCATAGGCATTTCGGTGGCGAAAAACGAAACGGAATTAAAAGCTGCGCTTGCAAGCGCGTTTACGCTAGATAATCGGGTAATCGTTGAAAAATATTTGGAAAATAAGCGGGACGTCAACTGCGCCGCCTGCTTGATTAAAGGGGAAATTTGCGTTTCGGAAGCGGAAGAAGCGTTTGGCGAAGGGATATATTCGTTTGAAGATAAATACGTCAAGCGGACGGCGGATAGAGAAAAAGGCGGCGGGAAAACGGTTGGCGGCGAAGTGGGGGATAAAATACGCGCGTACACCAAAACGCTGTATAAGCGTACCGATTTAAAAGGCGTGGTGCGCATGGATTATCTTATCAGCGGCAATAAAGCGTATCTTTGCGAAGTGAATACCGTTCCCGGCTCGCTTGCCTATTATCTGTTTTGCGAACGGGTGTCGGACGCTAAGCAAATGTTCACCGATTTGCTCGGCGAAGCGATTGCCAACCATTCGGAAAAGAAAGTTGTTTCTACGGGAATTTTACAAACGGTGAAAAGAATAGGGAAATAAACGGGGGATACGCCGCTGTGAACGCACTTCACAGCGGTGCTTTTATGGGAATTTTTTGGTAGAGATAGCGTTTTTTATTGATTTTTCTCGCACTTTATAGTATACTGTTATGGAAAAATAATCAAAAAGGTTTTTTATTATGGCAAACGGTGAATTTACCGATAAAGTGAAAATTTTAATCAAAGCAGGAAACGGCGGCGACGGTATGAACTCCTTTAAGGCGTTCAAGGGCAAGCCTGCCTGCGGCCCTGACGGCGGTGACGGCGGTAAGGGCGGCGACGTCTATTTCGTTGGGGACAAGGATATGAACGACTTGTTCTCTTTCCGTTTTACTTCCCGCTTTTTAGCGGAAGACGGCGAAATGGGCGGGACAAACCGTTGCTTTGGCAAGAGCGGGAAAAACGTATATATCAAAGTGCCTTTGGGTACGCTTGTCCGCGACGAAGAAAGCGGAAGACTTATTTGCGACGTCTTTGAAGACGGGCAGGAAGTGTTGGTTGCCAAAGGCGGCAACGGGGGAAAGGGCAACGTACGCTTTACCACCGCCCGTCGGCACGCGCCCAACTTCGCGCAAAAAGGTGAAAAGGTCAAACAGCATTACGTGATTTTGGAAATGAAGGTGATTGCGGACGTGGGATTCGTCGGCTTTCCCAACGTAGGGAAAAGCACGCTGCTTTCCAAAATTTCCGCAGCAAGACCGAAAATTGCCAACTATCATTTCACGACGTTATCCCCTAACCTTGGCGTGGTGCGCTATTACGAAAAATCGTTTGTGGCGGCGGATATTCCCGGGCTTATCGAAGGGGCGGCGCAGGGCGCGGGCTTAGGACACGACTTTTTACGCCATATCGAGCGTACGAGAATGCTTTGCCACGTCGTGGATATTTCGGGCTGTGAAGGGCGCGACCCTATTGAAGATTTTAAGAAAATCAACGAAGAGCTGAAAGAATACAGCGAAGTGCTTGCCGCTCTGCCGCAAATTATCGTATGTAACAAATGCGACGTGTACGGCGCGGAAGAGAACTTGAAGGCGTTTAAGAAAAAGTACGGCAGAAAATATAAAATTTATCCCATTACCGCCGTTACGGGCGAAGGCACGAGAACGCTTATCGAAGGGATTTTCGACGTGTTGGATACTCTGCCGCCCGTTGAACCCGTTATGCCTGACGAAGAATTTACCTATATGGCAAACGAAGATTTGGGCTTTGAAATTTTCAAGGACGAAGACGGCGTATACGTCGTGGTCGGGGGGCTTATCGACCTGTTGTGCAGAAACGTCGTACTCAACAATCCCGATTCCATGCAGTACTTTCAAAAGGTATTGCGACTTCGCGGCGTTATCAAAGAGCTTTCCAAAATGGGTTGTAAGGAAGGGGATACCGTTTCCATCGGCGACGTGGAATTCGACTTTATCCCGTAATAGTAAAAAGGAGAAAACAGCATGATTATCACGAGAGAAACGATTACCAGCAAACAAAGGAGCAAACTCAAATCGATTGCGGCGACGCTGTCGCCCGTAACGCAAATCGGCAAGGGCGGCGTTACCGACAATGTATTAAAAACGCTGTCCGACGCGTTGGACGCGCATGAAATTATCAAAGTAAACATTTTGGAAACGGCGGACGACGACGCAAGAAACTTGGCGGAAAACGTAGCCGACCTTTTGGACGCCGTACCCGTAGCCGTTATCGGAAGAAAAGCAATCTTTTATCGCTACTCGCGCAGAGAAAAATTTGCGCATTTGGAAGTATAAGCGTTTAAGATAGCCAAAATTGCGGTATAAATAACCGTATCAAAAGACGGAGAAGAAATATGGAAAACGAAGAATTAAAAGAAAACGTGCAGGAAAAAGCGGAAAAGCCCGCGAAGAAAAACGCCAAAAAATGGCAGGAAGAAGTAGATAAGGCGCTTGCCGAAGCAGAAGAAAGCAAACGCAAGTGGTACGCCGTTACGGCGGAATATGAAAACTATCGCCGTCGTACGCAAAACCAAGCGGCGCAGCGCTACGCGGACGGCAGAAACGACGTCGTCGCGTCGTTGTTCCCTATCGGGGATAATTTACAGCGCGCGTTGGATACCTGCACGGACGAAAACACTAAGCAGGGCTTGGACATGGTTATGAAAGCGTTTAAGAAGGTTTTGGAAGGGGAAGGCGTAGAAGAAATCGACCCTGTCGGTCAGCCGTTTGACGCCACCTATTCCGAGGCGATTATGGCTATGCCCGCCGAAAACGGCGAAGAGAGCGGTATCGTAAAGCAGGTATACGTGAAGGGATATAAAAAAGGCGAAAAGGTCTTGCGCTATGCGCAGGTTATCGTAACGCAATAAGCCTTATAGAAAAGCAACAGCCCGACGCATGGCGTCGGGCAATTTTTGTATAGTAAAACCACGCCATAGTGGCGTGGTTCGGTAAAGGTTTACCGATGAGTAATAGACAAAGAAACTCCGATTTTGTATAATAGAGTTGTGACCTGGCAGTTACAACAAAAAAACAAAATCGGAGGACAATTA
>JAGAIW010000049.1 GCA_017626305.1 Clostridia bacterium
AATAGGCTTTTTTCTTCAAAATACCATTCTTCCCAATGGTTTTGATGTTTCGTTAAAATGATAGGAAACAACTGCCACAGTTCTTCCAAACTCATTTCTGATAATTTCTTTCCCATTATATACTCCGTCTAATTGGAATTTCTATTTCTTTTTCTTCGGCTCGGGAAGTTCTTCGTACATTGCTTTAAATAACTTCTTCAAGAAATCCTTATCTTCAATATCTTCTACGAGTAGCATTTCTTTTGCTCCCTCGTAAGGCAACTGATACTCCGCATTCGGCATAAGAGCCTTTGCGGATTTTGTCGGCTTTACAAGCAGACGATTATCATATACACCGCCAACGACCTTACCGCCGTAGTACAGTACATATTCGCCCATCATTGCACGAGCAGATAAACCGCTGCATTGTTCCAAAACAAACTCTAAATATTCTTTACTGCTTGCCATAATTACCTCGTCTAGTTCGCATTCATCACGCTTCATTGACGAGCTTTCCCGTCATATACTCAATTTCCAAACAAAGAATTGCCGCGTTCAAAAACGCTTACGGCACGCAAATTTTCATCACGCGCCGTTCCAAAGGCAATAGTTTCCCCAAATTTTGCTCGAAATAAAGTTCGTCGCAAAAGGTCATCTTTTCTCTCCTATATATTCCAACCCAATTTTCTTGTTTCTTCTTGAATCGTAGTCCAAACGATATCTTCACACCACCAATGGCCCTTTTCCGTTTCTACCAAACGACAATTCTTATCCGCATTTTCTTGCGCGTATATCTTCCGCACGGTATCCATCGCCATACGAACGCCGTCAATTAAAAATATTCCGTCCTTTTTTCCCGCAACAGGGACAAAATTTCTTGGCGCAATTAAACAGGCTAAATCCTGCATTTCACAATAACGGTACATTTGTGGAATATAGTTGCAAATACAATGTTCCAGGTGCAAAATCGAATATTCGTACGGACAAAACGCGCACGACGGAACGCAAAGTTTAATCCGTTCGTCAAAGCAAGCCGCATAATAACTCGCCGTACCGCCGCCTGAATTACCTGTAATCAGGATTTTATCCATATCGCATTGCGAAAAATTGACAAGTGAATCTATTGCGCGACTGATATCCCATACACGGCCGCCCAATATCGTCCGTCCAAACAGTAGTCCCGTTAAGCCTTCAAAAGTGCACATATTTGCATTTCTATCCCATCTTTTCGGACGGCGTTCTCCCATACCACGCTGTTCGATAGCAAGCGCCGCAAAGCCGTTCCTCACCGCTTGAACAGCAAAACAGCCTCGTCCGTTCGCATACTCGACGTGCGACGGCTCGTCGGGGTTCGGCTCGTTAATCGACATTTTCGCCGCGCCTGCGTGATGACCTTGCAACGTAATCGCTACGGGATATTTTTCTTTTCCTGTATCGGGAATAAGCAAATAACATACAACGTCTGCTCCCCGTTCACTCTCGATTAAAAAACGATACTGCTTGTATCCTTCTTTTTGCTTTTCTTCTTCCAAACGAAAACTCAAAGGACAAGCGTTTTCACGTATAAACTCAATTCCTAAAAGTTCCTCAAATTTCGCCTTAACTTGTGTTTTCCACGTACGATAATCACACCCGTCTTGATAAGCAAACGTTTGCTTCACCTCTTTCGTCAATAAATCAATATATGCGTCGCCGCTACATTCCATGATTACACTCCTTTTTTATAATCCTCGTAATAAGGCAAATATTTCTTGGTGTTATCAAG
>JAGAIW010000050.1 GCA_017626305.1 Clostridia bacterium
CTTCTATCGTTGTATAGCTATTTTGAATTTGTCGATAGTCAAAATCAGGGCGTTCTACAATGTCCATAATCGGCATTTTAGTCGCGTTTCTGCCGTACGTGACGCAATCTTCGGTAATCATATCGTAACCGAGCACTTCGCGCAAGAACGCAAGCCCTGCCATACGGTAGCCATCGCCGCCGTTTGCTTGCAGAAATACTACATTTCCGCACGTTTTGATATGGTACCCCGTCGTACCGATATCGTCGCTGGTCATCGTCAAACCAAGGCGCGCAAACAAATCGGGATAACCGTAAACAATCGCATAATCGTCTTTCGATAAGCTTTCGGGCTTTTCCGTGTTAATCGCCAGTTTCGCGCCCGTTGCATTTTCTACGTGCTCTGCAACAAAGCCTGCCGATTTATTGATTGCCGCTTTTATTGTCGGGTTCGATAAATCCACGAAAATTTCATAGTCCGTTTGACCGTTGACTACGAAAGGCGTTTGTCCCTCCGATACGTTGACCTTGTGCAACGTACCCTCCACGTAATGAACCGTGTTGTCTTCCATACCTTGCAAATTCGAGCCACCTTTCTTGCAGGAAACACCCGAGAGTGCCATAACGCAGCCAAGAACTATCCATGCTAATTTTTTCATCTTCTTCATACTTAGCCCTCGCTTACCGTAACACTCGTTTCAAAGGTCGTCAAGTTCCCCATTTCGTCGAGCACAAGAATGGTTATTTTATATGTTCCGACATATTCGCACCGAACAGCTCTTTCTTCATTATAAAGATAAATCGGAAGCCCTTTCGGGTTCGTAACCGTAATCATTACGGTGATGTTTTCCGCCGCCGTATGATTATCGGACACCGAATATTTCGGAATTTCCAAAACGCCGCCCACGGACAACTTCGTGTTAAAATCGCTTTCAAAAACAATCGTCGGAGCTTCGCCGTCCACTACGGTAATCGTATAGGTGTAATACGCCTGGTTGGTATATTTCCAGCCTTCGCTTTCTTTTGCCTGTACGGTGACTTGATAATTGCCGTATTCCGTCATAAGCACGTCATACGCTCGCAATGCGTCCGCTCCGTTCAAAGTAATGCCGTCCGTGCTTGTCACGACTGCTCCGCTCGGCGAAACCACCGTCAGCGTCGCGCTTACGTTGGGACACAGTACATCACAAGCAATCATTTTTTGGAAAGTATAAACGCTATCCTTAAAGACGTTCTTTTCAATCGGATTCATCGTCGAAAGCATAGGACGGGAATTATCTTGCTTGTTGTTTACATTGATACCGCAAATCTTATTCAAGAACAACGAACCGCCTTCCTCTACGTCGGAAAGCACAATTGCAAAATTAATTTTCCCAGACGGGAAGCCAATAAACTCTTCTCCTGCGTCCGTCTTATTCACCGCAACGGACGTCGTGGAATTCACAACGAATTTTCCACCTGCAAAACCGACGTTAAAGCTCGTGGGTGTCGCGCCGTCAAAATCGAGCAATAACGAAATCGACGTATCACCAATCCTCAACAACGTTTGTCCTTCGTCTTTTTGCAGCGTTCCCGTTACGGAAACGGACGAATCAACGCTGTCGGTAAGAACAATCTGCATTTTCGAAAATTTCGATTCATTCGGTACGGTGAAAAATTCCAGCGAAAAGGCGTTTGCCATCTGAGGGTTAATAAAGGAAAGCGTAGCGTTTTCCATTGCTTGAGTTGCTTGAATCAACAATCCGCGTGCGTTGGAAAGCGGCGTATCGTTCATAAATTTGAAACCGCCTTCCGTATAAAAATATTCTTCCAACCTGATAACGTCTTGGTACCTTTCCGTTGCGCCAGGAACACGCTCTTTCCCAAACACAATGATAACAGGCACTTCCTTTTCTGTAACCGTTTTCCCCTCACAAGAATACACTATTTTCAAAGTATCACCGCTCGTTTCCACAATGGGCGTAAACGAATCCCCTGTCTTATACGTCTTTACTTCACCTGCGTACTCAACGCTAATTGAGCAAGCTTTTTCTACTTTTGAGCCAGACGAATATTCATACACGGTGAGGGCGGGCAATTCGTAAACTCTGCCCGAAATATATGCTGTGGGGAATCTGAGCGTTTCCAACATAATAGGCTTATCGCTAATTTCACCGTTTAGCGTAATCGTCTCTGCGGCGACGTTGCCCACGTAGTCGATTGCTTTGCAGGTCAAGGTCCATTCCCCTGCTTCTTCCAAGCAAAACGCGCCGTTTGCAATATCACAGATTGTTTGGTGTTTTTTGATTTCATAGAAGATTTCTTTGTCGCCGCTACCGCCGTTTACAACAACTTCAGGCAACACATAAAACATACCAACCGTCTTTTTCGTTTCGTACGATTCGTCTATCGAAATCGTAAGCTTAGGGATGTAGCTGCTCAATTTTGCGCGCAACCAAAGCACCTCTCTCGCCACGTTACCGCTATAATCTTGCGCTTCGTATACGATTGCGTATGCGCCGACCTTTCCTACCGCAAACTTTTCATCTACAACGTCCAGCATCTTTTGATCGACAGCCCCGTAATTATACCAAACGGAAACGTTTACGTCGCATTTGCCACTCACTTGATCCGTCGCGCTTGCCGTAGGTACGGGATAGTTTTTTCCTACAACACCGTCGGGCATCGTTTCGTAATAAGTGTCAACCGTAATCACGGGCGCCTCTTTATCGATAAACTTTTCCGCGGACAAATCAACGCCCAAAATACTCGTAAAGCACATATTTGCCGTTGCGGAGTTATAATTGAGCGCGCTAATCGTCAATTTCGCCTTTCCACTCGGGAATCCAAACCAAAGGGAGTCGTAATAGTTACTGTCATCTAAATCAGAAAC
>JAGAIW010000051.1 GCA_017626305.1 Clostridia bacterium
GGATTTTTCCAAGCGGAATAGAGCAAGAAAGTAATAATACCAAGCCAAACGCAACCGCCAAGAATTTTAGCCCAAACGGAAGTTAGGCTGTTTGCAAGGGCAAACGAAATAAAAGCATATGCGTGTTGCACCCACACAAGAGCAAATATCCATTTTTGTATAAGGGTAAAGCCTGTATTTTCCGTCTTTGGTTGTTTGTGATTGTAGAAAATCAAGATAACGGCGGCTATGGTAGGTATTTGTTCGTATAGTGCCGAAAAGACGAAATAATACGCGTAATCGTGTGAAAGACCAAGCATACGGGCAGTATCGCCCCCAACTGAAAAAGCACTTAAAATACGAATAAGCAATAAGGCTATCGCCCACTTAATTTTAGCGGACATTTTAGTTTCCATAAGACAATCCTCCGAATAGAATTTTTTGTGCAAAACAAATACACAATACGCCCTTTTCGGTAGAAAAGAGCAAAGCACGTGTTTTCTTTTGTAAGTTATTTGGCGGAATTATTATAACACAAAAAAAAGAATTAAACAAGTAAAAGGATAAGTATTATGGCAAAAACTTTATTAGACTATGCACCCAAGAATAGTGCAAGCGCAACTACAAGTAGGGCGCAAGGATTATTGAAATACGCACCGACAGCGGTTACATTTACTACACCGCAAATAGAAGAACGCGACCACAACAAAGGCGGTTTTCTGGGTGGCGTAGGCTACACGCTCGGCAAACTCGGCACGGGCGCGTTTAGCGTTTTAGAGGGTATTTGGGATTTCACGGCTGGCGGTATTGCCGATTTCTTCGGCGCGGACGAATGGGCGGAAGAACAATTTGCCAACAATATCGCGGCAGGCTGGAATCAAGATTTGGACGAATGGTATAACCCGTCCAAAGGTATGCAAGTGGTGGGCGACGTCGCAAGCGGTATTTCCAATACGCTTGTAGGCATTGCAGGTGCCGCCGCCATCACGTATTTTACGGGTGGAGCCGCCGCCCCGTATGCAGGCACGATTGCGGCAGGTATTATGGGTGTAGGCGCGGCAGGTAACGCGACCAGCGAGGCATACGCAAAGACGGGCGAACTGGGTTTTAAGGAATACGCTTACGGCGCATTGTCGGGCGGTACCGAAATGGCACTTGAAAAATTCACGGGTGTTACGGGTAAATATGCAACGAAACTTTTAGGCAAGGAAACCGCAAAGACGGTTGCCAAAAAGAGCCTGTTAAAAGGTATGTGGAGCGATTTCAAAAGCGAGTTTGTCGAGGAGGCAATTAGCGAATTTATTACGCCTTACTATCAACGCTGGACGCAGGTTGACCCGAACGCGGAAAACGCCACTATCCAGCAAATCGGCTATGCTGGTTTGGTTGGCGGTTTGTCGGGTGCGCTTATGGGCGGTATCGGCACGGGCATTTCTTCCGTCAAGGCAATGAACAGGGGTAACGAGATTTCCAAAAACCAAGAGTACACCAACGCCGTCGTGGGTATGGCGGAAAAATTCGCGCAGTACGAAACGGATAACAACACAGGGAAAGAGGCGTATCAGTACATTTCCCAGCTTGTAGCCGATTTCAAAGCACGCGATAATGGAACGGGCGCGCTTACCACCTACCAAAAGAAACTTTTGGGGCAAATGGAGCACGCAAGCGTTGTTTTAACGTATGAGCCCGAAATCCAGCGTAGCAAGGAAAAGATTATTGCCGACGCGGATAACTTTGCCCAGTATATCAATTCGAGAAACATTATTGATGGCGACACGGGTAAACCGTTCCATTTTGCAAGCGGCGCGGAACTTACACAAAACGACGGGTTGGTAACACAGTTTGCGGTTGCGGACGCGCTCGGACAGCTTATGCTTACACCCGATAGCGTTTACGACCTTGTTTCCAGCAAGCGAACGGACGGCATTATGCAAGCCGATTTCCGCAACTTCCAAAAAGGCGGTAGGGTGGAACATAAGCAAGCCGTAAATGAATTGTTTGGAATTGACGTTGATGGTATGACCTACGAGGACTTTATCGAAACGATTAAAAAGACCGATAAGGCGAAGTTTGACAGCATACAAGGCGGTATGTCGGCGCGCGCCGCGTCCAAAAAGGCAATTTCCTACGCCAACAATACGGGCGCGGATATAGGCACCTTTGACAAGGGCGCAAATATCGTTGACGGCACAAGCGTTTACAAGAGCAAAGATGGCAAGGTGTTTGCTATTACAAAAACAGGAAACGGATATTACTTGTATAACGGCAAGGATATTTCCAAGAAATTAACCAAAGCGCAGTTGTTGGAAGTAATCGACGCGTTAAACGGCATTGCGCCTGCTACCAATCAAACCACCGAAACGACGGCGAAAAAGGGGCAAAAAACGACGAAAAAGCCTACGGCGCAAACTTCCCCGACGGGAACGCAAACGGCGCAGGAAACTGAAAAGAGCAAGCCCAAAACGGCACCCAAGAAGAAAGCGACGGTTAAGAAAAAGACCGCCGCCGTTAAACCTGCCACCGAAAAGGCAAAGCCTACCGACAAAGCAACACAAAAGCGCGAGGCAATCGCTAAAATGCGGAAATCGGAGGACACGACGGAAAGAGTGTTAGCCGAACTTTACGACAACGGGGCGGCGGACTACGACGCGGTTTCCGCAATGAAAGACGGGCAAGACCTTTCCACCGTTGACAAGGTGGCGTTTTTTGCTACGGGTACCGTCAAGGACTACGCACGGCAGGGGCTTTATACGGAAAAATCGCTTGCAAAGGCTATCAAGGAATTTGCCGACGATATACGCGCTGGAAAAGACGTGCTGGTGCAAGTGATGGATAGAGCAATCGAACTGGACGGCAAGCAACAGCCGAACTGGTACAAAGAGCAATACCACAAGGCGGCGGAATCTACGCAGGCAACCGAAACTGTAAAACCGAAAAAGAAAACGACTACGAAGAAAACCGCACCAAAAACCAAAGCAACGGAAACGACGACAAAAAAACCCGTCAAAGAAAAGACTATACACGGAAAATCCTATAAGGATTTCACGGTGGAAGAGTTTAACGCGCTTTCGGCTCCGTTTCGCGGTTATTACCTTGCAAAGAGTAAAAAGCCTAACGCTATCGTGTTTGCCCAGTTAGGCGATTTCTACGAGGTGTTTTTTGACGACGCAAAGACTGTTGCGAACGAATTTGATTTAACCTTAACAGGTAGAGCCGTCAACGGTTATGCTGACCGTGTGGAAATGGTTGGTTTCCCCGTTAGATTTTTCGACGATTACAAAGCCAAATTAAACGCAAAGGGGCTTGACGTTGTAAAGGTTGATTTAGACGGTAAAAAGGTGCTTTATGCCGCCAAAACGGGCGCGGAAAGCACCGTGCAATACGCAATTTCGGAAAGTGCTACGCAAGAAACGCAACTTGCAGGCGGTAAAAGTCAAAATCTTACCCCGTTGCAAATGAAACGGGCGGAATCGTTTGCGAGAACGCACGTTAAAGGGTATGAGAATTTGACAGCGGCGGAAAAACTGGAAGTAGAGTGGACTATCGCGTCGGGTTGGCGTTATGGCGCGTCGGAAAGCGATATTTTGAGCCTTGCGAAGATTTCCGCGCAATCGGGCGTGGGGATAGGTTTTGCGGATTTGAAAGCCACTACAAGCGACGGCAAAGTGGTTTCGCCCGACGCGGTATGTTATACGAGTGGCAAGCACCTTACAATCTACCTCAACCCGAAAAGCAAGCGCACGGTGGAAGTGGCAACGCTCCACGAACTTACGCACGCGTTAAAGGGTGCAAAGGGCTATGCTGAACTTGAAAAAATGGCGTTGGAATATTACGCAAAACACCCCGAAGAAAAGGCGGTTATTGATAACGCCTACCGCGCTTTGTATCAAAACGAGCAATTACGCTATGAAAAAGAAGTATTGCCCGACGAACTGACGGCGCATTATATCGAAAAAATGCTCGAAAAGCGCAACGTTTTAGCACAGTTGACGGCGGAACAACCTACATTTATGCAACGCTGTATAAACTGGCTTAAAACGCGCGTTGACAAGTTGCGCGGCGTTGATACGCAGGCGGCGGACGAGGTGGATATACTGGCGCGTAAATTCGTTTCTACGTTCAATTTGAACAAAGGAAAGATAACGCAACAAGACAAAGCGCAGTACGCATTAGGCAAGACTTATCCCGACGGCGTTGATTTGATTGACACTTACGACGAAAAGCAGTATAATAATTTTGGGTGGGCGAGAGTAAACGGTGTACTTTCCTACCGTGAAAACGGTAATTTTAGGGCTAAATATGGCGAAATCAAAAGCGGAAAGCAAAGTGGCGTGCATAGAACGTCCAAAGGCGAAATTATCGTTGAAACAAACGATATGGAGGGTGGCAAGCACGGCGTAAATAATGTTCTTGTATTCGCCAAAGGTAGTTATGAAGATTATAGAATAACAAAGGTTATTCGCTTAAAAATAAACAATGAAACTGAATTAGAAAAGGTTAGGGATTATATTTATGGACAAGAAACTGACGAATATAGAAAGTCCTACTATCAAACGGACGATATTATTGGATTGCTTTATGAGGAAGAATATATCACTCAACACACAGCACAGGATTTCCCTGCTTATAAACAAATCAAGCAATCGAGAGAAAAAAGCGGAGGAAATGACACGGATAGTGGAATCGGCGCAATCGGAAACGGAAATCTTAACAGCGATAGCAACAATGGAAAAGGTAAGCGATTAAGTGGTTTAGATAAATCGTACCTTAAATTGGTTGAATACGGATATATGAAAACCGCGCAAAGAATGGTTGACGAGGAGGCAAAGAACGCTGGATATACAATAAAGGCGTTTCACGGCTCAAAGAGCGAGTTTACTTTCTTTGACGAAAGTAAACGTGGTGGCAACACAAAAACCGAAACAAGCAAACGTTGGTTTTTTGCGGCGGACAAAAAGACTGCAAATTCCTATTATCCGTATGGCACTATGCAAAAAATTTACGAGCAACACCCTGAATGGAAGTGGGCAAATCCCGAAACGCTAAAAAACAAAGGGAAACTGTACTCGCTATATCTCAAAATGGATAATCCGTTGATAGTGGACGTTGCGGATTATGATTACGCGGCGCACCGCGAAACAGCGGACGCTTGGATGGAATTTGTAGAAATTGCTGATAAAAACGGCAACGACGGGATTATTTTATACAACGCAATGGATAATCAACTCGATACTGCGGCGAGAAATAGCACGGTTTATATGTTTAGGAAATCGTCGCAAGCAAAATCCGCTGACGTTGTAACCTACGATAACGACGGTAACGTTATTCCACTTTCCGAGAGATTTAACAGCAAAAAACCCGATATTCGCTATGCGCTCCCCGTTGTGGATAGCGACGGTAAAGCACTTTCCGCCGCCCAGCAGGACTATTTTAAGGATAGCAAAGTGCGCGACGATAAAGGGCGTTTACTTACGGTATATCACGGCTCCCCGAAAGCAGGTTTTACCGAGTTTACAACTGAATTAGAGGGCGCATATTTCACGGCGGATAAGAACTATGCAACCGAGTACGCAAAAGGCGACAAAAAAGGCGTATATGCGGTGTATCTTAATATCAAAAAACCGTTTGATACGAGAGAGCCTGCGGCAAGAAAGATTTTTGAAAAAGAATTTTATGGGCAATGGGGTAATGGTGCTCCTTTGACGGCGCGCGGTTTGCTTGACTGGACGGACGGCGCGGATATGTACGATTTTATCCAAGAAAAAGGATATGATTACGACGGTATTATTATCGACGAGGGCGGAACGCCCGACGGAAAAGGTGGGGTGCGCGACAGGGGTATTAGTTATGTTGCGTTCCATAAAAACCAAATCAAGAATACTACGAATGTTAAGCCTACGAAAACAAACGATATTCGTTACGCGTTAAGCATTGACGGCGAAACAACGCCCGTAGGTATTGAGAAAGGTAAAAACCTTGTAGCATTGCATAACCTTTCCGAAGATAAACTATTGAGAGTTGTAGAGTTAGGGGGATTTCCTATGCCCTCCATTGCGGTTACCACCACCGAACTGCCGCACGAGAATTACGGGGATATTACCGTAGTTTTTGGGCGTGAAACGATTGACCCCGAAAGCGATTCAAGAAACGTTGTTTACGATAGGGACGCGTGGACACCTACCACGCCGACGGTTGACGTTAAACTAAACGAACAAGGCGTTGATAAACTTATACAAAGCCTTAAAGGTGCCGTCGAGAAGTATTCCGCCTATAAGAGCAATATTTTTGGATTTTTTGACGGGAAGTACCGCGATAACAACGGCGATTATATCGTTTCCGAGTACGACTATTCAAAGGAATCGTTTGGCGAGCGTGCTATCCGTAACGGTGGCATTGTTGCGGCTTATTTAAGTGAAAAAGGAATCAACGTAGAGCCTGTTTATACCGAAAGGGGCTTTACTATGGGTTGGGAAAGTTTCACGAGAGAAAAAGCGGCGGAATTATTCGACTTTGTTGGCATAACAAAGGATATTACGAGAGATAACGCAACGCAGGAACAAAGAGAGGCTATTCTTGAAAAGTTTATCAAGTATAGAGCAAAAGAAAAATTAGGTCTTATGCGTCGTTTCAAGAAAGATAGGACGCTGACAGTTGAACAGGTCGAAGAAGTTTTACGGAGTGAGTACAACGACGGAAACGTAAGCCAGTTGTTCTTTATGGCGGAGGATTTTTTCAACGAGAAAAGACCAAAGGATATTTACGACGAATACGCAACGCTTGAAACCCTACAATCAAAAATTACCGACAAGCAAGACTTTTATAACTGGTTTTGGGAAAAGATAGAGGCTACTTTTGAGAAAAAGGGCATTGACAACGGTGGCGATATTTTCGATAGATACGGGAATAGACGTTCGTTTGAACAACGCCATTACACCTATACAGCGGCAAATATCGTCAAGGCAATGGCAAAAGGCGACCAAGAGGGTAAAGTACCGTTAGGTATGACCGCAGGAGCCCTTGCCGCGAAATTATCCAAACGCTTTGATAGCATAGAAGATATGCACGACGCAAAACAATATCTTGCGCTTGTTTCGGAAGAAGATTTGAAAGCCTTTAATGATAAGACCTACGAACTGTACGACGAAGTGGTAACGGCGATTGCTGGGAAATCGTCCGACTTTATGAGTGATAGCCATAGGCGCGACGACGTGGGCGATATTCTTGGTAAGTGTGCGGCTATCAAACCTCTTACGATTGAAAACATTAAGCGTAAATTTGCCAGCGAAACGCGCGGTTATAACTTGGGTTATAGGTTTAACGACGAAATCGCGGAACAAACGTTGCTTTTGTTTGAGAGTTTGAAACATATTCCTACGACGTATTTTGAGGCAAAACCGCGTCGCGTGGTTAAACTCAACGAAATAAAATCCGTTCTTCTTCCCGAAAGTGTGTCCGAAAAATTAAAGGTGCATTTATCGAGAAAAAATATCACTTGGCAGGTTTACACCGACGGCGATAATTCA
>JAGAIW010000052.1 GCA_017626305.1 Clostridia bacterium
GAAATGAAAGCGACATTGCCGGACACCGAGGGCGCAAGGGAAGTTTACGAAAGTGTAAAACGCGGGGATTTAACCGGCATGAGTTTTGCGTTTACTGTGGAACCAGGCGGGGACGAATACGACCCGAAAACCAACACCCGGACAATTACCAAAATTGCAAAGGTGTACGAGTGTTCCGTTGTTATGTTTCCGGCATACCCACAGACAAGCGTTGAAGCCCGGAACGCCCAAACCGAAAGCGTACGACAGTACAAAGCAAAGCAAAGTTTAAAGATACTTTGCAATCAAATTTTGATGAAAAGCGAGGTTTAATATTATGAAATTTAAAACTGTAGCGGAAGCGTTCAACTATTATCGTAATTTTACGCTTGAAGCCCTGGAGAACCGCGCCCAGGAGATCAGAAACAGCATTGACACCGACGCAAACGTAGACGTTGCCGCGCTCAATATCGAACTGACCGGCATTGCGGAAGCGAAAAAGAACATTACCGACAAGACCGGCGAAAACCGCGCCCAGGCAATGAACGTTATTACCGGGCAGAACACCGGCAAGGCAAAGACTTTTGAAGCCGCAACCGTTTACGATACCCCGGAGTACAGGAACGCGTTTTATAAAACCATGTTGGGGCAGAAACTGAACCAGGACGAAACGAACGCCTGGAACGTTGCCCGTGAAGATATGGAAAAGCGCGCCGACGCTTTCACCGCGTCCACAGATAGCGGGCTTGCGACTATTCCGACCAGTACGCTAAACGAGATCGTTAAAAAGGCGCGTACAATGGGCGGACTTCTTGCAGAGTGCCGCGCGTTCAACGTTCCGACAAAGATTGCCGTACCTGTGGGTACCCCGTCCAATAAAGCGGCATGGCACGTTGAGGGCGCGACCGTTGACACCGACGAAAGCGTACCGACCGCCGTTATTTTCGACGGTTACGAGATTA
The DNA here is from genome assembly GCA_017626305.1 of Clostridia bacterium. GTDB lineage: Bacteria > Bacillota > Clostridia > Christensenellales > Borkfalkiaceae > Scatosoma. The sequence continues at coordinate 942 of JAGAIW010000052.1, forward strand.
TTAAAATTTTCTCGATTTCCGCAAAGGTTCGCACTATGTCAATTCCGGCGTTTGAAAATTATCTTGTTGAGGAACTGACCGCGTGCGTTATGGAGTGTATCAACGACGCACTTGTAAACGGCACGGGTTCCGGGCAGGGTTCCGGGCTTGAAACGATTACCTGGGTAAAGACCGCCGGAGCAACACAGAACGCCGTTGAAGTTGCCGCCGCGTCTGACATTGAATATACGGACGTTGTAGCAACCGCCGCACTTCTCAAAAGAGGATATGCAAAGGGCGCAAAGTGGGCAATGAACAACAAGACCCTTTACAACGTCTTTATGACCATGACCGACAGCAACGTACGCCCGATTTTCATTGCGGAGCAGGTAGCAAACAACGCCGCCGGTACCGTTGGGCGTATTCTCGGTTTTGAGGTTGTCATTGATGATAATATCGCGGACAACGTTGTATACCTGGGTAATTATAAGTACCTGGGTTACAATATGCCGGGCGGTATTGCGATCGAGGTTAGCCGCGAAAGCGGGTTCCGTAAGGGGCTTATTGATTACCGCGCGCTTGCTATTGCCGATTGCAAGCCGATTGTTTCCGAGGCTTTCGTAAAACTGTACAAAGCCGCCGCAAACAGCTAAACAACCAAATAAACGGCAGAATTTGCGGGGGTGTAGGGTTTAGCCAGGTGCAGACCTTGCACCCCTATTTTAAAAAAGCGAGGTTTAATATTATGACTTTATCGGAAGCAAAAGCGGTTTTGCGTATTGATACCGACGACAACGACGCACTTGTACAAAGTCTTTGTAATGCCTTGCCGGATTATATCGAGGTAACAACCGGCATGACCGAAACACAACAGGCAAGCGAACCACTTGTAAAAACTGTTTCGGGGTTCCTGTTAATCCTGTGGTATTACAGCGACCACGCGGACGACGTGAAGTTACAGCGTACTATTGACAACTTGTTAAAGTGTATCACGTTCAAAGTTGACCGCACCGGCAACGACGATCAGAGCGCGGACGCATGAAAGAATACGCCAGGACGTTTTACAAGGGCAAGAAGTGGCGCGAGTGTTCGGCGGCATATATGGCAAGTAAACAATATGTTTGCGAACGGTGCGGCGGCGTTGCGGTTATTTGCCACCACAGACGACACATTACACCGGCGAACATTACCGACCCGAATATAACGTACAACTGGGGGAACCTTGAAGCACTATGCCAGGATTGCCACAACAAAGAGCATATGCAGAAGAACACCAAAATTATATTTGACGACGCGGGACAGGTTGAAAAGGTAAAGGACGGCGCACAAGTCCGGGACTTCAAACAGGCGTGCAACCATATTGACGCGTTGTTATCCAAATTTGACCGCGTAGAAAGCCCGTAGAGCGACGAAACGGGGCAGGGTAGTATATTTTATCGTCTGACCATTAAAACGCGTTTACGGGGCA
>JAGAIW010000053.1 GCA_017626305.1 Clostridia bacterium
GCCACCGCGAAGCCTTGTCGAAGCCTACAATTTCGTGCAACATTTTCGACTGCTAAGCCGTTTTAAGACACCTTGAACCAGTCGCTCGTGTTGGTTGTGGCGGTAGTTGTTCGGGTATTCCATATTAAATTCGATACTTAAAGCCCTCTCGAACTCCTCCTCCGAAAACTCTCTCGGTTTTCTGCATACCGCGTAAATATTGCTCCGTGTTTCTTCCCCGAACACCTCCACGTCTTCGTAATATTTTTCGCAAAGGGCTTTCAATCCGTCTTTACTCACAAAGTGTTGCATAGTCCAGCAACCACTACGGAATGTTGCCGTGAAATTATTTTCGTCAAGGAATTGAAGACTGCGAGACTTTCCGGCGTGCTTATGCAATCGCGCCATCATTTCGACGGAGCCAAGACTCCGCGTGCCGAGAATAAGTTCTCCGTCGGCGCTCGTCAATGCGTTGCACGTCAACATTACCAAATGCTCAAACTCTACGCTCACTACGCTGTTAATAACGCTATCAAGAACTACGACGTCGTAAAGACCGTTGAAACGTATATCCTGCTCTATCTTCCGTATCTGCTCTATAACGCCGCCTATGTCGATATTATCGTTCTTGCCTTTCAAGTGCGGCTCGTAGGGAAGAATTCGGAATCCTTTGCCTGCAAGCATTTTTGCATACTGGCACTCCCCTGCTCCAAAATCAATAATACGCATATCTTTCGTGATACGCGGTATTACGTAATTCTCATAGGTGGACGAGTGATTCTCCGCCGCACGTTTCCCTTTCGCTTTATCCCCAGTACCTTGCAGTCTGTGCATTTGACAGTACAACTGGTTATAGCTCTTGATGTTCAGCGAATCGTAATTGTACGCGCCGTAGGCGTACGAAAGATATTCTTTCAGGCACTCTGCTTTCGCCTTGTCGATAACGTAAACGATAACGTCGATTTGCGCTTGCTTTGCCGCCACCGCATAATCGCTGTTGTCGATCACATTCCCATCGGTATCGCAGATAATACTTCCCCACTCTCCGTATTTCAAGATAAGCCGTCCGATTTCCGCTACGACGCTTCCGTTTGCGTTTTTCTCGTAGGAAAGTTTGTCGTGGCTTACTATTCGGTAGCCTTGTGTATCGTCGCCGCAAAGGTCAACCCACGCCTTTGATTTGTTCGTTTCGATACTGTTATGGAAAAGGTTGAACTTGATTTCATCTTGTACCTTGATACCGCTAATACGAACGGCAGGCGCGGTGTGAATACCGAGCGCGTGCATTGCTTTCGTCCGTTGGTGTCCTGCTGTCAGTACGCCGTTGTCGCCGTTGATAATAACGGGCTTGACGATACCGAACGTCAGTATGGACTGTTTCAACAGGTCGAAAGACTTGTCTTTTATCTTTCGGGGGTTGTAGTCCGCAGGCGTAAGGTCGTCCACGGGATATTCCAAAATGAATTCAGTTCTCATACCGCTTTGCTCCGTAATCGAGTAATTCACTCACAAATCCCAGCGCGTTCCCGTTCTTCTTCGTGTACGCCTTGAAAAACTCTTTAAGGCGCGTATGCTCCACGTCGGTCATAGCTACGTTCTTCCCACCAAAGGCAAGCTGTTTCACCATTGCGCCCGTGCCTATGCTCTGCCGTTCCAATGTCAATTCGGGCATCGCCACTTCCGTCGTTAAGCGCATACCCAATGCTGCCAAATCGAATTTCGGTTTGAGTTCGACGAGTATCTCGTTCAATAACGTTTCATCCCAATCGGAATTCAGCGCCGACTGGTTGTGAACCTGCATATACATAAGGAACTCGTCCTTATCTAAATGGTCCAAGCGAACGCAAGGCACTTTATCGTAGCCCTCGTCGGGATATGCCTTGTCGAGCTGTTTCATTGCCAATATTCTGCCGTGTCCTTCCGCAATGGTGTTGTCTTTCCATACACCGACGGGATCATTAAACCCGAGCCTGTAAATACTCTCGGCAAGCTCGTTGATCTGCTCTTGCGGATGAATACGCGCGTTTCTTTTGTACGGTTTCAAATCGTATATGCTTATATACTCATATTTTAACTCGTTCATAAAGACCTCCGTTTTTTTACAGCGAAAACCGCCGCCACCCGAAGGTAGCGACGGCCACACCGTAAAAATACACTTAAAAGGGAAACTGACGGAAGAAAGTAGGCAACCGCGCGACTGGCCACCTACCTTTTCCGATGATACCATTATACAGTATAAAAATTGAAATGAGGCGACATTTTTTGTCGTGTCGCCTCGCTTTATTCAAAAATGTGCATTTGCATACCGATTTCTTCCGCTTTTGCGTACGCCTTTTCCAACCAGCGCAGGGCTTGCCTATCGCTTATGTAAACGCCGTTCGCCGCCGCCCAATGGGGCTTACCTTGCCGAAAACGGATGTCAATGAGTTCGGCAAGTTCCACGTCGCGGTCGTCTGCAAAATGTTCATACACCCTATCAACGAGCGCAATCTCTTTTTCGAGTTTCTCTTTGTTGATAAGGTAGGTTATCATAAGCTGTTCGACGGTGTTTCTACTCTTATCCGTCATTACCGCTATTTTGTCATAGGATACGCCTTTAATGCCGGGGAGTTCCAACTGCCCCAAATGGGCAACGTTGTGTCCGTAGCTGTTGAATATCCGCTTTATTTCCTTTAATCGCTCTTCCGTCATAGTCGTTTCCCTCAACCGTTCAAAATGCAATTTTCAAATTTTCTAAATTTTATATACTGGAATATATACGCTGGGGTTTTCCACACATCGTATAATTCGCGTGATAGAGCGTTCTGCTGTTTGATGATTGCAGGAACGCCCGCGAGTGATAGCTGTATGTAGCACATATGAACACAGCGCCTGTCTATATCACCGCAAGATATAAACACTTTGTCCGCGTAGTTTATCCCGTAGTCGTTTCCGATCACGTCCAGCGCCGCAAGCAACATACCACCGCTACCACAGCAAGGATCGTTTATCGTCAGTATTCCGCCGTCGGCGGCTTTCCGTAATACATCCTCTTTCGTAATCGTCGCTTTCGCGCACAGTTTTGAAACATGGTACGGAGTAAAAAACTGCCCCAATTTTGCGTTGCTCGTATTGCTCTGCATATAGAACTCGCCGAGATAATCGGCAAACGCGCCGTTCTCATATACCACGGAACCACACAGCTTATACACTTCCGCAAACATTTTTTGGAATAACTCGAATTCACTTTTATCGTATGCCTTTTTTATCTCCTCAAATCGCGCCTCTCTTGCCGCCCAAACGCTCGGACGACGGTCCACTTGGTTGCTTATGCAGATTGCCATAAGCTCAAAGAAATCGCCTAAAAAACGGCTCCTGTCCGTTCGATACACACCGTTATCGAACAGTTTGATTATGTCGCGCAGTTTCGGTATCTCATACGGACACCGTTCCTTTTGGTACGGCTCGGCTTTTACGCCGTCGTCAAAGTAGAATAGCCACATTTTTCGTCTCCCTTTATGTGTATATCTCTTGCCGACGACTGCCGAGCCGTCGGCATATCGTTCGTTATTTACCCAACATATCGCTTGAATTCTTTGTTGAGATCCAGCACGTCGTCCGTGTCGTGAGTTGCAAGTTTACTGATCGACACCTCGTAGGCGGTCTTTCTGCGAATATCAGTCTCGGAGTATTTCTTCTCGTATTGTCGGCTCTGCACTCGCCCCGATACGGCGATTCGATCCCCAACCGAAAGCATA
>JAGAIW010000054.1 GCA_017626305.1 Clostridia bacterium
GCGTTTCCGTAAGCGCAATTTCCGTAGCTTTATACGCATCGAAATTCAAGCCAAGACCAAACAATGCGTCAAGCTTGTCAATCGTCGCTTTCATCGTTTCGTCCGTCCAATACGCTTCGCCAAACGCTTCTATGCCTGTATACGCCGCATAGTTTTGGCTGCCTGCATACGCGCCGCCTTTACCAAACGCTATGCCCTGCTGCGTTGCGTTGTTTACCATTGCATATACGCCGTCGTAGATACCGAAAGGCTCGATAACGCCGTCCGCGCCGCTCTCACCAGCGGAATTGTAATGGTCGCCGCTGTTACCGCCGACTGCAAAGAATTGCGAATGCGTCGTTGTAAGCGCCGTCGTATCTACGAATACGTTACGCAAGGTAGGACCGCTTACGCTACGAACGTTATCCGTGCCGAAAATCGCCGCACCTACGCCAAAGCTCGCCGCCGACGTCATTTGTACGTAAACGTTTTCGACAACGCCTTGACCTGCTGCAATCAAGATACCACCCATCGTACCGCTATTATTGATACCTGCGTTGGTGAACGCTACGTTGCGGATAATACCGTCCTTGTGCAACACAGGAATAAACGCCGAGTGACCTCTTACGGCACCCGTATCAGGATTATAACCCGTACCAGCTGTCATACCGTCGATGGTGTAACCGCAGCCGTCGAACGTACCTGCAAAGCCTTGCGCTACGCCCGTATCCCAATACAAGGGGGCGAATGCGCCGCGCGCCTGCCAAGCAACGTACGTGCCGTTGTAAGCGATATTTTGACCGAGCGTGAAGTAACCGTTGGAAATCTTGCCGTCCTTAAGACCAGTCTCCGCATTGCCGACGCCTGCCGCAATATAACCGAAATCGTTCACGTCGCTTACCGACGTCAATACTTTCGTGATGAGGAGTACGGGAACTTCATACTTGCCCGTTTCCGTAACGATGGTAACTTTTGTTTCGCCGTAATCGTACCCAAACAACGTTGCGGGAATGCTTACAACCGAACCGTTAATACCAGCGTTTTTAATCGTCTTAGCGCCGTAGGTAACGCTGATAATCTCGCCAAATTCAGAACCGACTTCAGAGAGGTCAACGTTTACCGTTTTACCGCTCATAGCAATTCCCGTTTCCGTCTTTTGAACGTCAAGGTTTAAGCTTTGTTGCGCTTCCAACGTAACTGCGGGTATTGCATACCCTTTAAGCCATGCGGGCCAGGTTGCAATTTCAGCCGCCATTGCCGATTCTGCTGCATTGTATGCTGCTGCATAGCTGTTTTTGTCTGCAAAGAAATCAAACATGTAGCCCGATTCTTCACCGATGGTTTCACCTCTAACAGGATTTGCCAAATAGGGAGAAACGCCTACTGCGTATACGCCGAGGTAGTTAGCAACTGCGTTGCTCGTTCTACCAAAAGGCTCTGCGTCCGTCTCTTCTTCGTTTACCCAGCTCTTGCCCGTTGCCCAACCATTGTTGTTTGCATCAGGGTCAGCCGTAGGTCTAGCGCTGTCAAGCATGTTCACGAATACGTTTTCAACGATACCGCTTGCATCCCAAGGGTTCGCGCCGTTAAATACCGCCGCATTCGAACCAGTCATTCCCTTATTATAGTTTGTGAAATAACCGCTCGTATTCGACCAAGCGCCGTACGTATAAAGATGTACGTAAATATTTTGAAGCAAACCATTATTCTTTGCCGTAATAAGAGAGCCTACACCGCCTATTACTGCATTTGTAAAGGCAATATTCTTAATAACGCCGCCTTCGCCAACTTTGGTGATAAACGCGTTATAATCACCCGAGCTCTTATATTGAACGTAACCCTCAATCGCATGTCCGCAACCGTCGAACGTACCGATGAAACCGGTAGCTTCGCTTAATTGAGCCTCGGGCATATAAATAAAC
>JAGAIW010000055.1 GCA_017626305.1 Clostridia bacterium
ACAGCCGCTACGATATCTTCCGATTTACAGCCGCGCGACAAGTCGTTCAAGGGCTTTGCAAAGCCTTGACAAATAGGGCCAACCGCCATGAAATTGCCTAATCTCTCCGCGATTTTATAGCCGATATTCGCCGCTTGCAAATCAGGGAATACGAATACGTTGGCTTTACCTGCAACGTCTGACTGCGGAGCTTTTAACGCCGCTACGGAAGGCACGAGCGCCGCGTCGAATTGTAATTCACCGTCCAACTTCAAATCGGGTGCTTTTTCTTTTGCAATACGCGCCGCTTCCGCAACCAAAGTCACGTTATCGTGCTTTGCACTACCCTTCGTCGAGAAGGAAAGCATTGCCACTTTCGGGTCAAGTCCCAAAATCGCCTTAGCGGAGTTTGCCGTTGCAATCGCAAGGTCGGCAAGTCCTTCGCTGTCGTACGTAGGATTTAAGCCGCAATCCGCAAAAATAACCACGTCGTCGGGACAATATTGATTGCCTTGGGGCGGACAAATCATAATAGAAAAGCTAGTAACGGCAGACGCGCCCTTTGCCGCTTTAATAATTTGCAAACCGGGGCGAAGGGTATTCGCCGTAGAGTGGCACGCGCCGGAAACCAAACCGTCTACGTCACCCATTTTCAGCATCATTGCGCCGAAATACGTTCCGTCGGCGAGCAGCTTTGCCGCCTGTTCTTCCGTCATACCCTTAGACGCACGAAGTTCGCAAAGTTTAGCGTTATACGCTGCCAGTTTGTCCGACGTCAACGGATTGACAATTTCCACACCCGTAAGGTCTACGTCGGGATTTGCAGCTTTAATCGCCGTTTCATCACCGAGTAATACGATTTTTGCAATACCTTCTTTCGTTGCGTCAGCCGCGGCTTTGACAACACGCGAGTCTTCCCCTTCACAAAGAACAATGGTTTTTTGAAGGGCTTTCGCCTTGATTTTGATTTCATCAAGAATATTTTTCATATTTTTACTCCTTGAAACGCTTTATTTATTTTTCAAATTTGTGTATAATAGGAATGAAGAACTTTCAAACCGTTACTCCTATTATAGCACACAATTTTTTTAATGTAAAGGAAATAAAGAAAGCAAAATGAAAATTTGCGCGATAATTTGCGAATATAATCCCTTCCACAACGGACATTTATATCAGCTGCAAAAAGCAAAAGAGCTCTCTGGCGCTGACGCAATCCTTTGTTTAATGAGCGGCAACTTCGTTCAACGTGGCGAAGCGGCGATTGCCGACAAGTTCACCCGAGCCAAGCACGCCGTCCTTGCGGGCGCGGACGTCGTTATCGAACTTCCCGTCGCTTTCGCTACTGCTAACGCAGAACTGTTCGCCAAAGGCGCAGTACGTATTTTGTCGCAAATTCCGCAAATCACCCATTTATGCTTTGGCGCGGAAACGGCAGACGAAAACGCGTTTTATCAAGCGGCAAAACTTTGCAATAACGAGCCTAAGGAAGTTTCCGATAAAATAAAACAGCTCATGAAGGACGGAATCAGCTTTGCCAAAGCGCGCGCGAAAGCTTGGGAAGGTATACTCCCTACCCAACTGTTTTCTTTCCCGAATAATATTTTAGGGTTGGAATATGCAAAAGCAATTCTTACCATGCGTTCGGATATTCGCATATTGCCTATACAACGCGTTGGCGGCGGATACGCCGACGACACGCTTTTAGAAAATTTCTCGTCCGCAAGCGCTATCCGCGCCGCACTTTTGAAAGGAGAACGCGTAGCAGCGCAAGTACCGCCCTACGTTATCAACGAATTATGCGGCTATGACGCGACGATTTTGGAAAGCATAGAAAAATATGCCCTGCTTTCCCATTCAGAATCGGACATTAGAGAAATTTGCGACTGTACGGAAGGATTAGAAAACGCTTTAAAGAAAGCGGCAACGCTTCCCCAAACGCTTGTGGAAACGCTAACGTCCCCCCGTTATACTTCGTCACGTATTCGACGAATTGCTTTACACAACGTATTGCACATACAAGAAAGCACCATTCGCCTTGCCTTGGAAACGTCGTTATATCTTCACGTGCTTGCCGTAAAAAAGGACAAAAAAGAACTATTGTCCATTTTAGGAGACAGTACTGCACCCACCTTGATTAGAGCGCACGATAAAAACGCTTTGCAAGGCATGGCAAAAGTATGTTATGAAAAAGACGTTTTTGCCGATTGCGTATATCGATTGTTAAACAGTGCGTCAACTATTGAAAAGAATATCTTTATCGAATAAAAATAAGCACTCGTCTCGCGGTTTTAAACACCGCCTGACGAGTGCTTTTATTTAATTTTTTTTAGCCAACCCAAATAGAAATAGCGGCGTAAACGGTTATATTTCCCTTTTGCGTAGCAGGGATTACACCGTTTAAGAGCTCGTTTTGGTGGCTCGATTCATAATACCAGCCGACAAATTCATAGCTGACGTTTTTATTTGGTTTCCATTTCTTTAAAGCTGGTAACGTTATCGCTTTCCCTTCTTCGTATTCGATAGGAAAGATTAAACCTTCTACCATTCCTTTCGGAAACGTACTTATACCTTCTTTAATGATATCAAATTCTTTCCATTTATACGTAATCGTAGCAAAAACAACGTCTGTGTCCGTTTTTGCTCGTTCGACGATTTTTGCATATAGCGTTATATCGCCCCTACACGTGGAATCCATTACGTTATCCGTCAATTCGTTGGTATATTCTACGTCATAGTACCAACCTTCAAACGCATAAATCGTAGCGTCGTCTTTTCTAAAATTACGCAAAGCATCTATCGATTGCTTGGACGATTCTTGGTAACTTGTGGGATAATTTCCGTCGGGCCGCCACAAAAACTGCGGAATATCCGCCGTTTTATCCAGTTCTTCGTCAAAATACTTATATTCAATCGAACAAACACCCAAGCTTTCTTGACTTGTCGACGAATCCGAACCATCTTGCGGCGTTGACGAATCCACGCCACCACAACCATATAAAAACGTGCACGCCAAAAGGCTAAGTGCTACTATAATCGTTTTTACTTTCAGCATCATTCCATCCCCATTTTATTTATTGAACGTCATCAAACACAAAATCTTCTCTTACGTCAGGGCGCATGGTTTTCACCGTTACGTTATCCAAAGTCAATCCGTTTATATGACGGAAATAAATGCCTTTCGCCGGCAATATTCGTCCGTAAATGTACACTTCGGGATACGCTTGCGCATTTTCTGGAACGTCGCGATCGTACTCCTTGACCCCGCCGACAAGATTCATGTGTACGTTTCTCAACGTAATATTTTCAAGCGGACGTTCGGGCAAGCCACAGACGTTACAGGTCATTTGCCACGCGTCTTCTTCCGTCCATTCCTTCTTGCGATCGTCAAAGCCGCACGCCCTACCAAATTTCCAAGGATATTGATAGAAGTCATTCGCCTTAAAGCTATCGTAATTCCACGCAACCACTTCGTATGGATAATACGGACCGTCAGCGTTTACGTTTTCAATCAACACGTTTTTAATTTGCCCGATTTCTCTTCCTTGCGGCCCGCGCATACGTCTACCGATATGTATAAAAATAGGCACGTTTACGTTTTTCATCTCGATATCGCGGAATACGATTCCGTCTAAAATAGCGCCGTCGACGCTTTCAATAGCGATACCGCACATACGCGTTTCGTACATATAAATGTTTTCACATACGACGTTTTCAAAACCGCCGTTTGTTTCCGTACCGAATTTTATCGAATTGCAACGGCTTTTTAACTTACAATTCCAAACGTGAATATCTTTACAGATATCTATTTTATTCAACGTATACGAGCTTTTGAACACAATGGAATCGTCGCCCGCTTCTACTTCACAATCGTGAATACGTACGTTTTTCGAGTTGTCAGGAGAGATACCGTCGATATATACACGCAACTTTAACCCAAAAACGTCCACATTTTCGCAACCTGCAAAGTATACCGCCAAATCGGTTACGTTATAGATACCCAGTCCGCTAACTTCTACGTTTTTACAGTTTTTCAAAGCAATACACTTCGGACCCCTATGTACGATTTTTCTAACGTCGTCTTCATCCCAAACCGAGCGCATATCAATTATGCCCTTTCCGCATATTGCAATATTCTCGCAATCAATTCCCACGAACATAGAACAATGATAATAGGTATGCGACGAATCTTGATATACAGGGTAATCAATCTTTTCTTCGGGCGCGTAATCGTAAAAATCCAAGCTGCCCAAAATTTCCGCGTTTTCTTCTAACTCTATACGAACGTTGCTCTTTAAGAAAACCGTCGAAAGTACATATCTTCCTGCGGGGAATAATAATGTTCCGCCACCGTTTGCGCTACATTCGTCAATCGCCTTTTGAACGGCTTTGCTATTCAAGGTTACACCGTCTGCCACCGCGCCAAAATCTAATATATTGTACGTTTTCATATTTTCTCCTAAAATACCGTTTTATTTTCTCTCTCCGATATACAATTCTTTTTGAATGAACATCAAAGCAAAACAAGTCGACCAGTTATAATCGGCTATGGAATGAATATGTTTTCGCCAATCGGGCGGATCGATAGGCGCGCCCTTTCTTTCGCAATAGAACGGGTTAACTTCCCCTTTTGAATCGTAAAACTCAAAAACCGTACCCGTAATTTCATACCATTTATTCGTTTGCGAAAGTAGCTTTTCTATCAATTCTTCCGCTATTTCTATATATCCGTATTGCAGTAAGCCTTTGATAACAAAATAATTCATATTAAACCAAACGCCGCCACGCCACATATCGGTAGAATAGCTCGGGTGCGTTTGCGATATCGACGCCAAAGGCAATTTCGTCCATAATAACGTTTTATCCGTTAACGTCTTTACCATTTTTTCCGCTTGCGCTTTGCTTGGAATTCCTGCGATCAACGGAAAAAAGCTTGCAGGCGTCAATACTTTGGTTAAAGCGCCGCTAAACGTCCTATCGTAATACGCGCCCGTTTCTTCGTCCCATAACAATTGATTAACGGTATCCGCAACGGTTTTATACACGTTTTTCCACTTTGCGCTCTTTTCCGTTTCGCCAAGCTCGGCAAAAATATACGAAAGATATAATGCGTCATGCGCAAGGAACGTGGAGAAATCTACTGCATCCAGCTTTTCTTCCAAATCAAAACGGGGTGAATTGTCCAAGCCCGATTCGTCACTTCTACAATGTACGGCATCCGAGCCGCTTGCCCATTCCAAAAGCCCGTTACCGTTCACGTCACGGTTTTTCATGCTCCATTCAAGATACGTATCGAGCTCACGCGTAAATTCCGCCAAGAACGCTTTATCGCCCGTCTTTTTATATATTTCCCAAACGCCCCACGAAAGCACTTGCGGTTGCGTAACGTTAGAATGCTTTTGCGGATCAATCATATGGGGAATAAATCCGTCTTCATGTATTTGTGAAATGACGGCGCGAATAGAATTTTTCGCCAAATCAGGATTATACGTAACCATAGCCAAAGCGTGAAACACCGAATCCCATAACCACATACGCTTGTGCGGAACGCGGTCAGGCGTCGTCCACGTGCAAGGAATTTGTCCTTCGCCGCTGCGTACGTTTACTTTTTGTACCGATAACGCTTTATAATACAACTTTTCATATCGAGTATCCTTACAAGCAGGCATATTTTCAAAATAAGCGTATCTTGCCCGTTTTAATTCGTCCACGTTTACGTTCAAAAAGGACGGCGTATCTTCGGCTAAATCGTTCTTAAAAAGATGTCTAACGACAAATTTATAGTTTTCGTCTTCTTTGCGAGCGCAAACACAAACGCAATCAAATTCCGTTTTATACGTTTCAATCTCGCCGATTGTTGCCCGTTGCAATTCGATTTCACCTGTAACTACGGGTAATACGGGGGAATACCCCACTATCGTATCCGCGTTAGCAAACGTTACGAAAAAATCACCGTTTGCCGTTTTCGCATCAATCATATCCCCTGTAATTGCCGAAAATACAATTTCACCTTGCAAAGGAAAAAATATTTTTATCCATTTTCGAAGCTCGAATCGAATACCGATTTTTTCTGCGGTAAGCGTACCGATAAAATCATTCTCAAAACGATTTGTACCATCTACACCCGAATACCCGAATAGCTGTCCGTAGCCCCAAATATCATTCAATTTCATAATACACCTTAAACTGCCTTATTCGCAGATATAATCACGGGAAACGCCAAACGTTTTGACGTTTCCCGTCTTTTTATATAACTATCTTAAAACCTATTGTGCCGCCACCGCTTGCACGATAATCACGCCGAATTCTCCCGTATCCGTTTTTTCTACGGTGAAAATAACGTCACCCGTTTGTGGAATCGTATACGTCGATTGATTCGCGTCCGCCGTTCTTGAACCGTTGGAATCACAATGCGCCGTCAAAATGGTATTCGTCGTCATATCCACCGCGCCGCTTGCGTTCGTCGCCGAAACCGTGACCGTTTTGCCTTGTACTAAATCACCCGATACGGACAAGGTAAGCGTCGATTTTTCCACGCGAATATCTGCAAAGTACATACGAACCGTATCCCCTGCTTGGTTGAGTTGCCCCCAAAGATTATGCGTAGCCGTCGACCAACCGTCAAAATATTTCAAGGGAATTACGTATTCTGCCCAAGCGTTATATACGTAACGGCTTGTCACGCCTTTTGCATAGGTCGCGTATTTCGTTCCACTACCGTGCGCACAGTACATGTTGTTTGCCAACGTCGCAAACGTCTCCGTTTCTCCCGTCGTTGCCTTATCGTCGCCGCTTACAACGTACATTTCTACGACTACGTAATCGGTGTCGGCGTATCCCGCTTGAATCAAATCGTCATACGATTGCATGAAGTTAAAGGAAAGCTTGGGCGAATACACACTTCCTTCCACAACGTCGTATTGCAAAACACCCTGCTTGCCTTCGTATTCCGCTTTCCAAGAAACGCTGCCAGCGCCTTTCACGACCACCGCAGACAAATCGCTGTCGTAGTTAAAGGAAATGAGTTCGTTTACCGCATCAATCCCCGTAAAGGATACGGAAGTCGTGCCCGTAAAGCCTTCACCTAAAACCGTAACTTCATACGTACCGCGCGTCGTAGGCGTAAAGGAATTGCCTTTTACGTTCAAAATCGCACCGCTAGGCTTGCGGATACGCAAGGTAACGTTTGCCATATCTTTATTTTCGCTGTTTACCGTAGCAGAAACGCTAACAGCCTGACCAAGCGTATCGCCCGTCGTCGTTACTTCCGCCATGTTGGTCACGTATACGCTAGATACGTAGTACACGCCTTTATGCGCTGCATTTGAGCTGGTATCCGTTACTATTTTGCTTTCCGCGTGCCCGATAAAGGACGCGTCCGTTTTACTTGAACCAAGATTGCCGTTTTCATCAATAGGCCAGTAGCTAAAATTGACAAGCTGAGAAATAGGGAATGCATAGTCTACCCATTCGTTTTGACGAATTATGGTACTGCTTGAAACGTCTTTTCCGTCTACGCTACGCATTGTCATTTTATCATACCAGTAATTCGTACATTCGTCTGATTTCACCGTGTACATACGTACAACCACGTGCGTATATTTTTCAAAAATATCTGCATTCGCCGCTACGCTTTGCGTAGGAACGATACTAAATCTCGGCGTCCAGTACGAGCCAGTATACCGTACCTGCACCACGTCCTTTTCACCCGCAAATTCAGGGATATATTTCTTCTCAAAGCTCTTTCTATCCGAATCCGCAGTAAATTGAAAGTTCGCGTCCACTTCCGCTTGGTCGTTAAAGGTAACGATTTGCGTTGTACCCGCCGTATTTGCGCGCATATACAACACTTCGTAAGCCGAGCCAACGTTTCCAGACGTATCTTTTGCGGAAACTTCTAAATAATAATATCCACCGACGTCGGGAGTAAATTTGCCGTCTTTAAGCGTAACTTCTTCCCCTTTTTCGTCACCGTCTAATAAATACAGCTTGACTTCGGGCATAATTTCTTCACCGGAATCGTCGCTAACGACAATTTCAGGGAGCGTATATTCCACCCCTTGTTGTCCACTTGCAATATCGCCAAACGTAATCCAAGGTTTCCCTTCGTCGACGACCGTCAACGTAATCGTTTGCGTGCGAACGTCGCCGTCTGCGACTTCTACCGTACCGACCACGTAATAGGTTTCTAAATAATTAACGAACACGTTGTTCCCGATTAAACCCAGCGTTTTTCCCGACTCCGTCGTAACGGAATAGGAAATATTGTACGAATTGCCGTCGGCGTCTACCACCGTTTCAGGCAAAGCGTAGCCTTCGCCAAGCGCAAAACTATCGGAAACGTTCGTGAAATTTTCGAGTTCAATTTTTTGCGGCGGCGTTTGAGTCGACGAATCGGACGATTCAGAAGACGACTCGGACGACGATTCAACCGACGATTGCAACGCCGCAGAGCTACTGTCGCCCCCGTCGCAAGCCGTAAATGCCATACCAAGCGTAAGCGCAAATATAGCTGCCGCAAACCCTAAAATTTTCTTCTTTGCTTTCATGAAGGTATTCTCCTTATCGAATACTTTCGCGTACTTTCTACGCCCTTTTACGGGCGTAGAAAGCCATTCGCGAATGATTGTTTTGTTATAATTGTTATGCCGTTGTTGTAGGCGTTTCCACGTTAATAATCGTATACCCCATTATTCCGCTACCGTCTGACTTTGTTACGAGAATAAAATAACTTCCAGTTTTTCCAGTTGACGCAAAAGTAATCTCTCCGTTTGTAGTAGGGCCAATGGCATTGCCACCTTCATAGCGCGTTGCATTTACACGCATGGTCGACATATCCACAGCTTTTCCTTCCGCGTCCGTTGCCGTTACGTTTAAGGTTTCCCCTAACTCAAATACGCCGTTTGCATTCGTCGATTCTTCAACGTTAACCTTTAACGCCGCTTCCAATAAACGAATATTATTCACGTACATTCTCATCGGACCGCGGTTGGTCTCCGAATAAGCCGATCTTGCATAAATGGATACGGTATTCGTATTTATCAGTTCAATGGGCAAAACGACCGTCATAGTATAGCCCGCTAAGCTAGCAGCGGTTCTTTTACCCGTTATCGTCGTCAATAAATTTTTCCCAGTCGTACCACAGGAGAAATACGTGTCTATCGTAGCAGTTATGCCATCTTCGCCGTTTTTCGCCACTACGAATATATCTACCAACAAGTAGTCGTATTTATCCTTCACCGAATCGTATTCCCATAAATTCGTAAGCGCAAAGCCAGGATATTGAGCCGCGGTAGCAGACGTATAATCCCAATCGATTTGAACCGCGCCTGTTTCATTTAACGTCTTTTCCGCATTCCAAGTGTGCGTTCCACTAGTGCGGTATTGCGTAACGTACGTTGCGTAATTTTCTTGCGTTAACGTAATCGTTGTAGGCATCTTTTCAAGCGAAACGTCGGCAATATACCAAAGACTGTTTTTACCTGTTGCACCATCCCCATCTTTGCCCATAATTTTCAAGTCTTGATTTTCATTATAAGCAGCCAAATCAGACAAAGGAATTTTTACGCTAATCCAACGGTTATAATCTTCTTCACTAAGCGCGTAATGCGGCGCGGCATCTTTTTCCGCACAAACGTAATCCCAGTCGCCGTCGTACGTTACACCATCCACTTCCACGCCTTTTGCGATATACATTTTTACAACGACGTAATCGTAATTTTCGTAAATCAATGAACCTTCCGCAATGGATTGTTTGGGATTTTTGATTGTAAACTGTGGTGACCACGCCGTTGCATTGTTGGATTCAACTCTCATAACGCCTTTTTCACCTTCAAATGCAGGCAACCAACTAATTGTCGGCTTATAATTTGTAGAGATTTGAATTTGAGAAGTCGTCGCGTCGCAAGCGTAATCGAAAGACATCAATTCCGCGGTGTTTTGGTCTTCCGCCTTTATGTAAATGGTAGAATCGCACGTGATGTAATCGCTTGCCGATACTTGCTGCGTATATTCCACATCCCAGTAAAGGTCGGTAAGCTCGCGCGAAGTCATTTCGCTGAATTTCGTACCGTATTGCACCGACGTGGTACGCGCATACGCGTCGTTGAACGTTACGTCGTATTCAAGCATGTATTTTTCCGCAAGACTTGCCTTCATATCCGCATCAATTTCCGTCGATTGCGCAAGCAAGGCTTCGTACGACATGGACGTTTTTTGACCTTCGGTATATTGCGCCGTCGTGCCGTCCGTTACGTAGCATACGTAATACAAAACGCGGTTATAGTTCTTTTCACCGATAATCGAGCCATCCATTTGCGCCCATGCTTCGTATCCGTCAGCCCCGTTTTCCGACCAAAGGTTGGTGGTATCTACGTTTTGTACCAAGGTTTTATTCGCTTCGTAGGTATCCAAATTAAGCACTTCCATGTCGTTGCCGTCAAAAAGATCCCAAGGCAAAATGAGCATACCCGTTTGCGTACCTTCTTTCGCTGCGCCGTTTTCGTCAAAATACTTTGCATATTCGCTTTCCGTAAGGGTTGCGTTGAAACGAACCTGTTCTTTCTGTGCGTTCAGCTGCGTACCCGTCGAATAAAACGTTTTTTCTTCGGCGCTTGCCGATACGGGATTTACGAACGCTAAGCCTAAGCCAACGCTACCGACAACAAGAGTTGCAGCTACGCTGAGAAGTACATTTTTCTTTTTATACGTCATTCTCATTTTAGTTTACACCCCCTACGAAGGTATTGTCACGGCTTTGAACAAACTCATCATTCCAAGTTCCCAACCAAGTTACTTCACCGCTTCCCGTTACGATATCTTCACGAGAAAGCAAGCATACATGCATACAAGGCTGAACGTACCGTGTTTTTGAAGTGTTTTTTACTTCAAGTTTTTGTTGCATCATAACTATCCTCCTAATTTTTTTTATATATTTTTACATAGTAGATTAAAACTGACACTCTTCCACTACGATTGTTTTTATTACGCCAAAGAAATATCAGCGATATAGAACGTCGTTGCTTTCGACTCTGCCAAATTGAAGAAGAATGCGCATTGATTGTTCAGCAGTTCTTGCACAGTCCAGTCATCCGCCCAGTTAGAAATCGCCGCCACGGCAAATTTGATATCTATCCATTTTCCTTCTTCCAACGTAGCCGTTCCGTCTACCGCCGAATGGTTTTTCGACGTGGACGTATTATTGATATTCGCTTTACTAAATCCCGTGCCCGTCGGTATCCATACGCGGAATACGATACGGCTATACGTTGCATGTTTGGCTTGCGTTTGCAAAGATTTAATGGCAATCGTAGGCCATTTGCTCGTTGCCGTTTCCACTTTCAAAACGCCCGTTTCGCCTTCCCATTCGTCTATGATAGAAAGCGTACTGCTCTTCGAATAAACGTAGTGGATATCTTCCGCATAATTAAACGAACGAATTTCGTTTTCGCCGATAGAGCGGACGGAGAACGTCGTCGTACCAACGTATTTGCCCGTAAGCGTTACCGTGTGCGTGCCGTTTTCTTCAACAATGAACATATTACCCGTAAGCGTCGTCGTTTTACCGCTAGGAGCGGTGACCGTAACCGTCGTACCGCTGATGGTAACGGGCGTACCGTTTTCTTTATCCTTAGCGGATACGGTGATTGTACCGCCAACAGTAAGAGAACCGCTGGTAACTACGTTTACTTTCTTTTCCAAGCGTACGTCGGCGATATAAAACGTCGTCGCTTTTGACTCCGCTAAATTAAAGAAGAATCCGCATTGATTTGCAAGCAACTGTTGCGCCGTCCATTCGTCCGACCAGTTGGAAATCGCCGCTACGGAAAATTTGACATCTATCCATTTTCCTTCTTCCAGCGTAGCCGTTCCGTCAACCGCTTTATGATTTTTCGACGTGGACGTATTATGGATATTCGCTTGGGTAAAGCCCGTGTCCGTCGGTATCCATACGCGGAAAGAAATGCGATCGTGCGTTTCATGGTTGGCTTGCGTTTGCAAAGATTTAATCGCAACCGTAGGCCATTTGCTCGTTGCCGTTTCCACTTTCAAAACGCCCGTTTCACCTTCCCATTCGTCTATTATAGAAAGCGTACTGCTTGTGGAGTGAACGTGCGCAATATCGTCGGCGTGATTGAACGATAAGACTTCGTTTTCGTAATCCGCCGCGCGAGTTGCCGTAAATTTGGTAGAGCCATAATAATCGTCGCCAAAAACATTTACGGTATATACGCCTTTTTGGTCAATCATATACGTATTTCCCGACAACGTTTGTTGCGTGCCATCGGGCTTACTAAGCGTATATTTTACGTTAGAATCGGTAGCAGTCGTCGAAAAAGTCACCGTATTCCCTATCGCATACGAATTCGCATTAGCCGTTACGTCTACTTTATTCGCGCAGAAAATTCCCGCTACGTAAAACTCGCCTTTATGCGCAATTTGCGTTACGCCATCCGTGTCAAATTTTTTCACGCCGTAACCCCAAAGCTTATCTTGGTATACGTTTAAAGTTTGATTATCCCACGCGCTAAGCGCTTTGATATCAAACGCGAAGTCTACCCATTGATTATACGCCAAATCCGTTTTCGTATGGTATGCTTTTTCCACCACAGAATCGCTGCCTTCGGCGTTTTTGTTGATTACCATTTTCGTGGCGTCATTTTGCGTAAAACAGTTGGTATATTCCGCGTCGTTTTTAATGTACATTCTGACGATTAACGTATCGTAATCGTCATACAGCGACGAGTTTTCCGAAACGTCCTGCAAAGGAAGAACGGAGAAAGCGTTTGCCCAGTACGTACCCGTGTAGCTAAATTTCGCCACACCCGTTTCCCCTTCAAATTCTTCTTCCCAAGTAATCGAACCGTTCTTTTGCGACCAACCGACACATTCGATATCTTGGGTATACTTAAACGATACGATTTCGTTAGCGTCAGGCTGTTCTCGCGCAAACATCTTCGTTGTTTCCGTTCCGACGTTGCCGTTACTGTCCGTTGCGGTTGCTTCAATGAGATAATATCCCATTTGCGTAGGCGTAAACGAATTGTCCGTAACGGTCAACTCTTCGCCCTTTTCGTCGCCATCCAGCTCAAACACCTTCAAAGTCGCCGTTAAGCTTTCTTTTGAAGAATCTTCTACGGTCGTTTCAGGGAGCGTATACGCTTTGTCTACCATGCCAAGTTTGACTGTTCCAAAAGTGATAACGGGCGCGCCCGTGTCTTGCACTTTCAGCGTAATCGTACGCGTACGTACGTCACCGCCGCCAAGGTCAGCGCTACAATAAATATAATAATCTTCAAAATATTTTAATCTAAAAGAATTATTAAAAGCGTTAATTTTTTTACCTGATTTTGTCTCTACTTCAAACGTAACGCGATAATCGTTACCTTCGGTATCCGTTACGTTGCCGATAGGAAGCGTGTACGAAGCGTCTAAATCCGCCGTTATTTCCATATCATCAAAGTTTTCAAGGACAATAGGCTCGGGAACACCGCAGCTTGCGCAGGCGAGTCCGAACGCCACGGAAAAGAATGTCCCCAGCGCAATCAAACCGAATTTTTTCGTCTTTTTCTTCATACATTTTCTCCTTATTGCGCGGAAACGTTGGAAATTTTCTCAAAACGGAAATTATCCAAATAGAACACCTTTTCTTCGGCTTTTTCCAAAGTAAAACCACTCCATTTTATCACCCATTGTTTAGGCTTAGTAATGATATTCTTCGTTCCTTTGGCAATTCGATCGTCGGAAGTATTCGGATAGTAGCCGCAGTTACTGAAAGTAATTTTATGCGTCGTCCATTCCCCCAGTTTCGTCGTTACGCTTTGTTTACCCTGTGCGCCCGACGTGGAGTAGAGAAGAGATTCAAGGCGGATATCGGTAGGAACGTCCGTCGTCATATACACGTCAAAGCAGAATTGATAATTCCCCCATTCTTCTTCGGGTATAGAGCTAAAACCGCTGGCTTCCATAATCTTTTGGGGAATGACGATTCCAGGACCCCAGCTTGCCGTTTCGTCGCCCCTTGCCACAACCTTCAAAACGTTTTCACCCGACGACGCCGTAATACCTTCGTCCGTTGCATTGACCACATACGCTTCCGGCGGGCTCGTTTCTTTTACACCACTCAAAAGAATCATGTCTTTTTGATAATCTTGCTCAAAGTTGGCAATTTCACCTTCGGCAAGTTCGTATTCCGTCGTAAGCGTAACCGGCGTTTCAAACGTATTCAAGATTACGTCGTCAAGATAATACGTAGGCCCGTCCTTTGGATCGCGGACGTGGGCGTTTTTAAAGGCAAAATATACGCCTTGAATGTTGGTAATGTCGCAAGAATAGGCTAATTTATCGTGGTCAAGGTACGTTACTACCTTATTCCAGCCGCTTTCTAAGGCATACGTGGAAACGGAAATCGTCGTACAGTTGCTTGTGCTTGCAATTTCACCAACTAATCCAACTGTAAATTTTTCTTTGGTTTCTTGCGCGTTATATACCCACATGGAAATGGATTTTACTTTCGTAAAGTCGCTGTAATCATAATTGAAACGCTCGCTTGTCGTATGGATATACGCATACGGCGCAGAACCGCTAGAATAGCCGCCGATCGGCTGTAATTTTGCCGAAGTCGTACCGCTCTTTACGTATTCCGCATTTTTGTTGACGTTCACCGCGCCGAATTCGCCCTGCAAACGCATAAGCTGAAAATCGGGTTCAAACTGCTCGAAATTACATAAAACAATGGGATCGGCCTTTTTAACTTCTTGATTACACCCCGCAAAAGACAGGGCGGCAAACGTTAAAGAAACGGCTGTTAAAAGCGCTAATTTTTTCTTCATATTTTTACCCCCTTCTTTATTTTGCGTATAAGATAAAGTCTTTGATATAGATAACGCGTTCAGGTTCTCTCGTTACCTTTTCAGCCGACTTTAATTGGAATGTGAAATATTCCAACGTCGTATCTTTCACCCAGTCAGACGTAAGGAAGGTAATCGAAATTTCGTTCATACCTTTTTGTAATACCGTCGAATTAAGCTCGTACGCAACTTTTTTAGCCGCATATTTAGCTATTATACCAAACGTGGGAAGATCTTCCCCGTCGTAATATACGTGCAAAATTGCCTTTTGAACGCCAAAGTTTATATTTTCTACAAACACACCTTTGGCTTCAAAGGACTGCGCCTTATCCAACGGACCCATAGGAAGAGTAACTTTCGCCAAAGCGCCGCTAAGACTTGCATCAACGGTGCTTGCGTCATCAATCTTCGTAAATACGGGCGTTACGTTTTTACTATCAAAATCGGTATCCTTCATTACCGCAGCGTCAATCTTTTGCACTTTACCGCCAAGGAAACGGTCGTATGCATACATGCCTTTTGACGTTTGTACGCTTGCTTGGAAATAGTTCATGTCTTGGGAAAGACTTTGCGTGTATACGTATTTTTTATACGTAGTATCCGTCCCATCCGTAAGCGTTTCCGACGCCGTCGCCGCCGAACCGTTAAACGAAACGGTTGCGTCCCCTTTAACAAGGAATTCAAACGTTGCGTTACCGTAGCCGTCGTCGGTGAAATCAATCAAATACGTATCCGTATTTTCCAAAAGCAAGCAAAGCTGCAACATCATATCACGCGCGGCTTGGAAAGTTTCACTCGTCCCCGATACGTGCGTACCGTTATAAATTTTCTGCGTAAGGCTGTGAATGATTTTTTCAATATCCAAATGGATATTCGCGCCGTTTTCATTCAACTGCTCAATTTTTTCGGTATATTTTGCTTTTAATGCGTATAAGAGCTCAAATTCTTCTATACCGTCGCGAATCGTTTCCAAACGCATGGAAACGAGCGGCCCGTCTACGCCGTAAATTTTACCGGGATAGAACAATAAACCGTCACCGTTCGTTCTACCGAAACGTTCGGGATCACCGTAGTAATCTTCTATATCGTAATACGTACCGTTGATATCTTTTTGATAAAGCGTCGTCGTCCAGTACAAATTGCCGATAACGTCGTATTCCGCTTGCATCCAACCCACCGAACGAGCCGAAATCAACGTATCGTCGATTTTATAGGTAGGATAAGGCGCGCGGGGATTGATACACCCGTAGAACCATCTCTTTGCTTGATTTGCGTAATGCGCTCGGCCTACTTCGGTATCGTAAGAAGCAAACCCGGGGCAAAACGTTTCTACGTACGGAGCATATTCTTCCGTCCACCACGTCGTTACGACGTCAATCAAATCGCGTATGCCTTGTACGACTTCCGCCTTAATGGGCGACGTAATGCTTTCGTCCGCTTCGATTTCTGCGGATACTTCCGCTTTCACTTCACGCCAGTCGTCCGTAACCACTTGTACTTTCGATACACCGCCGCCGTGACCGTGCGGTTCGTCAATCAACGTACCCGTACGAGTAATCAATTTATCGAACATATTATAGCCCGTTTCAAAGCTCTTTTCCGCAAAAGCCTTGATATACAGGGCAAACGTATTTTTGTTAATCGTAGCTTTACCCGTTTCCGCGTCTACGGCTGAGCCGTAGGGAATATCGACAGTATTACAGCCGTACTGCGTCATCCATTCGTAAGCCGTATCGACATAGTAATCAACGTCTTCTGCTTTCGTCGTTACTTTTTCCATGACGATACCGGGGCTTAAACGATATTCCATGAGTTTTTTCGCATACGTTTCATACATAGTCTGCGATTGTTCTAATTCACCGCGGAAATATTGATAGTTTACGGCAAAGTGACTTTGCGCATGTGTTTCTTGGCTAACGGCCAAATCCAAAACGTTGAGCGTAATGGGAATATTCGTACTCGTTTCACCGATTTTCAGCGTGAACGTACCTGTATATACGCCTGCCGCCTGCGTTACGGGCACGTTAAAACGTACGTATAAGCCCTGATTATCTCCTGCTTTAATAACGTTCTCGCCCACGGCTTTGATATTTTCCACAGGTACTAACGCATCAGGATACCAACCAAGGGGCAACCCGTTCGTTTCCCAGTTTTTCGTTACTTCAATATATTTCTCGTGAAAAATTTCGATATTTTCCGCAGGGAACTCTTCTCCGCTTTCCGACTGCAAATCGTGCACGGATACTTCGTATTTCAGATTTTTATCCTTTGCCGAAATGATAATTTGCTGCGCTTCGTATTCGCCCTTCACCGTCGTCAAGGCAATACGCGCGTCCGTACGGATATCTTCGTAGCCTTCGTCTACGTCTTGTAGGATTTTTTCCGTTGCAGGCGCACCCCAAAGGGTTGCATCCGAAACGTTTCCCCATTGCGTAGGCGTTTCCCCGCTATTGCAAGCGCTGCCGCTTAAAACAACGCCGACAATCAACAAGGACAAGAGCTGTCTTTTTATTTTCTTCATTATTTTTCCCCTTAGATTAGTTCAAGCCAGCCGTTGCAAGCGCTTCGGCAAACTTCTCCGGCTGCCAATAGTTATATGTATCATTCCAAAAATCCTCAGCCGTTTTGGTGTTACCACGCGTCGTGAACGTCGTATAATACTGTACGTCCAACGTAGCCGTTACGCCGCCGTATTGCGCAAGCGGGAACGCGCCGTCGTCAGGAAGTGTATACACGTCGTACTTCGACGAACAGAAATAATCCAGCTTTGCCTGATGGAAAGGCGTCATATCGTCGTAAAGTTCGGGATTTTTTTCCTTTACGTTATACTCGAAAGGCAAGCAAGAACCGCCCGTTGCACGCATATAAATTTCCTGCGCCTTGTCGGTTGCCATAAAGCGCAAAAAGTCGATTGCAGGGCCTTTGCACTTTGCATATTCGGGAATAATGCCCGCATGCTTAGGACCAAGCGAATGTACGATTGTGCGCGCTTCTTTGACTTCTGCAATTACTTCGTCTTTCGTCTTCCCAGCTGACGTAACGCCTTGCGCGTCTACGTTAATATTCGGACACTCCACCGTTCCCGTTTCGTCGTCCACATATTCCACAACCGCCGAAAGCGTAGCGTCGTCAATGCCCAGCTTCGTACCGAGCGCGCTGATAATCGGCGTTTTCATAATTTTAAACACGTAATTTTTCGCCGCTTGCGCCTGTTCTTCCGATACTTCGCCCAAGCCACTCAATTCCCCTGCCTGTATCTTTTGGATAACCGAACGCATTTCGTTATCAAACCAGTCCCCGTTGGAATGGAAAATACCTTCGCCCAACAAGAACGCCGTTTGACCTGCCATGAAGTTGTCCGCACGAGAACCCGTGTAATAGTAGCCCGTATCGTAATCGAGCGCCGTTTCTAAAAATTTAAGTGATTCCAAAATACCCGTTTGTCTAAAAATATCCCTAGAATAGGTTTCCCCCACGACACCGTTCCAGAAATTCGTATAGCCTTCAATGCCTTCGTATTGCGCCCAAAATACGGGGAAGGTATAATTCCAATAGCCGTTTTCCGCTTGACGAATGGTATACGAATGTTTATACGCGCTTGCGTTTTTCTGCGCTTCCGTTCTATTTAATATTTCGTCGCAAATTTTTATAAATTCGTCCGTCGTGTTAGGAACGTCGTAGCCAAGCGCCGTAAGCAACGTTTCGTTGTAAACGAAGGAGTCCATACCGTGATTCCACGTCGTTTGATAATATGCTTCTTTGTCGGGGTTCGTCGTATCGATATAACGGTTGATAAACGTGTACGAATCGTTATGTTTATCGATATAACGGATATCTTCCCCGGGGACTTTTTCGTAATAAACGCTTTGCGTTAAATCTTCCAACTCCCCTTGTGCGGCATACGTTTGCCCGTCAAGGTGTACGAACATCAAGTCGAAACGGTTTCTGCCTTCGCCTGCGTTCAACTGACCGCTGCCGTACGATTCAATATCGTTGGTTACGATAGGCGAAATGGTAAGATTCGGATACTTTTCCTTTACCCAAGTTTCTTTGACAAACGCATCTGCCATATCGTAGCACCATTGTACGCCGTTCCCTTTATGCAGGATATAAATATCAAGCGCGTCGGCTTGGTCGGTGGGCTGTTGATTACAAGCCGCCAAACTGGACATACCCAAAGCCAACCCCATTGCTATACTCATGATTTTCGTCGATTTTTTCATTATATTTTCCTCCGATTTTTCCTTTTTTGTTTAACCTTTCAGCCCACCGACCGAGAAGTTTTTCATAATGACGTCCGAGAACGCCGCAAATACGACTACGACGGGAATTGTCGCCAACATCAATCCTGCAAAATACGCAGGGAAATTCGCGTTATCTCTCGTAAACGACTGCTCCACCTTATACAACCCCGACGCAAGCGTGGGATAATCAGGCATATACATAAGCGGCGTCGTATAATTATTCCAACCGCCGATAAAGCTCATAATCCCCAGCGTCAAAAGCGCAGGTGACGCTTGCGGCAACATAATCTTGAAGAATACCGTTCCGTGTCCACCACCGTCGATAAATACCGCTTCGGCGTAGCTCCAAGGAATATTTCTAAAATATCCATACAAAACAAGGAATCCGCCGCCAAATCCGCCAAAGCTAGGAAGAATGGTGTAAAATAAAGTGTTATACGTTCCCAAATCATATGCAAGTTTAAGTGACGCACCCGAAGTACCGACAATGGGAATAGTCATTGAAAAAATTGCGATACCGTATAAAAAGCCGTGCAGTTTAAAGCGATATTTCGCAAGACAGTACGCCACGAGCGAGCTTGCCGTCAAGCTGGAAAAGATAGAAAAACCGATATACACAAGACTGTTAAAAATCATTTCAGGTAAATAGATAACGTTACCGTACGTACCGTCTACCTTCATTTCACGAAATGCGTATACATAGTTTTCAAGCCCTTTCCAAATATTATCAGGGAGCGCCATTACGTTTCCTGCCTGTAAATCAACCGCATATTCAAGAAGGTCTTTCAATGAGTTCAACCCAAGGAAGATAAACGGCATTAGCATGGATATGCCGTACACAAAGAATACGGCAAAGACAACGCCAAATAAAATCTTTTCGTTTCTACTACGCTGGGTAAGCACGGACGCGTCGTCTTTCATTTTAAATTTTTTAAAAAGCGATTGCATTTTCTTTTTATTTTCCATAACGACGTCTCCTTTTTAATATTCCACCGCAGGGAAACGGTCCATGAGCCAACGAATAAACAGGATAAGCGGAACCATAACGAGCGTAAAGCACAAGCCCATACAAGAAACGAGCTCGTAATTCCCCGCAACACCGCCCATTCCAGGGCTGTACAATTTGGAGAATATCCAGTAACTTAACGTCGACGTTTGCGACGCGCCGCCTGTAAATAACAGGATAGGTCCGCCTGAGCTGACTAAACCTGTAAACAGCAATATAATTTGCGTAGAGGTCGTTGCCCAAATCAACGGGAATATAAGCTGAAACAATTCTCTAAAAGGTCCGCAGCCTTCCAACTTAGCCGATTCCAACACTTCTAACGGAATACGCGCCATAGCACCGCCAAAATACAACATTTTCGTACCGAACCCCGTCCAAATACAATAAATCAGAATGGTATTCGTCGCTGTATCGGGGTGATTGAAAAGTCCTTCGGGCGCAATCGTATAATGGAATAGCATTTCTAATAATCCCGATAAAGGTCCCCTAGGGTCTACGAAACTTTTGAACGTTTCTACCATGACCATAGAAGATATAATGGACGGAAGGTAGAAAAGAACGCGGTATACTTTATAACCTGCGATTTTTTTATAGAAGAAGTACGCCGAAAATAAACACAGCGGCATAATAATCAAAAAGTCGGTAAAGAAATATTTCAGCGTATTGATAAGCGAAATAGAAAGCTCACCCTTATCCGTCGTAAGCGATTCCCAAACTTTCTCAAAGTTATCAAAAACAGGGAAAAGTCCCGTTCTTTTTTGTGAAAACGCCAACACGAACGAGTTTGCGTTTAAGTACACGAAATACACTAACCATTGACAAACGGGCAAAACGAGCATACAAAACAAAAAGATAATTTCTTTTCTTTTGCTAGCATTCCACCGCCTTTTACGTCCAGTCGTTTGGGTCAATAAATTTTCCATTTATCATTCTCCTTCCACATATCATTCCACGATACAAAGCGTTTCGCCGCCCTTTAAACGACTTTCTTCTGCCTTAAACCCGATTACGTGGCTTTCCATAGATTCGTTAATCGTCGTACGAGTAATCGTCTTTTCTTCATTTAACAGGTAGCTTAAAAAGTCCATAAACAGGAAGTAATCGCCGCCACCGTGTCCCAAAACAGCCGAATTATCCGTTTTAATCATATTATTTACGTCAATTTCCTGCGGCTCGCCATCATAGGGATTATAATGCAAAATCCCCTTGCCTACGTCCCCGTAGACTTCACCTTCCGTTCCGTGTATTTTCAAGAAACGATAGCAACGTTTAGAAAATGCCGTCATGGTTAAATGCGCCGTTTCTCCACCTTCAAATAACAGGTTAACTACTTGATGGTCGATAGCGTCGTTATCGGAATGGTAAACGCACTTACCGATTTCGTCGCATTTGTCGTCTATGATTGCTTTAATATCCTTACCGATTAAACGGCGCGTGCCGCCCGTGCCGCCCTTCGCGCGTTCTTGCGTGTAAATTTCATAAGGATTATACAAACATTTTTTGCGCGTCTCTTCGTCGCAATCAACACAATATTTCGCGCTGCCTTTCGGCGCGTTTTTTTCGCAAAAATATTGCAACGAGCCAAAGGAACTTACCTTTTTGCATTTTTTGTTCATGAACCAACTAATTAAGTCGAGATCGTGACAGCACTTTGCTAAAATCGTCGGCGTAGATTGCTCCATATTTCGCCAAGGTCCGCGTACGTAGCTTAAACCAAAATGCCAAAAGGAAATATTTTCCGTTAAGTTGATTGTAACGATATCGCCAAGTTTTCCGCCCAAAATAAGCTTTTTAATGGTGTAGAAGAAGGGCGCATAACGAAGTCCGTGCGCAAGCATAACCTTTCTACCCAGCCTATTTGCCGTATCGCGAATTTTTAAACAATCGTCCATCGTGGTTGCAGCAGGTTTTTCAAGGAGCATATCATACCCCAGCTCCATTGCCCGTACCGCCATTTCACAATGTTGCTTATCTTGCGTGCAAAGGACGATTGCATCACATATTTTGCCTTGTGCAAAAAACTCGTCGGCGGAAGAAAAGCATTTGGCGGGATCAACCCCAAACTCCGTTTCTGCCAACTTACGGTTGACTTCATCCGTTTCGGCAATCGCCACAAGCTTTACCCGTGGTTCATCTTTTAGGATTTTTGCAAACGTACTACCCCTGTTGCCAAACCCTACTATCGCTAATTCTAACATAATCTCTAACCCTTCTATCTTTAATTCCAACCGTCAGGATAAGTTGTTTCATTGTCCTTTCCAAAATCATTATTCGGAAATTCGGGTGCAGCCGATTCTTCCTTGGAATCGCTTGTTGATTCACTTGTTGATTCGCTTGTTGATTCGCTGGAAGATTCAACGGAAGAAACGCTTACTGTTTCACTTGACGAATCAATGGACGTGGTACTTGACGTGTCGCCGTCGTTGCACGCCGCGTAGCACACGAGAGAAAGCAAAACGGTTAAAAATAATAAAATTTTCTTTTTCATTATTCGTTTCTCCTTTTATTTCGCCATTTTTATATTGAACGTGCCGCTAGAAATTTGCGTTTGCGTACCGTTATCCACAACGACGGGCGCTACGTTATACAACCAGTTCGTTTCCATGCCCTGTACCTTAATTCTACCGCTTGCCGAAACGCTTACGATTGCCGACAAGGGCTGATCGAAATACCACGTCTGTTTGCCTTGCTTTAAGCCCTTAGAGCTGTATTGTTGGTCCATATCCACCGCGGTGTAGCCAAGGAAGTTGCCGTCTTTATCGTAATTTTCTACGTTGAACTTCATTGTCTTGGAATCGTAATGCCAATGGCTTGCATAATCCCCGTATTTACTCGTAATACTATCGGCGCTCATCCAATATCCGTTATGTACCGTATTGACGTCCATCCATAAAATGTCTTCCGCCATTTCCAAATGATTGGTATGCGCGTGACCGTTGAGTACCATCATAACCGTACCCGCGCGTTTTGCGTTTGCCGCTTTAAAAATTGCACGGACTTCTGCCCTATCCCCGCCTTGGTTCGACCAAGTTGAAATACCGGAAGCAGGTGCATGCATAAATACCAAGCAAGGAAGTTTTTTCTCAATCGCATCATCCAGCACCTTCGTAAGCCATGCGCGCTGTACGTCGCCTACGGAGTGAATCCTTGAAGCAGCCGATTTCGTTGTGGCGTTTGCCGTTCCGGCAGGCACTTCTTCCCCCGTCGTTTTATCAAAATACATTGCCGTTCCGTCGGGATTACGATAAATGTCCGTTCTCGTCGCGCCTTCTGGCAACACATGCTCCCACGCCTGTTTTTGCGTATTGAAGTAGTAGTCGGTATCCAAACAAATCATACGCATACCGTTGACGTCAAAGTAATAGTAACCAACTTCCGCGCGCATCTTGCCGTCTTCCGTCCCCCACGTAACTTCATCTGAACGGTTCGTCAGCCTAGGCGTTACAAATTCCATAAACGCGTCGTTGCCTTCTAATTCGTGGTTACCGTAAATACCGTAAGCAGGCATATCGTACGCATTTTCAAGGTATGCTTTATAAAGCTCAGGACCGCCGACTGCGTCATTATTAAAATCGCCCATTTGTATAATAAAGTCAGCTTTATTATCCACCGCTTTTTTCATCATTTGGTGGATATCCGCAATCGTCGAAACGCCCATATTTTCTTTATAGTGGAAGTCGGCAAAGACGGAGAATTTGACTCTGCCTACGTTTCCGCCGCAATAATTTTCGTTTTCCCCAAAAATCGCGTCTAATCTTTCTCTTGCCTTATCTGCCGACTCTATAATTTCCGACGTTTCCATATTTTCCGCATACGTCTCCACGTACTCTTCTAACTCTTCATAAAAAATATTAGCAACCGTAACCAAATCATGCGAAGCGCTATCTTTGGAATAGGTATATTCCCATTCGTTGCCGCTCATTTTACGCATAAACATACGCGCCGTAAACGAACGGTCGAGATCGTCAAGGGGAATATCGAGCAGGGACGCGGCAAACGTGAGCTTATCCGGCGTTTGCGCATATACCGTCGTAAAAGACGTTTCAATGACCGAAGGTGTGTCTTTCGTCAATTTTTCATTGTTGGACAAGTAATCGGTAGGAATAAACAACATTCCAAATTCCACGTCGTTGCCATATTCCAGCATTGCGTCACGATATATTTCGTTCGTCTTGTCTACCGAAGCAAAATACCGAAGTCCAAACGAACCTTTTCTATCGATAAAACCTTCCGCGTCCGAATAACGAATGCTTACGTCTTCTATGTATAAACCGCTGGAAACGCCTTTCAAGGCAAACTTTTTCACGCTGACACTTTTTACAACGATATCCGCGCCGTTTACGTATAAGCCTACAATGTCGTGGTCGATTGTATTTTGATATACGTACGACTGCATTGCAAGATTGCCGTCCACATAGAAATATGCCATTCCGTCAATATAATACAACGCCAACGTGCAAACGTCGCCTTGTTTTACCGAATGACCAAGCACTCGAACGGGATTATTATACTGCTGAGAAATATGCTCTTCTTTTTCCGCTGTGTATTGATAAATACCCGTATTCGTTGCGTCGTTGACGTATACAAGAGAATGCATAGCGCTTTCGGACGTCGACGTTTGCTTATGTATATCCGACACAAGCCCAAACGAACCGCTATCGCTCATAACCTTTACGTCAACAACGTATGCAAAGTTGACCGTACCAAGCGCAGGCAACGTTGCAACCTGCGTACCGTACTCCGCTTGCATACGAACGCCCTGTTCGTTAGCGTCAAACGATACGCTCCCCGCGTCGGGATTCCATTGCCATGCGTCGCCCGTATTTTGTGTTTTCCAGTCGGAAAATGCATCAGCACTTGTACATACTTGCTCGTAAAGCGTTTCCCCTATTGCCGCGCCGTCGGGTAATCCGTCGTAAGCATACGTGGTTTTAGACGCAAAAATCGAAGTGGGGAGCGTTGCCAACAACGTCGCCGCAATCAACGTAGCGCTAAGTACTCTTTTCATTCCTTTGGTTTTCATTTCCTACCTCCATATCTTCTGATAAGAATTTTTTTATCTGTTTTGGAAAAACAGATAAACGGAAAGACGTCTTTCCGTAATTTTTTGGCTGGCGTTAGAAAAATATTTTCCTGCCGCTTGCATTTAGATTGTCAAATATTGTTTTATCCCAAAAAGAAACACGTCCCATTTTGAATGTGCAAAAACATTATATATGATTTAATTGCTCTCGTCTATGGCTATTTTTGTCTATCTTTTTGAAAATATTGTCATTTTTATGTAAATTACTTTATTAAACTTGCCTTTATTTGTCCGTTTATCATTTGACGGAACTTAATATGCCATTCACCGTTTCGGGGGTATTCCGTATATCCATCCACGCCGTTTTCGTCAAGCATTTCTACGATTTTTTCTCGTCCGACAAGCTGTTCAAGCAATCTTAACGCGTCGTAATCTTGGAAACCTTCTTTTACAATTTCATACCGCAACGAGCCGTATGCTCCGTCCTTAGCAGGATATACGACGAAAGCGTCGCCCGCAGGAAGCGTACGGCGCGCATCCGCCGTTACGTACGGATTGATAGGCTCAACGGAATAAGCCGTATTATAAAAGTTAAATCCCCAATGCAAATAACCAAGCACGTTGCTTTTATACAGTTGGAATCCAAGAATACGCGTTCTTTGCGACGGCATATTGATAAAACGGTTGGAATAATACCCTTCGCATGCAGTACAACAATTATAAACGAAAAACTTCGACGTATCGCCATCCTTAAACTTATCATAAGCGCGAATACCAACAGCAGGTACGTCAACCAAGCCGCGTTCCTTAAATTCAGGGTCAGACAAAGCGTCCATGACGGGAATATTCCCAACGTATTCCTTCACCATTTTTCGACAGTTTTCATAGGAATCAATCGTTTTTAAATTCGGTTCGTCCGTCAAATGGAAATAGCATATATTTTCCATTTTCATATCGCGAATAACTTTCCCGAATTCTTTTAGAAACGCTTGTAAAAAACGTGCGTATTCGGGGTCGTTAGACGGTGTTTCCCAACCGAAAATGCGTTGCCGTTTTCCGTTTACCG
Source organism: Clostridia bacterium (assembly GCA_017626305.1). Taxonomy (GTDB): domain Bacteria; phylum Bacillota; class Clostridia; order Christensenellales; family Borkfalkiaceae; genus Scatosoma. The sequence goes on from JAGAIW010000055.1 coordinate 26,165, forward strand.
TAGCCATGATTTTGGGGCAAAAAAATCCACCCCATTGTGTGAACAACGGACTAAATTCAAAATATTTTATCCCGCGCTTTTGGGCAAAGCGGACGAAAGTTTTTAATTTTGAAAAATGGAATACGTATTCTCCTTGTGCCTTTTTTTCTACTTCAACAAGCTGCGTAGTCAATCGTTCCGTCCCTTCTTTCGTATCCAACGGCGGCGTAAAAATAGGCGTTAAAAGCATATTAAAACCGCCTTCAACGTACCATTTTAAATATTCGTTAAATAACGCGTAAAACTTTTTTGAAAACGGTTTTACGTTATGCGATTGCGCAATACAATCGTAATGCATCCAGTTTGTCAAGCGAAGGTCTGTTTCGGGGAGCTTTGCGTTGATTACTTCCAGCTCATGCGTGAGCGTTTGCAATACTTCGCCCGTTTCCGTTTCCAAGATAAATTCGGTGGTATATTTACCCGCAGGCAAGCCGTCCTTTGCGTATACGGTTACCCAAACGGCATGCCACAATCCTTTATTGAGCACTACACCCGCATTATCAAACGGACACAATAGATCGGGAAACACGCCTAATTCATGGGAAAGATAATAATCGTCCATTGAATCGGGCAAGGACGTTACGGGTACAAGCCTAACTTCACGGAGCGTGATATACTGCGCTAGCGCGCCGCGTACTTTTACACGGTTATACATCAACATGCGTCGCTGTCCGTCGTGCAAAAACGCAAGTTGAAAATTATACCGTTCGTTTGAAAGCATACTTGCGTTACGTTCTTCAAGCAACGGTTCTGCGTGCGGCATTATTTTCTCAATAGAAGATATAATTTTTCCTTTCATTTTATATCCCGCCTTTTTTATTAAATTTCTACTTCCATGCCGTCGTAAGCAGGTATAAAGCCGTACGTTTTGCAAAGCTTTTGCAAACGAGAATGAATGGGGTTGCCGTTATGGGAAAAATGTGTAACGAAAATTTTCGTGTTTTCGTTTACGTTGCCGTTTTCTCGGAGTTTTTCCGCTACACGCGCGCATTGTTGCAAATTCATATGCCCCGCCGTATCTGCACTCGGCTTATCTACGCTTGTACAATCAAGCGCAATCATGTCGAAACGATAGCCCTTTTCTTGCATATAGGCAAACGTTTCATCAAACACCCAGCCTGTATCCAAACAATAGAAAATACATTTATCTTTATATTGAATTACGTATACGAATGCTTTTTCCGACGGTGCATGACGCGCAGGCAAAGCAACTACTTCATACTCGCCAACCGAAATCGGAGTAAACGGTTGAATCTCTTCAAAGTGAAATTGCTCTAACGCATTACCGAACATACCTGCGTACACCGTTTCGTATTTTTCCTTTACCGCCGCGTTTCCATACAATGATACAAGCGGCTCTTTGCAGTCGTGCGCAAACGGCTTTCCGCGCATACGCAAATCTATACACGTACAATGGTCCATATGTGAGTGTGTAAAAAATACGTACTTAATTTCATCTAAATACAATCTATTTTGAATGGCATGCCAGTAGGTATCCCCAGGAAAGTCAAGCAAAAAATCGTTGTTTATAAGCGCTTGAGAGCGGGTGCGGACGTTCTTCCCGCGAATCTTACGAGCTTTTTCACATGCCGTACAACGACAAAATATTGCAGGAAACCCTTCCGCCGCAGCCGTACCCAAAAATCTAAACTTCATAATGTTTACTCCTTTAAAGCGCTATTCTTCGACAGCATAATCTAATTATAAAGTAATCTATTGCCGTTTTCAACCCCTTTTTTTGTCGTTTTTTTTGAAAATGTTGTCATTTCCGTGTTTTTTAACAAAATTTCATTAAGCATTTGTTTGACAGGAAGATTTTATTCATGTTATAATACAATTATAAATAGGGAGGGAACTTTATGTATTACGAACCGACAAGAGACGTCACGCAAACAGCGCGATATGCTTATTTTGAAAATATCCGTGCGCCGCTGCATTTTCATCAGGCAATTGAGTTGGTGTATTGTTTGGAAGGTTCATTCAGCGTACAATCCGGCGCAACTAAGTATGAACTCCACCAAAATGAAATCGCATTTTTCCCAAGCTATTCGCCCCATGCGATACACCCCATTCAACCGACGAAATCCATTACGTATATGTTGCCTTTGCGTTTTTTCGAGCCGTTTGTAAACAATAATATTGACCTTATTTTTCAAAAGCTGGACAATCACGAAGTCAATTTAAAAATCAAAGCCTTGATAGAAGATAGTCGTCCGCTGATTCAATCCACGCAAATAAATACCCCTTCCGATCTTTTACTACAAGGCTACGCCATAACCATTTTAGGTTTAATTCACGTTCATTATAATTCGGCTTTAAACGATACCTATACGCATAATCAACGATATAACAAAATTATTATCGACGTGATACAGTACATTGAAAATCATTATAAAGAACAATTAACTTTAAAAGATATCGCGACGCAGTTCGGGTACAGTAAATGGTACTTCTCCCGTTTATTCAATCAATATTTCGGCTGCTCGTTGCCTACGTACATAAATTCGATACGCTGTTCAAAAATCGAACAAAAGAAAAAGAGTACGCTAAATAAAACGTACACTATTTTAGACGAAGGTTTTTCGTCGCTAAGTACCTATTACAAAGCAAAAACCCGTGAAAAGCAATAATCTATGAAAACAAAAACTACGGTTGGCATTTCGTCAACCGTAGTTTTACTACATAAGGCGCATTATACTATCAAGTGCAGTACCTTACAAACACAAAAGACCGTTTATATAAATCTATATTACGCCCAGTTACCATTATAAAAACGACGGCGATAACATTTCCAACCTATTAAAATTCTTAAAATTTCGCACCAAAGTATACCGAAAACGTACTATAAAAGCAAAAAACCGACCGATTTTTAACGTTTTTTCGTTAAAAATCGGTCGGTTTGGAGCTACTGGCCGGACTTGAACCGGCGACCTGCTGATTACGAATCAGCTGCTCTACCGACTGAGCCACAGTAGCCTATTTTATTTTGCTCTCGTTTCGACAGCTTGTTTATTATACCCTATCAAAAAGAAAAAAGCAAGCGTTTTTCTTGCCTTTTTGAAAAAAAGTTAGTCAAATACAAAAAAATTATTTTATAAAGCAAATCTTTTAGACATATCTACGTACGCTTGCGTTAAATAACAATGTAAAAAGCGCATATTTTTTAGATAAACAATCCCGTTTATCATCTCGTCAATCTGCGACTTTGCCGACGCGCACACTTTTGAAAAAGCAGGTAAAACAGACAAATATTCTTCTTTTGCATATACGAACTGTTTTCCCTGCGCAATCAACAAGCGTTTAACGGCTTGCTGCGTAATGCCCCTTTCTAAAAGCTGAATTTCTTGTTTTAATAAATCCATCTGCGTTTCTAACCATGAAAAAACCGCTATGATTTGCTCGCTCTTCTTTTTATCTTGCGACGATTTAAAATAGAGCGTTTCCACCGTTACGGGCAACAAAAGTGCATCTTCCCCGATTCGTTTCAACTCCCTTTGCGCGTTCGCGCCGTCCGTTTGGTTTTCGTAGGCAGCATACGCCACGTAATCTGTTTCTCCATCAAAAAATAGAAAGCCTGCTCCGCCAAGATTTTGCGCAATATGTGTGCTAGCCCCTATATGGCTTGAAGAAGAAACGAGAAAATAAAAGGTTTTCCCTACCGTATACGTTTGAACGGTTGATAACACACAAGCGTAAACAAAACAAACAAAAACAATACCAAGCGATAATGCGCCAAGTAATTTTTTGATTATACGTTTGTAAAAAATACCCGTCCGCATACAATAGAGTATGCGGACGGCGTTTCTTCTATTCCATATACAAAACACATTCGCTTTGTTGCAGCGTTTTTTGCACGTCAATCACCCGTTGATTAGACGAGCCACGGAATTTCAAGCGGATGTTTTTCAATTCTTCTATGAACGGTCCGTCTACCAAAACGTCAAATAAAGCAATCAGATCTTTGGTAATCGGCGTGTTTTTATGTGTTTCACGGAGTGTGCCTGTCTTTTCGTCAAACACAAAACCCGTATAACACCATATCGTTTTATGGGGAAACCTACGTTTTACTTCTTGGATAAACGGATACAAAGCTTGTTGATTTTGCGGTTCTAACGGCTCTCCGCCGAGCAGGGAAAGCCCTGAAATATACGACGAAGAAAGTTCTTCGAGTATTTTTTCCGCCGTTCTGTTATCAAACGGTTGACCGTAGTCAAAATCCCACGCGATTTCGTTGAAACAGTTTTTACAGCGGTGTGTGCAACCCGAAACGAACAGGGAGATACGAACGCCTTCGCCGTTGGCGATATCCGTCCATTTGATGGTAGCGTAATGCATTACAGGTGCAATACTCTATCCTTGATTTCCTGCGTTCTGCCTTGATTCCAGTACTGCGTGCCGATATAGCCGCACGTACGACGGGCAACGTTCATTTTTGCTTGATCACGGTTTTTACAGTTGGGACACTCCCAAACGAGTTTCCCCGATTCGTCCGTTTGGATAACGATCTCCCCATCGTAACCGCAAACTTGGCAATAATCGCTCTTAGTATTCAGTTCCGCGTACATAATATTATCATAGATAAACTTCATGACGGCAAGTACGGCGGGAATATTGTTTTGCATGTTGGGAACTTCCACGTAGCTGATTGCGCCGCCAGGCGAAAGCTGTTGGAATTCACTTTCAAATTTCAGCTTGGTAAACGCGTCAATCGGTTCGGATACGTGTACGTGATAGCTGTTGGTGATATAGTTTTTATCCGTAACGCCGGGAATGATACCAAAACGTTTTTGCAAACATTTTGAGAACTTGTACGTCGTACTTTCCAACGGCGTACCGTACAGCGAAAAGTCGATATTTTCTTTGGCTTTCCATTCTTTACACTTATCGTTCATGCGTTGCATAACGGCAAGGGCAAACGGTTTTGCCGATTCGTCCGTATGCGATTTGCCCGTCATATACTTCACACATTCGTAAAGCCCTGCATAACCAAGCGAAATAGTAGAATAACCGCCGAAAAGCAATTCGTCGATAGGTTCTCCTTTCTTTAAGCGAGCAAGCGCGCCGTATTGCCATAAGATGGGCGCAGCGTCCGAAAGCGTACCCTTCAAACGCTTATGGCGTTCCATCAAAGCGCGATAGCAAAGGTGCAATCTTTCGTCGAAAATACGCCAAAACTTCCCTTCGTCTTTACCCGAAGAAAGCGCAACGTCTACAAGGTTAATCGTGACGACGCCTTGATTAAATCTGCCGTAATACTTCGGCTTACCGTTATCGTCTACGTACGGCGTTAAAAAGCTACGGCAGCCCATACAGGTATAACAATGCCCTTCACCGTTTTTATCCACTTTATATTCCAGCATTTTCTTTTCGGAAATATAATCGGGTACCATACGTTTTGCCGTACACGTAGCAGCAAGCTCCGTCAAATACCAGTACGGCTGTTCTTCGGAAATATTATCTGGTTCTAATACGTAGATAAGCTTAGGGAAAGCAGGCGTAATCCATACGCCCGATTCGTTTTTAACGCCCTTAATTCTTTGTTTGAGCGTTTCTTCAATAATCATAGCAAGGTCGGCTTTTTCTCGTTCGTTTCTCGCTTCGTTTAAATACATAAACACGGTAACGAACGGCGCTTGACCGTTGGTGGTAAGCAGCGTTACGACTTGATATTGAATGGTTTGGATACCCCTTCTAATTTCGTCGCGAAGACGTTTTTCCGCAATATCGATAATATCCGTTTCAAAAATACCTACGTTCGCGAATTCTTCGGCAACTTCCTTTCTAATCTTTTGACGGCTGATTTCTACGAACGGCGCAAGGTGGGTAAGCGAAATGCTTTGCCCGCCGTATTGATTAGACGCAACCTGCGCAATAATTTGCGTAGCTATATTACAAGCCGTAGAAAAACTGTGCGGTTTTTCAATCAACGTACCCGAAATAACCGTGCCGTTTTGCAACATGTCTTCCAAATTGACAAGGTCGCAATTATGCATATGCTGCGCAAAATAATCCGCGTCGTGGAAATGAATAAGCCCTTCGTCGTGCGCTTCCACGATATCTTCGGGCAAGAGCAAACGACGGGTAAGGTCTTTGGATACTTCCCCTGCCATATAGTCGCGTTGAACGCTGTTTACCGTAGGGTTTTTGTTAGAATTTTCTTGCTTAACTTCTTCGTTATTACATTCGATTAGCGACAAAATTTGCGCGTCCGTCGTGTTTGCCCTTCTTATCAACTGACGGGTATAACGATACGTGATATATTTGCGCGCTAAAACGAACGCCTTCATATCCATCAGGCGGTTTTCCACCATATCCTGTATTTCTTCTACGTGCGCTGAACGCACCATAGACAAACATTCTTTTTCAACGTCGTCGGCAATCGCTACGATTTGACGCTCCGTAATGCGCGCCGATTCCATGACTTCGCTGTTGGCTATACGAACTGCCGCTTCGATTTTTTGTCTGTCAAAAATAGTTTCCTTCCCGCTTCTTTTAATGATTTTCATTCCTTCCACTTCTCCTACGTATACTCTGAACAACCCACAATTTATTTGTAAAGGCATACTGTATCTTGTGTTTTTTATACGAAAATGAACACAATATCTTGTATGCTATTTTTATCGTGCTATAATATTATACCACATCTTGTGGTAAAGTCAAGCGACTGAACACAAAATATGGTATAGAAAAAAATTATAATATTTTTATGGTTTTTCATAAAAAATACACATGATTTGTTTATAATTCAAGCAAAAATAAAAATTTACAAAAAAAGAAGTATAGAAAAATAAAATAATATAATTTTCGCGCATAGAAAAAGACGGGCTCTTTATCTTTTTACCCGTCTTTTTTTATGAGTACGTTTATTCTTTTTCCACGCCCTTCACAGCCTTCCAAGCTTTTCTATACGCTTCTTCATACGACTTACTTTCCGAAAGCAATAACGCTAAATCTTCCATGGTATAATGCGGCAAATATTCACGCCGTAAAAAGTCAGGCAGGAACAAGCTGTCGTCCTTTGCATCTGGAAACCGTGCGTCAACCGAGCGCGTATTTGCCAAATCAAAGTTGGGGAATATCCGCTTTTTCGCTAGCTCGTAACTAAGCGTAAATTCCAAGTTGGCTACCGTTTTCATTTCGGTGAGCAAAATTTCGTCCATAGGATTGCCCGTACCCGACGCCAAAGAACCGATCATAGTCAGCGTGCCCTTCTTTTCCAAGCGGCGTGCCGAACCCAAGAAATTTTTTAAATAATAAAGCGTTTTACTTTCCAAACCGCCAGCAAGCGTTTTCCCGCCCAAGGAACGCTCCGATTCGTTATAAGCGCGAGCCAAGGCGTTAAACGAATCAACGATAAAAAGCACGTCTTTTCCGCTTTCGGCAAAGCGTTTTGCGCGTTTTAACAAAAATTCTGCCGCAAAGATTTGCGTATCGCAATCGTCTTCATACGTCGTATACATAAAATTGACGTGGGGAAAATCCTTGCGGAATTGTACGACGGTTTCAGGGGATTGATCGAGCAACAGGATAAACAGCCAAACGTCCGTATTGTTATTCATTGCCGACATAGCCATGTTATATAAAAGGGAAGATTTTCCACTTTTGGGTTCGCCGATCACCAAACCGCGCTGTCCCCTTCTTACCGTTACCAACCAATGCAACGCTTTCGTCGTAATATCCGCCCTGTCCCATTTACCGTCAAAGGTAATGGGAATAATGGGATAGGAGATTTCAGCCGTTTCAAAATTGACACGCTCGATAATTCCCACGTCGATACCGTTGATAAACGAAACGCTCGTAACGGCGTATATTTCTTCTTGTTTGCGGGCAGAACAGATAAGTACGTCCCCTTCTACAAGCGCATATTTTACAATGATTTTGTTGGGAATAACGATTTTTTGCTCTTGTTTCCAGTTACCGCTAAGGGGCAATAAACAAGGTACGCCGCTAATCGTTTCGTATTGTCCTTCAAATTCTTCTTCGGTTTTATCCGCTTTCTCATTTTGCGGATCGTTAAAGACGAATTCGGTTGTTTGGTTTAACATATTCCGATATTCTTTTTGAAAATCGAAGGGTGTGGACTCTCCGTGTACGTTTTTTCTGTATTTTTCTTGCAAATCGTCCATTTCCTTTACAAGGTCGGCGTTGAGCTTATTCTTTTTCGGCGGTGCGCCGCGGTTACTTTGTTCCGCAGGCAAACGCTCTCCCGAACGAATCGCAACGATAGCTTCAATGAGTTCGTTTTTTCTAGCTTCTGTACCCGCTTGCACGCCGATATAACGCGCGTAAATTTGCAATTCCGTGATTTTATAATCTTTTAATATAAGGCGACATTGATCTTTATATGCCGGTAAAGTCATTGGATACATCATGATTTTCTCTCCATAAACAAAATATCCGTTTCTTTTTCAAGGAGCGTATCTCGCGTAATTTCCGCGCTATGTTTGGGGGCAGCATACGTTACGTTGGTATACAAATTCAAAAAAGGTTTTTCGTTTGAAACGTCGATTATGCCGTCCTTAGGACGGTAATGCATGGGAATAACCAGCTTGGGCTGTATGGCGTCGATATACGCCTTTGCGCCCATATAGTCGACGGTATACGTTCCGCCGATAGGAACGAATAGAACGTCGATTTTTCCAAGCTTTTCAATCAATTCCACCCGAACTTCTTCCCCGATATCCCCCATATGACAAAGGGTTATGCCGTCGGCTTGTATAACAAACGCAATATTTTCTCCGCGGAGCGTTCCGCCTTGATTATCGTGCTTACAGGCAACACCGCGGACGGTTATCCCGTCAAACGTATATACTTGCGGTTTATCAGCAAGCGCAAACTTGCCCTGTATTGCCGCCGTATAATTGTGGTCAAAATGCCCGTGACTGACGGTAACGATATCCGCCGTAAGGTCTTTTGGAAGTTCGTAGCCCACGCGCGTATACGGATCGGTAATCAGCGTTTTTCCGTTTGAAAAGGTCAAACGGAACGTCGAGTGTCCTAAATATTCTATCTTCACGCTCTCCCCCCCTTTTAAAATTTAATTTGCAAGCGAATTTTGGTGTCCTGCGTTTCGCAGCCGAAATACAGCGTATAATGCGCCATTAACATAAATGAATTTTTCGAATACGAATAAGCGAGCTTATGCGTATGCGCGGAAATATCCCCTTCGGCATTTCCAAAACCTAAAACACCCTTTAACGTTTCGCCTTGGCTAAGGGATAAGCGTAGCGTATAATCGCCCGCGCGGGAAACGTCCAAACGGTCGTTGAACAAGTGCAAAGTAACCAAAGCGTTTTCTTCCCGATAGGTAAGCTGCATTTGTGAAAGAGAAAACACCCCTTCGGCTTGTTTCACCGTCTTATTTTCTTGTCCGTCCACCGTAGTGGCAATCGTCAACAAACACTCTTTCACTTGCGCCTTTCGCCCTTTTTCGACTTTTTTCATTTTCATTATAACAAATTTTTAATAGAATGTAAACTTATTATTCCCCTATTTTTTAATATTGTTCAAAAATAAAAAACGGAATAATCCATAATTCCGTTTTTTTTCGTTTAATCATTGTTACGTTTGATGGTTTCGCGGATAAGTCTACCTTCGCGCAAGGTTTCTTTTAATTGAATATCGTCTTGCGCGCTAAGCGCGTCACGGTACTTGGATAAATGCTCGATAAGCAAGTTAAGTTCCTTTGTGATATTTTCACGGTTACAAGTATACAGCGGCGTCCAAACGTCTTCGTCTACGCCGGCGATACGCGTCATATCCTGAAAACTACCGCCCGTAAAGCCGTCACAGCCTTTGACCTGCGGGCTTTTCACGTATGCGTTAGATACGATATGGGCAAGTTGCGAAGTCAATGCAATTTTTTTATCGTGTTCACTCGCCGTACATTCAACAATTTTTCCAAAGCCCATTGTTTTTGCATATCCTTTAAAAATAGCGACGTCTTTGATATCCGTTTGCGGAGCGTACGTGATAATTAAGTTCGCTTTTTTAAAAAGGGTAGGCGACGCAGACGCAATTCCCGACGTTTCCTTGCCCGCCATGGGATGCAAGCCGACGTAGCGGTAATTTCTGCGTTTAGAATATACCGTTTTTTCTACGATTTCCTTTACACCGCAAATATCTGCAACCAACGCGCCGTCCTTGAACACGGCGTTATCCAAATAATCCAGCGTAGCCTGCGGCGGGAGCGCAATAAACACTACGTCGTAGTCCGAAAGCGCGTTTACCTGCGCATTTATATAGCCTGCGTGTAAGGCAAACTCCACCGAATACGTATTATTATCCAAACCGTCTACGCAGTAACCTGCTTTCGTTAACGAAGCGCAAATCGATCCGCCGATAATGCCGAGCCCGACAACCGCTATTTTTTCCATGATAATTTTTCTCCGTCGTCGCTTTTTCTTATCTTATCACAAACGCAAAATATTTTCAAGCAATCAAGCGGAGTTTTATGAAAAAACCGTCCAAAAACGGACGGTTTTTTCTCATTTTTGCGATTTTGCATACTTTTTTTGCGTTGCTAAGCCGCCACGGATATGTCTCTGACTGAGATTGACGGACAAAATTTCCTTCGTCCGTTCGTATAGTTCTTCATCAATATACTTCAACCGTTCGGCAACGTCTTTATGTACGGTAGATTTACTAATCGAAAAATGCGCGGAACACGCGCGGACGGTGCAACCCGTCGCCACGATATATTCCGCACATTTTCTTGCTCGTTCTTCAATGTAATCCCACAAAATCCCGACCTCCGTTATTCGCTTTACGGAATATCTTATGTCGGTTTTTTGCGGTTTATAACCTTATACGCGGTTATTCGTCTTTTTTATACGGCAAAGGAATGACGCGCTCGATAGAACCTTCGGCGTACTTAGAAAGTTTTTTCGCTTTCATGCTTTGCGGTAAAATGGAAATGCTTTCGCTGGATATTTCCGCTACGCCGCCGTTTTTATCAACGATAGCAAGCATATACGGGGCAGTTACGTGCGCCGCGCAAATAACGCTTGCGCCTTCACGCATGCTGACGATAATCGAGCCTTTTCTATATCTCTTGGAACGCTCTACAAGCGAAGCGATAACCTTTTTACACTTCCCTTCGTCCGTAGCGATAATAATCTCCCCTTCGTCGTTGATTTGCGTCATAAGTACGACGCTATCGTCTTCTCTAAGCATGATACCGCGTACGCCAGTGGATACTCTACCCTGCGTGGGAATATCGCTCTTTTCGGCGTTCAAGCAAATACCTTGACGGGTAACGATCATAATGGTATCGTCTTCGCCCGTATCTTCTTCTACGCCGATCACTTCGTCGTCTTCGCCCAGCTTAACGGCTTGGAAAGAGTCTTTACGCTGCTCGTATTCGCTCCACTCCGTCTTTTTAATCATACCTTTCTTGGTAAAGAACAGAAGTGAGCCGTACGGCATACGTTCGTCCAAAGCGAACATGGAAACGACCGTTTCACCCTGTTCGGCGTCTTTGGACAGGTCTTTAAGCGTCAAGCCTTCTTCGGAAAGCTTGCATTGTAAATCTTCGTCGTCAATAGCGAGCTTATGACAATTACCGTAGTTGGTAAATGCAAAAATGCGTTTATCCGTCAACGTTTCCAACGTTTTAAGTGCCACCAAACGGGGCTTATATTTTCCTTCCAACGTATCGTTAAGCGCGTCAATTTGTTTGCCTACGAGCACCTTAAACGTTTCGTCGGCGGTGTACGCAAACACGCAAGGCACGCCCGCCTTCTTTTCGGGAGCAGCGGAAACGAGAAGGTCGGCTTCTTCTCTCGTAAAGACCAGACGAGATTTTCTCGGCGTGGGATACGCCTTTTGAATTTCCGTGATTTCTTCTTTAACGACTTGCAACTGCAAATCACCGCTCTTGGAAATTGCCGTTAATTTTTTGATTTGTTTTTTGAGTTCTTTCAGCTCTTCTTCCAGCTTATAAATTTCAAGCTTGGTCAAGCGAGCAAGACGCAAATCAAGAATCGCCTGCGCTTGGATATCCGAAATGGAGAAACGTTCCATAAGCTTGGCTTTGGCGTCCGCCGTGCCTTCGGATTTTTTGATGATGGCAATGACTTCGTCGATATTTTGTACGGCGATAATCATACCTTCCAACACGTGGCAACGTCTTTGAGCCTGCTCTAAATCGAACAGCGTTCTGCGCTTGATGACCTTTTGTTGATATTTTACGTAATGGCGAATGATATCCATAAGCCCCAGCTGTTGCGGCTTACCGTCGGCTATAACGACCATATTGATACCAAACGTAACTTCCAAATCGGTATATTTATATAAACATTTTAAAATGGCATCTATATCCGCGTCCTTCTTCACGCGAATGACGGCGCGCATACCCGTTCTGTCCGATTCGTCGGCGACGAAGTCCAAGCCTGCAAGCTCTTCCTTCTTTTCTTCACGCAAATCAACCACTTTACGCAAAAGCTGCGCTTTATTGACTTGATACGGAAGTTCGGTGATGACAAGGTTCGTCTTGCCGTTATCCGTCTTTTCCGCCGAAATTTTGGCGCGAACGGTGATTTTTCCCCTGCCCGTTTTATAGGCTTGAATAAGCTCGTTGGCGATAATAACGCCCCCCGTGGGAAAGTCGGGCGAAGGAATATATTCCATCATTTCTTCTAAGGAAATAGCAGGATTGTCGATATACGCCACGACGCCGTTGATGACTTCTTCTAAGTTATGCGTAGGAATATTCGTCGCAAGCCCGACGGCAATCCCCGAAGAACCGTTTACGAGTAAGTTGGGAAATCTACCCGGCAATACGTCGGGTTCTTTCAAGCTATCGTCGAAGTTGAGCGAAAACGAAACGGTTTCTTTATCGATATCGCGAAGCAATTCCAGCGCCAAGGGCTGCATTCTGGCTTCGGTATAACGCATAGCTGCGGCAGGGTCGCCGTCGACCGAACCAAAGTTACCGTGTCCGTCCACAAGCGTTTTGCCCATGTTAAAATCCTGCGCCATACGCACCATGGCGTCGTAAACGGAGCTATCACCGTGGGGATGGTATTTACCCATGCAATCCCCGACGATACGCGCGCTCTTCTTATGCGGTTTATCGGGAGTGAGCCCCATTTCGTTCATGGTATATAAAATACGGCGTTGAACGGGTTTTAAACCGTCTTCTACTCTCGGCAAAGCGCGGTCTAAGATAACGAATTCCGCATACGGCAACATGGACGTATGCAACACCTTTTCCAACGGTTCAACGTAGAGTTGCCCGGTAGGCTCGATTATTTCAGGTTCTTTTTTATTTCTCGCCATTGCCGTTCTCCTTCTTGTCCGTTTTTTCTATCTTTTCCATAAAGGTGTCTTTCTTATTGAAGTTGGCGTATTTTGCCAAGAATTCCTTTCTGCCTTCTACCTTATCGCCCATAAGCGTGGTAATCATGCGTTCGGCTTTTGCCGCATCTTCCACCGTTACCTGCGTCAAGTTACGCGTTGCGGGGTTCATGGTCGTTTCCCAAAGCTGTTCGGCGCTCATTTCGCCTAGACCTTTATAGCGTTGGAGCTGATACCCTTTGCCGATTTTTTCAATCTTTTCATTCAGTTCTTTATCGTCGTAGGCGTATTCTACTTTGTCGCCCTTATACACTTTATACAGCGGCGGCATACCGATATATACGTGTCCTGCGTTGACAAGCGGACGCATATAGCGGAAGAAAAACGTCAACAAAATACAGCGAATATGCATACCGTCTTGGTCGGCATCCGATAAAATAATCACTTTATGATAGTTGATTTTATCCAGTTTGAAGTCGGGGTCAATACCAGCGCCGATCGCACTAATCATGGTACGAATTTCTTCGTTTTCAAGGATTTGGCTAAGCTTTTTCTTCTCGACGTTCAGCGGTTTACCACGAAGTGGTAAGATGGATTGATATTGACGTACGCGGGCTTGTTTTGCCGTACCGCCTGCCGAATCCCCTTCGACGATAAACATTTCGTTGAGTTCGGGTTTCTTTCCCGAACAAGCCGCCAACTTACCGATAAGGGTCAAGCCGTCAATGCTGTTCTTTGCGCGAGCGTTATCCTTTGCCGTCTTGGCGGCAATACGCGATTTTGCCGCGCCTTGCGCCTTTTTAATGATTTCTTCCATCGTCTTTTTGTAGCCGCGCACGTTTTGTAAGGCGTTCATACCTTCGATAACGGTCGCTTCTACGGCAGGACGGGCTTCGGTGTTGCCGAGCTTGGTTTTCGTTTGACCTTCAAACTGCACGTTTGCCATTTTAATAGACAGTACCGCCGTCAAACCTTCGCAAAAATCGTCGCCTTGGAAGTTGGGGTCTTTCTCTTTGAGAAAACCGTTAGACCTTGCGTATTCGTTTAATACTCTCGTTAAGCCCGAATGGAAACCCATTTCGTGATACCCGCCTTCGGGTGTGGGAATATTATTGACGAACGAATACAAGCGTTCTCTATAATCACCGATATGTTGAATGGCAAATTCCACCAAAATACCGTTCTTTTCCGCTTTATAATAAATCGGCTGCGCGTACAGTTTTCTATCCCCTTCGTTATCGTATTTGACGTAGTCGGATATACCGCCGTCAAATTTGAATACGACGCGATACGGCTCGCTTTCCAAAGCAAGCTCGTCCACTTCGGCAAAAAGCGATTGCTGGGGCGTTTCGCTTGCAACCGAGAACAAATCCAGCTGACCTTCTTCCACGGGGAACGTTTCTTCCGTCGTTTCCGTTTCCCCTTCCTGTTGCTCGCTATCCGCGTTTAAAATGCTACGGCTGCGGTTTGCTTCCGCCATAGAGATACGTTCGTCCACGAGCGTGATTTCTACGCCGCGGTTCAAAAAGGCGAGCTGACGAAGACGTTCTTCTACCGTATCCAACTCAAAATCCGTTTCGGAAAATACCCGTTTATCGGGCAGGAAACGAATATACGTACCTTGGCGGTTGGTCTTTACCCCCGTATCTTCCAAAGGACCGTCGGGGTCGCCTGAGATAATTCTATTCTTATTTTTCCCCGTTCCTAAATGGGAATGGAAACTCATTTTATAAATGCGCTTATTACGGTATACTTCGACGGTGAGCCATTCGGAAAGCGCGTTAGTTACCGACGCGCCGACGCCGTGCAAGCCGCCCGAAAATTCGTAGTTGCCCTGTCCGAATTTACCGCCTGCGTGCAGTTTCGTAAAAACAAGTTGAACACCCGAAACCTTTTCTTTCGGGTGTATATCGGTGGGAATACCGCGGCCGTTATCTTCTACCGACGCGCTCCCGTCGCTGTGCAGCGTTACTTTTACCTTACTGGCATATCCGTTAGCGGCTTCGTCAATAGCGTTATCCACGATTTCCCAAAGAATGTGGTGTAAGCCCTTAATACCCGTCGAACCGATATACATACCAGGGCGCATACGTACGGCGTCTAAGCCTTCCAGTACCTGTATGTGTCCCGCGTCGTATTTGCTTTCTTTTACGTCCTTACTTTGTTCTTTTGCCATTTCATCCTCGTGTTCTATTTGGCGAAAAATCACGCCAAAATCTACCATTTTATACTATTATATCATCTTTTTCAATTTTTTTCAAATGTTTGAACGGGAAAAATTTATCTCTACTCGTCATTTTTTTATCACGGCGAGTTCTTTTAATGCTCTCGTATACGCGATATACGTTTCGCTCGTCGACATACCGTCGGGGTCTACGGCAACCGTAGTAAACTCCAAGCCCTTACTCTCGTACACCGTCATTACGTTGATTTTACTACGCGACACTTTTCCCTTTACGGACGGGTCGTTATACGATTTTCGCATATATTTTTCTTTATTTTCTTCGCTGCAAATAATCGTTTTCAAGCCCTTTTTATCCTTGAAAAATCCACTAACCTTTCTTGCAATCAAATAGCTTACTTCCGGCCCGTCAAAGCCGATAGGCTGCATATCCACTCCAAGATTCGCCGCTACAAATCGAACGATTTGGTTGGTGTTTCGATAGTTTTGGTCAAGCGTATACAGCGCAAAATCGGGAAATGCGTCCGTCCAACTACGAACACCGCGCCAAGGGGTAACGTTTTGCGCGATATCCCCGAAAATATTAAACGCCGCTTTTTCGTTTATCTTTCTTATCAGCGCGTATTCGCACGGGGAAATATCCTGCGCTTCGTCTACGAAAACGTAGGAATAGACAGGCGAAAGCTTTGCGGTGAGCTGTGAACAAACGACGCACAACGCATAGGCGTCGCTTTTGTACATTTTTTGCGAAGTCATACCGTATTTCGCTTTATATTTTTTCACCGTTTCTTTATAAAAATACCGCACGACGTCGATAAAGCCTTGCCCCGTACCGATTTCACAAAACGCTTTATCGCCGCGTAAGTATCCGTAAAATTCCCCAAAAGCAACGAGCTCTTCGCCGATAGATACGACGCTGTTTTTTATCTTTTCCGCTTCGGTAACGATTTGTTTACGCCGCTCGATACGGTCAGCATACGTATAGACGTCTACGCCGCCGATTTTTTGACGGAAACGGGCAAGGTCGGATATCTCGCGTTGTAAACCTTGAATGAGTTCTTCCAAAGAGTTTATCCCTTCTTGTACGACCTGTTCACCATAACGGGCAATAAACGCGGAGCTTTTATAATACGACGCCATATGCCGATAGAAATAATCGGGCGTTTTGGCGTGCTCGCTTTGCAGCGTTCCGCCAAGGAAGTCGTCCACGTCGACGACGGCGTTCATGAGTTCGCGAAAAGGTTTCGTGTAATACAAGCCCCCTTCCTTGCGTTCTCTAATCTCGCCAAGCACCGCGCGACGAACGCGCGTTGACGCGTTTTTGATTTCTTCATAACGGGAGATTTGTTTTTTGCATACGCTAAGTATGGACGAAATGAAATCCTTACATTCTTCACCCGTGAATAAGCCGTACAGTCCGTCGTATACCTTGTGCATTTTTTTGGAAACGTCGTTTACGAACGTCTGCGAATACACGTATTCTAAATACGCCCTATCTTCTTTTTGCGTTAAATCGATTTTCTTTTCGATATCGATTTTTTCGTTTTTGAGCACCTGCAAAAAGTATTCGTACGCCGTAATCGTCTTCACCCGTTCCAGCTCTAAAATCTCCGCCAGTTCATCAATAAATGCGTTAAACGAATTGCTCGGCGTAATAACGAGTACGTCGCGCGGCTTGATATCTTCATTATTATACATAAGATAGCTAAGTCTATGCAGCATGACCATAGTCTTACCGCTACCCGCGCAGCCCTGCAAAACGAAATTATCCTTTTCAGGACGGGTAATGATATCGTACTGCTTTTCCTGTATGGTTTCAATGATATCGCGCACCGCCGTTTCTTCCTTACGGCTACGGATAATCTCACGAAGATACGGGTCAAGAACGTTTTCTTCGTCCCTATCGGCAATTTCTTCCGCAGAAAGATAATCCTTCAAGGAAAGGTATTCGTTTTTAAAATCTAAGACCGTACCGTTTTTGGTACGCAGCGCGCGGCGAAGTATCGTCTTATATTCGTATTCGTTAATTTTGAAAGAAGAACAGCTTTTTTGATAATATCTTCTTGACACGGGCGCGCGCCAGTCGACGATTTCCAGCTTAACGTCCCCTTTTTTGCCTATATAATAGCTGTTATAACCTTCTATATTATCCACAAGGTCCATGCGAGCAAAATACGGCTCGTCAAAGAACGGACGGTACGTTTCCATTTTTTCTTGCTGACGGGCAATTTCCGCCGTCAATTCTTTGATTTTACGGTAGTTTTCCGCCTGATTGTACGTATCCTTTTCCAAACGGGCAATCTCTTCTTTCGCGTCGCGAATGGCGCGTTTATGCGGACGAATCCGTACGGCGCGCAGCATTTGCATCACCGCATTTACGTGTTCGTCTTCATAACGTTTTTGCGTTTCTTCGTCCAGCAAAGATAAAAACCATTCCTTTTCGGCGTTTTTATGCGGATCAAGAATTTGCATTATATTTTGATAATCGTGCTTTTCAATCATACTATATTTAATAATAACATACTTTTTATGGAAAAGTAAAGAATTTGAAAGAAAATTTTTTACTTTTTTGTATAAAAAAACTCTCGGCGACAAACCGAGAGCGTTTTTTCTGTTTTTACATTTTATCGGGAATACCGATACCCAAAAGGGTAAACGCGTTTTTCAACGCTTGCCAAGTGGCGTTGGTCAAGGCAAGACGGAAGTTTCTCGTCTTTTCGTCTTCCGCCGACAGGATTTTGCAATCAAAGTAGAACTTATTGAACTTCTGCGCAACGTCTACCGCAAAACGCGCAATAAACGACGGTTCGTATTTTTCCGCCGCCGCGCGAACGGTTTGCGGGAAGGTGGACAAGGCTTTGACTAGCTCGATTTCTTCCGCCGTAAGCTCGGGAACTTCAAAAGTTTCTACCTTACCGCCCTTTTGCAGTACGGAGTTGGCTCTTGCGCAAGTATACTGCACGTATACGCTCGTTTCCCCGTCAAAGGTGAGCACTTTATCGTAAGAGAACACGATATCCTTGATTTTACTATTATACAACGCCCCAAAGATAACCGCGCCGACGCCGACTTTGTCGGCAACGTCTTGTTTGTTTTTCAAATCGGGATTTTTCTCGTCGATAATGGTATACGCCTTTTCAATGCATTTTTGGATTACGTCTTCCAAAAATACGACGTTGCCCTTACGAGTGGACATTGTCCCTTCTTCCAAGGATACCATACCGTAAGCAACGTGCACAAGATCCTTCGCCCACTCCTTACCCATGAGCTCTAACACCTTGAAAAACTGTTTAAAGTGCAGGTTTTGCTGATAAGCAACGACGTACAAGCATTTATCAAAATCGTATTCCTTTTTACGGTACATAGCCGCCGCCATATCGCGCGTCGCGTACAACGAGCTACCGTCCGATTTCAAAATAATACAAGGCGGCATACCGTACTCTTCCAAATCAACGACCTGTGCGCCGCGACTTTCAGTAAGAAGTCCTTTTTGAATAAGCTCGTCAACGACGGGCTGCATTTTATCCGAATAGAAACTTTCCCCTGCGTACGAATCGAAGTGGATATCCAACATATCGTAAATCTTTTGCACGTCTTTTAAGGTCAGTTCCTTAAACCATTTGAACAACGCTTGACATTCGCTATCGCCCTGTTCGATTTTCTTAAAATAGGCGCGTGCCTCGTCGTCGTATTCGGGGTGGTCTTCCGCCTCTTTATGAAAACGGACGTACAGCTCGTTCAAAGCGCGGATTCCGCCCTTTTCCACCGTTTCTTTATCCCCCCAACGCTTATACGCGGAAATGAGTTTTCCAAACTGCGTACCGTAATCCCCCAAATGGTTGATACCCACCGCTTTATAGCCAAGGAAATTAAAAATACGGTACAACGCGCCGCCAAGAACGGTGGTAGATAAATGCCCGATATGGAACGGTTTCGCGATATTGATAGACGAATAATCGATACAAACCGTTTTGCCTGCGCCTTCGTTTGACGCACCGTAACGTTCGCCTTCGGCAAATATCTTTTCAAGTGTAGACCGAACAAAGCCGTCTTTATTGATTTTAAAGTTCAAATACCCGTTGACCGCGGAAACTTCGCTAATCACGTCGTCCGTTGCAACCGATTCTTTAAGCTCCTGCGCAATCATTACGGGGCTTTTTCTCATCAGCTTAGCAAACTTAAAACAAGGAATGGCGTAATCCCCCATTTCACTATTTGGCGGCAACGCAATTAAATCGTATAATTCGTCCTGTGTAACGCCGTCTACTTTAAGTTTTTCCGCTATATATTTCTTATAATCCATTTTAACACCTGTGTATTTTTGTTTTTATCCTTAATACTATATCATATTTTTTTTATTTCGGCAAGTATTTTTCGATTTTGGGCAACTTTAATTTGCCAAATTTTAAATTTTATATTATAATAAATAGGAAATTTGATTAAAAGGAACTCGTTTATTATGAAACTTGGTGTCGTAGGTCTTCCCAACGTAGGAAAATCCACTCTTTTTAACGCAATCACGCACGCCGGTGCGGAATGTGCCAACTATCCGTTTTGTACCATTGAACCAAACGTCGGCGTCGTGGCTGTACCCGACGAACGTTTAGACAAGCTTGCCGCTTTATACGACAGCAAAAAAATCACCCCCGCCGTCATTGAATTCGTCGATATCGCAGGGCTTGTAAAAGGCGCGTCCAAGGGCGAAGGCTTGGGGAATAAATTCCTTTCTCATATCCGTGAAGTAGACGCTATCGTGCACGTCGTTCGTTGTTTTGAAGATACGAACATTACGCACGTCGATAATAAAATCGACCCCGTAACGGACATTGAAACGATCAATCTTGAACTTGTATTATCCGATATGGAAGCGGTGCAAAACCGTATGAATAAGGTTAAGGTGCAAGCTCGCGGCGGCGCAGATAAAAAGGCGGCGGAAGAATATGCTTTCTTGGAAAGATTGTACGCGCATTTGGAAAGCGAAAAGCCCGCTAGAAACTTCCCCGTTACGGATATGGAAGAAGAATTTCTTAAAAACTGTTTTCTGTTGACGACAAAGCCCGTTATCTACGCGGCAAATATCAAGGAAGACGATATGGGAACGAACGAAGACGAGCTCCCCTTTGTCGTCAAGGTAAAGGAGTTCGCCGCCAAAGAAGGCGCGGAAGTTTTGGTGATTTGCGCTAAAACGGAAGAAGAGCTTTCGCAAATGGACCCCGAAGACAAAGCGGTGTTTATGGAAGAATTCGGCTTGGGCGAAAGCGGTTTGGATAGATTGATTAAAAAGTCCTATGCGCTTTTGGGCTTGATTTCTTATCTTACCGCAGGCGAAAAGGAAACGCGCGCTTGGACGATTGTCAAAGGCACGAAAGCCCCCCAAGCAGCAGGAAAAATTCATACCGATTTTGAAAAAGGCTTTATTCGCGCGGACGTCGTCAACTGGGAAATTCTCGTAACGCTTGGCTCGATTGCCGCAGCAAAAGCGGAAGGCAAAGTCCGTTCGGAAGGAAAAGAATATATCATGCAGGACGGCGACGTCGTGGAATACTATTTCAACGTTTCCAAGAGCAATAAATAAAACGCACGCGAGAGCCAACCGCTCTCGCGGTTTTTAACGCTTGACATTTGTCTTTTGGGTGTGTTATAATTGCCTTAATTATGCAAAAACTATTTTATACGGACAAAAACACGTTTACAGATACGGAAACGGCGATACGAGAAATATTTTTACGGTATTTTCATATCGACGCGGAAATTGAGCGAAGTGAAAACGGAAAGCCCTTTTTAAAAGGCAAGTCGGATATTTTCTTTTCCGTTTCGCATACCAACTCAACGTTATTTATCGCCGTTAGCGACGAAAATATCGGTATCGACGCCGAGCAAATCGACCGTGACGTGTATTTTTTACCGATTGTTAAGCGTTTTCCTTTTGCCGAACAAAAGGAAATTAAAAATTTATCCGATTTTTTACGGCATTGGGTCGTAAAAGAAAGCGCCGTTAAATGGTTAGGCGGAACGCTTGCGCGCGATTTATATAAACTTCAATTTACAAATTCCACGATAAAATACGGCGAATTGCAACTCCCCGTACAAATCACCCCTTTTTCGTTAAACGGATGTTTCGTTGCCGTTTGTTGCGAACGTGATTTTTCCCAAGCGGAAATCGTTGCATATCCCTTAAAAACCTTACAGGAGAAAAAAATATGATAGGTGCAGTTATTGCCATGCAAAGCGAAGCGGATATCCTGCTTAGCGAAATGAAAATCAACCGTTCTTTGACGGTGAGCGGTAAAAATATCTACGTAGGAACGGCGTTCGGAAAGGAAGTCGCCCTTTGTATTTGCGGTGTTGGAAAAGTAAACGCTGCGCTCGGCACGCAGCTGCTCGTTAGCAAATTCGACGTCGATTGTTTGTTAAACTTCGGCGTTTCGGGCGGTTTAAACGACGACACTAAACTTTGTCAAGTGTATCAAATTAGTCAAGCCGTACAATTCGACTTCGACCTTGTACAATTAAACGGTACGAAAATAGGAACTTTAAACGAGTACGAAGAAAATTATTTACCCCTTTCCACGTTGGATATTCCCTTTGCCGCAAAAAAATTAGGCACGGCAGATCGATTTAACGACTCCACCGCAGATTACGAGCTTTTAACCAAAGAATTGCAAGCGGATATCCGCGATATGGAAGGTTGCGCTATCGTGCAAGCCGCGCTTTGCGCGAAACTCCCCGTATATTCAGTGAAAGCCATTTCCGACGTAGCGGGCAGCGGTAGCACGACGGATCAGTACCTACAAAATAGAAGTACGGCATTAGAAAATCTGCAAGCGGCTTTGCCGTCCGTATTTGATAAATTATAATATGTAAAGGTGTACAAATGATTGATTTAGGCGACTGGAACGAACGACTTGCTCCGCTGTTTCGCGACGAACGGTATTTAAAAATCCGCAAGTTCCTTATTGAAGAATACAAAACGCACGTCGTATATCCAGATATGTACGATTTGTATAACTGTTTCCGCTTTACTCCTTTTTCCAACCTAAAAGCGGTTATTTTGGGGCAAGACCCCTATCACGGACCTAATCAGGCGCACGGTCTTTGTTTTTCCGTGCAGGACGGCGTTCAAAAGCCGCCTTCTTTGGAAAATATTTTTAAGGAATTACGCGCAGATATTGGTTGCGAACTACCTAAATCAGGCAATTTGACTAAGTGGGCAAAGGAAGGCGTTTTGCTAATGAACACTTCTCTTTCCGTAAGAGAGCATCAGGCAAATTCCCATTCCAAATGCGGTTGGGCTTGGTTTACGGACAGCGTTATACAGCTGATTTCTCAGCAAAAGGAAAACGTCGTATTTATTCTTTGGGGTGGCAACGCACGCAGTAAAAAACCGTTGATTGAACCTTCTAAGCATTTGATATTAGAGTGCGCTCATCCGTCCCCTTTATCCGCTTATAACGGATTTTTCGGGTGTCGGCACTTCTCTAAAACAAACGAATATCTTGAAAAGCACGGCATACCCCCCATTGACTGGGATTTGACCAAATGAGAAAAGGAAGGACGCTCGTCCTTCCTTCTTTTATACAAGTTTTTCTAAGATTTTCTTTAAGGCGTATTTACAATGCTCAAAGGTAAGCCCACCTTGGAAGTACGCCGTATACGGCGGTTTGACGGGAGCGTCGGCGGAAAGCTCGATAGACGCACCGTCGACAAAACAGCCTGCCGCCATGATAACCTTGCTATCATACCCCGGCATATCCCACGGCTCTAAGGTTACGAAACTATCCACAGGCGACGCTTCTTGCACCGATTGAATAAACGCGCAAAGCTGCTGGGCGGTGTCAAAACGGATAGCACGGGTAATATCGGCGGGCGTTTTGCCGATTTTGGGGAAGTTTTCATACCCAAGCGTTTCCATGCATTTTCCGATAAGTAGACTGCCTTTGATCGCTTGATTGACCGTATGCGGCGCAAGGAACAAGCCTTGATAAAACAAGCGATAACCGTAAGCGTACGAGCCTACTTCATTGCCGATAGAAGGCGCGGTAAGGCGTTTGCCGATAAGTTCTACGTATTCGCTTTTCCCTACGATATATCCACCCGTCGGTGCAAGTCCACCGCCGGGGTTTTTAATTAAAGAACCGACGGCAAGATCCGCCCCAACGTCGCAGGGCTCTTGCTTTTCGACAAATTCACCGTAGCAATTATCCGTAAAAATACAGCCGTTAAAGCCTTGCTCGCGGACGAAAGAACAAATTTCTCCGATTTCCGCAACGGTAAACGCGTCACGCAGTTCATACCCACGCGAACGTTGAATATAAACCATTTTCAGCTGCGGACCAAGGCGTTTTATCTCTGCGGCGATCGTATTTTTGTCAAATTTGCCGTTTTCGTCTAAGTCTACGCAATCAAAGCTGATGCCAAAATCTTTCAACGAACCGTTGCCGTCGCCGTAAATAACGCCACGAATGGTATCGTAAGGCATACCCGAAATACAAAGCACTTTATCCCCCGTACGCAAAACGCCAAAAAGCGCTACGGTAAGCGCGTGCGTACCGCTAAGGAGCGCCGGCGAAACAATCCCCGATTCCGCGCCAAGCGCCGCCGCGTAAACGTCGCCAAGCACAAACCTGCCTTCGTCGCCGTAACCATACCCTGTCGACCCGTTAAAGTGGCGCAGGGCAATGGAATGTTTATTAAAAGCTTTTAATACCTTTTCTTGATTAAATTGACTAATTTCGTCTGCCAAACGGAATTGCTCGGTTAAAAGTTCTTCATTTTTTTGAATGAGTTGTTCTATTTGCATAATTTCTCCACGTTCTATGTCAGACATAATTACTATGTTAGACATAGCTACTATGTCACACATAGGTATTATGCGTGACATAATTCGTTGTTTTTTACATATTTTTAAGGATATAGGAAGGATTTGCCTGCTCGGGCGTTATACGTACATGATTTTGCATACGTTTAAAGAAAGTAATTTGCCTTTTCGCGTAATGACGGGTGTTTTTCTTAATCAATTCCTTGATTTCGTCTATACTCCACCCTTTTTGCAAGCCTTCCGCCACTTCTTTATAGCCTATCCCTTGCATACTTTGCATATCGGGCGTTACACCGCTTTTTAATAGCGTTTGCACTTCATCTAATAAGCCGCACGCAAACATTTGCTCTACACGCAAATCGATACGGCTATACAGCGTTTCCCTTGGATATTCGATAGAAACCGCGATAAAATCAAAGCGCGGCGTTAAGGTATCCGCCTGCAACGACTTTTTTTTGCCCGTCGTTTCATATATTTCTAAGGCGCGAATTACCCGTTTTGTATCGTTTTCGTGCAGTTTTTCCGCGCTTTCGGGGTCTTTTTCTTGAAGTATAGCGTGCAAATACGCATTTCCGTGTTGCGATAAAATATCTTCGTATTTTTGCCTTATTTGCGCATTTGCCCCAACGCCCCCAAACTGGCTTTTATATAATAATGCGTTGATATAAAAGCCCGTACCGCCACAAATTATCGGTGTTTTACCTTGCGAAAGCAAACCTTCCAAAACGGGCAGCGCCGCCTTTTCGTAATCACTTACGGAAAAAGCAACGGTAGGCTGAACAACGTCAATCATATGATGCGCGATACCGTCGCGTTCTTGCAAAGTAGGCTTTGCCGTACCGATATCCAAACCCTTATAAACGAGCATAGAATCGGCGGAAATGATTTCGGTATTTAATTGTTTTGCACATTCTACGGCAAGCGAAGTCTTACCCGACGCGGTAGAACCGCAAATGACAAGTACTTTTTGCATTATACGATTCTCTTAAACATTTTTTCAAGCTGCGCGCGAGTCATTTTCACGACGACGGGTCTACCGTGGGGACATTTTAAACCCATATCCCCGTCCATTTGTACAAGCAAGGCTTCTACTTCCTGACGGGTTAAGTCCATACCGCCTTTTACGGCGGCTTTGCATGCAGCGGACGCAAGCTTATCTTTGAGAATGTCTTCTAATTTTATCGCACGATAGCCGTTTACGTCGGATAAAATATCATTGAAAAATACTTGCAGGTTGATATTTTGTAAATCCATAGGAATTGCCGTTACCGAAAATACCGTTTCCCCGCGCTCTTCAATATCAAAGCCGATTGCGTTAATCTCGGGCATTTTTTCACGGATAAACGTCGCTTCAAACGCGTTTACGCGCATATCAAACGGCAATAACATAGGCTGCTTGATAATGTTTCTCGATTGCATTTGCGCCTTTAAGCGGTCGAATATCAACCGTTCGTGCGCGGCGTGCTGATCGATAATGTAAACGTCTTGATTACATTCGTATAAAAGATAGGTATTAAACAGTTTTCCTGCGTAAACACAAGAAGAAACGTCTATTTTGTTTTGTTTTGCCTTTGCGTCCTGTTCTTCAAGCAGTTTTTTATTCGCGATAAAGTAGTCTTCTTCCCCGTCTTCTTTCGCCTTTCATATGCAGGATCGTCAAAATGCAAAATCGTACGCTCAAAATAGGCATTAGGGAATTTTTTATGCAAACGTACAGGGTCGCTTTTTTTGCGCGTCTTCTTTTCCATTTCACCGTACGTCATGCTCACAAGCTCACTCGGGTCAATATCAGGAATATCTTCCATGCGCACGTAGCCCTTACCGTACGGTTCTTTATCGGCGTTTCGCATAGCGTCCGTTGCCGATTGCATTTCTCTTTTCGCTTCTTCGTAGGTAAGCGCAGCTCCACCCAAAATTTGCTCGGAAAGCGTTTTTTGGCGGGTTTCTTCCGCTTCTTTACTGAAATTTGCACGATACCGTGCAATCAATTCGTCGTCAAGCTTGGGGTTAGAATTTACTTTTTCTTCCTTGACGATCTCTTGGACAGGTTCTGCTTGCGGCGCAACGACGTAATCAAGCGCTTTGGTATTCCCGTCCAAAACGGAAGAAATGACCGAATAGATACAGCCGTAAATGATTTTATTATCCGCAAAACGTACGTCGGCTTTGTTGGGATGAACGTTGACGTCAACGATTTCTCTTGGAACTTCAATATGCAAAACGTAAAACGGATATTGCCGTTTCATCAAATAGCCTGCATACGCGCCCGTTATTGCCGCCGATACGGTGGAATTAAGAATATATCTACCGTTTAAAAATACGCTTTGATAGCTTTTATTCGCTTTGGAAAAGTTTTGATTACCGATATAGCCGCGAATACGAATACCGTGTTTTTCCGCGTCAATTTTAAAGCATTGACCAAGCGTCGTCGCCCCATATACGCTTAAAAACGCTTCTTCGTCGCCGCCGCCAAACGATTGCAATACCTTTTTACCGTTGACGTAATAGGTGAATGCAATATCCGAACGATTGAGTATAAATCGGGAAACAAACGTGGTGATATCCGCCTCTTCCGCTTTATCCGATTTCAAAAATCCCAAGCGTACGGGCGTATTATAAAAGAGCATCTCCACCTTCACGTCCGTACCGACTTCACCTGCCGTTTCTATAATTTTACCGAGTTCGCCGCCGTCCGATTCAAGCGAGTAGCATTTACCGCCTTCCACCTTAGACGTAATCGTCATACGCGAAACGGACGCAATCGACGCTACGGCTTCACCGCGAAAACCAAGCGTTGCAACCATATCTAAATCTTCGGCGGTCGCAATTTTGCTGGTTGCATGCGGAACGAACGCCGAATGTAAATCTTCCCGTTCGATACCGCAGCCGTTATCCACGACTCGAATCAACTGTTTTCCGCCGTTTTCTACGTAAATTTCAATCTCCGTCGCGCCTGCGTCAATGGAGTTTTCAACAAGCTCCTTTACGACGGAATACGGACGGTCAATGACTTCGCCTGCCGCTATTCTGTTATAGACCTTTGCGGGCAAAATATTGATTTTTGCCATATCAGTTCTCCTGTAAGAGTTTTTCCTTTAAATCGTTAAGCAGCATAAACGCTTGCATAGGTGAAAGTGTGTTCATATCCGTATCCATTACGATTTGTTCCACTTCGGTAAGCTGCTTTTCGTCTTCCTGCGTATCTTCAATAACAATCGATTTTTTGCCGCCAAGCAAATCGTTTTTCTCTAAGGCTTTCAAGATCGCCTTCGCTCTCGTGGTAACGTCTTTGGGTACGCCTGCAAGCGCGGCAACTTCAATACCGAAACTTCTATGCGCGCCGCCGCGGGCAATTTTACGTAAGAATACAATGCCGCCGCCCATTTCTTTGACGGTTACTTTATAATTCTTTACCCCTTCCATGGTATTTTCAAGCTCGGTCAGCTCGTGATAATGCGTAGAAAACAACGTTTTCGCGCGGATATGCTGCGCCAAAAATTCAATCACAGCCCAAGCAATAGAAAGTCCGTCGTAGGTACTCGTCCCACGCCCGACTTCGTCAAGTACCAAAAGACTGTCCTTGGTGGCTCGAAGTAATATGGACGCTACTTCGGTCATTTCAACCATGAACGTACTTTGGTCAAAAATGAGATTATCGCTTGCGCCCACACGGGTAAATATACGATCGGTTACGGGGATTTCCGCCGACTTTGCGGGGACGAACGAACCGATATGCGCCATTAGCGTAATCAGCGCGACCTGTCGCATATACGTGCTTTTCCCTGCCATATTCGGGCCGGTAATAATCGCACAGCGGTTTTCTTCGTTGTCAAGCAGCGTATCGTTGGGCACGAAACGTTCTTTGGAGATGGCTTCCACGACGGGGTGTCTGCCGTCGGTGATAATCAACGGAGCGCCGCTTTCTTTAATAATCGGACGAACGTAGCGACGTTCTTTGGCGACCGTTGCAAAGGAAATCAAGCAGTCCAACAATGCAAGAGATGACGCCACTTTTTGCAAATCTTCAATGCGTGCAAGTAAAATATCCAACAGTTTATTATAAATATTCTGTTCGATTTCTAACGCTTTTTCACCGCTGGTGAGTACTTCTTCTTCAAATTTTTTCAACTCTTCGGTGATAAAACGCTCGCCTGACGTCAACGTTTGTTTACGGATATATTCGGGCGGAACTTGGTCCTTGAACGAATTGCTGATTTCGATATAATAACCGAATACGCGGTTATACCCCGTCTTTAACGTTTTTATCCCCGTACGCTCTCTTTCACGGACGGCGATTTGCTCAATGATTCCCTTTGCATTTTTATTGATACCGCGAAGTCTATCAAGCTCTTCGTTAAAACCTTGACGAATATACCCGCCGTCTTTCATGATAGACGACGCTTCGGGATCGATACATTCGCTTAATAAATCGGCAAGCTCGGCCACGTCGGGAAGATTTTGCAAAATATCTTGCACGATAGGCGACGTAAACCCTGCAAGCTGGAATTTTATAGACGGCAAAGCGTGCAAGGACGTAGCCAGGTCTAAGCAATTTTTAGGATTGAAATTGCCGTTGGATATTTTCCCTGCAAGCCGTTCGACGTCGCCGATATTTTGCAGCGTTTCCGCAAGCCCTACGCGCACTACGGCAGCGTTTAAAAACTCTTCTACGCCGTCTTGACGGTATTCGATTTCTTCTTTATCCTTAAACGGCGAAAGCACCAAACGGTGCAAAAGCCTTGCCCCCATGCCCGTCTTGGTCTTGTCAAGCACCCAAAGCAACGAACCGTATTTTTTATTTTCGGTGTTGTTTTTTACAAGTTCAAGATTGCGCACGGCAATCGCGTCAAGCTCCATAAACCGCTCGCGATTGATTGCCTTAATGCCGTTGATATTAGCAAGCGCGTGTTTTTGCGTTTCACGCAAATATTCGATCAGCGCGCCTGCGGCGGATATAATCGTATCCTTACCCGTAATGCCGTACGGCGCTAAGGAACGGGCTTTAAATTGCTCTAACAAGTTCTTTTCCGCGTGTTTCACGTTAAACACCCAAGGCATATAACAAGAAAAAGGCGGTAAAATACCGTGTTTAAGTTCTTTTTGATTTTTACTTGCGCTAAGCATATCGTCGTTGCAAATCACTTCGGCGACGGACAGCTTTACCAATTGTCCAACGGCTTCTTCTACGGAGAGCTCGCCCGTAAATTCTTCCGCCATAAATTCACCCGTGGTGATATCCGCCCACGCCAAAGCCACGGTATCGTCCCGTTTACATGCGCATGCGATATAGTTATTTTTACCTTTTTCCAAAAAGTCTTCTTCGATAACCGTCCCTGCCGAAACGATACGCACGACGTCGCGCTCGACAAGCTTTTTATTCGACTCTTCGGGTTTAGAAAGCTGTTCGCAAATTGCTACCTTTTCGCCCATGGAAACAAGCTTTGCCACGTAGCCGTCCGCTGCATGGAAAGGAATACCGCACATAGGCGCGCGTTCTTCCAAACCGCAATCTTTGCCCGTTAATGTCAAATCAAGCATTTTCGACACCTTAACGGCGTCGTCGAAAAACATCTCGTAAAAATCCCCCAAGCGGTAAAACAACACGCAATCGGGGTATTTTTCTTTCATGAATAAATAGTGCTGCATCATTTGTGAAAGCGCCATTGTAAAAAACCTACCTTTCTTCCCTTATACTTCTACTTTTTCGCCGTAAAGCGAAATACCGTTTGCCTTGGTTACTTTCAGCTGAATAAATTCTCCAACGACGTTTGTATCGCTTTGGAAGTAACCCATACGGCCAAACTCGTCGCGTCCCAAATAAAGTCCTTTCTTTTCGTCGTAATCTTCACACAAAATCTCTACCGTTTTTCCAACGTACTTTTCGGATTTCGCGCGGGTGAGCGAGTTGACGAGCTCCACGAGCCGCATAATTCTGTCTTTTTGTATATCTTCGGGGATTTGCCCGTCCATTTCCGCAGCTTTCGTTCCTTGGCGTTTGGAATACACAAAGGTAAACGCCGACGCAAAATCCACCTTTTTTACTAAGTCAACGGTATCTAAAAAATCTTCTTCCGTTTCGTTTGGAAAACCTACGATAATATCCGTGGTAACTTCCGTTTCAGGCAAACGCGAACGGAGCATTTCAATTTCGTCTAAATATTTCTCTCGGGTATAACGGCGATTCATTGCCCGTAATACGTCATCTGAACCCGATTGCACGGGCAAATGCACAAGCCTGCATATTTTGCGGTGTTTTTCCATGACGGCAACGACGTCCACGTTAAAATCTTTGGGATGGCTCGTCATAAAACGCAAGCGGAATTTTCCGTCGATAGACGCTACGTCGTCTAAAAGATTAGCAAAGGTATACCCGTCGTTTACGTCCGTGCCGTAGGAGTTGACGTTTTGCCCAAGCAGAGTGATTTCCTTGTAACCGTCCTTAACCAACTGTTTAACTTCGGCAAGGATATGCTCTTTCTTACGCGAACGCTCTCTACCGCGAACGTACGGAACGATACAGTACGAACAAAAATTATTACAGCCGTACATAATATTCACCCAAGCGTTGGGATAACTCGTGCGATAAGGCGTCAGCGTTTCGACGATTTCCCCTTCCTTTTCCCGAATGGAAACAACGCGTTTTTTTTGCGCTCTTTTTTGTAAAATCAAGCTTTCAAGCTCTTCTAAATTGAGCGTACCGAACATGATATCGATAAAGGGAAACTTGGCTTTCAAAACGTCCGTTTTACCCTTTTCCTGCGTCATGCAGCCGCCTACCGCAATAATCAGCGAAGGCTTTTGTTTTTTGAGTTTTTTCAACGCGCCGATATTGCCAAACGCATGGTTTTCCGCATTCTCACGAATACAGCAGGTGTTAAAGACGATAATATCCGCAAGCTCGGTAGCGTTCGTTTCTTCGTAACCCATTCCGCGCAAAATGCCTGCTATTTTTTCCGATTCGTGTACGTTCATTTGGCAACCGTACGTAACGATATGATACTTTTGTTTCATAATCCTTTTAAATATCCAAGTGTAGATTTCTTCTATTATACTCTTTTTTTTGATTTTTAGCAAGTCTTTAAGGGGTTCTCCACCTATTCCAACGAGAAAAAAACTATGTTTTTTTGCGATAAAAACGCAAAAAGAGCAAATACTGTTTTAGATGAAAACCTTACGTAAAATTGCCCTTTTCTTGCTACTTCTTTTCAGCGCGTTTGTTTTGTTTGCGCTTTCGTATTATTTTATCGTAACCGCCGACGCGCGGTTAGACGCGCAAAAGCTTGTTCTATCCGACAAAAACGTTTGCGTATACGACAAAAATCACGTCTTAACGGAAACGCTTGCCGTGGGCGACAGGCGCATTACGACGGCTATCAAGGATATCCCCTTGCATACGCGATCGGCGTTTGTTTCCGCCGAAGACAAGCGATTTTACTCGCATAACGGATTTGACGTGAAACGTATTGTCAAAGCCGCCGTTAAAAACGTATTCGCCCGTTCCTTTCAACAGGGCGCGTCTACCATTTCGCAGCAGCTTATTAAAAACACGCACCTTTCTCACGAAAAGACGGTTGAACGGAAGTTAAAGGAATGGAAACTTACGCGCGCTTTGGAAAAAAATTATTCCAAGGACGAAATCCTTGAACGGTATCTAAACGTCATTTATTTTGGGCACAACTGCTTTGGCATACACGCCGCCGCGCGATTTTATTTCGGGAAAGAACCCTACGAGCTAGACCTAGCGGATTCCGCGTTATTAGCCGGGCTTGTCAAATCACCGAATAACTATTCCCCGTTTAAAAACCCCGAACGCTGTAAACAACGAAAGGCTATCGTTTTACGCGCTATGGTAAACAACGGCGTTATTTGCGAGCGTGACGCCGCGCAAGCTTTACAAAAACCGTTACCGACGAAAACGCACGCAAGCAAAGAAAACGACGGATACGTGCAAGCGGTATTTGACGAGCTGAGCGCGCTTGCGGAAACGCACGGTTTTACGGTAGGCGGAAAGATAGAAATCGACACGTATTTAGACGAAAATTTGCAAAAACGTTGCGAACGCCTTGTTTCCAACCATGAAGAAACGGATATCGCGATCAGCTGCGCCGACGTAGGTACGGGCGGTATCAAAGCGTACGTTTCTACCGTAGGGAATATAAAAAGACTTCCAGCGTCTTTATTAAAACCGCTACTTGTTTACGCGCCTTGTTTGGAAGAAAGGATCATTTCCCCCGCAACGCCTATCCTTGACGAACAAGTCAATTACGGCGGCTATACGCCCCACAATTACGACGATAGATTTCACGGCTACGTTAGCGTTAGAGAAAGCTTAGCCAAAAGTTTGAATATTCCTGCCGTTAAGCTGTTGGAAACGCTTACGCCGCAAAAGGGCGTTCAGTATTTAAAAAAATTAAATTTATCCGTTGATAAAGACGACGAAACACTTGCCTTGGCGCTTGGGGGCATGAAAAACGGATTTAGCCTAAACGAGTTAATCGGCGGGTACACCGCCCTAGCGCACAAGGGCGTTTACAGCGATTTAAGCTTTATTTCCAAAGTACGGATTAACGGCGTTTGCGTTTATAATCGAAAGCAAATAGAACGCACGGTTTTTCGTCCGTCGACAGCCTATCTTACGACGGATATGCTGCGAACAGCCGCAACCGAAGGCACGGCGAAAAAGTTGAGAAGTCTACCCATGGCAATCGCCGCAAAAACGGGAACGGCAGGCAGTAAAAACGGAAACACCGACGCTTACGCCCTTTCGTACACCACCAAGGATATCGCAGGCGTATGGCTTGGAAACGCCGACAACACGCCCATTGAACACACGGGCGGCGGTTTGCCTTGTAACTATCTTTATGAAATCAACGAGCAACTTCAAGACGATTATCAACGAAACGGGGAACGAATACTACCTTTTGAAAAGCCCAAAGAAGTAGTATGCGTAACATTAGACAAAGACGACTATTACGACAGGCATACCTTATCTCTTGCCGATATAAATTCGCCGCCGTCGCATAGGATGTGCGAGTGGTTTGAAAATGGCTGTATCCCTTTAAAAACCA
>JAGAIW010000007.1 GCA_017626305.1 Clostridia bacterium
TAGAGTTCCCGCAAGTATCCGTTACCACTACACGATAGCTACCTTCTTGGGTAAGTTCTTCCCCTACCGTATGAAGCATGCGCTCGTTGTTCAAGAATACTTCTACCGTCGCTTCTTCGGAAACGTCGGAAAGGGTTACGCCCGTTTCGGTCGTTTTTCCGTTTTCCACACCGTTGAGTTTCAAAGTAGGATTCGTGCCGTCAATCGTTAAGTTAAACGTATAAGTTTGACCGTTCGCTACCACCCCGACTTCATAAACACCGTCTTCGAAAAGTTCCAACGTGCCATAGTTCAATCTCTTAAACTCGCCGTTTACGAGCACTTCTTCAAAACCTTCCATATCATCAAAGTTATGCTCGAATTTTGGAAGCAACGATTTCACTACTTCAAAGGACATTTCAGAAGTATTGCCGATATTGTCGGTAATGACACGGTTATACTTACCCGCCGCATTCAAAATGTTGCCAAGTTCATAATCTACTGCAACGCCATCCGACGTCAAGGAATACGTTACTTCTTCCCCCGCCGTAATCGTTACGCTGTTTGCCAAGCCTTTATCGTTTACGTTAATGGTATAATCCACCTCTTTATCGATTACAAACGCAATCTCTACTTTGTTGTCCGCAAGGTCTTTTACAACCAATACGTACGAACCGCTTTCGGTAATGACCGTACCAGGAACGTACGCGCCGAGAGATACGCCGTCTTTGAAAAGCTCGGTAATCAAGCCTTCTTCGGAAATAGCAAGACTAACATTGTTGTTCGTTGCCGCTCCAACGGTTGCGCCTTCTATTTCTACTACGGGCGCCACGGTGTCAATCGTGAAGGTGTAAATCATCTCATAACCGTCATAGTTTTCAAACGTCAAAACGTAGATACCGTCAACGGAGATTTCCTCGCCCGATTTATACATCAAGGTTTCTCTGAGCAAACCGCCGCCTCTTTCCAAAGACACTTTCGCTTCATCCGTCCAAGTAAAGCTTGCCGTATCGTTGGTGTAGCCGCCGTTTTCAACGCCCACAAGTTCACCGTAAGGTTCGGGTTGCACGTAATCAAACGTCGAAATAATCGAATCGATACCCGTTCTAAACTCATCCGTCAAAACGACTTTATAAAGCGCCGTCGTACGGAATGCATATTCCATAGATTCAAGCGCTACAGGTTTACCATAGTCGTCTAAAGCTACAAGCGTCCAAGTCGTGCCGTTGTCGTGAGATTTATAGATTTCAAGCGTTTGGATATGAGAATCAGCATCGATACTTCCATCGATTTTGATTTCCAATTTCTTATCCACTTCATTGTCCGTTAAAGTTGCCGAAGGCGCATCCAACGAGATCACGAGCTGGAATTCTTCCGATTCCCCGTAATGGTTGATTGCCACGACTCTATATCTGCCGCTTTCCTCAATTGCATACGTTTCCGTTGCAAGGAATTTACCGAGCAAGTTGTCGTCTTGGTCATATACTACGAACATTGCAAAGGCATCTAAATCATCGGAAATAGAAACCTCAATTCCTTTCTTGAAATAGTAAGTTCTGTCGAATACGACAAGGTTGGCACTGCCTTCACCAACGGAATAGTAAATTTCCGTAGGACTTCCTACCACGATTAACGTATAATCACAAGTATTGCCCCATTCGTCAAACGCTACAAGGCTATG
Source organism: Clostridia bacterium (assembly GCA_017626305.1). Lineage (GTDB taxonomy): Bacteria > Bacillota > Clostridia > Christensenellales > Borkfalkiaceae > Scatosoma. The sequence goes on from JAGAIW010000007.1 coordinate 1,661, forward strand.
TCTGCCTTCCACTGCATAACTCGTACCAACGTATACCTCCCCATCGATTCTGCAACCAACGTTTTCACAGAAATCAATCGATTTAGCGAGAATGGTCTTCGAGTCGGAATACTCATAAAGGTTTTCGCCGCTAATTTGCGCTGCGGGTTCCTTCTCCCAATAAAAATAGGAGTTAATCCCTTGTTTTGCGTATTGAGCAATAACGGCATTCAATCTTTCTTGCGTGAAGTAAGCTACTTCCGCTTCGGCATTACCTTCCTTCTTGTAGATAAAGTACGTGCCATTCTTTGCATTTACCGCGTCGATTGCGTCCATCGCAATACCAGTATCCCAATCCTCGTTATGCCAATCGCCCGTGCCAACCAAACCGTTCTCTCTTGCTACCGCAAATGCATACGCGCTTTCATAGCTTGTGAACGCATAATAATCGCCGTTTTCATCGTACACTTCATAATATTTCTGTTGAAGCGTTTGCGTAAGAACGTTCACCTTCGTGGATTTGAATTCCGTTTCCCATACGTTGCCTGCTCTATCCGTCGCTACGACTTTATAAACGCCAGTGTCAATCGTATAGATAGGCGTTCCTTTCGTATAAGGTTTGCCGTTAATCGTTACGGTCTTGATAGGCGCATATACGTTGGGATCTCCATCCGTCCAAGTGAGTACCACGTCGCCGTTCGTTTCGCCGTCAGTACGTTTTGAACATCCAAAGGCTTTTGGGTTTTATCGATTACAATCGTGTAATACCCCGTGCTATTGCCTGCATCGTCA
>JAGAIW010000056.1 GCA_017626305.1 Clostridia bacterium
CGGGCGGCGCACAGGCAGGTAAACGGATATATCCGTGTGGCGACGTTGCACCGTCGGGCTTTATAGGGGGCTTTATGAAAAGAACAGAGAAGATCGTTTTAGCACTTTTGACAATCTCGTTCGGCGTGCTTTTGATCGTATTGAAAGGCAGTATAATCAGCATATTGATGACGGTGCTTGGCGTAGGATTGATTGCGTTTGGTTTGGTTGATCTTTTGAATCGAACGTTCCCGCCTGCCGTTATCAAAACGGTGATAGGGGCGATCGTAATCCTTTGCGGTTGGGTGATCGTGAAAGCGGTGTTATACGTGCTTGCCGCCGCATTGTTAATCGTCGGGATTTTGCTGTTATACGAAAAGATCAAAAGCAAAACCGTTTGCCCTGCGTTATGGCAGACGATTTGCGAATACGCCGTTCCCGTCGTTTTTCTTTTGATAGGACTTTGCTTGCTCTTTAATCAAGGAAACACGGTTGAGTGGGTGTTTATTTTAAGCGGCTCTTTCACGATTGTCGAAGGTGGCTTGCTTCTCGTGAACGGGTTGTATCAGGACTGACTTATCGTTAAAACAGATGTGTTACAAGTGCCTCCAAAAGCAATAAGGCTTTTGGAGGCACTTATATATTTTCGTTGTTTCTACGTTGGATTGAAGGTGTAGTATTGGTTTGGTTTTCAGTAGTATCGTGTATAATATATGGTTGCAAAAAAAACATTGATCGGTTATAATTATGTACAGGCAAATCACCATTACGCTATAAAATTGAATAACAAAAAGGAGAATTGTTAAATGAAACAACTCAAACAAATCATATTTACTGCTCCGTACGTAGCGGAATATCAAAACGTGGGAGAATTGGATCTTGATAAGCTTCAAGAGAAATCCGTCGTGGTTAAAACCGTGGTTTCGACGATAAGCGCAGGGACGGAACGCGCAAACTTCGTTGGCGAGAAAGAGGTTTCCGTTATTTCGACGGGAAAAGACTTCCCGCGTGAGGTAGGGTATAGTAGCGCAGGGGAAGTGGTTGCCGTCGGTTCGGCTGTTAAGAAAGTCAAGGTCGGCGATAGAGTTGCTATATATAAAGGAAAGCATAAAAATTATAACGTCATGCCCGAGGAGAACGTCGTAAAAATTGAACAGGATCGTGTTTCGTACGAGGAGGCGGCGTTTTCTTATATAGCGACTTTCCCCTTGGCGGCGATCCGCAAGGTTAATCTTGAAATCGGTGAATCGTTGCTGGTAATGGGGCTTGGTATTTTGGGACAGCTTGCGGTGATGTTAGCCAAGGCGGCAGGCGCATATCCCGTCATTGCTTGCGATCCCGTTGTTGAACGCAGAGAAGAAGCATTAAACAACGGCGCGGATTATGCCTTTGATCCTTTCGATAAAGACTTTGTTAAACAGGTAAAAGCCGTTTCCGACGGCGGTGTTAAAACGGCGATTGAAGTAACGGGCGTGGGCGCAGGATTAGACGAAACCTTGGATTGTATGGCGAAATTAGGACGCGTGGCGTTGCTTGGTTGTACGCGAAATAGCGATTTTTCAATCGACTATTACCATAAGGTTCACAGTCCTGGTATTACGCTTGTTGGCGCACACACGAGCGCGCGTCCGAATTATGAGTCTTATCCGTCCTATTTTACGCACGAGGACGATATAAAAACGGTGTTGCGCTTGTGTGGAGGCGGCAGATTGCCCATTAAGAATTTAATTAAAGAGACTTGTTTGCCTAAAAATTGTCAAGAAAC
>JAGAIW010000057.1 GCA_017626305.1 Clostridia bacterium
AATAAAAAAAAAAAAGCGACCGATAAAACATTTTCGTTAAACGTCGTGCGCAAAGCCGCTTTTATGGTGTCCGCACAGGACACAGGGGATCGAACCTGTGTTAAATACTTGCAGAGAGGCGGTCAATAGCGAATAAATGTAAAAAAAGCTCGGTTTGGAATCGGGCGATTTTACTTTTTTTAAACTGCACGTAAAAAATCAATCGGTTCATTTGGTAAATTAAGGCAAAGACGACAATTCATTTTTCGAATTACTTCTATACAAAAATAAAATGGATAAAAAATCGTAAAAAATGATTGACTAAATAAATTCTGTATGCTATAATTAGACATAAATATTCAATTTTTGGCGATTTTTTAGTCTTTTGCATATTTCGTACAAAATACAAAATCCGCATATTTATGCGGTGATTAAATAAAAATATGCAAAATTAAATAGCAGGGGCGAATATTTATAAGAAAACGATTGCATTATAGAATGCTAATAAAAAATAATGGGAGGCTTTTATGAAGAACAAGAAGAGTTTATTGCTTTGCCTTTGCGCGGCGATGATGTTTTCGAGTTTTGCGGCGGTAGCGACGAGTTGTGGTTCAAACGAAGAAGAATCGAGCAGCAACGGTCCCAGCACTTACGGCGAGAACGGCGATTACTATTTCGATTCGGCAAGCGGCGAACAGTTATTAACTCTGCTGAACGGTAACCTTACCCTTAAGGTTGGTTCGGAAACCAAAGTTGGTACGTACGAATACAACGGGCAAACGATGACCATTCAGTTTACGGGAGACACGCAGGCAACTGCGGTTACTTACGACGGGAACGCTTTGTCTTTCACCTACGACGGAACGGCTTATACTTTCTTAAAGAAAGTGAATTATACTGTTTCCTTTGATACCAATGGTGGCAGCTTGGTGGAAAGCGCGTCTGTTGTGAACGGTAAGACGGTGGCGAAGCCCACGGCTACGCCTACGAAGTCGGGACAATCGTTCGTTGGTTGGTATGCGGACAACACGTATAAAACCGTTTACGATTTCTCTACGCCTGTTACGGGTAACGTAACCGTTTACGCGCGTTTTGTGGAGACGGACGCGACGGCGAACGTTTACGAGGTTGAATTGTACGTTGACGGCGAATTGCTTGATACGGTGCAAACGGTGAACGAAATCGCATACGCATTGCCTACTCCTAAAAAAGCGGGCGCGACGTTTGCAGGTTGGTGGACGAGTGATTACGAGGACGCGACCAAATTAACGGCGAAATACGACGAAACGGCTTTGGCGCAAAACACCAAGCTTTATGCGGTTTGGCAAAGCGACGCTCCGCTCGTATCCGTTACGAATACGGGTATTAGCTGGACGGTTGGCGGCGTAACCAATACATATAAAGTGGAGATCACCGCTCCCGGTGCGACGGAGGCGGAAGTCTTTACGCCCGTTACACCTTCGCAGGCGTATGATTTTGCAAGCAAGGCGGAAGGTGATTACGTAATCAAGGTTACGGTAAACGGTGCGGCTTCGACGACGGCATATTATAAAAATAAGGCCTTGGCGAAAGTTTCCATCTTTACGGTAAACGGAAACGTCCTGTCTTGGAACGAGGTTGAAGGTGCGACGGATTATTTAATTACCGTTGATTGCGCAGGCGACAATCACACGCACGTGAGCGAATACGTATCCACGAAAGGCGAAAGCGAAACGCCCGTTGCAAGTTTTGATTTCACGGCTTGCGATATGAAAGAGGGCGGTCTTAAATTCAAGGTAAAAGCGGTTGCCGACGGTTTCGTTGCGTCCGTATCGGAGGAATACGTTATCGAAAGAAACCTTTTGAACGTTGAAAACGTAACGGTGGACGCAGTGGCGGAAACGTTAAGCTGGTCTGCGGTTGAAAACGTTGAAAAATATATCGTAGACATCAACGGAACGGAATACGAAATAGCTGGCGATAAGACGAGTATGTCGCTCAATTTCTTGCCGTTCTCGAAAGACGCTTATACGATTAAAATAACGCCCGTTGCATTCGGTTACAATTCTCCGAACGTTACGCAAACGACGGCGTTTAACAAAGCGACGATGGCAACGCCTACGAACGTAAAACTCAACGCTTCGACGATTACTTGGGATGCGGTTGCAAGCGCGGCTAAATATATCGTAAAAATCGACGGTACGGAATACGAAACGGAAACGAACAGCTTCGTGTTGACGAGCGATCATTACACGGCGGATCAAAAATCTTGTACGATTGAGATCAAAGCGGTAGCACCCCTTGGCGCAGTATCCGATTCTCAATATTCTGCTGCAGTAACGATAAGCTTCGGTGCGATGGCGGATTCGCTCGTTTACGAAAAAGGCAAAGTGGTTTGGGAGCCCGTTATCAACGTAACCAAATACGAAGTTAAGATCAACGACGGCGACGCGGTAGAAGTAGCGGCGACGTCGAACGATTACGCGATTACGTTTACGCAAGCAGGCGCAAACACCATCAGCGTACGTTGCTATAACACCGACAACGAACCCTCCGCTTGGGTAAGTATTGACGTAAACGTATACGAAATTACGTTCAACACGGGCGTTGGCGAAAAGGTCGATACCATATACAAAGCGAAAGGCGATATTATCACGCCTGCTCAAACGACGGCGAAAGGCTACGAGTTTGCAGGTTGGTATTCCGCGCCTACGAACGGTATTTTGTTCGTACCTGGAACGGCGTTCACGGGCGAAGCGGATACGACGCTTTACGCAACGTGGAATGCAAAGAAATACACCATTACGTATATCGTAGAGGGTGCAAACGCATTCACAGACACCAAGGAAATTGAATTTGGCAATGAATTCACCTTACCCGATATGTCTGGCGACGAAACGAGTGAAATCTTCTTCGGCGGTTGGTGGACGGAACGTAATGGACAAGGTCGTCAATACACGGACGAAAACGGCGAAAGCATTCTTCCTTGGAACGACGACGCTCCCGTTACCGTTTACGCGAGCTTCGTACAGCTTCTTCAATATAAAGAAGTGAAAGGAAGCATTTCCAAAGAAGACGGTTATGCGGTATCGGCAGGTCGCGACATCGGTAGTGTTGAAACGGTTACGATTCCTGCAATGTATAACGGTAAGAAAGTCGTTCAAGTTTCTTCGAACGCATTCGCAAACTGTTCCAAGCTTAAAACCGTCAACATTCCCGATACGGTTGAATTGATCGACTTTGGTACGGGTGGTAATGCCGGTACGGGTTCGGCGTTCTTCTATTGCAATAAATTGGAAAGAGTGAACGTTTATAAAACGGAAGGCAAACATCAAAGGGTTTATAGCTCTGAAGACGGCGCGATTATTTATAACGACGAAACGGAAGGCACGGTATCCCTCGTATTCGTTCCTTACGGTAAGACGGGCAAATTTAGAGTACCCGACGGCGTAACGACGATCGGAACGAACGTATTTAGAAGCTCGCTGATTGAAAGCTACGTGATCCCCGCGTCGGTAACGACGATCGAGGCTAACGCGTTCTATTACGCAAGAGCCACGGAATACGAATTCCTTGAAGCAGAAGAGGGCGAAACGGAAAAACCGCTTAAGATCGCAAATTTGGCGTTCCAAGGCATCTACGCTACGTCGCTTACGTTACCTGCGCGTGTAACCGAAATGAATTTGGACAGATCGAGCACGAGCACGGGCTACGTATTTGAATCCGCAAATATAACGGAAATCAACATTTCTGGTACGTATTCGGGCGCGATATACAGCTCGAAAGGCGGTATGCTTTGTAATGCTGCGGGCGATACGATCGTACATTGCTTGTCTTCGGCAACTTCCGTTACGATTCCCAGCGGTGTAACGAAAATCGGTAAGGAAGCGTTCTACAATTGCAATAAGCTCACGTCGGTAACGATTCCCGGCTATATCACGGATATTGCAGAGAAAGCGTTCTACGATTGTGATAACATTGCTACGCTTATCTTCGAGGGGAACAACGGCGGTAACCCGATCAATATCGGCAAAGAAGCGTTCTACGGTTTGGAATATCTCCGCGAAGTAACGCTCCCTGCAAACACGGGCGAGGTAGCGCAATACGCGTTCGGCGGTTGCACGCGTTTGAGAACGGTAACGCTTAACGTAACGAATAAGGATATGAAGCTTGCGAACGCGGCGTTTGCAACGAGCGACGCAATGTACACGGTAGATACGTTAACGATCGGAAAGGACGTTCCTCTGTTTAATATCAACGGCGTATTCGGTTCGGCTGCGCTTGTAAAAGTAACGCTTGTCGAAGGAAACACGAGCTTCAAGGAAGGCACAAAAGGTACGGCGGACGAGGGCGTATTGTTCAATCACGATATGACCAAGCTCGTTTACTATCCGATCACCAAGACGGGCGATTATAAGATTCCCGATTCGGTTACGGAAATTTCGGGCGGCGTATTTATGGGTAAGACGCTCAAAAATCTTACGATCAGTGCAAACGTTACGAAGATTGAAACGTCTGCTTTTGAAGATTGTACGTTCCTTGAAAAGATCGTTTTTGAAGATCCCACTGGAACGGAAGCGGCTAAAGCGTTGGAAATTGGCAACCGTGCGTTCGCGGGTTGTACGAGTCTCGTAGAGGTTAAGTTGCCTACACGTCTCGACGTGCTCGGCGAGGCAGTCTTTGCGGATTGTATTAAACTCGTCGGCGACAAAGCTACGAAAACGTTCACGATCCCCGAGGGTGTTAAAACGCTTGGCAAGAACGCGTTTATCCACTGTGCGAGCTTGGTAAAAGTCGTTATTCCTTCGACGGTTGAAGCGATTGCAATGACGTCCAAATCGGCAACTGTTAATGGTGAGAAGAATGTGGCAACGTCGTATCTCGAGCTCTTCACGCTTTGCTCTTCGCTTGAAACGATTGAAGTTTCGGCAGATAATAAATACTATGCAAGCGTTAACGGCGTACTCTACGGAAAGACGGACGTAGACGGAAAGGCGGAAACGCCGAGTGAGATCACCGATCTCCTTCTTGTTCCCGAAGCGAATAAGCCTGCCGATGGTAAGCTGATTGTTCCTGCAAAGGTTACCAAGGTTTACAGCTATGCCGTAAATAGAACGAAATACGTAACGAGCTTTGAATTTGCAGCTCCCGTAGCGGCGACGGACGGCGCAAGCGGAACGACGGCTACGGCGGCAACTCCCGTTGAGTTCTATACCTACGCGTTCTTCAATACGGAAGGTCTTACGTCGGTGAAATTCCCGAGCGGAACGGCAACCATTCCCACTTCTGTCATCGGTTCTGGTACGACGCTTGGTAGAAGCGGTGCGGGCAGTACTCTTGCGACGGCGACCAATTCTGGAATCCCGTCATCTGGCTCTACGCCTGACGTCGCGTACGTTTGGATTCCCAATACTGTTTCTGAAATTAAAGGTTCTGCATTCTATAAATGTAGCTCACTTGCAGATGTTGACTTTGAAAAGGGTAATGATACGAATGAATTGAAGTTCACAAAGACTTCTACTTCTAATAGTTATGGAACGTTCTTCCGTACTGCGTTTAGGGAAATTGAATTGCCAAAGAGAACGTCGTTTATCGGTAGAGAAACGTTTAATGAAACGCTTTTGACGTCAATCAACATCCCTGCAAACGTAACGACGATTGATCAATATGCATTCCTTCATAATATGTATCTTACGACGGTTACGTTCGGTAAAGAAGCGGGTGCAGGTGCCGTTAAATTGACTTCGCTTGGCAAGTATACGTTCTGGAAGTGTTTCACGTTGAGCGAAATCGAATTGCCTGATTCTCTTGAAACGCTCGGCTCGAACGCGTTTATGCTTTGTCGTTCGCTTGAATCGATCGTTATCCCTGAAAAAGTTACGGTTATCGATAGTAATACGTTTAATTATTGCGAATCGCTCAGCAGCATAACGATTGAAGGTAAGCTTACGAAGATTGGTAACTATGCTTTCCAATACACCGCGATTACGGAATTTACCATTCCTGCAACCGTTACTGAAATCGGTATAGGTGCGTTTACGGGTTGTCGTGATTTGGTTGAGTTGCGTTTTGCTGTTAATGACGAAACGAAGGTGGCTGCGTTGAACAAGATTGGTAACAACGCGTTCAACGATACGGGTATTCAAACGTTTACGTTACCTGCAACGGCAGGCGGTATCACGCTCGGCACGTATCTGTTCAAGTATTGTCCGAACCTTACGACAGTGAACTTGACGGATAAGATTTCTAACCTCACGAACGTATTGGCGGGTGCTCCTAACCTTACGACGGTTACCGTACCTACGGGCAATACGAATTTCGAAGTGGAGGATACCGTTCTCTATAACGAGAATAAAGACGCGATCCGCGTGATTTACAATACGCCCGAAATGCAAAACGGCGTTTACGAAATCGCGGCTGGTATCAAAGAAATTCCGAACGGCGCGTTCAAAGGCGTAACGGATTTGAAGAAGATTATCATTCCTGCGTCCGTTGAAAAGATTGGACAACACGCATTCCAAGGCTGTACGTCACTCGTAGAAGTTGAGTTCAAGAGCGGCTCGAATCTGACAACATTGGATTTCTATACGTTTGATTCCTGTAAGAACCTTACCACGATCAACTTGCCCGAATCGATTACGCGTATCAACGATTACGTATTCCGTAATTGCGTATCGCTTGCAAAAATCACGCTTCCGGCAGAGCTGCAGTATATTGGTAGCTACACCTTCTCGGCGTGTGGCTTAACGGAAATCACCATTCCCGGAACGGTTGAGCTCGGTAGCGAGGCGACGTTCCAAGGCTGTGAGGCTCTTTTGAAGGTTACCTTAGAGGAAGGCTTTGAAACGTTGGGCGCAGGTTCGTTTGATGGTTGTATCAATCTTTCGACCATTAAGTTCCCTTCGACGCTGAAAGGCGTTACGATGAGCGCGTTCTCTAATACGGGCGTAAAAGCACTCGACTTCTCGCAATTTGGCGAAGATTTCATAATTGATATGAATGCGTTTACGGGTTGTAGAAATCTTGAAAGCGTAGTTCTTCCCAAGGGAATTAAAAAGATTACGAGCGCGTTTAGTAAATGCCCTAAGCTTGCATATATCAACGGAAACACGGTTGCGGGCGTTATCGATACGCTTCCTAATTCGATTGAAGAATTTGGTACGAACGCATTCCAAGGCTGCAACGCTTTGATCGAAGTAAAGATCCCCAGAAACGTGGAAATGTTGGGTGATACCTCCTTCGGCGGTGGCTTTACGACGAACACGTATGCTTATACGTTCGATAGCTGTGAAAACTTGGAAAGAGTTATTCTTCCGAACAATCTTCGTTATATCGGTTATGCGGCATTCTCCTATTGTCCGAAGCTTAAAGAAGTCGTTGGTTTGGAAAACGTAATTTCGATCAACGGAAATGCATTTATCGATTGCGTTTCACTCGTTGGATCTATTCCCGAGGGTGGGACGGAGCCCGTCGTGAACTTAGCTTCTGCTCAAAATATTGGTAAGTCGGCTTTCCAAGGTTGCGTTAACATCAAGACGTTGTTAGCTTCTGTAGCGCAATCTATCACCGATCACGCGTTTGCTGACTGTACGAGCCTTGCAACCGTAGACATCGGTAACGATCTTAAGCTTCTTACGGCGTATTTGTTTGAGAACTGTACGTCCTTGAAGACGGTTAAGATTCCCGATACGGTAACGCTTATGAATACGGGCGTATTTATGGGTAGCGGTATTGAAACGATTACCATTCCTGCGGGCTATACCCGTTTGAATATGGACAGTATCTTTGAAAACTGCGCAAACCTCAAAGAAGTTGTCTTCGCGGGCGACGTGTTTGCAATCGGTGGTCCTGGCGAACGTTCCGGACAGACCAAGAACATCTTTAAGGGCTGTACCTCGCTTAAGAGTATTACCTTACCTAACACCTTGCTTCTTCTCGGTGACGGCGTATTTGAAGGTAGCGGTCTTGAAAGCATTGAAATTCCTGAATTGGTTTCCAGCATCAGCGGTACGGCGTTTGCGGATTGCGCAAGCCTCACCGAGATCAAAGTGAACGAGAATAACTCGTTCTACAAGGCGCAAGCGGGCGCGCTTTACAGCGCAAGCGGATCTCTCGTTTGCTATCCTGCGGGCTTAGCTTACGGCGACGGTACGTTGGTTGTCAATGCAGATACAAAACTCGTTGGCTCGGCTTTGAGAGGCGTTAACATCACCAAAGTGATCGTAGAAGAGGGCGTTACGAAAATCCCTTCTGCGATGTTTAGCGGTATGACCAACCTCCAAGAGGTGCAGTTACCTACAACGCTTACCGAGATTGGAGCTAACGCGTTCGCAAACTGCGTCAACCTTACGACGATTTCCATTCCCGATAGCGTAACAACGATTGGTAGCTATGCATTCCAAAACACGACGGCACTTCAATCCGTTTCCATTAACGGTGTAACGTCGCTTGGAACGTATGCGTTCCAGAATTCGGGTATCACGGCAATCACCTTGCCTGCGGCGATCACGGCTATCCCGAATTACGCGTTCGACGGCACGGCAAATCTTCAAACGGTAACGCTTCAGGGCGAGCTTACCTCGATCGGACAATATGCGTTCCGTAACAGCGGTGTGCTTTCCCTTGCTGTAACCGACGCGTTGACGAAGATTGATAAATACGCTTTCCAAGGTTCTATGATTTCTTCGTTTGAAATGCCTGATTCTGTTACGAGCGTAAGCGATTATGCGTTTGAAAATTGTACGAATCTTCAAACGTTGAGATTGTCTGCTGGTATGACGAATTGGTCGTACTATCTTACGTATCCTACTAGTTCGTCTGTAACGGCAATTAAAGGTGTTTTCAAAGGTTGTACGAGCTTGACGAATTTGACGATCCCCGAGGGTATCACCGATATAGGTCAAGAAATGTTTATGAACTGTACGGGCTTGCAAAGCGTTAC
>JAGAIW010000058.1 GCA_017626305.1 Clostridia bacterium
CCCGTTCCATGCGGTCGTTGCTGCGGTCTTGGCTCCGTTTACCGCCGTTGTTACCCCGGTCTTAATTGCGTTAAATCCGGTCGTTACGGCTGTCTTTACGCCATTTGTAACGGTTGTGACGGTGGATTTTATACCATTCCATACCGTCGTTACGGTCGTCTTTATTCCATTGACTACGGTTGTAATAACGGTCTTGATTGCATTGAATACGGTTGTTATAACGGTCTTAATCGCATTGACTACGGTTGTTACCGCCGTCTTTATCGCGTTCCATACCGTCGTTACGGTCGTCTTTGTGGTATTTACGCTGTTTGTTACGGTGGTCTTTATGCCGCCGAAAATCGTTGTAATAACGGTCTTGATCGCATTTACAACGGTTGTTACCGCTGTCTTTATCGCGTTCCATACCGTCGTTATGGTCGTCTTTATTGCATTGACTACGGTTGTAACTGTGGTCTTAATTGCGTTCCATACCGTCGTTATTGTGGTCTTAATCGCATTGACTACGGTTGTGATCGTTGTCTTTATCGCGTTCCATGCCGTACTTGCCGCCGTCTGCAGCGCAGTCAGCACGCCAGAAAAGAACGTTTTTATTGCGTTCCATGTGTTCGTAAAGAATGTTTTTACATTCCCCCATAGCTGATCCCATGAAGTACCAAACCAACCCAAAAACACATTTGCAACGCCTTTAATCGTGTTCAGGACATTTTCAAACGTCGCTTTTATCGCGTTCCATATTGTCGTTACAATACTCTTGATTGCGTCCCACGCTCCTTGCCAATCTCCTGTGAATATGGACTTGAACAAATCGAACACGCCTAAAATCAGATTTAATGTAGTTTCTATTACTGTTTTTATCTGGCTGAACGCCCCCTCGATCACTGGGGCTAATAAATTACAAAATCCCTCCCATACTGTTTTTATTGCCGACGCTATATCGCTGAATGATATACCCAACTCGTCAAGCCGCGTCTTTATCCCGTCCGCGAACTGTTGGAACGCCTGTTTTATTCCGTTCCATATTGCGGTTACGGTGTTTCGGAAATCCTCGTTTGTATTCCATAGTGTGATAATAACCGCCGTTATTCCGGCTATTGCTGCAACCACAAGCCCGATCGGGGACGTTAAAGCCCCGAATACGGTTGATAAACCTTTTATGCCGGTTGTAATGCTCTTTACGGTTTTTATTGCCGTTCCTATTCCGGTTGTCAGCTTTCCGATAATGATTAACGCCGGGGATATTGCTGCAACCAACGCGCCGATCTTTACAATGGTTTCTTTCTGCTCGTCCGATAATCCTTTAAACCAGTTGCTTAACGCCTGCACTTTTTCTGCTGCCGCCTGCATTGCGGGCTGCAGCATGGTTAAAATTGTGTTACCTAAATCAATCGCTGTATTTTTCAACGTCTGTATGGTCTGGTTTAACTTAAATGCGGTGGTGTCCGACATTTTTTCAAAACCCGCGTCACACATTCCCGTTGCTGCGTTCATGTTCGCCAGTGATGCCTCAAAATCTTCCGCGCCGTCCCCTAACAGGATCAAGCCCGCCTTTGCTGCCTCGCTGCTGCTGAACATATCCCCGAATGACAAGTTTTGTTCTTTCGCGGCTCCGTCCACGATCTCCAAAACCTGTCCCAAATTCATACCGCTTGCCATTAGTTCGCTAAATGATTGCCCGGTCTTTTCCCGCAGTATCTTGTCTGTTGTACTGCCGGTCTTGCCTAACTCATTCAGCATACTATTTATGTACGTCGTACTCTCTGCGGTTGCTACGCCGTTCGCGGTTGTGATCGCATATGCTGCGCACAACTGTTCAAACGCTACGTTGTTCGCGTTCGCTGTCGGTATTACTTTACCCATAGCAGATGACAGCTCCGCAACGGTCGTTTTACCTTTGTTCTGCGTCTGTACCAAAAGATCGGAAACGCGCGTTACTTCGCTTGCCTCCATGCCATACGCATTTAGTACCGTACTTAAAATGTCTATCGTGTCGCTACTCTCGGCAAAACCTGCGGTTGCAAGTTTTGTTGCCTGAGTAACAAAGTTTACCGCGTCGCCGGTACTCTGCCCGGCAGAAATCGCATTATATACGTTGTCCGCTATTTCATTCGCGGAAATGCCCGTTTGACTGGACAAATCCAGAATAGCGGTTTCCATATCGTCTAAACTTACCTCGGTTTCGTCCATGATCGTCGAAACTTTGGCAAGTGATGTTTCAAAACTCGTCGCCATTGTCGCGGACACGGTAGCAACGCCCGTGATAACCGTTGTTACGCCTTTTAACTTTTCGCCCGCTCCGCTGATCTTTTCCCCGGCTTTCTGCATACCGTCAGCCAGTTTGTCAAGGTCTAAACCCTTTAACTTTGTCTGAACCTGCCCCAGTTCCGTTTCCATGTTATCCAGTTCTTTCCGGGCAAATTCTGTTTGTTTCTCTACGCTTTCAAGCCGGTTTGTGGTACTCTCTATTTTCCCCTCTGTATTTCCTAATTCTGTTTTTAACTTCTGTAATTCTTCGGACAGCTTTTTTGTTTCTTCGCTGTTTTCTCCGGTCTGCTCTTTGCTCTGCTCTAACGCCTTTTCCGTTTCTGCAATCTTGGTTTTCAGATCGCTTTCTTTATTGTGTAGCTTTTCCAACTGCTGCCGCAGCTTGTCGGCGTAATCTGTATTTAACCTGATCTTCTCTTTCTGCGTTTCGATTTTCGCCGTTAGCTGCTCTGTCTTGGCTTTTAGCGTCCCCTGCTCGCTGCCTAATAATTTCGCCTTTTGCGACGCAAGGGAGTATTCCGTTTGAATGTCTTTCATAGACTGTGCGCATTCTTTCATACCCGCTTTGTATTCGCTGATATTTGCGCCAATCTTTACGCTTGCATTTGCCACGGTATACCCCCTTTCTGTGTTTACTCGTCTTTATTTTCTTCTGCCGTTTCGATCTCGAATTTAA
>JAGAIW010000008.1 GCA_017626305.1 Clostridia bacterium
CACGTTTGCACTCTTCATTTCTTGAAGCGTTGCGTTGTAGATGATGTCCGCGCCGAGTTGGAAATAACCGCCCCAGGTGTTTGCATCTTCTTCCATCGATTTTGCAACCGCGCCGAATTTATCAAGCTCTTCCTTCGTTTCGATAACGTTGGTGATAAGGTTTACCTTGATAACAACGTCGTGTTGTACCAAATCGCCGTCCTCTTCCGAACCCGTGTACAAGCCAAAAATGAGTTCTTGTTCGCCGTACGCGTTGCCGAAAATCGTTGCGGGAATCATAAATCCGTTCGCCGCGATTTCGTCCATCGTCATAACAAGCTCGTCGTTAAAGAAGAGACCTGCAATACCCGTCGTACCCGTTTGGTTAATAACCGTTTCGCCGAGGGCAAGCATCAAATTAATCGCCGCCGTCGTCGTTTGACCAGCTTCTTCAATGTTGAGGTTTACATCAACAACGATTTCATTACCCTCTGCGTCAACGTTTGCAAGGTATACGGTGTTTATAACTTCACCGCATTCACAGGTCAAAACGTCTTTAATATCCTTACCTACTTCGCCAACCGTTTTCCATTCGCCTGCGTGCGCTACGCTTTCGCCTTCATAACCGCATTCACCGCAAATCGTCCAATGGCCGTCTTCGTTGCTGCCGTATTCTTCGCCAGGTACGTGTGCGGCTTTTTCCGTCGTGTAACCGCATGCGCATGCGCCCCAATGGTTCTCTGCGTCAGAGTTATATTCCGTTTCATGTGCCGCGGAAGAGTTTTCTTCAACTTCGCCGCAAATACATTCGTTCCAATGGTTTTCCGCATCGTAGCCCTTTTCGGTGTATGCGTGCGTATGTTCCGCTGCTTCAATCGTTACGTTATCAATGTACGCAATGGATGCTTTCGTAATATCATAATCCGCTTGGCAGTTATCAAGAGAGAATACAAAGTAATCCGCCGCTTTCGCCGCCGCAGTCTTATCCGCCGCAAAATCCGTTGCGTTCAACGTGTAACGATACCAGCCGTCTCCAAGATCCGTTGCGTTTGCTTTCTTCAAACTAAGGTTCGCGCTCGTTTCATATACATATTCTACTCCGTCGGGCGCAATCTTTACACCGTATACGGTAACGTCTGCGTTCATGTTGTCTACCTTCATGTCAAACGTTACGTTTACAAGGTGAAGGTTGAGTGCCTCTACGGGAATTGCGTATGCCGCACACGTCTGTCTGCACGTTGCGTTGGTGGACCAACCGCCGCCCCATGCTGCGTCTGCTTCTGCGCATTCGTCTGCCGTAAGAAGGCTGGGATCAAAGCTTACCTTTACCGCATAATCAGAGTCTTCACCATAGGTTACTACACTTTGATTTTCTACCGTTACAATGCTTTCCGCGCCGTCCCAATAGTTTGCTACGTTGTTCTTTACGTTGCCGTTCGATTGCAAAATCTTCTTGTTCAATCTGTCAAGGAAGAAAATATTGCTCGTTACGTCCGCGTCGTCAATCTTCGTTTCTACTTCGGTAATGGTATAATCCTTGAGTTCCCAAGTTTCAGGAAGTCCTTCGTAGGATACTGCATAATTGTCTGCGCTGGGTTCGGAAATGCTCATTTCCAATTCCCATGCAATCGCTGCAGGGCCGCCGAACATAGGGTTGCCGTAGATGCTGAGAATAGGATTTTCCATATCTTCGTAGTTGTCTTCTACTGCAATCTTGTACGTCGTAACGCTACCGTCAAGTCTCTCTACCGTTACCGTCTTCGTTTCAAGCGTCCACTTTGCGTATACCGTCAATTCCGATGCGGGCATTGCCGTAGGTGCTGCGCTATCTTCGTTCGTTTCTATGTCTACTACGATCCAGCCTGCAAACGTCTTGCCTTCTTGGTTTTCCATTTCAGGATATTCAATCGTTGCACCTTCTGCTAATTCCATGAAGGTTACGCCGCCCATACGGTCCATGGGGTTGGTTACAACCGTCAACATGTACGTCGTTTCTTCAGGCTCTTCGCTCGTTTCGGGTGCTTCACTCGTTTCAGGCTCTTCGCTTACTTCGGGAGCTTCACTCGTTTCAGGAGCTTCACTCGTTTCAGGAGCTTCGCTTACTTCCGATTCTTCTTCTACCGAGCTTTCGGGTGCTTCTACCGAGCTCGTCGAAGGGGGAGTGCTGTCCTTCGTCGATTCGTCTTTCTTCTTATCGCCGCACGCAATAAACAAGCAAGTCGACATTACGAGAGACATCGTAAGCATTAACGCTTTTTTGATTTTGTTCATAAAAAATCCTCCAACTTTTTATTTCTCTTTTTCTTATAGAAAAAGGCTATGAAGACACCTTTTCTATTTTACCCTATAATTATACTAAAATTTATAGTATAATTCAATGACAAAAACTGCTTAAAAACATTGCAATTCTTGCAATTATATGTTATAATAGGTATATGAAACCTGTTTTGAAATATCATTCCGCTGATATAAGCGGCGCATTCCTCTCCATCGACTCCCCGACGACGAAGGATATTTACAATTCGCACATACACAACGACTACGAACTATTATTCTTCTACGACGGTGATGCGGATTATATTATCGGCGGCTCTATTTACCACTTGCAAAAAAACGATTTGCTGTTGATAAAGCCCGCCGTTTATCACCATATCCGTATTCTTTCCGCGCGCCTTTACCAACGAATCGTTTTGAATTTTAATGAAAGCGTGCTTTTACCCGAGCTTGTGTCCTTTGTCAGAAATACGGGAAATTTCTTCCGCGTAGAAAGCGATTCTCCTATTAAGCGTATCATGGACAATCTTCGAGACGCAGCGCCTGCGCTTAAGGGCGACGAGTATAACTATTGGTTAAACAGCTCGCTCAATCAAATTCTTCTCAACATGAAGCACTTTTCTTCGTTCGTCGTCAAGGAAAAAATTACGTCGCGCTCCGTTTTGGAACAAATCCTTTTGTTCATCGACGAAAACCCGACGTTGCCCTTGTCCATTACTTTCCTTGCGAAAAAGTTTAACCTCAGTCAATCTTGGATTGCGCATTCCTTCAAAAACACGTTGGGCGTCAGCCCGTCGCAGTACATTAACCGCAAAAAAATCACTTACGCGCAGTCGCTCATTAAGATGGGAATTTCCCCCGTACAAGCGGCGGAAGCATGCGGCTACGTCAACTATACCACCTTCTATCGACAATACAAAAAATATCTTGGCGTTTCCCCTGCGGAAGACGCAAAAGACGTTTAAACAATCAACAAAATAAAAGAGCAAGAGTGAAAGGAAAGCCCTTCAATTCTTGCTCTTTTTTTGCTTTTTAAATGAGTTTCAACGCATACCTGCCCTATTATTACGCCTTTTTGGGGTTCAACCCAAGAGGATCGCCATAGAGGTAAATATAGGGGTTGATAATTGCGCCGTCTTCCTGCGAGAGGTAGAACGCCGTACCGCCGATAAGCGGCGTGCCTTCGGGATCATAATCGCCGATGATTTCGCCTTGACTAGTGAGGGCGTTGTATCTATCGTAGGTCGAGGACTTTTGACCGAATTGAAAACGAACGCCGTTGAACACAACGCTTGCGCTGTTGCAATGCTCGTGTCCTACAAAGATGGAATCCACACCCAAATTTTTCATCGTTGCAAAAACGCTGAAGCTTGTATCCCAAGGGCCCTTCATCGTTCTGCCGAGATAGCCGATATCCCCTTCCTTCGCATCTTCCATCGTATCAAAGTTGAGAGGGTTCTTCAATTCGGAGCCGCCCTCTTTCACCTGACCGTTGTAACCGTACTGCTCGTACGCCTTCACGAAATAAGCCTGCTGAATGTGATACGCAAAGGAAATCTTTACGTCGGGCACTACTTCCTTCAATTCCTTAATGGAGTTGGTAAACCACGTAACTTGGTTGCCATCGAAGCCCGCCGAGGTTTTTACAAGGTTCTTGCCAGGGGTAGATTCCATATTCTTTTCAACGTCTTCACCGTTGCCGTAAACACGAGGCGAGCTGCAACCGTTGGAGTCCATCATATAGAAGGCGCGGAGAAGCTTATTTCCCTGCATAACGCCTACGGTATAATTGCCGTTACCCGTCACGTTGCCCTGCTTGAAAAGACAATTTTCCGCCGCTTCAAGCTGTTCGCATTGCCAATCTACGCCAAGCCAGCACTCGTTGTCGTGGTTGCCGAACACGGGCGCCCAAGGGGTATTCAACGTTTCCATAAATTCAATGAAATCTAAGAAAATTGCGCCGTCCTTATCAAAACGACCATACACAAGATCGCCCGTGATTAAAATCAAATCAGGGTTGGTTTCCGCTACCGTTTCACGAACGTATTTATAGCACTTGTTTTCCCCGTTCATGTCGGTAAACTGCGTATCGCTGAGCTGCAAAATAACGGGATCTCTACCCGCTTCTACTTCCACGCAAAAATCGAGGACGCCCTCTTCCGTTTCCGTGGTAACGAGAGGAAGGTAAGCGTCGCATTTTTCACAGCCAAAGCCTTTCACGCCCCCTTCAAGCTCTTGCAACGCGCCGTAGGTGTGTCCTACTTCCTTGCCGTATTCTCTGCCGCAGGTGCTGCAAATTGCCTTGGAATTGCATATCAACGCCTCGCCCGAATGCTTTACAAAGCTTTCTTTTTCCGTGCAGCCTTCCACCGTACAAGCGTGCCAATGATAGGAAGAGTTGCCCGACCATTCTTCGCTGAAAACGTGCTCGTGCTCGCCCGAGCCGTTTGAAGAACCGCCCGAAGAAGCATCAGGGGTTTGAACAGAGGTGTCGGGGTTTTGTATGGAAGAGCCTTTATCCCCTTTATCGCCGCAAGCAGAAAGCGCGCCCACGCCGAGGGAAAGCGCCAAAAACAATGCTAAAAGTCTTCTTTTTCTCATCATTATTTCTCCGTTTATATACTGTTCTTATATTTTATCATATTTTTAAAGGAAAAGAAAGAGCTTTTTTAAAAAAAGTTTGTTTGTTTTCATAAAAATATTTTTGCCGTACTAAAAAATCAATCGGGGCGAAGATTTCGCCCCGATTTTTTTTAATTATTCAGCTTGTTCGCCGTCCGCAATAAACGTTACGCCGGCGGGAAGCTCGGTAATCGCCGTCCAAGAATCGTCGCTGTCGCCGATGGTTTGATAGCTCTTGGCATAGATCGTCATGTTGCTAATCTTATTGCCTCTGCTTACACGGCCCATCAATCTATACAACTCGATACCCTCAGCGTGGAAGGTTACGTTTTCAATCGTGTTGAATTCAAGATATCTACCCGAAAGCAAGCCTTGCTCCACGAAAACAGCTCCGTTGTTCTCCGTCGAGATATGATACTCGGTAATGTTGACGTTGATATTTTGAATGGTCGCTTGGTGAATCACGTTTGCAAGCAAGCCCATCTTTTGATATTTGCCTTCCGAGTATACTACGTCCTTGAAGTTCACGTCTTTAATGACTGCGCCCTTACCGATATGACCAAACAAACCGTAGTTTGCAACCGCCATGTTGGAAATGGTTTTGCCGTTGCCGTCGAACGTTCCTCTAAAGCCTAAGTCTGCGCCGTTCCAAATGCTAGGCTTGTTTGCAGAGGTCTTTGCGCCCTGGAAGTCAATATCGTTGCCAAGAATGTAGTATCCCGTAATCGGCGTTGCAAGACCTTCCGTTACGACAACCGCTTTGAAATCCTCTACCGTTCTAATCACCTTCGTTACGTAGAAAATCTTTAAATCGTAAGCGTAGTAAACGCCGTCCTTTTCGGAAACGACTTGAATCGTCGTGTCGCCGTATTCCATGTTCGTTACGGCCGACATATCAATCGCGACCTTATTATCCGCAACCGCGCCGTCGCCCACAACCGTTGTGCCAACGTATACCGTTGCGTTTCCGCCAAGATATTCGCTTGCAATGGAAAGATCGAGCGTCGTATCCGTCGAGGCTACAAACGTAGCTTCCGTTTGATTGAGGGTAACTTCTTGAAGCTTCTTAATCGTAACGTTCTTTTCTACCACTTGATCGTTAAGATAGGAAGTAAGTACAAGCGTAATCGTTTGACCTGCCGTTGCCTCGTCGGTAACTATCAACGTACCGTTTTTATAGGTTACGCCTTCATATTCTTCCGCCAAAGCAAGCTTGGTGTACGAACCGATAACGCCGATTGTCGTACTTCTGCCCGTATAGGCAAAATCAGGTGCTTCTAAGCCGATCTCCGCATCTTTATCAAGCTGGTTTGCCATGTTTACGCTGAAGGGAATGCCGTTAACACTCGTCCAAAAACTCTTATCCCAAAGGCTGAATTGTCCTTGCGCGTATTCATCTTTTGCAAATTCCTCATAAGTAGCAAACGTTTGAGGAGAGCCAGACGTATTTGTAAGCGCTTCGTTGGGGCAAATTACAATGACGTTTTCCATAACCGAAGCCTTACCCGCAAGCTTGATGCTCGACCATCTATATCCCGCTTCTTTCTTTTCGTTGTAATAAGGAATTGCCGCGTTGGAAGCGTCTACAAAACAGTTGCGCACAACCGCCAAATCGCCTACGCCCTGGTTGGTGGAATAGAAGGAGCTCATCATACGGGGCTCATCGTTGTTTCCAAAGAGCGTAACCTCCGCGCCGATACCGATTTGCTTATAGGTGATGCTGATATTTTCAATCAAACCGCCGCCGCTTGCCGCAATGTAACCGGAGTTTTCACGGGAAACTGCGTTGGTGAAGGAAATGTTTCTTACGATGCCTTCTTGGTTGATAACGCCGAAAATACCCGCTTCTGCGTTTACGCCGCCAGCCGCTTGGATACCGATTGCCAAACCGTCGATATTGTAGCCCTGACCGTCAAAGATACCTCTAAACCCGACCAACGAAGCGTTGTAACGAGCGGATCTTGCAGGCTCGCCAATCGAATAAAGATGATTGTGGCTGGTCATGGGAACAAATTCCCCGTTGTAGTTGATATCGTTGCCAAGCAAGAAATAACCGTCCCAAATACCAACCTCGTCCGCTGCGTTGTTCTTTGCGATGCCTACGAAGGAGTCCATCTCTGCCTTATCGTTGATAACCATCGTATAGAGGGTTACGGGCAACTCGTAAATAACCGTTTTGGTGGATACGTACATGGTTTGCTCGCCAAGCTCTTTCGCAAGCTTAGGCATTGCGTCCTTTTTGAAGCTCATCGTCTTGCCGTTCACCGATTCGAGGATTTCTTTGCCGTGAAGCTCTACGCTTTCAATATCGCCGATAATATCCGATTCCACGGTGAGCGTGGTAAGGTTTTCCACTTCCAAGCTTGCCCTTGTCGTTTCCATAAGAGAAATGATAGGTTTGATTACGTTGACGGAAACGATGACGTTTGCCGTAACGTCGTTTACCGTACAAGTACCGACAACCTGCGTTTGACCTGCGCCCGTGCTGACGAACTTGTTATCCACGATGGTTATAACGTCTTCGTCTACAACCGTCCATTCGATTTGCGCGTCCTTTACTTCGTTGCCGTTTTCATATACAACGAAGGAAACGTCTTCCGATTTTTTATATTCCGCAACGTCTTCCGTAGCGAGGTCAAGCGTATACTTTCCTGCCGCAGGAACGTACGCCTCATCGCTTGCAACAATGGACACGTCCGTACCGTAAACGGTCACGTTGACGTCCTTGCTTACGTGAATACCGCGGACGTCCGCCGATACGCGGAAGCTCGTCGCGCCTTCTTTCAAGCCGTTGAAGGTAACTTCGTCGCCGTCCGCCGTTGCCGTTGCAACGTCTTCTGCCTGACCTTCTACAACCGTCCACGTATACGTGACGGCTTCTTCTACCTCTTCACCCTTCCAAAGCGTCTTAACGCTCGACACAAACGAGCCGCCGATGTTAAGATACACGTTCTCGGAAGAGAGCTTGATAACAGGCGCTGCCGTTGCTTCTTCAACGGTAACTACGCAGGTAGCCGTTTTACCTTCCACCGTTGCCGTTATCGTAGCTTCCCCTGCGGCAATCGCCGTGATTTTACCGTTTGCGTCTACCGTTGCAACTTCGGGGGCAGAGGAAGACCATTCCACCGCCGCTTCGCTGCCTTTTACAGTAGCAACAAGGGTTGCCTTGTCGTAAACGGAAAGCTTTACTTCCGTTTGGTCCAAAGCAATTTCAACATCCTTTTCCTCTACGGAGCTATCTTCGAAAGAATCCGTAGATTCGATGGAGCTGCTGTCGATAGGTCCGTCGTTTTTATCCTTACAAGCAACGCCAAAGGCGCAGCTTGCGAGGAAACATGCGGAAAGCATAGCAATTAAAAATTTCTTATTTTTCATAACTGTTCGCCCTCCCTATTATATTCCCCAAGCGGTAAACACGTCGGAAATCGTATAGTGTTCACGATGCGTCCTATTGTCCAGCTTTTCGAAATCCTCTTTAAACGATTTTCTCATTGCATCCAACGCGTCTCTGCTGAAAGAGGATTCATACGTCGTGCAAAGCACGAATCTAGGGAACAAGGATTCCGTTGTGATTGCAGTCCAAAGCTGCTCATAGCGAACGGGATCCGTCTTCTTATAATGTTCTACCATTTCATAGGCTTGGTTAATCATGCCGTACCATTTACGAATCAAGCCCTCCGGCCAAACGATGGGCTTCGTCAAGTCGTTAGAGTGTACGCTGCCGCCCGTATACGATTCGTTCGCGCGGAGCTGCTGAACAACTTGGTTGAAGTATTCGCGCATGAGATCGCCCGCTTCGTTAAATTGATATTTAAACCATTTTGCCACCACAGCTTCGTAATCAACGTTTACGTCGAAAAGACCTTTTGCGTCAATATACGAACGCAAGTGCGCAAAAGCCGTATTGTTAGCGTTCTCTTGGCTCGCTTGATAGAAAAGGTGGCTTGCGCCTACGCTCTTGAAATAGCGAATGTTTTCAAGCATAGAGTCGTAGCTGTTGTACGGATACATATAGTTAAAATAGTTTACCTCGTACGTCCACACGTAGAAGTCGCCGCCAAGACCAGCCCAACCCTTTACCATGTTGGAATAGGAAATATTTTCCGCTTCATAGAAAGAGTGGAGATAGTTTGCCGAGGAAGCGCAATAGAAAAGATCTGCGTTTTCTGCGCAAACGAGGGGTACAGGGTTGCCTTCTTCGTCCAAAACGTCCTCTTCGGTGATCGTGCCGTCTTCTTCGAGGTTGAACCATTTTTGCATCTTAGGAATGCCAAAACCATTCTCGTCGAACTTAAACGCGCCCCCTTGCGTCTTCTCGATGGGAGGATTGATGGAAGAGCCGTAAACAAGCATAATTACGTGAATTTCCTTGTTTTCGTCCCAAAGCCCAAGTCCGCCTTCTTCTATGGGCGTAGCGCAAAGCAAGCCTTCCTCGCTCTTAAGCCATTCGTCTACGCCGCGGGAAACTTCGTTGGTGAAAGCAAGCTGAATACCTGCGTTGGTGTCGCCGTAATATGCATGCGCCGCGTTACAGCTATCGCAGGTACACCGAGATACGCGGTCACCGTTGATAACGTCCATTTGACCGATAACGATATTCTCGTATCTGGGCTTGCTCTTTACAAAGTTAATAACCTTGTCTACGTAATGATCGACCATCGCTTGATACTCTTCCTTATCGCCGTGCGCGGTAAAGCAAGCCTGCGTCATGTTCGCGTCGTTGGAGAACCAGCCTCTATGTTCGATATTCGTACCGTCGTTTTTACCCGCCTTTACGTCGCCGCCGAGGAAGTCTACTACGTTGTGCATCCAAGACGTGCCCGTATTCAAGAACAATTCGCTCATCGTATAGCCCATGCCGTATTTAACGTCATAGGGAAGTCTTGAACAGTCCTCTTGGCGATAGTCAAAGTCAGGACGTTCGGTGATTTCCATTTTAGGCAATATAGAGCCGTCCTTTTCGTAAATGCAGGTGGTCGATGAAATCATATCGAAGCCAACCGTTTGACGAAGGAAGCAAATACCGCCAAGCTGATAGCCTTGTCCGCCGTATGCTTGAATGAATACGTTTTTACCGAAGGTAACGATATAGTAACCCGCTACGCCAAGCGTATCGAACGTAGGCATTTCAAAGCCAGCTTCTTCAAAAAGCTTGTCGCAGCCCATAAAAATGTACGTGGAGTTTTCAGAAAGCTCTACCGTTGCCTCTTCTACCGTATCTATAAAGCAATCCGTTGCGCCGTTCAAGTGCTTTTTAACAAATCCCGCCGCTTCGTTTGCTTCGGAATCGCCTACCACAAGCTGATAATCCGTCTTTCCGTTTTTGATAAAGTTAAGGTTTGCAGGGCTGTTATAATCCACGTTTACGTCGTGAAGCATACCCTCTACGTAATGCGCTTGGAAGTCCTCTTGGGGGTTGTTCGCTTCAGGGATTCCGTCCAGCGTAGAATCTACCGAGCCGCCTACGCTTTCCGAATTGCCGTCGGAAAGAGAATCGTTTTGTCCTTTGTCTTTACAACCGACCAAAGAGAACACCACCGTTGTTGCCAAAAGGCAAGCTAACCATTTTTTCATTTTCATTGCCTTTTCCTCCTTACTCCGTTACCGCTACCTTCAAGGTCATGGTAGTAGAGTTACCGTATTCGTCTTTCACCAAAATACGGAAGATATACGTGCCTGCATACGTTGCCTTTACAGAGTTGGACGATGCGGGGATACGAACAAGTCTTCCCGTGGGATTTTGTATAAATCTATCCACAACAATCTTCGTCGAATCCGAAAGGTTATCCGAAACCGTGAAGTTGGGAAGAACGATTACGTCGCCCACCTTCGCCGTCGTCGTGTATTCGCTTGTAAGCGTGATGACAGGCGCTATTTCGTCGATAACGTTGACGTAATTGATAAACTCGTCGCTGTTGTCTACCCATTCCACTTCCGCTGCGAGGTATTGAATGTTATACAAACCGTAGCTATCAAGCTTAATCGTGTACGATTTGCTTGCGTCTACGTTTTCCATCTTCAAGCCGTTGACGTCCGAAATGATTTCGCCGTTGGGATCAAATACGGTAACGGTCAAGCTCGTTTTAGGCGCAAACGTGTCGTTTGCGATTGCAGGAGCAAGCTCATAGGTGCTGCCGATGGAGTAGCTGCCGCCGCTGTCGCCGAGGATAGCGAAGGAAGGTGCGGCATAGTCCGCCGTTCTATGCGTCGTTGCGCTGCCGGAAACGTCCATAAGCAAGTACGCCGCGCCTACGGCTGTACCCGTCGTCGTTACGGTTGCATATACCTTGTTGGAAGAGAATCCGTTAAACGCTTCGCCGTTGTCGTACGTTTCAACGTCCACGTTCACTTTTTCAAACTTAAATCTACCGCCCGAATAGCTAACGTTGAAGATGGTTTTCTGCATCAAGGACATATCCACCGTCGTTTCAAACGAACCGTTGCTAACGATTACCGTAGCGCTCTTAATGCCAAGCGTTAAGGTTACTTTTTCGTCGGCGTTTTCCGTATCCGTAAGGGTGATTTGCATACTGTCGAACATCGTCTTCTTTTCAAGGGAAGAGAGCTTCATCGTAAACAATTCAGCAACCTGCGGGTTTGCAAACGTCCAGCTGACGTCGCCGCTTTGATTTGCAGTAATCTGCAAAGCGTTCAAATTCTTGTTGTTTTCGTCTTTGTCGGTAACGGTGATACCTTCGCCGTAAACGTAGTTCTTAACGTAGATTTTCATACCTTCTTTAACGATAACGGTAGGAACCTCTCTCGTTTCCAACTGCGCGTTGCCGTTAAAGTAAGTAATTTTAATCTTATCGCCGTTTTCCGCAACGGAAGGAACAAACGTATCGCCCGCCTTCTTCATTTCCGTCTTGTCGCCGTATTCAATCTTAACGTCACAAAGAGCGCTTACCTTTCTGCCCGACGAGTAATCGTCCGCATAAATTTCGGGAAGCACGTAGGAAACGTCGTTTAAAAAGACTTTGGGAAGCACCAGGGTGTCGTAAATAACAGGCTTATCCCCTGCCGACGCCTCAAATTCGAAGGAGTTCGTAGCCGTCGTACCGATATAGTCGGTAACGGTATAAGTAATCGTCCACTTGCCCGCTACGTCAGGGATGACGCTATCGGTAACCTCATAGCTGCCGTCAGGCCCCGTTGCCGTAACGACGCACGTTACGTTACCCGTGCCGCCTGCAATCGTAGGTCTTTCAATCTCCACGGGATAACCAAGCGTCGCAACCGTAGGTACGGACGCAGGACATTCTACCGTAAGCTCGGGAATTTCATTCACCGCCAAAACGGAATACACTTCCGTCGCCGTGTGGCCGAAGTTGTCCGTTGCCGTATATACGATGCTGTAATGTCCGTTTCTCGTAGGTACGAACGTACCGTCCTTCATCGA
>JAGAIW010000059.1 GCA_017626305.1 Clostridia bacterium
TAGCCACATTTGCTTTGTCGCTTACGCCGAGTGCGTAAATATTCATATATACTTCGCCCGTGGTAAAGCCACGCCAAGGCGTATCGCCTGCGCCCATTTTTAAATCGGTGGTATCATAGTCGCGAACCAGCCAAGGAACAGGTGTATTCAAGCCGTCGTGGCTAGTTGCTTGGTCGGGCTTTGTGTACAACGCATTTTCCGTATTATCAAAATACAAGCGCAAGATAGTATCCTCTATCTCTCTGCCCGTAGTTACTTGCGTAAAGCTTGCGTTGGTAATCATACCGCCGTCTTCATGGCTAGGCGCGTCGTTTACTTCCAACTCCGCCGTGTCGAATTTGTAATAATATCCTACCCAGCCTTGCCCCGTCGCCTTTGTTCTAATACGGCTTACCGTCATATTATAATCGAAATGTCTAACACGAACGCTGATAAAGTTTGTAGGATCGTACACGTCTACAAATTCGATGTATAACGCCGTCATATCCTTTTGTCCAATCGCATTGGGCTGAACAATCAATTCTACAAGAGGAGTATTTTGCGTTTTATCCGCCAACGTATCGTCGAAAACGTTATCGGAAAGGTCGATAATCTTATTATACGTAAGCACGATATTGTTTTTCAAAGAGACTTGTTGCCCCGCATATTCTTCGTTTAATTTTAACTGACCGTGCGTAACAGCCGTCGGATCAGAGAATAAGCTGGCATAAGTATTATTTACGCTAAACGATACCTCCGTCAAACCTGTATCCCAAGCCTGCGTTAAAGTATATATGCCCAATTCATCTAACGTAACTTCTTCGTTTGTCGTCGTCCTTCCCGAAGGATAGCGAAGGGTTGGCGTTGCCGTCAATTCTTCTGCGTTATAATATATTTTCGCGGAAGGGATTTGCAACGTAGAACCAAATTCCAAGTATTCGGGAATTTCGTCCATAACGATACCCACCGCGTCCTTGGTAACACGTACGCTCCTCTCCTCTTTTACCAGCCCTTTAAGACCTTGGCTGGTATATTCAATTACATATTCGCCATATTGGTCAAACGAATAGGTAAAGCCACCCAAAACGTTTTGATAACCGTCAATAACTTGACCGTCTTTGCGAATGGTAATCAACGCGTTTTCCGCCACCGCCGACGTCAACAGCGAGCTTTCCACCTTAGCGGCAGGAATATATTCCGTTGCGTGCAGCCCGAGTTCTTCCGACAACGCCAAGTTCGCATCGTATTCAAACGACGACGTGATCTCCGATTCGTTAATTGCTTCCAGCAAATAATACGCCGATACGTCGTTATTGTAGGCATAGTAAACGTAATAATTCCCCGCCCCCGTAGGCGTAAACGAATATGCGCCGCCGTCATTAACAATTTCACCGTCGTCGTTGTATACCGTCACATCAACGTCCGCAGAAGGCAATTCACCTAATATAAGATCGCTAACGCGTGCTTGCGGCAAATCGTACGTGCGACCAACCACCGCCTTGGTTTTGATGTCCGCGGAAACACGTAAGCTTTCCTCGATAAAGCGGTTGTTAAAATCATACGCGCCGAATTTATAAATTAAAAGCTCGCCTTTTCCACTCGTTTTGATTTCATCAAATACGACCTTTACCGTATATTCGCCAAAGGAAGACAACGCATGCTTAAACACGCGTCCGTCATTGCTTTCTTTGCTGAAATCCCACACGAGCTTATACGACTCTCCGCCGCCCTTAACCATAACCTGTTGGGTTGCGGGATCAAAGCGAATGGACGTGATCCCCTTTGCTGAAAATTTGGTATATTCACCCGCCGCATTGTGTGCTGCGGTATAACCGCAGAGATGGTTTTTGTACCATTCATTGTTGAAATAGGCAATACCCGCCTTTTCTCCGCCAACCGATACGGCGCAGGAAGAATTATCCAAGCCCGTCGCAATGTTTACCGAAAAGCTTTTGCCTGTTGCAACGTCCGTAAATTCAAGCGAATATTTCCGTAATTCAGCCGTGCCTGATTGCGCAACCGCATACATTTCCGCTTCAAACGCACCGTTAAACGTACCTTTAAATTCCGCCGAGCCGCCTTTTTCGTAGCCAAAAAGTAACAAACCTTTTTGATTAGACACGGACGACGATACGTAGGATTGATACTTCAACGGTGTTTCTTGTGTATATTCAAAAGCGTCCCCATAAGATCTGCCTGCACTTGCGCGTATTGCGGCGGAAACTCCCGCCCCAACGCAAGCAGACGCCAATGCGACGTAACATAATACTGAAAGAGTTTTAAACAACTTTTTCTTCTTAATTTTCACCCTTTTATTCCTCCTTCCGTGAGATTTCCCATAATTTTATTTCTAAATGCGACGAAAACTGCAAATACCGGGATGAACACACACACGCCTGCCGCAATTTTTGCGGTTGGCGTTGCAAACTCGCTATGGTCGTGCAACATAAACCCGTACAAGCCTAACGCCAACGTAGGCATATTCCGCAAAAACATCAAAGGTACTTGATAATCGTTCCAATAAGATATAAAGAATAAAAGGAAAACCGTACCGAATAACGTTGCCGCAAGCGGAAACATGATTTTAAAATATACCGTGAAATGCGAAGCACCATCGATAAACGCAGATTCTGCATATTCCCACGACATACTTGCAAATAAAGCGTAGAAAATGAGATAGTACATATTGTTAAAAGATACTTTTAATACGTACATACCTAACATATTGTTTACGAGATTTAGCTCATACGCCATTTGCAAGGTAGACGCCAAACTCCCCACGACGGGAAGAATAAGCGTGATAATAACAATACTATGTATAACAGATGCAGCCGTCCCTTTATATCGAGCCGTGCAATACGCTACCGTCGCCGTAAAGAACGTTTGACAAAACGCGCATCCACCTGCGTATAAAAAGGAATACAAAAACATCTCTTCGATATAGACGGGCCGCATCCCCCCCTCTAACGTGGGTACTTGCGCACTCATCCCGTTAAATACGTTTAGATAATTATCGAACGTAAACGCATTAGGAGTATTGAAAAACAGCTTATCCCTATCGTATGCACTCTGCGTTTTGAAAGAAGTCATAATTGCCCAAGCAAACAAAGCGATTAACGCCAAGGAATAGACCGTTAAGATGAGGCATACGCAAATTTCTAACGCTGACCATTTTCTTTGAAAGAATTTTTTCTTCTTTGCGGATTTATCCATATTCTTAGTCCTCACTCGGTCCGTATTTATTGAGCAACCAACGCATAGTCAGCGTCACGGGCGCAACAATAAACGTAATCACAAGCCCGTAAGCCGAAGCGATAGGATACTGTGTAGGATTGTCCCCGTCAACGCCGCTCGTCGCCACCAAATCAAACAAATGATAACCCAGCGTCCTTGCATATTCGGGTGCGTTGCTGCTCCCGTAAAATGAATGCAAATACGCCTGATTTGAGCCAATGGCTGAAACGGAAATAACCAACAAGGATACACAGGTTTTATAAATAGACGGCAATACGATTTGTATGAATATTTTAAATTCCGACGCGCCGTCGATTGTAGCCGCCTCTAACATGGACGTGGAAATGTTGGATATTGCGTTGAGGTATATCAAGATATTTCCCGAAAATCCAAACATAATATAAAAAATCGTTAAAGGATAAAACGCATACTTACGTTTTAAGAACATACTTTCGATATACGTCCCCGTCGTTTTATAAATAACCTGCGATACAGCGTCTTCCATAAAGCCTTTAAAGAAGATAACCAAAACCATAATGCAAATAATACTAGGCGCAAAGATAAGCACCTTAAAAAGATTGCTCAATGCAAAATTTTTATAGATGTAGTATGCAAAAAGCATTGTAGCGGGCATTATGATAAGAATATCTATCGCCAAATACTTAAATGTATTTTTCACCGCCGTTTTTAACAACAAGCTCGTATTCCAATCGTGAAGAATGGTTTGAAAATTTTCAAAACCTACCCAATCCTGTACAATCACACCCGTGTGATTTTCATAAGACTTAAAAGCGAGGATAATGCTGTTGAAATTCACCCCGACGTAAAAAATACAAAATTGAACAAGCGGTAAAATAACCATCGTCCAGAAAAATATCTGTCCGCTTCGTTTATTTTTGCTCATCGATTTTCCACTTGCCATATTATCTCCTTATCACGGAAAATAAATATTTTTCCGCTTATTTGAAATCGAATTAAGAAATTTTCCAGCTGTTTTTATAGTTGTTGTAAATGTCTTTAAAATACGTCGCAGGCGAAACCTTTGCATTGCTTTCTTCAAAATAGTACAAGTAAGGATTTTTACCGCCAGCAGTTGTAGAGAAGCCATAACTAGCCCAATCCAACAACGTACCGTTCTTTTTGGTGGTGTTGGAGGTAGGCAACCATTCAATAACGTCCGTGTTTGCGGAGGTTGCAAATTCGTATGCGCTGCGTCCAAAATAACTCATGCCCTGAATCGTATCTTCCGTCAATTCGTAATTCAATGCGCGAAGCATATCGGTATCCTTGGAAAATACGTTCATCACTCTGTCAGAATGCAAATAGCTTACAAATTCCTTTGCAATAGGTACAGCGTAGTCCGCGCAGAAATTATTGATGAAAATTAACGTCTGTCTTTCGGAAACCTTCGTGTTCTTTTCCCCTACCTTGGAAATATCCGATTTGGGCAAAGGCAGAATTGCAAATTTACGGTCTTCCGAGTGTCTATCTTCTTCCGAAGCGTAGTCCGATCTCGCCTCACTATTCCACCAAGTACCCTCTACCATCATCGCGATATCCTTACCGTCGGTAAGCCCGTCTACGTTGCCGTTCAAGAAATATCTCTGCGTTGCGCGGAAGTCCATCTTAAAGGATTCTCCGTATCGATAATCGCTAGAGCCCATCATCATCTTGACAAATTCAATCGCGTCCAGCTTACCCTTTTGCGCATGCAATTCATAGGCGTTGCTCGGCGTAATTTCCGTTGCGTCGCGCATCTTAACCGAACCGTCTTCGTTGTACTGTACGTTGCCCTTATCGTCGAGGGCAACCAAATTGTCAGCCGTCCCCTCAAAGCTCATATTTAACATGAATTGTTCAGCGCCTTCGTTGTTTACCCAAGCTTCGTTGGCAAGCCCCGTCAAGTAGTCCGTAGACGTAGCGTTCCAAATAAAGGGAATTACGTTTCTTCTTACCATACAAGTCAACAATGCTTGGAAATCCTTATAGGTAGCAGGCAAACCGTCGTCCGCGCTGTAATTTACGCCGTCAATTTCTCCCGTTTTACCGTCAGGGCCAAGCGATCTAGGCGCAGTTGCTCTTTTCACAAACAAGTCTTCTACCTTACTTGATTTCAAATCCTCATCCGACCACGTTTCCGTTTCTCCGTCCTTGCCCTGCGCAAAGTACAACTTCTTGTCTTCAAATACGCTCACGTTATAAATCAAATTCATAAAGCTTTCAAAGAAGGGCAATGCGTAATATTTTTTACCGTCGCCGCGGTCAAGCTGATAAAAGCTTTTTTGCGATTCACGAAGCTTGGTCTCAATCGTTGCCTCTTCCTTTTGGTTGGGCGACAAAGCCGCGCCTTTTTGTACAACGTCGGAAATGTCCATCATAACGCCGTTAGAGGCATAGTCATAATATTCTACGCCTACAAGCATAAATACTTGGTTGGGATTCTTTTCAATCGCGCTTACGCTAATACCCGATTTATCAAAGTCTTTAATAATTTGGACACCCTTTTTGCCCGTTTCAAATTCCACGTCCGCATAATCCCTTTCAAACTGCGAAATAACGTCGTCAATCCATACACGATTTACGCCGCCGTTGTAATATTTGAGGTAGAGTTGGGATTTGGTAGTATCGATATCCACATTGTCCGCCCCACCTGCGCCACCCGTACCACGTGCGCCGCAACCAACAGCCGATAACATCGTCGTTGCCGCCATCGTAAAAGCAAGTAACGCTTTCTTCCAATTTGTCTTATTCATATTATCCTCCTTGATTGTCATACAATCATTTTTTTTGCTATGATTATTTTTTTTGAACTTTTTTAACATTTTTTTTACTCAAGGAAAAAAATGCTTTTTGATTGCGCATATTTATAAATATGCCCCTCAATTTTCGCCTGCTTAAAACCCAAAAAATAAACTATCCCCATCTTGCTACTTTTATTATCGCGTAAATCCCTGTCAATATCTATATACAAATGCAACTTTTTTATTGGATTTTGTAACATTCATTGTTAAAGAAAAACAAATCTAACTTATTGTATTAAATACAAATGTAACCTATATAGTGTTTTTTGTAACATGTCCGCTTAACCCTTCTTGACAGAGACTTTAAAAAAGATTATTATAAAAGCGCATAAATCTATTATCGAGCCTAAAAGGCGAAAAGGAGTGGCCTTTGCACGATTTTTCTTTTAACGATCCATTAACCGTACGGGATCTTGAGATATGTGATTCTATCATTTTCAAGTATGATATCAATGCGTATGCCTTCACGATACCGCACAGACATCTCGATTTTTGGGATTTTACAATTCTCACGAATGGAAACGTAAAACATTTCATCAACGGCAAAGAGGAGTTTGTACCTGAAAAATCCTTATTTATTGCGAAAACGGGCGATTGTCATTATTTTGAATGTCCCAATTCCCAAAATATTCGTTATATCAACATTTCGGTACGCGAAGAATTTATTAAAAATTTCTTAAATCAATTTCCTGCCAACGTAACAAAACCGCTGTATGAGGACAAATATTGCTTCCCCCTTCCCGAGGACTTGATTTTTAAAATTGAGAATATGCTATTAAAAATCTCGCCGCTTGCTTATCCCACCGAAACGCGTAGCGATATGCTTTCCCCTATATTCTTACTTCTCATGCAACAAATCTTTGCGGACGTTTTAAAAATCCCCTACACCGTAAATCATGAAAAAAGCCCCTTCTTTTCTGCATTGTCCAATGTAATGGCGCAACCGAATTTCCATACCTACACCGTGAAGGATCTTTGCGAAAAACTCAATTATTCCAGAATGCAGCTCAACCGCCTTTTTAATAAATATTTTAATACGACTCCGCATCAGTATTTGCTTGATTATAAACTGAATTACGCAAAAGACCTTCTGCGGAACACTCGCCTAAAAATCATTGACGTGGCTATGTCCATCGGCTATGCCACCCTTTCCCAATTCAATAAAATATTCAAGAAAAAATTTGGAATTACTCCAAGCGAGTACCGAAAAAATCCTAAAATCAACTAATCTACGATACAACGGATTGCCCGATGCGGCGACCATCATTATACAAAAAAACACCTTGACGTCTACACGCTTTTTTGCGCGCCGCCAAGGTGTTTTTTATTGAGCGTTTTGCTTATAACCATACCGCTATCCGAACGCCCGATGACAGCGTTCATCGCATACATGCCCTCTCCTTTATAGGCAATTATATCTATCGCACTTTATAGGTCTATCTTTTTTATGATATACGCAAGAGCATTTGCTTGTACTGAAATTTCTGCTTTTTCAAATACGCAATCCCCGCCGCATTCAAAGATTTCACCCGAAAATCTCAACCTTTTTACCCCATCCGAGCAA
>JAGAIW010000060.1 GCA_017626305.1 Clostridia bacterium
CGGTGCTTGGACGATTACCTATCAAGCGAAGGACTATTCGGGTATCACCGTGGAAGACACCTACGAAATTACGGTTGCGTTGGGTGATAAGCCCGTCTTTATCGATTTGCCCGTATTCCCTAGATACCTCATCTCGGGTATGGAATACGTTGTTCCCACCGTCAACGCATACGATTATTCTTCGGGTACGAAGGTTGAAAAGCTTGCGGAGCTTGAAGTAACGGATGCAAACGGCACGAAGGCGTACAAAGCAGGCGAAGCATATACGCCCGTTGCGGACGCAAACGGAAACATCGGTTTGAGGTTTGTTTGCGAAAGCGCATCCGCGCCCATTGAAATCGGCGTAGTAACGCCCAAGACGGAAGCGGCGCGCGGCGTTGAAATTGAAAAAATGTTTATCAGCGAAGGCGTGGACATTGTGAGAGATAAAAACGGTTTGACGATGACCTCTACGGTAGACGGCAGCTTTAGCTGGCTCTTTGCAAACGCGCTTGCGGCGGACGGGGCATCTGTCAAGACGAAAGGTATCCAAGGCGAAAGCACCTTCGACGGAATGAAGGTTACCTTCACGGACTATGAGGATAGCAGCATTGCCGTTACGATGTACGTTGAACACAATGAAAGAGGAACGCTCCTCGTTAAGTTTGGCGATACGAATAGAGAAATTACCAAAGGCTTCAACTTAACCATCGACGAAAGCGGTAGGGCGCTTAACGAGATTACCTTCTCCTATAAAGTAGGTAAATTCTACGTAGACTCGCTTGGCGTAAACGTGAAGACGGACGACAACGGTCAAGCCTTCAACGGCTTCCCTTCGGGCAAGATTTACATGAGCTCGGAAACGTTCGGCGTAGAGGCTGGTGAAAAATATATCATTGAGCAAATCGATAACCACGTTATCGGTGCTCGCGCAAGAGACGCAGCTTCGCCCAGAGTTGCAATTACGGGCAATTACGGCGGCTTGTATAACGTAAATAGCGAATACGTTGTAACATCTGCGCTTGCCAGCGACGTAATCGATCCCAACGTAGATTGCAGCGTAACGGTAACCTCGCCCAGCGGTAAGGTTGTGAAGGACGTAAACGGCGTAGAGCTTCAAAACGTTCCTGCAAACATCGATTACACCATCAAGTTGGTTGAATACGGTCAGTATCAAGTAACGTATAAATCGACGGATTGGGCAGGTGAAGAGGGCGTGTCTACGTATGCGGTAAATATCTTCGACCAAAGAGCGCCTAAATTGTCTATCAAGGGCGAATGGTCTGCAACGGCGAAGGTTGGGGACGTAGTGGTGTTGCCCGAGGTAGAAATCAGCGACGATTCCTCGTCCTTCTATGAAATTTCGGTATATAGAATGGTTCGTAATCCCTTCGACGTATTGACGGTATTCGGGTATGACCGCGTATTTGTAGAAGAAGGCTTGGACACTCCCAGCACGGCAGACGATAAGTCTTATTGGAAGTATACGGAGTATAGCTTCACGTTTAAGTATGTCGGGGAATATAAGTTTATTATCGTTGCGGCTGACGCAGCAGGCAACCAAACGTATATCGAATACGTAGTGACGGTAAGCTA
>JAGAIW010000061.1 GCA_017626305.1 Clostridia bacterium
AAAGGTGCAACGGAAGCGCACCGCTCACGCGTTGTTGTCATTGACAGCGGCGTTAAGTACGATCATGAAGATTTTCTTGCGAAAGACGGCTCGATTCGGTTTAGTCCGTTGAGCTATAACGTAACGATGAAAAAAATCGTTGCGGAAGCGGGGTATGAAATCTTATCCGATAGCGAAATTGTAGACGGACATGGTACCCAGGTATGCGGTCAAATTTTTGCTGTAGGCGATAACGCTGTTGGGATTGCAGGGCTTGCGGAAGACGTTGAGCTGATTTTTGTCAAGGTTACACCTACGTCTGAAGGCGGGTACGACGGCTATGAAATGCTGGAAGCAATGGAATATGTTGCAACGCTGAACGCCGACGTTGTAAATATGTCGCTTGGAAATTTCTTGACGAGCAATCCTTATTCGTCTGTTTTGAGAAAGATCCGTAAAAGCGGTGCAGTAATCGTATCTGCGGCGGGTAACGTTTCAAAAAGCGACCTGCATTATCCGTCTGCTGACGCTAGCGTTGTCGGCGTTGGGGCGTTTACAAACCTTTTGAATTATTCGTCGTCTGCGACGGAATACGCTTTGGCGTCTTATTCTACGTTCGGCGATAAAAACGTACAAATTTGCGCCCCCGGCGGGTTTTATACGACGACGATGGACGGCAGTTATCGTTACGGAAACGGTACTTCCTTGGCTACGCCGATTGTAACGTCGGCGGTGGCTTTGTACCGTTCGCTTTATCCCCAGTCTACCGTGGATGAAGTTGAGCAGGCTCTGTTTGCTTCTGCAATTGACCAAGGGGATTTTGGTAAGGATTATAAGTTCGGTTACGGCGGGTTGGATATTTATGAGTTTTTGTTTGGTCAAAAAGGTGAAGTTACCTTTGACTACGGAACGGGTAAAACGGAAACCCGATTGGTAAACGACGGAGTTGCCTTGCAAGATTACCCTTTCCCTGCGGTGACGGATATGCCCGAAGGAAAGGAATTTGGCGGCTGGTATTTGGACGCAGGGTATACCCGTCCATTGACCTATTATAAAGACGTAATTCCCATCGGTTCTACCGTATATGCAAAGTGGCAAACGGTCGATTCAGACGATTTAAAAAACGGTGTAGAACAAAATCCGAACGCACTTAATTATACTTTCAAAAAAGACGGAACAATTATAATTAAAGGCTACCATGGTCGCGGTGAACGAATTTTTTTACCTGAATTTTTGACGATAGGCGATGAAAAATATACCGTGACGGAGATTGCCGCAAAAGCCTTTCAAAACCATGCTACCTTAAAGAAAATTGCGCTTCCGTCTACGGTAACGACCGTTCGAGAATACGCATTTGCCTCTAAGTTTGCTTACGTATATTTCCCCGAATCAGTGCGGACGGTGGAAAAATATTCCTTTAACGGCGCAACGGGCGTTTTGTATTTGCAAGGCGATAGCAGCGGATTTACAAGCGGTTGGAATAACAATGCTGATTTGAACACGGTTTCAAGCGTGGGAACGGTCAAAGTGCAGGACGGGTTAGAGCTTGTTTTGTTGGACGGCGTATATACCGTACTCTCTTATGACGGGGAGGCAAGAACGGTTTCCTTGACGGCGGACTATCCCATCGGGATTATTGAAGGTTCTGCGTTTGCGCAGAATAAATATATAGAAAACGTGTATGCTCCCGACGTAACCGTCGTTGGCGAAAAGGCGTTTTACAACTGTGCTTCTTTGACGCAAATTAGTATTCCCACTGTGCAAGAGATAGGGGCTTCGGCATTTTACGGTTGTGGTTCTTTGCGGAATATTCATTTTGCGCAGAGCTTGCGTGAGATCGGTGAATCTGCATTCGCGCAAAATACGTCGCTAATTCGGTTTACTCTGGCAGAGGAATGTTCTTTGGAGAGAATCGGAGATTATGCGTTTAACGGCTGCGCGGCTTTGGAGAGCGTAGATCTTCAAAAAGCGCAAGAGCTTACTTACGTAGGCATCAATGCGTTTGCCGGCGCGGAAAACGTATTCGTCGTCTATCTGCCCGATAGCGTGCAAACGATAGGCTATAACGCATTTGGCAATTTGCCTCAGTTACAGGCGGCCCGTCTGCCGTTCCTTGGCAGAGCCAGGGCGGAAACGTATACCCATTTCGGTTATGCGTTTGGTGCAAGTAACATTGATTTGCAAGCTTCGGTCGTTCCAAAAAATTTGCAGTATCTTTTCGTTGGCGGCGACGTGCAGGACGATGCGTTAAAAGGGATTAGCGGACTGACGGTTTTTGCCGAAGGAAATTGCCCTGAAATAGACGGTTGTGCCGTTTATGATGGGGGCAGGTACGCGTTTATTCAAATTTATGCAGATAATATCCTCGCGGGTATGATAGGGAGTGTTGCGGGTGAAGCTTTGTCTGAAACAGAGCTTTCGGCGGCGTACCGTATTCCCGAAGGTTATGCTTTTTCAAGTTGGAGTGAGGGGATAGACGTTTCCGTATTCCCCGCAGCAGGTACGCATATTTGGGCAGTATCTGCGCAAACGAAAGCTTATGAGATTGTGTTCCGCGGCGAAGGGGGAGAAGA
>JAGAIW010000062.1 GCA_017626305.1 Clostridia bacterium
TAATTGTCCTCCGATTTTGTTTTTTTGTTGTAACTGCCAGGTCACAACTCTATTATACAAAATCGGAGTTTCTTTGTCTATTACTCATCGGTAAACCTTTACCGAACCACGCCACTATGGCGTGGTTTTACTATACAAAAAAAGTCTCCTTTAATCAAAGGGAGACTTTTTTATTAAAATTCTTTTCCTTTAATATTAAATATCGGCTTTTTTTTGTTTTGTAGGTATACCTTCGTATATTTATATTTTTTCTTGTTATAATATATATGTAGGTAAACCTACGGAGTTAAAACTTCTTAAAGGAGACTGGTAACTTTGACTGTCAACGACGCAGTTGCAAAGCATATTTCTCTATTATTGCAAGAAAAAGGTATCTCGCAATACCGTTTAGAGCAAGAATCGGGAATACAGCATGGGAGCATGCAATGTATTATGAACGGGCGAAACAAAACGGTAACGCTAAGCACCGTCATGATGCTTGCAAAAGGTTTTCACATGTCCCTTACCGAATTTTTAGACGACGATATCTTTCGTTCGGAGCATATAGAAGTAGAATAAATAAGCCGCCTTATAAAAAGGCGGCTTTCGTATAACCCCCCAAGCGGTGGATAGCCACAGCTTGGGGGTTTTGTTATTCATATAATCCCAAAGATACATATCTATCGCCGCCGTCGGGGAATACCGTCACGATATTTTTCCCCGCGTATTCGGCGCGTTTGGCAATTTCAAACGCCGCGTATGCCGCCGCCCCCGAAGAGATACCGACAAACACCCTTTCTTTTTGATACAGCCATTTGGTCATAGCAAAAGCCTGTTCATCCGATACGCAAAGCACTTCGTCGTAGACCGTTCTATCCAAAACGCTGGGGATAAAATTTGCGCCGATACCTTGAATACCGTGTTTTCCCGCAACACCGCCTGAAAGCAGGGGCGACGCAGACGGCTCTACCGCCACGATTTTCACGTTGGGGTTTTGCGTTTTGAGATAGTTCCCCACGCCCGTAAGCGTACCGCCCGTACCCACGCACGCCACGAATACGTCCACCTGACCTGCCATATCCCGCCAAATTTCAGGGCCCGTCGTCTTTTCATGCGCCGCAGGGTTTGCAGGATTGTCAAACTGCCCCGCAAGCATACAGTTTTCCCTTGACGAAACGAGCTCTTCCGCTTTTTGCACCGCGCCCGTCATACCCAGCTTTCCGTCGGTAAGCACGACTTCTCCGCCGTAGTTTTTAATCATTTCCTGCCGTTCCACGGACATGGTGTCGGGCATGACGATTATCGCATGATAGCCCAGCTCTTTGGCAACGTACGCAAGCCCGATCCCCGTATTTCCCGAAGTCCCTTCGACAACCGTGCCGCCCTTACGCAGCTTACCGCTTGCTTGCGCCTGCATAATCATTTCCAAAGCCACTCTGTCTTTAATTGAGCCGCCTGCGTTTGCGCTTTCTATTTTTGCATATACGTTGCCCGAAAAACCAAACGCCGTCTTGGCGTTAGTCAGTTCCTTTATGGGCGTATTCCCGATTTTTAATGCCATATTTCTTCTTCCAACAATTTAATGATATCCATAGGCGTTTGCGCGTAAACATTCGCGCCGTGCGCCTGTAAAAACGCTCTGTCCTTAAATCCCCAAGTAACGGAAATACAGGGTATACCTGCATTTTTTGCCGTTTGTATATCCACTTCGGAATCCCCGACGAACACCGTTTTCTCCTTCTCCGCGCCCAAGCGCGCCATTAAGGCAAACAAGCCGTTTGGACAAGGCTTTTCCAAAACGCCGTTTGCAGGGTCAGCCCCCTGCGCCATTTTCACCAAATCCCCAAAATACCCTTTGATGAGCGCTTTCGTGGGAATATCGGGCTTATTCGACAGGACGCCCACGCAAATATTCCTTTTTTGGAGCTCTTCCAACAAATCCTTTATCCCGTCGTACGGACAAGTACATTCGGCGGCGTATTCTTTATAATATGCTTGAAAGGCGGTAAGCAGTTTCCCGTCTTTATCTTCGCTGCCCGACGCACGCTGCACCAGTTTTTTCGCGCCGTTGCCGACAAACGAACGCACTTCTTCTCTCGTCCTTGTCGGCAAAGCGTATTTTTGCATTGTGTAATTGACGGCGTTGGTGATATCGTCCAACGTATCCAAAAGCGTTCCATCTAAATCAAATATAACCGTACGCATCATTATTCCGTTTTATTCAGCACTTCTTTAATTGCCAAAACCGCTTCGTTGCGATTTTCCGTCTTCGTCTTTTCGTAGATTGCCGAAACGTAGTTTCTCGTCGTACCTTCGGAAAGCTTTAAGGCGGACGAAATTTGACGGTTGGTAAATCCTTCGTACATCATCAGCGCAATCTCCACTTCTCTATCCGACATGGCAAACGCACGGCTTAAACGAATTTCCCTATCCGCCGCCACAAACTTCGCCGCCGAAGTGATTTTTCGGGCGATTTTGGCAGGTAAAATGGTATCGCCGTTATAGGCGTCTTTCACCGCGTCGATAAGCGCCGTACCCGAAATATCCTTCAATAGATATCCGCTTGCGCCGTTGTTAATCGCGTTGAGAATATAATCGCTGTCGTCAAACGTCGTAAGTATAACCACTTTGACCTGCGGATATTCCGCTTTAATACGACTCGTCGCCACCACGCCGTTCATGTTCGGCATACGAATATCCATCAGCACGACGTCGGCGTGCACCGTCGGCATTTGTTCCAGCGCTTGAAATCCGTCCGCCGCCAAGCCGACCACCTGTATGCGCTCGTCCGTTTCCAACACGTTTTTCAGCTCTTGTGCCAAGTCTAACTGGTCGTCTGCAATAAGTACCTTA
This sequence comes from Clostridia bacterium, assembly GCA_017626305.1. Lineage (GTDB taxonomy): Bacteria > Bacillota > Clostridia > Christensenellales > Borkfalkiaceae > Scatosoma. The sequence continues at coordinate 2,833 of JAGAIW010000062.1, forward strand.
ATCCTTTCCGTCATAGCCGTTTCTCCTTAATTTTCCCCGTCCGTCGGCAACGTCAGCGTAAGCTCGAACCCTTCGCCCTTTTCAGACGAAAACGTCAACGCTCCGCCCAAGGAAAGCGCTCTTTCGCGCATAGACGAAAGCCCAAACCCTACTTGCAGCGTTTCCGCTTTCACACCCGTGCCGTTATCCGAGAGTAAAAAGTATATTTTGTTGTCCTGTTTCCTACATTCAAACCAAAACGCCGTCGCGTTGCCGTGCCGAAGTCCGTTGGATATCCCTTCCTTTAACGTATTGCAAAGAAAACGGAATTTTGCCTGTGAAACGTCCATTTCTTCAATATGCGAACGAATGGTGATTCCCGTGCCGTCCGTCGATTCGTGTATGATATTTTCCAACGCAATTTTTAGCGTTTGATTTTCCTTGACGCCCGAAAGCAAATGCACGCTATCGCGCAACTCTTCCAAAGCGTGCCTTGCCTGTAAATTTGCCGCGACGATTTTGCTTTTTGCTTCGGCGGGATTGTTCTCTATCATACGCTTTGCGGACTCTGTTTGCATGATAACCGTGGTAATCGAATGTCCCGCCGTATCGTGGATTTCCTTAGCGATACGCTGCCGTTCTTCTAAGGCGGTAACTTCCGCCACGACGGCGTACGCCTTTTCCAACTCCTTTTTACTTTCATCAAGCTGCTTTAACGTTTGATTGAGCTTTAAATATTGCCGATAAAACGCCATAGCGATTTGCGCGCCGACAAAATGTACGGCAAGCGCGAACATACCGACAAGCGATTGACTAAATACCTGATACCAAGAAAAACGGTCGGGATAATAGACGAATATTTGCAGCATTTGTCCGCCGAGATAGAGTATTGCCGCCGTGATAAACAGCGATAACGCCGTCCGCAGCCGCCACGTCCGCAAATACATTTCGGTAAGCGCTAACATGAAGATAACGACGGGATATACGCCGCTTGTGGCAAACATACAACACACCGCCGCTACTACGGCGACTACGTAAAACACGGGCTTGCCTTTTTCTTGAACGACGAACAGTTTCAAGGCTTCGGATAAAAGCAATATTCCCCCGACGACAATCAGCACGATAAACGTCGACCAACCGCCGCGCTCGTCAAAATAATAAATATGCTCCAAAATAATAAACGCTTCCATGACGATATAGCAAACGTAAATCAGCCATTTTGCAAAATGCTCAAATTGCTTTTCGTCGCGGACGTTCCATTTCCCAAATAATTTGAGAAAGTACGCGCGGAGCTTATTTTCGTCCCGTTTCTTATTCATGCATTTCCTTTTTATTGCGCCCTGTAATCGTCGCAAGTCTACCGCTTAAATAGTAACTGTATATACCGTTCTTCCCATAAATGACGTGGTCACATAAAAGCACGCCGTTCAAGGCGCAAAGCTGCTGACATTTCCCCGTCGTTTCGTCGTCGGTAACGGACGGTGCGGCATTCCCCGACGGGTGCGTATGCACTAGCACGATACCCGAAGTGTGCTCGTTGATACACGTCTGCGCAAATTCCGCGCCGCCCAGCGATACGGTAAAGGCAGAGCCTTCCGCCAACGTCTTGCGTTTATAAATATTTCCTTCGGCGTCGATAAAGTAAATATCCAAAAGCTCGCTGCTCACGTCTACGTATTCCTGTTTTACGTAAGAAAGAAACCGCTCGTTTTCAAACCGTTTGGGGAGTACCGCCACTTCGTTATTCACGCAAGCGCGTACGACTTCGCCCACGCAAAAGATATGCGCGGCGGCGTTTTTGCCTATGCCTTCTATTTGTTCCAGCTTTTCCTTGGACGCCGAAAGCACGCCCATGAGTCCACCAAAGTTTGCCATAAGGCGGTGCGCTAAATCGTTGGTATTCCGCCGCGGCAAAGCGGTGTATAACAAGATTTCCAAATATTCATGATCGCAAAGCTGTTTGACGCCAAGCTTATTCATGAGCCGTTGTCTGTGTCCGTCGTGTTCACCCATAATATACTCCCAGTCACGTTTTTTTGCGTATATTCATTTATTATTGTAGCATACTTTTATACAAATGTCAAAACTACGCCCGAAAAAATAATTATTTTTTCACCTTTCCCCTTTATTTTCTTTACCAAAGCCCAAAAAAAGTGTATAATAATAGTAACCCTATAACAAGGACGGTGACAAAACATGAAAAATAACACCAAATCTTATTTCGACGCGTTAGTGAGCTCCACCGCCGAGATCATTCGTTTCGACTCTTCCTTAAAGCCTGCGGACGGGGAATACCCCTTCGGCAAAGAAACGGCGGATTGCTTGCAATACTTCCTTTCCCTTGCCCAAAGCATGGGCTTTGAAACGCATAATTACGACAACTACGTGGGCGAAGTCGTCTACGGTAAAGGCGAAGATTTCGCCGTTTTGGCGCACTTAGACGTCGTCCCTGCCGGCAGCGGTTGGAACTATCCCCCCTTTGGCGGCGTGATTAACGAAGACGTCAGCGCGGGCGGCGTAACGGGCAAAAAGATTTGGGGGCGCGGCGCAATGGACGATAAAGGTCCCGCCATGGCTTGCTTGTACGCCTTAAAAGCGCTCAAAGACGAAGGGTTTACGCCCCGTCGCACCATTAAACTGATCGTCGGTTGTAACGAAGAAAACGGTTGGGCGTGTATCGATTATTATAACAAAGTAGCCAAAATGCCCGACGAAGGATTTACCCCCGACGCCGACTTCCCCGTTATCTACGCGGAAAAAGGTATCATTCATTTCACGGCGGAATTTCCCATTGAAAACGCGCCGTTTACGCAAATCAAAGCAGGCAACGCGGTGAATATGGTATGCGACGAAGCCTTTGCCGTCATCACCCGTAAAGCGTCCGAATCGCTTGTCGATTATCAAAACCCCGTTGACGGTACTACCCTTTCGTACGACAATAGCCCCAACACGCTCCGCGCGCGCGGCAAATCGGCACACGGCTCTACCCCCCAAGCAGGCGCAAACGCTTTCCAGGCTATGCTTAAATTCTTCGCCGCCCAAAATGAAGATTGCCAAAACGCTTACGACGTCCTTTTCAACGATAGCGCCAACTTAAAACAGTTACAAGACGAAACGGGCGTTTTGACCATGTCCCCCGACGTAGCGACGTTTGAAAACGGCGTATTGAAGGTAGCGGTAGACGTGCGTTGCCCTGCTACCTTTGGCATGGCGTCCGTTACCGAACGTTTGGACGCGGCAGGCGTAAATTACCGCGTGGATAGATATCAACCGCCCCTGTACAACGACAAAAACGGCGAACTTATCACCACCCTTTCCAAGGTATATAATCAAGCGACGGGCAGCCAAGAAGAGCCTATTGCTATCGGCGGCGGTACGTATGCGCGCGCTTTGCGCTGCGGCGTAGCGTTCGGCCCTGAAATGCACGGGGACGAAGTGACCATTCACCAACCCAACGAATATATCACTTTTGAACGCTTGCAATTACTGCTGGATATTTATTACGACGCCATTAAGGCAATCGGCGCACCCAAGTATACGCGTATCGGTATCGTCAAAGCTACGTACAATAAATAAGCAAACGACAAATAAAAAACCGCTTTTCCAAGGCTTGGAAAAGCGGTTTTTTCATACGTAAAAATTACTCGAAATCACCCGAGTTTACGCGGATAAGCGCAGGAATAAAGGTGAAGGGCGAAAGCAGGTATGCAACCACCACGAAAAATAACAGCGAAAGAATATAAAACAGGAAACGAATGACCGCAAAGAGTATCTTCATGGCAATCAAGAAAATAAAGCCGTCCAAAGAAAACTCGAAGATAACCCCGGGCGTACCGATTATCTTACCGCCGAACGTCGTCGTTTCAAACACAAAGCCGTCCCAAAACATTTGACTGCCCCAAGTAAAGGAGAACAAGCCCAAAATCAGCCAACCGAAAAACGCCGAAACGCCGTCGGGCTGTCCAAAGCACGTACAGCCAAGGATTACGCAAATGCCCGCCAAAACGCCGCCGAGAATAAAGCCGTAGCCGCGTCTACGCGAAATGCGTTCTTTCTCCGCCGCCGCTTTATAGCGCGCTTCTTGCGCCTGTTTTTCCTTTTCGCGTTTTGCCGCGGCTTCCTTCGCCGCCGCCAAGCGTTTTCTTCTTTCTACACATTCTTTACATACGAGCACGGGTGTCGTCAAGCCTTCGTCGCCTTCGTATACCACCGAGCCGCAATCTTTACAAACGCCAAGCAATTTCCCGTTTTCGCCGTCCGTTTCCATGGGTTTTACCGCCGTTGCCGCCGTTTCGGCGTGGTTATCTTCAAAGTACGTGATAGGTACGTTGAAAAATTGCGCGATACGGGAAAGCGTAGCGAAATCAGGGCAGGATTCGTCCCGTTCCCATTTAGAAACGGCTTGATAGGATATATTTAGATACGCGCCTAAATCCGCCTGCGTGATTCCCCTTGCCTTGCGCAAGACTTGAATTTTAGAACCGATTGATTCGTTTTCCATTGTGTAAACCTCCAAAGAATTGAATTGATTTGTTTTGTAAGACTATTATACAACAAAAACCCGAAAAAGGATAGCGTTTTTTCTCAACGCTCGGTTGAATTTACTTTACCGTTGGTTGAATTTCTCGTTTTAGCCCTATTTTCAATCAAGAATCCCGCTTTTTTCTGTAAAAAACCTGCCCCCCCAATTCATTGCAACTCTCTCCCCAAAGGA
>JAGAIW010000063.1 GCA_017626305.1 Clostridia bacterium
CATATTGTAGTAATCGTCCACAGCGTAATACTGCACCGTATACTTACCCTTTTCGTTGAAGGTATACTTATTGTCCTTCGCCGCGCGACGGAAACTATCGGGCGCAATAACGATTACGTGATATGCACAATTGAGCGTCGCGTTATCGAAAACGTTTGCCGTAGGGAATTGCAACGTCGTGCCCAGCTTTAAGGTCTTGGGTAAGTTCCCGTTGACGTAAATTTTCGGCGCATCCGTATCTTCAATATCGATATCGTAGCGCAGCTCGCTCTTAAAGACGCGGTGACCGTCGCTTGCGGTATAGATTACCGTCCATACGCCCAAAGTATCCGCCGCAAAGGACAACGCTTTTTCCGTAGACGCGTTTTCGTATACGTATTCACCGTCGGGCTTGGTCACGCTAACGGAAATACTCGTATTCGCGCTGAGCACGTCGTACGCCTTCGCTGCGGGAATGGTAATGATTTGCCCAAGCAATAAGCCCTTGCTTACAAAATCGTATTCCGTTTGGATAACGGGCGCGTAAATATCCACGAGCTTTTGTCTGCTTTCGCCCGTTCCTATGGTGAAGAAGGATTGATTATTCACGCTCTTAATCGCTAGCGCGCTTTCCGCTTTTACGCCGCTAAGCTCGAATTTCAAAACGCAAAGTCCGTCTGCAAAACCCGTAAAGGCGTTACCGTCTGCCCACAACGAAATTCTCTTAGTCATATTGTTGCCAAGTGAATCGACAAGGCAAGCATTCTTCGCGTCGTACGTCCAGTTGAAAAAGCTCTGATCGTTGAGCATAGAGCCCGTAACGGTTGCTTCGTATACGCCGTTGACGTACAACAGCGACGTTGCCGTATCTGCTTTTTCTAAGCCGAATACCACTTGTTTATTCGGGTCGGCATAGTCTTGCAAAATAACGTTCAAGCGCGCAAGGTTGGACGTTTCCTTTACGTCGAATACCATCTTCAAGCCGTCCGCATATAACTTTTGCGGCAACATAAACCCAAAGTCCTTTTCTACCTTAAAAATAACTTCTTCGGTGGAGTCCTGCGTAGTAAAGCCTTCGCGCGTATATACGCCGTCCATATCGTAAGCCACGATATAATCTTCCGCGTAGCCTGCGGTAATAACGGGCACGACGTACGTCTTTTCATAAACAAGCTCTTCCTTGCTAAACCCTGCTTTATAGGTAAGATTCGCGCTTGTACCTTCTAACGTTTGATTAAAGGACAGCTTACCCGATACGACGGTATCCCCTTGCGCAAGATAAATTTGCTCGCCGTTGATATATACGGCGCGGAAGAGTTCGCTTTCCGCCTTATCGTTCACGTAATTTTCCAGCGTTACGTCGGCAACGTAATTTTCTTTCGCGCTCGTAAAGCTGACGGGCACGAACGCAGGCGTAAAACCGACGCTTTCTTCTACCGTGAAGAAATACGTAACGCTATCCACTATGCCGTAAGCGTTTTGCACGAGATAAGCCAGCACGTAGTCCCCCGCTTGCGTCAAGGTAGCGTACTGCTTAGAATTGCCTTCAAACGTTTGCACCGTGTTGCCGTTGCATTGTAAATACGCCGTTACGTCCACCGCGTTTCCAAAACGGGGGCTAAGCGCGCTTTTCGCCGTAGCCGCGGGAACTGCGATTTTATCGCCCGTTTTATACGTACCGTTCAGCTCTGCGTCCACCGTAAACTCGGTTTTCGGCATAGTTTCATAGCAAATAACGGCGTTTTCCGTCTTAAACGTTTTTCCGTCTTTCAGCGTTACCGAACAAACCATTTTATACGTGCCTGCCTCGGGAAAGGTAATCTTATTCCCTTCGTAGGGTACTTGGTTTCCAAGCTTGTCGGTAAAGGTGTACACGGCTTTTTGGGAAATATCCCCTTCGCGCATATCGAGAATCGTCGTCTTAGGCATAGCAAAGCCGTAGCCTTCCACCGCGTACGTGTCCATATCCACCGCAAACGCAGGCGAGCCGTTGACAAGCTTATGTTCTTCCGCGTAGTACGCGTTTTGATCGCCGATACTGCGGACGTTGCAGGTGATATTTTCGCTATTACAACCAAGGTAGGTCATTTTCAAGCTGCAATATCCCGAAGTGAACAGGTTTTTCGCGCGATCTGCGGTATACATACCTTCGTAATCCGTACCCACCAAGTTTTGGTTGGACTTGGTCATATATTCTTCGTTCGTCAAATCGGCAATCGTGTTTTTGTTGATGGTTGCCGCCGTACCCGACAGGGCGAAGGTGAGCGTGTTCAAACGCTTTCCTTCTTCTTCCGCCACGAAATGAGAAGTTTTTCTGCCAAGGTTAAAGCCCACTTCCATGTACTTACCCGTATAATTAGGATTACCCGGCGTAAGGAAGGAGTTGTTCTGCCCCATAATCAGTTGTTCCGTACCCGTAACCTGCAACATGGAGTTGAATTGATATTTTACGCTGGAAACGGGCGTTAAGTTATCCGTGTACGCAACCCAAGCCGCCGTCCAAACGTACCACCAGCCTGCGGAGTCGGGTTGCGGAGCAACCGCCCACGTCAAGCTCTGCTCTTCGTTAAAGGCGTCCGTCAAGGTGACCAACACGTAATCGAAATCCATGTGATTGAGAGTATCGGGATTAAACCCAACTTCTAAAAATCCGCTGGATAACGTAGAAGTAGGTATATAGTTTTTGTAATCAATCGTAACGCGGTCTTTATCCATAACGTTTTTCACCGTTACGCGCGCGCTTTCCATGCCGTACGTGTCGATTGCGCCGTATTCAATCTCCAAATCTTCGTTGGAAGTGAACATAGCGGTATTCACAGGCGTAGGATTCGGTGCGCCGTCCTGCGCGAACGCCTGCATAGCCGCGCCGCTCACAAAAGCTCCCCGCATACCGTAGATAAGATACCGACGAGTAATTTTTTCTTATTTTTCATCTCTTTTTCTCCTTAATAACCAAGCCGCGCCAAGCATTACGCACAAGCCACCCAAAACGATACCCGTCGTGTCGGCAGTAGACGAACAGCCGTTGCAGCCTGCAACCGTCGTTTCGTTTACCGTAAAGGTAAATTGCGTTTGCGTTTCGTTGCCTGCATTGTCGGTTGCCGTATACGTAACCGTGTACGTACCTGCTTTATCTAAAACGAATTCGTCTTCTACCGTCAACGCGTTGCCGTTCAAGGCTACCGTTACCGTATACGTAAGCTCTTCGCCCGAATTATCCACCACGGACGCGTCCAAAAGCGTCAAGGTAAAGCCTTTTTGATACGTAGTATCGTATTCGCCGTTGACGATAATTTGCGGCTTTTCTTCATCTTCAAGAACGCTAACGGGAATAACCGTTTGCACACTTTGCGTGCCGTTATAGGTGCAAACGTATACCACTTCGTATTCGCCTGCTTCCGCAAACTTGAACGCGCCGTCCGTAAGCGTTTGCTTTACGCCGTCAAGATATACGCCGCCGTCTACGGGATAATCCGTCTTGCCGTCCGTCGCCGTTGCCGAAAGCAACGTAATCGTATTGCCTACGTAATAGCTTTCTGCATATTCGCCGTCTACCGTGATTTGCGGCTCGGCAAAACGTAAGCTCAGCGTATACGCACATTCCGCCTTTACGCTGTCTTTCATACCGAACGCAGAGAAGGTATAAACCAGCTTGTATTCCCCTGCCGTTTCAAACACGTACGCCACGTTGTTTGTCAAAAGCGTTTCGCCCTTGTAAACTTCTACGGTGTAGCCCGTGCCTTGCGGCAGCTGCGGTACGGGTAATACGACGGGCATACCGACGATACCTTCCGCCGTGACTTCCGTGGGAATACTGTAATTTTTGGCTTTTACTTCATACGAATAGGTAGCGGTATTGCCGTATTCGTCCGTCACCGTCAAGCCGATAACGTGCGTATCCTTGGTAGGAATAAATTCCGCGGAGCTTTCCTGTCCGTCTACCGTGTACGCATAGGTGGGCGTTTCGCCGATTTGCCAAACGTTAAAATACTGTGCAAAATCGTGCTTTTGCCCGATAAGATAAGACGCGTTTTCCACCGCCGAAATCTTGGGCGTACCCAGCGCAATTTTAAACGTAAAAATTTGATAGCAGGGCGTATATATGCCGTTGGAATACGTTTGCGTAATGACTTTGTATTCCTTACCAGCGTCTTCGCCCGTAAACGTAATCGTACGGTTTACGTGCTCTACGCTAGTGTCAAACCACGTACCGCCGTTATTCCATTCCGTTGTGTCAAGGAAACCCGCTACGTACGGCACGACGCCGTCCGTTACGTTCATGGCTCTCGGAACGAACAAATCGCTGGTTTTATACGGCTTGTTTACGTACAGCGTATCCGTCGTTACCGTAGCGTACGGCTTGGCGTTGTTAAACGTTTTATCGCCGTTATCCCCTATCCATTGTCCGTTGAGCCCACGCACGTTTACCGCCACCGTGGGCACTTGTATATCCACCCATTCTACCGTGAGAATGGACTCCGTTTTCAATTTGTTGATGGTTTCCGTAACGTACTCCGTCGTATATCTTTGCTTATACGGCGAGTCTTGGGGTAAATTTTCCGATGCCGCCGTTAAATATTCTTCGGAAAGAATATTTGCGATACTCGTCGAAGGGTTTAATTTCATATCCCCCGTTTCCGTTACGCATAATTGCCAAGCGGAATTATAGCAAAAACCGAATTTTTGACTGAAATTAGAAATCGCTGCGTCCCAAGTATTAAAGCCACGCGTATCGTATTTTCCGCTAAGGAGCGATACCGTTGCCTGTTGACTGTCCCCAACGTAAACGTAACCGTCGTTAAAGGTCAAATCGTCCGTCAAAGAAACGGTAATCCAACATTCCTTCCCACGCATGGTAGCAACGAAGGACAACTGTTTCGTGGGGTCGGACGCCGCCGTATACGTCACGATAACGCCCGTTGCCGCGCTGACTGCGCTTGCATTTGTGTCGAATACGGGAATAAATTCTTGCGTAGCGTTCACGAGTCCTTTATAGGCGATCGTCACGTTTTCTTCGCCAAAATGCGGCGTTACTTCCGTACGTACCCCTACGTAGCCTGCGTAGTGGGAAGTCGGTTTGTTTTGGTAGCTGACCAAATCCGCTTGTTCGCTGTAAAAGTAGCGGTCGCCAAACGAAATATATTCGTCCGCAGAAGTCTTTGCAAAGCCGATTCCTGCGCCTACGGTTGCCACGCACGCAATTGCCGCTGCCGCGCAGCCAAGGCGTAATTGTTTTGCTTTCATCTTTTTTTCTCCTAAATATAGTTGTTAAGCCCAAACGGGCGTGCTTTTTTTGTTTCCTTATTCGTTATTTTTTACTACACCGCCACGTGGACGGGTTTCTCGCCAAACGTCATACTCAGCGTAGTGAAGTATCCCTTGATACGTAAGTCCGTTTGTTATCCATGGGATTCTTCCGCTTACGCGTCAGAATGACGGGTGAGATGGGTGCGGGATTCTTCCGCTTACGCGTCAGAATGACGGGTGAGAGAGAATGACCGTTTTATCCATGGCTTATCCTTTATTTATAAAGATACGCTCCACGTAAAAGTCGTGCATTTTCAATGGGAGCAAGTGGAGCGTACTCTTTATGAAAGGGAAACCCGCTGCCGCCTATTTTACAGGCGGCAGCCCCTGTTTCTTAGCTTATTGCCAAATTTCGCCCCAAAGGATATCTTGCGTTAAGGTATCGTTTTTCGCTAATTCGTCCGTCGACGCGGTAACCACGTCTTCGTTTTCCATTACCAACACTTTCCATTCAAGTTCTACGTATTTTTTCATTTTCGTTTCCTCCTTGTCTTATGCAGCGGTGGTAAGGGCGATAGTGATATTCAAGCCCCTTTCCGTCATAACGCCCGTAAGCGTTCCGCCTACCGTGTAGCCTGCAAACGTGATATCCGAAAGGTCAACCGTATCACCGATTTTCCAAGTCTTGTTTGCGAAGTATGCATTCAGCTCGGTTGCAAACGTCATTTCGTCAACGTCCGCGCCGTCTACCGTAATGGTAATGGAAGGAACTAACGTCTTGGACGCGAATACTCTTTCGTATTCCGCCGCTACGGCCGCCTTCAAAAGTCCGCCGATCGTTTCGTCTGCCTTCGCCGCAGCCAAGATTTGCGCGTACGAACGCCCTTCGTTTCCTTCTTGAATGGCTTCGATAGTTGCCGTTGCGCCGTCGCTGTACGTTACCGTCATGTACGCCTTCGCATGGTAAACTCTCGTAAGGTTGATATCCTTAACGTTTACGATAGCCGCATTAAAGCAGTAGTTATCGCCGTTTTCATAAATCAAATCCTTATTCCCTTCAACGTCTAAGCTTTGCGTGGAATTGTTGGAAGTAATCTTCGTGCCAAAGCTGTACGCAAAATTGTCCATTGCCAAGAATTCTTGCGCCTGCACCTTGTTGAACTTAGAAGTAAATCTTACGCCGTTACCGTTTTCCGCAATACGAAGGCTTGCCTTGTCTTCGGTAGTGAACGCCAAATATTTCGCAGTATACGTAGCGTCGCCGTCAACGGTGATTTGCGTACCAGCCTTATACAATTTCGTACCGTTTGCCCAACCTACGAATACTTCCGTAGCGGTGTTTTCTGCCGTAGGCATGGTTACCTTATCGCCGTTCATAGCGCTAACGGGATAACCGCTAAGCGAATTTTCGCCAACCTTGAAATCAATTTGCGGTTTTGCAATTACGTTAAATTCAAGTAATTGACTTTTACCGTAAATATTCCAAGGTTTTGCAGTAACGTCATTCTGCGCTGCACCGTAAATATAATACTTACCTAACGTGCTTACATTGACTGTCAAATTTTGACTAGTCGAAGGACGCCATCTAAACCAAGTACCGCCCGTACCCGTGGAATCGGTATTGTAATACCCGTCAAAGTTTTGGTCTGTCGAGCTAGAAACGTGCCAAAAATCCACCAAATCCCCGACAAAACGATACGATTCGCCTACGTATATATCTTTTACTTTTTGTTCTACGTAAGCTCTTTCACCGCGGTAAGAATGTACATATTGTCCATTTGCGTCTGCCTTTAACCACAGCCCTTGGATTTGACGGAACAAGAAGGCAACCTTGGTCGTTTTCAAACCGTAATAGCTAATACTCCAAATCGCTTTGCTATCAAACGTGGAATCCGAAGAGTTAGAGTCCATTAACGCGCTGAGTACCGATTGCGCGTATTCTTCCGTATAACGGGACGCTAATTCGTGATTTCCCAAGGACGCTGCGCTTGCGCTTAAAAATTCGGGGTCAAGAATATTCCCTACAATCGTGCTGTCATTCAACTTCATATTACCGCTTGCGTCAAGATACATTTGCGTATCGCCTTGGCTAAGTAACCTTGAAGTCGAAGGAAAGCCAAATCCGAAATATTTCTTCGGTTGAGTCGTCCCATTGTAATTCGGGTTCAACCCCATAACCGCCGATTGCATATTCGTGCCTGCGTAATATGCAAAATAGTCGTCGCTATCATAGTTAAATTCAAATTCGTCCGAAAAAGCGAGAGTATAACGTCCATAATTGCCGTCGTCCGTACAAATCAAGGAAACCATTTTGGTGGGGTCTTGGACAGACTTGTACGTTACAACGATTGCCTTTGCTTCCTGCACGTTCTTAGTCGCGTTATCAAATGCAACAATTTGTTTCATGGCAGGGTCAATCGTCCCGTTATAAGAAACCTTCGCTTCCGTAGTGCCTTCGGGAACGGTAAGCTCCGTTCTAACGCCTATATAACCCGTCCCCCAGTTGGTAGAAGGCTTATCCGTGAAACTTTCTACCGTACCGTCGTAGGTATGGAAATACTTCGTACCAACGCTGGTATACGTCGTTTCCGCAGCCGCCGTTGCAGGCGTAAGAGCGAGTGCGCCCGCAGCTACGCAAAGGCCGCAAAGCGCGGACAATGCTACTTTTGTGATGCCTAATTTTTTGCTCATTTTTTTACTCCTTATTTTTTTATTTTTACCGCGGAAAGGTTGCTCCACCCTTTTTGCGGTATAAAAGCCATACTGTTATACTAGTGTATTATTCCTTCAAGCCGCCGATTGCCAAGGATTTTGTGATAATCTTTTGGAAACCGCAGTACAACGCCACGGAAGGAATCGAACAAATGGTAAACCCTGCCAACACTTCGGGCAGGCTTGCGCCGTATTTTGCCGAGTCGTACTGGAATATGTACAAACCGTACGCAAGCGTAGGTACGCTAGGCAAGTAAATCAGCGACGAGCTGTAATCGTTCCACGCGCCGATAAAGGACAAAACGTAGAGCGCGGACAGCGTAGGCAGCATCATGGGCAGAATAATGCGTAAAAATACCGTCAAATGTCCGCCGCCGTCGATAAAGATTGCCTCCGAGTAGGTATTCGGGATTGCCTTAAACGCCCCGTACAGCAACAGGAAGTTAAACCCAAACGGTCCACCGGGGAAAATGATATACGGCCAAAGGTTGTTATAAATCCCCAAGTTTTTATATACCGTCAGCGTCGTGGACAAGCTACCCACGATAGGAATAACCATAACGAAGATATTGATATTAAACAGCAGTTTACGAATCGCAAAATCGTATTTTGCCACGACGTACGAGCAGAGCACGACGCTAAGCAAGCCGAAGAACGGACGGGTAAGCGCCATCGTTAAGCTGTTTGCCATCATATCGAATACGTTATAGGTATAAAACGAACCGTTTTTGATAACTTCAATACGAAGAAGGGAGAAAATCTGCGTGTAGTTTTCCCATTTCCATACCGACGGTAAGCCTAAAAAGCTGTCTTGGAAGTCTAATCGGCTCTTAAAGGAAGTGAGTATCATCCACACGAACGGCAATATCAAGGAAAGCCCGTGAATTAGGAAGATAAGACCGATAATAATGAAAATGGTCTGCGCTTGTTTTACTTTTCCACTTTTTCTCATAATCGTTTACCCCCTTTAAGAAATATCCGCATGCGTATCGCGCATGGGGTCGATACGGTTCAAGCCCCAACGGGTAAACAGCGTAATGGGTACGGTAACCAACGTGATGATAATGGACATTGCCGAGCCCTGCGGGTACGCCGTCAAATCCCCTACCATGGCGATTCGGAACAAATAGAACCCGAGCATATACGTGCTGTGCGGTACGTCGTTTAACCCGTAGAATAAGAACAAACTACCCGAAAGAGTGAATATCGACGATACGCCCGTTACCATATACGTGGTCAACGTAGGGAATATCAGCGGCACGACGATAAAGATAAGCTCGGTCAAGTTGTTCGTTCCGTCTATTTTGCCCGCTTCGATAATTCCTTCGTCAATGGCGAACATGGCGTTGGAATAGATAATCAGCGAAGAGCTGAACCCCAGCCACAGCGTATAGAATACCTGTACGCCAAACGCCGTATCGTTGTTTCTAATCAAGTTGGGCAGCTGTACGCCAAAATACTGCTTGAACATGGTCGGCAAACCCAGCTCGACAAACTTCATAAACAACAGGTTCATAACCACGCCCGAAACCATGGACGGTAACATGTACACGATACGGATTGCAGTTGAACCGAACTTCTTTTTGAACAGGTAATACCCAAACAAAATGTTCAGCGGCATACCGACAATCGTCGTTAAGAAGAACATCCAAAGGTTGTTTGCAAACGCGATACGGATAAGCTCCGAATCTACGCCCGTAAGTACGATTTTGAAGTTCTCTAAACCGTTCCAGTACGTAGAGCCGTCGGGCATCATGCCCTTGAACGCCATCATGATATTTTCAAAGTTCATGTACACGTAGAACACGAGAAACTGCGCCAACGGGTACAAGAGCATACAGTACACGAAAATATTTTTGAAGACGTTCTTTCTATTAAATTTTTTCTTCCAGTTAATTTTCTCCATGCGTTAAGCCCTTCTTGCTAAGATAATCGAGATACGCCGCTTTATTCGTGTTCCAGTTCTTATAGTCGTCCTTCGCGTAATAATTCGTCCACTTGGAAAGGTAATCCGCCGCGCTGTAATAGTACAAGCCGTTGATAACGATATAGTGTTCGCCGTTGGACGTGCTGACAGCTAAGCCGCCGCGTTGGGTCATAGAACGGTTTTGCAACTGTTGAATATTGATAAACTTATTGTTTTCTCTATCGCGATACAATTCCAAGAAGTTTTTGGTGAACGGGGAAAGCTTAGCCTTTTGCTCCGTCGTCAATTCCACGTCGTAGGGCATAACGCCGCCTGCTTCTACCGTGAAGTTTTGCACGTACTTGGGTTGCAAAGCGTACGTCATGAAGTCCTTACAAATATCTCTCTTGGTGGCGTTCGTTTGCTTTTTCAGTACCAAATAGCTGTTGTCGGGTACGACGTATACGTTCCCTTCTTCCTTTTGGTTATTAAAGCGGGGCAGGGTCATAAAGCGATAGTCGTGCTTTCTGAAATCGTAGTCGGTATAGCCGATTTCCGCCAAATCCTTAAAGACCATTTTCGATTCGTTTTCCCACCAGTCGCCTTCGACGAGCATACCGATTTTTTCCGTTTTGTTTCTCGCCGTGAATACGATAAAGTCGCTTTGCGCGTCGGTGTGCGAATAGCTGAGCGTAGACGCGTTGGGATAGGTGTACTTATTCGTAATACCCAACGTGGTGTCCTTGCACGCAAGGTATTTATCCATAAATTCAAGGGCAACCTTCTTCCCCTTCATTTCCGTAACGCGGTAGCCGTTTTCCAGCGTAATCTCCGTTTCGCCGTTGCCGTCGCCAAAATCGTACGTGCCGTCGAAGGTGTAATTGAGCATGAATTTATCGACGCTGTCGTACTGCGCGTGAATCATTAAGAAAATTTCGTTGAGATAGCCCGAGAATTTACCCGAATAGTTAAACGCATACCCAAGCATATTCGTCGCCATGGTGCTCATCAGCTCCCATTGCGCTTCCGTTTCGGGGTGACCGTCGTCGTACGTACCCGCAACGCCGTCTTTCCCTACGGATAAGGGTTGCGCGGGGTCGGTAATCAAATTGCCGTCCTGTCCAAAGAGCAAGCCGTATTGTAAAAACAATTCGTGGTCGTATACGAAACTACGCACCGATTCGTACCAAGGAAGAGCATACAAACCGCCGTTATCCCCTTTGTACGCTTCGGCGTAATTTTCCGAATCGATCATCATTTGACGTATGGTCTTATCGCTGCCTTCGGGTTTGGAATCCCAAACGGACGAGATATCTTCCAAAAGGTTAGCGTCAATCATTTTATACGCGTAGGCGTTGGTAAACGCCATATCGTATACCGCCGTACCTGCCGTCAGCTGATTGTAGATGGTGTTAAATTCGTCCTTACTTGCGCGGACGGTGATTTTATATTCATTTTCAGGGTGCGCCGCATTATAATCGTTGACGATTTGGTCAAGCCATACTCTCCCGTACCCGCCGTTGAACAGCGAAAGATAAATGGACGGACGTTTATCTTCCGTTTGATTTTCTTGCCCGCAAGCCGCCATACTTCCTACGGAAAGCGTTGCTAAAAGCAGGGCGATAAGTCTTTTCGATTGTTTCATACAATCTTCCTCCTATTTTAATCTTTTCATAATCATATCACAGTTCATTTCCCATTTCAAGAGATATTTTTTTCATAAAATGGAAGATTTTTGAACTTATTTATAAAAAAGGCTACCCACCCCACTATATATAAAGGATTTCGGCGGTTTTGCCCTATTTTTTCTAAAAAAAACTGCTTTTATTTGCTTGACTTTTACAAAAAAACACCTATAATTACAATTAGGAGACAAGTGATGAAGAAAAAAACACCACAGCTGTATCAGCGTATTGCCGACATTTTCAAAACGGACGACGAGTTTGTACAATTCCACAATCCAAGCCTGCTCGAACTCGGTTCTAACGAGTGCGGTATGCACGATTTTGCCTTGCGCGTTGCGCACGGCAAGCGTTCGCAACAGCATTACACCTTTCACTTCGTTTTGCGCGGCAAAGGCGAGCTTATGCTTGCGGGAAAAACCTTCCCCGTCAAGGAAAACGATTTTTTCGTCGTTCCGCCCAGCGTGATTATGAATACGACGCCCGATAAGGACGATCCTTGGAAATATTTTTGGATAGGATTTAACGGAAAGGGCGCGGAAACGCTTATTTCTTCCGCGCAATTTTCCATAGAAAACCCTGTCTACTCCTGTCAGGAATGTACCGAAGAAATCCGCGAAACGTTGGAAAAATTCAACAAATTTATCCCTGCCACCAGCGAAGCTATGCGTATGCGCGCGCTTGGCGTACTTTTGGATTTATTTGGATTGATTACGGAAGAACGCTGCAAATATATGAAGGAAAAGCCCTTACCGTATTCTAAGGAATATTACCGACGCCGTACGTTAGAGATTATCGACGAAAATTATGCCGATAGCGATTTTAAGGTGGATACCCTTTGTGAAATGCTGTCTATCAGCCATTCCTATTTATGCCGTATTTTTAGAGAAAGCGCAACAATGACCATCAATCAGTATTTGATACAAATCCGTATGCGCAACGCGCAAATTTTACTCGATAAAAACGAAGATCACATTAAAAACGTCGCCGCAAAAGTGGGCTATAACGACTACTCCTATTTTTCCAAGGAATTCAAAAAGCAATTCGGCTTGACGCCCGGACAATACCGTTCTTATAAACAAAAACTTAAAAAAGCCGAAACGGAGTCTTCCCCATGAAAAAAGTAATTTTAGACAAAAACTGGCAGCTTTCTCATGCGCGCTACGGCGTTTTTCCCGCAACCGTTCCCGGTTGCGTACATACCGATTTACAAAAAAACGGCGTTATCTCCGATTGCTTTTGGCGGGATAATAACGAAAAATATCAATGGATAGAAAACGAAGACTGGACGTATTCTTGTCGTTTCGATTGCGAACATTTCAACCAAACGGCTACGCTCACCTTTGAAGGCTTGGACACCTACGCCACGGTTGCGCTGAACGGAGAAGTTTTAGGCGAAACGCATAATATGTTTATCCCCCATTCCTTTGACGTTAGCGGCAAGTTAAAGCAAAAGGATAACCGCTTAGAAGTGTTTTTTCGCTCTCCCGTTAAGGAAGTAGAAGGTCTGCCCAAACTCGAAGCCGCGTTTACGTGCGAACGGTTACACTCTCGCCGTATGCAATGCACTTATTACTGGGACTGGGTAGACCGTTTCGTTACCTGCGGTATCTTTTTACCCGTCTATTTGGAGCTTGGCGAAGATTTTTGCGTGGATAATACGTATATTTACACGGAAACCGTCGACGATTTCGCCGCGTCTATCCGTATCCTTACCGAATTTAAAAACTATCAAAAAACGGGCGTCGTCACCTTTGAAATCGTTGCCCCCAACGGCAAGGTCGTCCGCAGTCAAACGCAATACGTAGCCGAACCGCAAACGGATCTCCGTATGCATATCGAACACCCTGCGCTTTGGTGGCCTAGCGGCTACGGCGAGCAGCCTTTATATACCCTGCGCATTATGATCAACGGCGAAGAATACCGCCAAAGCTTTGGTATCCGTACGTTACGGATTGTCGAAATTCCCGATTGTAAAGACAGCAAAAACGCCCTGCTTGCCAAAGCGTACAAGGCGTTACAAAGAGAAGTTGTCGACAAGGAAACTTGGGATTACACCGAAGAAAGCGCAGGCTTTATGGTAATCGTCAACGGCGTGCGTATTTATTGCCGCGGCGCAAACTGGGTGCCCTGTTCCCCCTTCCCCAGCGAAGAAAGCGAAGAAAAAATCAAGGAAATTCTTGCCCTTGCCAAAGAAGGGAATATGAATATGATTCGCGTTTGGGGCGGCGGATTATTTGAAAAGGACGTCTTTTACGACGAGTGTGACCGTTTGGGCTTGCTTGTCACGCAAGATTTTTTAATGGCGTGCGGCGCGTATCCTGAAAAGGAAGAATGGTTTTTAAACGAGCTGAAAAAGGAATCGGCTTTCGCCGCCAAAAAGCTACGCAATCACCCCTGTCTTGCTTGGTGGGTGGGCGATAACGAAAACGCGACGTTTGGAACGGATTTACAGCAAACGTACAGGGGCAGGACGGCGGCGCTCGTTGGATTAGAACCCCAGCTGCGTGCTTTTGACCCTGCAAGAGCGTTTTTGCGTTCTTCCCCCTACGGCGGAACGCCGTACATGTCGATTACGCGCGGTACGACGCATACCACCAACTTTTTCGGGGATATGTTCAAGGCGTTCTTGGACACCGATTGCCAAAATTATAAAGAGCATTTCGAGCATTTTATGGGACGTTTTATTACCGAAGAACCCGTTTACGGAAACCCCCAACGCTCTACCCTGCTCCGCTTTATGACAGAAGACGACCTTTACGACGAAAGGGAAAACATTTTGCGTGTTCACAGCAAAACGAATCCCTGCGTTACGCCTACGCTGTACGATTACGGAAAGGCGTTCGCGCAAAAGGCGTTTGGGGGATTTGCCGACGCAGACGATAGACTTTTTAAATACGAGTATATGCAGTTTGAGTGGATTCGCGTCGTGTTCGAGCATTGTCGCAGGCGTATCGGGTATAACGACGGCTTGCTGTTTTGGATGCTCAACGATTGCTGGCCTGCCAGCATGAGCTGGTCTATTATCGACTTTTACAACCTACCCAAAGCGGCTTGGTACGCCTTCAAGCGCTGCGCAAAATCCGTCGTTGGCTCTTTGAAAAAGGAAAAGGGTAAATACGTTTTACATCTTTCTTCGGACGGCGAAACGGGGAAAGCGAAAATCGTTTGCCATACGGATATGCAAACGGCGTTTTTTGAAACGGAAATCGAGTTAAAGCCCTACGACGTGGTTACCGTCGATTTACCCTATCCCAGTCATGCGGCAATCGCTCTTTGCGATATCACCGTAAACGGACGAAAAGACCGTTGTTTCTACAAAGACGGCGCGTTGCCCTTAGCAAAAACGGAAACAATCCGCGTACTTGCGCAAACGGAAAACACGGTAACGATACAGGCGACAGCGTATTTGCACGCCGTACGATTAGAAGGCGAGTACGTATTTTCAGATAACTATTTTTCTATGTTAAACGGCGAAGAACTTACGCTTACCTATCGACCGATCGCAAGCGAAAAACAACCAAAACCGTTTACCGTAACGGCGTTTACTCTGCAATAAAAAAACAACCCGTCACGTTATCGCGTGACGGGTTGTTTTTAGTTTCGTCGTTAAAAAAATTCTTCTTCCAGCATAGCGCAAAGAGCGTGATATACGGGCAGGTGTAATTCCTGCACCTTATACGTTTCCGTTTCGGGTACGGCTACCGTTACGGTGGCATATTCTTTCAATCTACCGCCGCCGTTACCCGTAAGCGCAATCGAAGATATTCCTTTTGCTTTCGCCGTCAAAACGGCGTATACGCAGTTCTTGGAATTGCCCGACGTGGAAAGCGTAATCAAACAATCTCCCTTTTTTCCAAGCCCGTACAGCTGTTGCGCAAATACCGCGTCCCAAGCCTTATCGTTGGCAAAAGCCGTCATAATGCCCGTTTGCGAATTGAGCGAAAGGGCAGGCAAAGCCCCTTCTAATTTTTCACGCAAATACGCGCCTCCTTCAAACGAGCCTAAATTCTCATAAACGTCGCTGTCTATCGGGCGACGTTTTTTAAAGCTTTTCAACAGCTCTCCAACGATATGCTCGCTATCCGAAGAGCTGCCCCCGTTGCCGCAAACGAACACCGTTCCGCCGTTTTGATAGCAGTTTTTCAACAACGTAAACGCGTTTTCGATATCCGCGCGACAATTTTCAAGCTTAGGATATTTTACAATCAATTCTTTTAAAATGTCATTATGCATATAGATTACTCCCTTTTACTTTTCCAACACGGCAACCGCCACCGCTGCAATATCCCCTACGTTTTCACTCAATTTCGCAGGAACAATCTTACAGACGGCATTACTTTGTCCAAGCGTTTCACGCTGGATTACAGCGTTCATGGACGGCGTTAAAAGCTCCGCCGAACGCATAAACACACCGCCGAGCACAATCCTTTCGGGATTGAGCATATCAATCAACATACTTAAACCCTTTCCAAGCATTCTACCGCTTTTAGCGAAAATCTTTTTCGCAAACGGATCACCGTCAAAGGCAAACTTGGCAAGCGCTTTCGTGGTTACGTTTTCATATCCGCCCATTTGCCGTATACACGTAGGCATTTGCTGCTGTTTTTTTGCTACTTGGGTAGCAAGCCGCGCAATACCGCCGCCACTACAAAAGCCTTCAAACGAACCAGCCTTACCAAAACCCACGGGGCCGCTGCTTGCCAAGCGAATATGTCCTACTTCCCCTGCGTTTCCGTTTGTACCGCTATACAGCTTACCGTCTAAAATCAATCCCGCGCCAAGCCCCGTACCAAAGGTCAAAAACACCATGTTTTTACTGCCGATACCCGCGCCGAATTTCCACTCGGCAACCGCGCAAGCGTTTGCGTCGTTTTCTAACCGCGCCGATAACCCGTACGTGTTTTGCACGTATTCGACGACGGGGAAGTTTTCCCACCCCCGTAAGTTGGGCGGATTGATAATCACCCCCGTCGCGCTATCAAGCGGCCCACCACAGCTAATGCCTGCTTGCTTGATGGGATATTTACGTAAATATTCTCTTACGCTATGCTCCAACGCGCTCAACGTTTTCAGGGGGCTGCTACAAGTCGGTGTTTCCGCTCTTTCTATAATACGTATGCTATTTTTTTCGACCAAACCGACGCACACCGCGCACTTCGTCCCACCGATATCTAAACCTAAATAATACATACTATCACTCCTAACTAAGTCACTCTTTCAAGCGCCGTTAACTAGCTCCAAAGCGGCGAAAAAACCGCTGATTACTCTACCGTTATTATACAAGCAAAGCTCGCCGTTGTCGAAAAAAAGCCATAACTACACTCCCTATGCGTTTGCGTACTATCATTATACACTATTTACTACGTTTTTTCAAGTAGATTTTATATTTATTTGATTGTTTATTCGCCTTTCTTTTTAGCAAAACGCTAGCAAGCAAAAGAACCTAGATAATAATAAATCTAAGTTCTTTTTTGACTTTATTTCATTCGTTTTCTTGCATGGATATTCCCCTTTTGCCCCCGTGAGTAAATCACAGGCCTTGGGGAACATATATTTTAGTTCATTTTTTCGTTAAACAAACGAGCGTTTCATCCCCAAATTGACCAAATGGCGCATCACCGTGTCCGTAATCGTTCGTACCGCCGAATACACAAACCAAATCAGCTCTTTCATCCATTTCATCGACTCTTTTAATAAAATCTCTATCGTGCTGTGGAATGGATGACGGAACTCTTTGCGGTGCGATTCTTGTACCGCCAAGTCCGTAATTGTTCACCACAGCATCGGGATGCGCGTTCGCAAATAACGCAACAAAGCATTTTTGATAACAACTTGCCCCCACGCTTTCCGTTATACTATCGCCTAAAAAATTAAATACTTTTCCGTTAATTTTCATAAAGCACTCCTAAATTTTACGCTTTAATCTTATTCAAAACCCCTTGCGCGTAATAGGCAAAGCCGTCATCATTCGGGTGCAATCCATCGGAATAAAGGGAAACATCGTGTGGAATATCGTCAAACAAATCAATAATTTTTGCGTTATCGTATTGCTTTGCAACTTCCGTAATTTTCTCTTTTACTTCGTGGAACGTTCCCGTCGGTTTTTCGTCTTGACAATTTGCCCGCCAAATCGGTAAAATTACATAAATAGAAATATTTTTGAAGATTGACGTAAGTTTCTTGAAGAATTCCTCACAGTATTTTACTAACAAACACATATTTTCTCTATGTGCCCAATCATTCGTACCGTAAGCAACAAAAACCGCATCTGCATTATAATCGCCAACTTCATCAATCATTTTAGGATCAAAAACCGCACCACCGATACCCAAATTGAAAATTTCCGCGTTCGTCGCGCGTGCTATTCGATTTACATACGAATTTGCCGCAGATCTCGCGTCGTATCCGTGGGTAATGGAATCCCCATAAAACACAAAACAATGTTTCGTTTCTGCTCTCTTAAAATAACATCCGTCGGAGAGTTCGATACTTTGTATTCTTGCTCTAAAAAGATTCGGGAAAAACAAAGTTATACGTTTATTCCCTTCGGGTAAATTGATTTGATATTTACCGCAACGTTCGGTTGGATTATCTTCACCAATTAAAGCGACTTCTTCTCCGTTTATCAATAAACTAAAATAATACCAATTACGCGAAGACGTTGTTTGTACGTTATCGTATGCAAAAGCGAAAAAATCACTATCCGTTTCAAAGTCCAAACGAATACTCGCTTGCGCGTCTGCCCTTATTCCGTATTCGGGTTTATAGGAAACAAGATGTTTTGAAAGATTGGCAGACATACGATAAAATTCCACACCATCTTGTTCAACGCTTGTTTCTACTATCCCAAACGCCAAAGATTTTATTTCTTCAAGAGTAAGCTTCATAATACACCTTGCTTATCACTTAATTTTACAAATATTCGCACTCACTTCCGCAAACATTCTCAATCTCGATTGTACCGTTCCGCCTGCAATATGCGGAGTTATGATAATATTATCTTCTTCACCTTCAAAGAACGGATAAGTTTCTTCCGATTCTATATCCATACCAACCTTAAACTTAGGATTTGCTTTTGCTCGCATAATCGCCGCTTTCGTATCAACAATACCCGAATGGGATATGGAAATGAACGTAGCAGTATCCTTCATTAACGCAATCTTTTCTTCCGAAATAAGATTTTTAGTCGCAGGGAAATAAGGCAACGTTACCAAAACAATATCAGCGGTTTTTAATAATTCGTCCAATTCCACGAATTTTTCCCCGATCTCTTTTTTTCTTTCGTCGGAATCGTTGGAATAACAAATTAAATTAAGTCCGAATGCTTTTGCATAATTCATTGTCGTTAAACCGATACCGCCCGTACCGATAACGCCCAACGTTTTCCCAAAAAGGTCGTGCGGTTTTGCCACCATAGCCGATTTTGCCTTTCCCGCCGACGCAAGATTGCGTGCGTTCACAAAATTCTTTTCAAGAGCAATAATCAAACCGAAAACGTGTTCCGCAACGGATAATCTGTTAGCAACGGGCGCATTTACAACCGTAATCAAATCTTTTTTATCGTTCGGAACTTTAATATGGTCAACCCCGATAGATGCCGTTGCTATTACCTTTTTCGTTGTTACGTCCGCAAGCATATCTTCCGTAACTTTTTGCGCGGTACTAATAATTACCCCATCGTATTCGTAGATAAGTTTTTTAAGTGCTTCACCGCTTGGACGAGCCTCGCCTTTGGGTAAAAGGTCAACTTGTACGCCGCCCTCCGATAAAATCTTTATTGCTTCTTCCGAAAAATCGTCAAAAATAGAAAATACTTTCATAATTTTTTCCTTTTATCAATCCTTTATCAACCGTTTATAATCGCCAAGTATTCTTTCGCATTTTGCGTAATTTCTTCAAATTTACCGCTTTCTACGCTGCTTTTCGCTACGATACCCGTAGCAACGCCAACCGCCGTTGCACCATTTGCCAACACCTGCGTAAGATTATGGGGATATACGCCACCAAAAGCAATAAACTTAATAAAAGGCAGAGGCACTTTTAACGTTTTGATATATGTATCTTTCATTTCTCCATTAGGGAATAATTTGACAAAATCCGCCCCCGTTCTATGTGCCAAAGTCGCTTCGCTCGGCGTTAATGCCCCCGGTATAGAAACAAGATTCAATTCCTTTGTCTTTTTGATAACTTCACAATTCACGTCAGGTGCTACAATAAACTTTGCCCCTGCTTTTGCAGCCAATTCAACTTGACTTTCCTTTAATACCGTACCTGCGCCAATTGCCATATCAGGGAACTTTTTTACAAGTTTAGAAATATTGTCAGCAGTTTGTTCATCAGAAGTCTTTCCCATACTATCAAAAGGCACTTCGCAGCAACGGATACCTCCTTTATAAATAGCATCGGTAATATTTTCAAGAGTTTCATAATCTTTCCCTCGAATAATTACCATAATTTTGCCCTGTTCAATTGCTTCTACAACTTGTTTGCTGTCCATAATTTTTTCTCCTATATATTTATAAAATTTCTATTTTCTCTTTTTGCTTACTCAAAAATGTTCCCCAAGAATCATAATCAATAAACGGATTATTATCTTCTCTTTTTTGTTCCATTTTCGCAAGATGATTATTATCCCGAACGTGATTGCCTAAATGTATATCGACTTTATGCGTTAGTAACTTATCTATACTCGCCTTATATTCATCTCTACACGAAAAAGACAAATTGTGCCGTTTGATATAATCTTCTTCCAACGTATTCAATCCTGCACCGCCAAACATACCCGCCCGATACGTTTTTCCTTTCCACGTCAAATTCATAAATAACGAAAGCGTACCTTTTGTATGTCCGGGCGTAGAAATAAACTCAATTTCTTTATCACCAAATTTCAGTTTATCTCCATCGCGGATAATCACGTCGGGGGTAAATGGTTCTTCCAATTCTCTATTAAAATCCACACAACAAGAAAGTTCATTCAATCCCATTACTGCATCTTCATCGCCTTCCCCTATATAGGTTTTTGCGCCACACATCTCTACAAGCGCACGCGTTCCTCCGAAATGGTCGATATGTCCGTGAGTGTGGATAATATGCTTTATATCGCGGTAATCAAACGACAATCTCCGTATATTTTCTAATAACATATACAAAGACTGAGGAAAACCCGTATCAATCAACACCAAACCATCGTTCGTTTTTAATAAATGCGACGGGCCTTTTCTCGTTCCCACATAGAATAATTCGTCACTAATTTGAACAGGCTGTAAGTCCCACTCCCAATAATTCACAAGAAAATCTTTCGCCCCCTTTATGCACTATTACAATTATATTATATCACTCGGTTATATATAAGTCAATCATTTTTGGTATTTTACTCATTTTTTTTTGAGTAAAATTTTTTATTTTTTGGAAAAAAAAAGAGAACTTCTATTTATAATAGAAGCTCCCTTGCATTTTTTTATGAAATTTTTACTTGTCTAATTGCTTCAAAGAAAATACTCTTGTGCAAATCGTATTACAAAGAGTTAATTGAACGCTCCGTGTAATAATAGGGAATCCACCCTCTTGGGCTTCAAACGCCACGCTTTCCAAACAATCTTCACACATTGTTGCAATTCTACTATGCGGAAACGACGTAATACATACGGTATATGCACCCTTTTGTTTAGCAGCTTTGACTGCTTCATATATTTCACTCGTTTCCCCCGAATACGTTATCACAATCATCATATCATTTTTATTTAATGATTTTGCAACGGCAAAATGATCGTCATAAGAAAAAGCCGAAACGCCCATACGCATTAGATGTCCTGCTAAAATGTTTGCAATATGCCCCGAAGTGGAACGTCCGCACACATATACACGACCTTTTATATTAGCAATCTTCTTGGATATTTTTTCAATCGTTTTCGTATTCAAAGCAAGCAACGTTTTATCCAACGATTCCTTCGTTGCATTTACAATTTGCGTACATAAATCTACGCCATCTTTCGCACCCGTAAATTTATTAGCGTAAAACCCTAACGATTGCGCTACCCCGACCTTAAATTCCGTATATCCATTATACCCTAACGAATGTACGAAATTTACAATACTCCCTTCACTAACACCTGCTTGCTCGCTAAATTCTCTTAATGTTAACGATGTTATATTTTGGGGATCGGATAATACAAAATCCGCAATTTTTACCCACGTTTTTGCACTCTTGCTCCGTTTCAATTCAATCAACTGTAAAAGCGACGACATATTAACTCCAATTTTCTTATGATTATATTATACTCATTTCTTGAAATAAAGTCAATGCTTTTCAAAGCCCTTACAAGAAAAAGCGGCTTGCTTTTGCAAACCGCTATCAATCATATAATTTCAAAGTGTTTTAATGTTTCCTTAATCGCCTTTACCATTTTCTCCGACGGGTGTTGTCGGGGCTTTTTTAATTCTTCAACGGCATTTGGGGCATCATACATAGGCAAACCTAAATCACGTTTTACTTCCGCAATATAAGCCGTGTGAACTTTGAACCCATAAGTTTCTTCAATATAATCTTGTATCATCTTATAGGTCGCTTTTTCTTTGGGTTTATTTGCCTCTATGCGCTGAGCAATCTTCTTTAATGAAAGTTCGCCTTCACCCTCGCCAAACTCTATTTTTACGTTGATTGTACTATCGGGCTTTTTTTGGGAAAGTTGAACGAGAGTTTCGACGTGTTTGGTTTGGGGGAACATGTCAAACGGCTGAATACGCGAAATTTCGTAAAAACCTTGCAACGTATCGCTATTTTCCATACCGTCGTAGGCAGGATTTTTCACAAGCTCGCCGTTTTCGTTTTCAATCAATCTCCCCGTCAATATTCCCAAATCCCTTGCAAGCGTAGCGGGATTACAGGATATGAGCGTCAAACGCGGAATACCGCTTGCAAGCAACGCCTTCACGACGCTACGCGCAATCCCTGCGCGGGGCGGGTCTAAAATCAAGCGAACCTGTTCCCCTTTTTCCTTTTCCAAAACGCCTTGCAGTTTATCTTCCACCGCACCGCAAATATTCGTCATATTCGTCAAGCCGTTTTTCTTTTTCAAGGCGTCCGCGCACGCCGACGCTTCTTTCTCCAACTCGATTCCGTACACCCGTTTTGCCTTTTTGGCTAGCATAGCGGTGAGCAAACCGCCGCCCGAGTACGCGTCCACGACCACTTCGTCGCCCGTTTCAATCACCGTTTTTAACGCTTCTTTATACAGCTTATTACGCACGTTTTCATTCACCTGCAAGAAGGTAACGGGACCTGCTTCGTAGCAAATCCCCTGTTCTTCCGCTTCAAAAACGCCCGTGCCGTAAAGCAGCGAAAATTCTTCGCCGAAAATGACGTTGGTATCCTTATCGTTAATATTTAAATACAGCGTAAACAAAGCAAATTCCTGCGATAACAGCTCGATAAGATACTTCGTATTCGGCAATTCCCGTTTTGCGCTAACCAACGTAAAGATAAACTTTCCGCCGATTTCACGCGCGACGATATGCCGAAGCGCGCCCGTCTTCGTTTCTTCGTCGTATCCTTTAACGGCACATTCGTCCACGTAGCGTTTGATAATCGCAATCAATTTTTCCGCCCAGTCAGGATGAATGACGCAGGCGTTAATCGGCACGATACGGTGTGAGCGTTCTGCGTAAAAACCGATTACCGTATTGCCGTCCTTATCCACGCCGATAGGCATTTGCAATTTATTGCGATAGCCGTACGGGCGTTCGCTTTTAACCGCCACCGGAACGTCACATACAATCCCCCCGATTTTACGCAAGCTTTCTTTGACCACCGCGCTTTTATGGATAAGCTGAACGGGATAATCAAGGTGTTGCAAGCTGCATCCCCCGCAACGCATAAATACGGGGCATTTCGGGCGGACGCGTTCTTCGGCAGGGGTAAGCACTTCTTCCAACTTCCCGTAGCCGATATTTCCTTTGATTTTTAAAATCTTGAACCGCACTTTTTCTTGCGGTAAGCAAGCAGGCACGAAAAAAGTAACCCCTTCGTGCCTGATAATGCCTTCTCCACCCGAGCCGATCGCTTCGGTAACGGCGATAATACTCTGATTTTTTTCCATCATAATCCCTTGTCTCCTATAACGAACCCGTAGTCTGACCCTTATGCTAAAAAATCCCTTATCTATTTTTTATGACCGCCGACGCGGTATACCGTGGTGTTGACCACCGCGCGCGCTTGATAGGATATATAATCATAAAACACGAAAAACACCGAACCAAGCCCTAAAATAATCCAAAATACGTACTCATTCACCCATGCGATACTCGTCGTCATTTCAAAGACGAACGTCCACGTCAAATACATAGTGATATCAAACCAAAGCGCCTTTATCGCGCAAGCCAACCAACGGTTGATTTTTATTTTCAGCTGCAATTCGTTGACAAGCGGATGCAGTCCGAAAAACATCACGAAGGGCAAAACGTTCCAAAAACGGAAAGACGAAAACAGCACGGTTAAAACGGACGTTGCAATATACGCTAAAACGTATCCCCAGTAGCTCTGCTTGGCAAGCGGCATCATCAGGGCAATACTTGCCACCAAGTATCCCGTAAACAACAGGATATCCGAATAAATACCCACCGTCAAAAACAGCGTAGCTATTGCGCACGCAAGGGCGGATAGCGCAATTTGGTAAGACGTGATTTTCCGTTTCATCTCTCTACCGCCTTAACGGCAACCGCAACAAAGACTGAACAAACAATCTACGCAAAGATAGGTATAGCAGCAGGAAATACAATCCGAACAAGCGTTACCGCCCATTTGCGGTTCTTCGTCCGCGGACATATCGGGACGACCCGCGTACGGGTTTTGCGTTTGCTGCGCCGATTGCTTTTGATACTCGTTTTTCGCGTTCATTTTCCCGTAAGCGTTTCTATACTTGACGTTTTCGGGATCCATTTGCATGGCGATTTCTAATTGCTTTTTGCTATCGTTGGTCCAGTTCTTTTTATAGAACACGACCGCCTGCAAATAATGCCATTCCGCGCTACGTTCGTTGCAATCGTCCAAACGGTTTTGCGCTTCGCTCAGTTTATCCGCCTTTAACAAAACAGCTATTTCTTCATAGACGTCAGCCCCGTCCGTATTACGGCTTTGTTCCTTTCTAGCCGCCGTTATTTCACGATAAGCCGTTTCCACTTTGGTCAGCATTTTCGCCGCTTCGTTGCCGGCTTCGCCGTCCTGCCATCTTTCTTCGGCGTACTTTTCACGAAGCTCGCTATAACGCGCCGCGATTTCTTCGTCCGTGGCGTTTTCGTCTACGCCGAGCAGTTGGTAATATTCGTTCATAACTCTCTCCTATTGACTATCTTTTGCAAAATCCTTCTTTTTATTTCCGTTTGCGATTTTTTTCGCAAGCGCAGCCTTCCATAATCTTTTTCGTCGTCGTCGGTAAACCGCGTAACAATATATTATCGCACAAATCTCGATTAAAGAAAAATGTAATATTCGACATGTTTTCCCGAATATCGAAAAAGAGCGAATGGAAGATAAACCGCACTTCTTCCCCCGTCTTGCCCGAAAGCAGCTCCTGCTTGCTTTCCGCTTTGTATGCAAGCAAAAACGGATTGTACGCGCCTTTCTTTTTATCCTTATCGTAATCGTCCAACGCGTCGATTAGGTATATCCATTTCCCCAGCGCGTAGAACAAATTCCGCGTATACGGGGTAGCTTTTTCTTCCAAAGCGTAATCGGAAAATTCCGCAAGCATATTCGCCGTAGCGTCCGCCGCCCTGTCAATACTCTCCGTTTTTTGTTTTTCCGTTTCTTCTTGCGCGCGCATATTTTCCCGAACGATTTTTTCTATTTCGGGGTATGCCTTTTTGGCTCGCTTAAAGCCTTTTTTAAACCACAGCCGTTTTCCCCTGCCTTTATCGCCGTCGGCGATATCGTCGGTATATTTATAATACACGAGCATAGTATTCAGCGCGCCCAAACGGCAAGTCAGCTCGTCCACTTCCGCCATTTGACGGGTGCGGATACAATGCGTTAAACAATGCTGTTTTTCTATCTTTACGTCCATACCCGAAAGATTATGCAATAAAACGGATAAAAAGGTAACGTCATAGGAAAGCCCCATACGCGCGGAATGTCCGCACACCTTGGCTATCCCTTTACATACGCCGCAATACATAGCGCGGTAAAGTATGTCGTCTTTTATATATAAATACGGCGTATCCGCGCGAACGTATCCAAACATACGATTTCCCTTTTTCCTTTTGGACGGAATACGCCGCGGTTTGCCCACGGCGTATCTATAAGCTTGTCTATATTATACCACGGATATTGCAAAAAGGCAACGGCAAAACGCGTATTTCACGCGAAAACACCCCAACTTTCACCTGTTTAACAAATTCCGCCTTATCCCTTACCGCTTATTTCTTCGCGTCGGGAACGGGGACGACGTAGCCGTCGGCAAATTTGAGAATTTCCGCTGCCATCATCTCTAAATTATTCTCCACGACCGTCTTAAAACGAATCGGACGATAGCGCAGGTCTAAAAGACACTTAGGCGGTTTCATTGCCGTGAGCAAATTCAAACGCTTTATACCTTTAAAGCTGTCCTTTACGTCGTTACCCGTCAAAGCGTACAAAACGTCTTGGGGGAATTTATACGGGTTTGCCGTGGCAAGCACTACCGTATGCGTTTTATCCCAGTCTTTTTCGTCGTCCTTGCCTTTATTGAGAAGTTCTTGATACTGCATATACGCCGAAAGCGCAACGCCCGTGTGCGTATCCATTGCATACCCGTATTCGTCGAAAATCTCGTACATGGCTTCAATGGTGTCGTCTTCGCTGGCAAACGCGCTGAAAAATTCTTCGTCTAAAATCTCTTTTTCCTTTTGCGTAATGGAATATTCTTTCTTTTCGGCAAGATTTTTCATACGCTCCGCCGTCAATTTGGCGTCGCGGCCGCTGATTTCAAAAAGCAGTCTTTCCAAGTTGGACGAAATGAGAATGTCCATAGACGGCGACATGGTACGGAAGAAGTTTCTCTTCACGTCGTATACCCCTTTTGCAAAGAAGTCGGCAAGCACCTTGTTGCGGTTTGACGCGCAGATGAGCTTTCTTACGGGTAACCCCATTTGCTTGGCGTACCAACCCGCCAAAATATCCCCAAAGTTGCCCGTGGGTACGACGAAATCGATTTTATCGCCCATTTCAATTTGACGGGAAGTAATCAAATCGATATACGCCGAGAAATAATAGGCGATTTGCGGCGCAAGTCTGCCGAAGTTAATGGAGTTCGCGCTCGAAAGACGCACGCCTTTTTTGGCAAGCTCCGCATTGAATTTTTCGGACGCGAACATGCGTTTTACCGCGCGTTGACAATCGTCAAAATTCCCTTTAACAGCCGCAACGAATACGTTGTTTCCGTCTTGAATACACATTTGCAACCGCTGCATTTTGGCTACCCCTTCGTCGGGATAGAATACGGCGACTTTCGTACCTTCTACGTCGCGGAAACCTTCCAACGCCGCCTTACCCGTATCGCCGCTTGTAGCCGCTAAAATGAGCACTTCGTCCTTTACGCCCGTCACTTCCAAGCTCTTTTTCAAAAGATAGGGAAGAAGGGTAAGCGCCATATCCTTAAACGCACACGTAGGGCCGTGATACAATTCCAAAATGAAAAGCTTTCCGTCGATTTTCACAAGGGGAGCGGGGTCGCCGCCCGTAAACGTGGAATACGCCTTTTCGCAGCTTTCCTTTAAGTATTCTTCGCCAAGCTCTTCGCCAAGATATTTGCCCAAGACGAACGCCGCGCGTTCGGGATAGCTCATCTCCGCCATTTTTTCCAGTTCTTCTACGGAAATTTTCGGGAACGTTTCAGGAACGTACAATCCCCCGTCGCTAGCCAAGCCCTGCACGATTGCCTGTGCGCCCGTTACTTTTTCACCGCCTCTGGTGCTGATAAAATACATGATAATTACCTACCTTTTTTGGATTTGAACGCACGAAAACCGCAACCGCGCTACGGCTGCGTTTCGCGCACTATTCCCCCTGCTCTTCTATTAAAAATAGCCGAACGGAAAACACCGCCCGGCTATCCTTTCCTGTGTGTTGGTAAAGACGCCGCTGACGTATCGGGGCGGCTATCTCTTAAAGATACTTCGTAACGAAATCAGGCAATTCTTCTTTTGTAGCCGATACGGATACGGTAATCACCATATTGTTGTTCTTTGCCACCTTATCCAACATGTAGAAGAATGCCGCAAGCTCTTGCACGGGCTTGCCTGCGATACGGACGACGCCGTCAATGTATACGTATTCGTTGTCGTTGTTTCCAGCGATAACGCCTTTAATGAAACCGCAAAGCGCAGCTTCGCCTGCAATGTCGTATTCGCTTACGTCGATAAAGCGAACTTCTCTTTCTAAATCGTACATACCGCGCTTACTGTCGGTGATGAAAATCAAATGACCTTTCGCCGTTTCCACAGCCGCGTTTGCCGCGTCGATCATCATTTTGGTTTTACCCGTACCTTTTGCGCCGTAAATTACTTTAATCATAATAATCCTCCCAGATTTGTTGTCTTGCGCCCGAAGTCAAGAGAGTTTTCCTTCGGTTTATTATAGTTTACCAAATTTTTCTCATAATTTCAAGGGGTTTTTGAAAAAAAGTTAGCGAATTTGCAAAAAATTTTTGTATTTTTCTGTAAATCAACAAAAAACAGGCATTTTCGCCCGTTTTTGTCTTATTTTTTAAGCCTATCTATGCCCTTAGCGCAAATTCTCCACAAAGCGCTTGATGCGTGCAAGCCCCGTTTGAATATCTTCTTCGCTAAGCGAATAAGAAAGGCGCAAGCAATCGTCCGCGCCAAACGAAACGCCGGGGACGGTGGCTACCTTTTCCGCGTCCAAAAGCGCGTCGGCAAATTCCACCGAATTCGTCAGCGTTTTGCCGTTATAGCTCTTGCCGTACAAATCCCCTATCACCAGCATAACGTAAAATGCGCCGTCGGGTTCTACCGCCTGTACGCCGTCGATTTCGTCGACGAGCGCAAGCAGCTTTTCCCGTCTTTTATCAAACACTTCCACCATGGCGTTAATCTCTTCTTCGGAAGAACGCAAGGCTGCGATCGTCGCGTATTGCGAAATGGAGCAAGCGTTGGACGTTGCGTGGCTTTGGAAGGAGTCTATCGCCTTGGCGATATCCTTAGGCGCGGCAAGATAGCCCACGCGCCAGCCTGTCATGGCGTACGTTTTGGAAACGCCGTTGATGGTAATCGTCAAGTCCTTCATTTTTTCGCTGCAAGCTGCGATAGAGAAGGGCTTTACGCCGTTATAGCAAAGCTTTTCGTAAATTTCATCTGCGAGTACGAAAATTTCCGCGTCTTCGCAGACCTTGGCAATCGCACGCACTTCTTCTTCGTTATACACCGCGCCCGTAGGGTTTGACGGCGAATTAAAAATCAGCATTTTCGTCTTAGGCGTGATTGCCGCTTTCAACTCTTCGGCGGTGAATTTAAACTTATTTTCCTTTTTGCATTGTAAATACACGGGCGTTGCGCCGCAAACCTTCACCACTTCGGGATAGGTCAGCCAGTAAGGCGCGGGAATAATCACTTCGTCCCCTTCTTCCAAGGTAGCGAAACAAGCGTTATAAATAGAGTGCTTTGCACCGTTGGATACGATAATTTGCGACGGCTCGTAATCAAGTCCGTTATCCTTTTGGAATTTTTCGCAAATCGCCTTGCGCAAGGGCAAAAGCCCCGACGAAGGCGTGTATTTGGTCTGCCCGTCGTCCAACGCCTTTTTCGCCGCCGCAATAATATTATCGGGCGTGTTAAAATCAGGTTCGCCTACGCCGAAGGATACGACGGGTTCTCCCGCCGCCTTCATAGCCTTGGCTTTTGCGGATATCGCAAGCGTCAAGGACGGGGAAAGGCTGGTCATTCTCGATGCAATTCTCTTTTTCATTCGTTCTATCTCCCAAGAGTGGTTTTTTATTCCCTATTATTCTACATTGTTTTGAAAAATATTGCAACCTATACGGCGCTGTTTTTTGAAAATTCTTTAAAAATAATCGAAATTTTTAATATTTTTTGTACTTTAATTCGTTTTATAAATTAAATCAAACGATATTTTTATCAAAAAAAGCCTGCAAACGCAGGCTAATTTTATACGTTTTCTTGGGAAGAAAGCAGTGCTTCTCTATCGGCGATAGCAAGCGCTTCCACCATACTGTCGATATCCCCCGTCATAAAGGCGTCAAGATTATACTGACTAAGCCCGATACGGTGGTCGGTCACACGACTTTGGGGAAAGTTATAGGTGCGGATACGCTCGCTCCTATCCCCCGTACCTACCATGCTGCGGCGGTTTTCTTCGCGTTCTTTGGCGTTTTGACCGTTATAAAAATCGTAGATACGAGAGCGCAACACCTTAAACGCGCGTTCTTTGTTTTTCAGCTGCGAGCGTTCGTCTTGGCAGGTGACGACAATCCCCGTCGGGAAGTGCGTAATACGCACCGCGGACGCCACTTTATTGACGTTTTGTCCGCCTGCGCCGCCCGAATGGAAAATATCGATACGGATATCCTTATCGTTGATTTCCACTTCCACTTCTTCCGCCTCGGGAAGAACGGCTACCGTTGCCGCGGAAGTATGGATACGCCCTTGCGTTTCCGTTGCGGGGACGCGCTGTACGCGGTGTACGCCGCTTTCGTATTTTAAAAGCTTATACGCGCCCGCGCCCGTTACCGAATACACCGCTTCTTTTACGCCGCCAAGCTCGGTATCCGCCACGTCAATTTCTTCTAAGCGCAATCTATGCGCCGCGCAATAGTTTTGGTACATTCGGCAAAGCTCGGCGGCAAACAGCGCCGCTTCTTCGCCGCCCGTGCCTGCACGGACTTCCAAAATACAACTTCTTTCGTCGTTTTTGTCCTTGGGCAAAAGCAGAATTTTCAGCTCGGTAACCATATCGGCAAGCTGCTGTTTGCAAGCGTACCCTTCGTCGGTGAGCAGTTTTTTCATTTCCCCGTCCGTTTCCAGCTCCGCCAAGTCGAACGCGTCTTGCATTTCCTTCTCTTTTGCCACGTACTCGCGGTACTTTTCCGCCGTTTCCCGAAGGTCGGCTTGCTCTTTGGAATACTTTTTCCAAACGCTCATATCCGCAATCACGTCGGGGTCAGCCAAAGCGTCCGACAAGAAGACGTAACGTTTTTCAATTTCGTCTAATTTATGAAACATATAATCCCCTGTTTTTAGGTCGTGTTAAATCATAATTTTCACGAAACGGTCTATGCCGTTGAAGTCCTTGACAATCATAGCGCACGAACAATGCTTAAAGAGCTTAACGACGTCTTGCGCCTGTCCTGCGCCCACTTCCATAATCAGCATACCGCCGCGTTTGAGATATTTGCCGATTTCCGCTGCAATTCTACGATAGATATCCAAGCCGTCCGCGCCGCCGTCCAAAGCCAAACGGGGTTCGTGGTCCTTGACTTCCCGTTGCAAAGTATCGATTTCCGCCGTCGGAATATACGGGGGGTTAGATACGATAATATCGTATCGTTCACGAAGACGCGTAAACAAATCCGAACAGACGAAACGGATATCCGCGCCGTTAATTTCGGCGTTTTCTTTGGCAAGCGCCAAAGCGTCTTCGCTGATATCCACCGCCGTCATTTCCACCTTGCGGTTATTTTTTTCCAACTCTTTATATACGGCAATCGCAATCGCACCGCTACCCGTGCAAAGGTCTAAAACGCTTTGCCCCGTTTCCGCCGCCGATATGACGAGCGACGCAAGCTCTTCCGTTTCGGGACGGGGAATAAGCACCCGTTCGTCCACCTTTACGGTATAACCGTAAAAATCAGCGTCGCCGATAATATACCAAAGCGGTCTGCCCGATAAGCGTTCGTCCGCGATACGGATAATCTCTCTCGCCTGCGCTAATTTGAGTATTTTTTCTTCCTTGGCAACCGCGCTCTTGGGCATATTTAAGGTGAGCGCGAAAATCCATTCCGCTTCGTCTTCTTCGATACCGTTATCCGCGAAACGCTTTTTGGTATTTTTTAAAAGCTCGCTCATTTTACCCGCCGTTACGAATACCCGTTCGGGAATCGTCGGGTCGGCTTCCATTTGCATAACGGTGGTAAACGCCGTAATCGCACATTCTATCATACCGTCTTCGGGTTCACGCGTGGTCAAACGCTGCAATAAAAGCCCCGGCCATTTGAAAATATAGAAGAATTTATTTTTCGTCTTGGCAAGCAAACGGAGCACTTCAAAAGATACCCCCGCCACAACGGGCAATAACGCTACCTTGAAAACAAAGCGCGCTACGCCGTGCCAACGCTCGTCAATCACGTTATACAGCCAGTCGCCCACCAGCATATTCGCAAGCGAAAAGACCAAAATACTCACAATCATAACAAGGAATAAAAAGGTCGTACCGCATCTATCGTGCACACGCGAGCAACCGCGCACGTTTTCCACCGTGAGCTCTTTTCCGTTTTCATAGCAGGAAATGGTTTTGTGCTCCGCGCCGTGATACATAAATACGCGACGGAGCGACGGCATTAAGGAAATGAGCAGGATATACAAAACGAATATCCCCAAACGAATACCCCCCTCGATTAAGTTAAACCAAAGCCCGTCCAAGCCCGTCGACGTTTTATCAAAGGGCAAAAAGCCCGTAATAAATTGCGGCAACGCGATAAAAATCCCCAACGCCAACAACACGCCGAGTACAATTGCCACCGTATCCACGATACCGCTTAAACTGATTTTATGTTTTTCTTCCAGCCACTTTTCCGCCTTGGATTGTTTTTCGTCTTCTTCCGTCATAGCAACATCCGCGCTCCGCATTAAAATGCGGTTGCCTTCCACAAGCGAGCGCACGAAACTCACGACGCCGCGAATAAAGGGCAGGCGCGCGATTTTACTGCGTTTTTCGGGCGGCGTTAAGCGTTCCGATTCGATTTGAATGACTCCGTCGGGGTCGCGAACGGCGGTTGCCATGGCGCGCGTTCCACGCATCATGACCCCTTCTAATACCGCTTGACCGCCGATTGTGGCGCACTTTTTCTGATTTTCTTTCATATCCTATACCCATACGCGAAAAGGGGTTTTATACACTCGCTTTTCGCAAAAATGAAAAATAAGGCTTTAAGACGAAAAGCGTCGTCTTAAAGCCCTGTCGGTTCTTCCGTTTACATACCGTATCTTTTCTTGAACTTATCGACACGTCCACCGGTATCAACCAACTTCTGCTTGCCCGTGAAGAAGGGGTGGCAGTTGCTGCAAATATCTACTTTCAATACTTCACAATCTTTGGTCGTGCCGGTCTTGAAGGTAGCACCGCAAGCGCAAGTTACCGTTACTTCGTGATATTTGGGATGAATGTCCGCTTTCATTATGTTCACCTCGCTGTTCGTAATTTCTAATTGCTTATCAATTATAACGCTTTTTTTATTCCCCGTCAACTGTTTTTACTTGAATTTATAAAAAATAGTTGCAAATTTCATAAAAATGCGGTATACTTATCTTATCCGCTATGCGGCGTTTGTTTTGCCCGCAAAATTATCCGCGGAGATAAGGAATACCTATCATATGAAAATTTGGCAGTTGGCTTATCCCCATAACTTACAGCACGTAAGCGCGGCGGATTTAAAACTTACCCCCGATAAAGTTAAGGTAAAAGTAACCAAGGCGCTGGTCACCGAATCGGACGTCGCCGTCTATTCGGGCGCAATTAAGGTAAAATCTCCTTTTATCCCCGGTAGATTTGCTATCGGTCAAGTCACCGAAGCCAACGAAGATTCCTTTATTCGTAAAGGCGAACGAGTGTATCTTGCCGGCGTTACCGAAGACGAGTGTTCCCCCACGGGCTTGAAGGTCGCAGGGGAAACGGCGGACGGGTTTTATAGAGATTTTGTCTTGGCTGGCGTGGACGACGTGTATCCCCTGCCTTCTTCCGTTTCCGACGAAGCGGCGTTTTTGATTGACGCTATCGCCTTAGCCGAACGCGTCGTGGACGAAATGCACGTTTCCGTAGGACAGCATATTTTGGTGCTTGGCGGCGGTTTATACGCAAACGTGCTTTGCCAAATTCTTATCTATCACCGCGCCGTGCCCATTCTGGCGGACAACAACGCCGAACGGCTTGCTTTGGCAAAAAAGAGCGGTATTTACTACACCTTCCCCAACGACGAAACGTTGAAAACGAATATCAATAACGTAACGGGCGGTAAATTTGCCGACGGTGCGGTGTACCTTGCGTACGCCAACCATTGTGAACCGTCTATCGTTTTCCCGCTTGTCAAACGCGACGCATACGTGGCGTTTTGCGCCCCCACCTGCAAGAGCTTGCACGTCAATTTGGAATACGCCTTGAAAAACAACGTAACGGTGAAAGGCATTACCGAAAGCCGTGAATTCGTTTCCACCGCCATTAACCTGCTTGCCAACAAAGCGGTCAATTTCTCCGCGTTCCCGTACGCAAGCTTTAAGGAAGAAGAACTGCCCCAGCTGTTGGAAAAATACGCAGCTTTGCTGGCAGGCGGTACGAATTTACCTGAAAAAATGGATATCGTCAAATTTATCTTTTAAGCTAACCGCCGCTAAAAAAGCGGCGTTTATCATTAGGAGTATACAAACTTACGTAATTAGGGATGTTTCACTACGTTCAACATGACGTTTGGGCAATCCCGTCATTCTGACGCGCAAGCGGAAGAGTCCCACGAACGTACGAAATCATTAGGAGTATTATTATGAAATACGTCATTGCATCAGACATACACGGTTCGGCATTTTGGTGTGAAAAGCTGCTTGCCGCCTTTGAAACAGAAAACGCGGATAAGCTGATTTTGCTTGGCGATTTGCTCTATCACGGTCCGCGCAACGACTTCCCCGACGAATACGCCCCGAAAAAGGTATTCGCCATGCTCAACGCCGCTAAGGAAAAGCTGCTTTGCGTACGCGGAAACTGCGACAGCGAAGTTGACCAAATGGTGTTGGAATTCCCCATTATGGCAGATTACGCTCTGCTTGCCTACGACGGCGGCAAGCTGTTTGCCACGCACGGGCATTTGTACAATACGGACATGCCGCCCCTTTTACAGACTGGGGATATTCTTTTGAACGGACATTTCCACACGCCCTGTCATCAAGCCCTGCAAAACGGCGCAATTTACGCCAACTGCGGCAGCGTGGCTTTGCCCAAGGACGGCACGCCCCATTCTTATCTCGTGTTTGAAGACGGCAAGCTCACTTGGAAGGATTTAGCTACGGGCAAAATTTTCGACGAATATAAAATATAAAGGAGTAACCATGAAAAAAGCGCTTGTTATTATCGATATGCAAAACGATTTTATCGACGGTTCGCTTGCCAACCCCGACGCCAAAGCCGTTATCCCTGCTATCGTGCAACGGATACGAGAATTTGACGGAGCGGTTTTCGCTACGCGCGATACGCACGCGACGGATTATTTACAATCCCCCGAGGGCAAACATTTGCCCGTAGAGCATTGTATCAAAGACACCGACGGTTGGCAAATTCAACGAGATATCCTTGCCGCTCTGCAACAAAAAAACGCGACGATTTTGGATAAACCCACCTTTGGGTATTTGGGCTGGGGCGTGTTGGCTTACGTGGACGAAGTAGAGCTCGTCGGTACTTGCACGGATATTTGCGTGGTGAGCAACGCGCTTATTCTAAAAGCCATGTTCCCTGCGCTTACCGTCAAGGTAAACGCCGCCCTTTGCGCCGGTACGAGCAAGGCAAACCACGACGCCGCCCTGCAAACCATGCGCATGTGTCAAGTAGAAGTGATATAAAAATAGATTTTTTCGTTTAAACGCTTGACTTCAATCGAAAAATATGATATACTACGGAAAAACGAAGGAAAGTACCCGTAGCGTGACGGTAGCAAATATCTTCCCAAGGAACGGGATACCCGTTCTTTGGGATTTTTATTTTTTCAAGAAGGAGAAGGACTATGGCGAAAGAAATCCCCTATAAAATCTATTTAAGTGAAAACGAGCTCCCGAATCAATGGATGAATTTGCGCGCGTTTATGAAAAATAAGCCCGCGCCCCTGATCAATCCCCAAACGTTACAGCCCATGACGCAAGACGAGCTTTCGCAAATTTTCTGCGACGAGCTTGCCCGTCAAGAATTAGACGACAGCACGGAATATATCGATATTCCTAAGGAAGTGCGAGATTTTTATAAAATGTACCGTCCCGCGCCGCTTGTGCGCGCGTATTGCTTGGAAAAGACGCTGGGTACGCCTGCGCATATTTATTATAAGTTTGAAGGTAACAACACCAGCGGTAGTCACAAGCTCAATTCCGCCGTAGCGCAAGCGTATTACGCCAAACAACAGGGTTTAAAAGGCGTTACCACCGAAACGGGCGCAGGACAATGGGGCACGGCGCTGTCTATGGCAAGCGCGTATTTCGGCTTGGACTGCAAGGTGTTTATGGTAAAGTGCTCGTATGAGCAAAAGCCCTTTCGACGGGAAGTCATGCGCACGTACGGCGCGTCCGTAACCCCTTCCCCGTCCCTTACCACCGCCGTCGGTAGAAAGATACTTCAAGAGTTTCCAAACACCAGCGGTTCGCTGGGCTGCGCCATTTCCGAAGCGGTGGAAACGGCGGCAAGCTTAGACGGCTATCGCTACGCTTTGGGGAGCGTGCTCAATCAAGTACTGCTACATCAATCGATTATCGGTTTGGAAACGAAAACGGCGCTCGATCAATACGGCGTGAAGGTAGATATCGTTATCGGGTGCGCAGGGGGCGGCTCGAATTTAGGCGGCTTGATTGCGCCATTCATGGCGGAAAAGCTGCAAGGGAAAGCGGATTATCGTATTATCGCGGTAGAGCCCGCGTCCTGTCCTACGCTAACGCGCGGAAAATACGCTTACGATTATTGCGATACGGGCAAGGTTTGCCCCTTATCGAAAATGTACACGCTGGGGTCGGGCTTTATTCCCGCGCCCACGCACGCAGGCGGCTTGCGCTATCACGGCATGACCAGCACCCTTTCGCAATTATACGACGACAAGCTTATGGAAGCGCGGACGGTAAAGCAAACGGAAGTATTTGCCGCGGCGGAATATTTTGCCCGTATCGAAGGCATTTTGCCCGCTCCTGAAAGCGCGCACGCCATCAAAGCCGCGCTTGACGAAGCAGAGCTTTGCAAGCAAACGGGTGAAAAGAAAACGATTGTTTTCGGCTTGACGGGTACGGGATATTTCGACATGATGAGCTATGAAAAATTCCACGATAATAAAATGACCGATTACGAACCGTCCGAAGAAGAGCTTTCAAAAGGCTTTGCAGGGTTGCCCACTTTATAAAAACGTATATGAAAAACGCTTGCGTATCGCCGCAAGCGTTTTTTTGTTTGCCTTCTGCCCGCAACTGCGGTTTACCGCATATATTTGGGGTGTAAACACACGCCAAACTCCCCTATCAAGCAGGAAACCGCTTGCGGCGGTTTTTGTCGTTTTGGGTCGATTTTCGTCGTTTGGCGTCGTGTGCGGTTCACCGCAAATGCCCGTTCCCCCATTCGGGGCGAAAAGACGGCGTTCGACAGTCGAATGGTGTCGTATGTAAAACGGGGCAAGTGAAAAAAAAGAAAGAAACGCAAAAAGCCTTACGGCTCGTTCCAAAGATTGACGATTTGTTTATCCTTGCTCTTTTTTGCGTACTTATACGCCTTATACGCGCCGCTGTCCTTTCTCTCTTCCGCATAGAAAATCACGACGGCGCTATTATCAATCATGGCGCAGTTTCGATAATAAATCGCCTTATACCACCCCGTAAAAGACGGCGTAAGATAGATAACGTCTTCGTAGTCTTCGTTTTTAAAATAACGATACTTCTTTCTTAGATAATATTCGCTCGTTACGCAAAATACCCGTTGCAATTCCCACGCGGGGTTCTCTTGTCGTAGCTTGGTGACAATTTGATAACAAAGCCTGTCAAACTCTCCAAACCCGCCAAAGAAAAAAACACGACAACCCTGCTTTATCGCGCGCATAATCGCGGCGGTGGTTGTCGCGTATAATTTTTCGGTAAGCTGTATTTCTCTATGCCCAAAACAAGAACAAATTTTTTTCGTATCTTCCATAAAAATAGTGCCACCCCTTGCGAGAT
This sequence comes from Clostridia bacterium, assembly GCA_017626305.1. GTDB lineage: Bacteria > Bacillota > Clostridia > Christensenellales > Borkfalkiaceae > Scatosoma. Next base: position 37,681 of record JAGAIW010000063.1, read on the forward strand.
GGCACGTAGAATACCTCTCGCGTAGTCGCCAAACTATTTCACACAATCCACTTTGCAGCCAAATTGTCGCGATACCGTATTTCTACCGAAATATAGTATGGCTACAAAAAGGGATACTATCCCCTTTCGTGGATTGTTATTAAGTTTGTGAAATGTTTGGCAAGTATATTATAGCACTTATTTTTTATTTTTTCAATAAAAAACGGAGAAATTCTAAAAAGTTTTTCTTGAAAAATAAATGTAAGCCTTTGTCTTAATCAAAACTTCTTATATTACCAAGATTTTTGGTGATATATACTGTGCGTTGTACATACACTTGTTGCTACCGCTTAACGTCTTCCATTTGCTCATTAAGCACCAAGATTTTGGTACTACGGTCAACTTTAAAATTACCGTCTTTATTCCATAGCTTTTGATATTATAAACCGTATTACCAAGATTTTTGGTGATATTAAAAGTAATGCAACGTTACATAAACCCATCTATTTTTCCTGCATAATTTACTTGTAATCGTCCTATTTTCTTCCATGGGATTCTTCGAGCGTTGCTCTCAGAATGACGGTTGGGACGAGCGTTGCAATTCTTCCGCTTACGCGTCAGAATGACGGTTGCCCCTAACGTCATACTGAACGTAGTGAAGTATCCCATAATACGTAGTCCGTACCGATTAAACGTCATGTTGAACGTAGTGAAGTATCCCAAATTACGCAAGTCCGTATTTTCTTCCATGGGATTCTTCGAGCGTTGCTCTCAGAATGACGGGTTGGAAAAAGTGTCAGAAATCTTCCCTACGGTCAAAGTGACGAGTAAACCAAAGCAGCAAAAAAACACTTCTTTTAGGAATTTGTCCACCTAAATCTAGTTATACGAATTTTGTCGTTTATTCATCTCCTTTTATTATCATATACCAAATTTTTTGGTATATCAAGTATATTACCAATATTTTTGGTAATATTTTTTATATGAAAGAGATTAGGTTTCCTGAAAATTTACGTAGCTTACGGAAAAGCGCGGATATGACGCAACGGCATTTAGCTGCCGTTTTGGACGTCGACCAGCGCACGATAAGCGCATGGGAAAAAGGCGTTTGCGAACCGAGCTTTGCAATGCTTTCTAAGCTGTGCGAAATTTTTGGGGAAACGTTTGACGATATCCTTACTTAACGTCATACAAAGCAGAACGAAGTGTAGTGAAGTATCCCATAATACGTAGTCCGTACCGATTAAACGTCATACTGAACGTAGTGAAGTATCCCATAATACGGAGTCCGTATTCTCTTCCATGGGATTCTTCGAGCGTTGCTCTCAGAATGACGTTTGCCCTAACGTCATACTGAACGTAGTGAAGTATCCCAAATTACGTAGTCCGCACCGATTAAACGTCATACTGAACGTAGTGAAGCATCCCATAATACGAAGTCCGCGTTCTCTTCCATGGGATTCTTCGAGCGTTGCTCTCAGAATGACGGTTGGGGGGACGAGCGTTGCGATTCTTCCGCTTACGCGTCAGAATGACGGAAAAACAGGGATTTTCGCCCTACGGACGGATTTTAAAAACGGCGCAAAAAAACACTCCCGCGGGAGTGTTTTTTTATACTGTGTTGTTATACGTTGAGTGTAGCGTCAATACGCGTTTCTGACGCGCCGTAGCTGCCCCATTGAAAGTCAAATTGCATGACGACGTTTGCTACGCTTTCCACGGTAAAGGTATATTCTTCGTCGGGCGCAAGCTGTGGACTGTAATGCTTATTTTCGCCTACTGTGAACACGGCAAACCCCGTTTGCACCGTACCGCTTGCCTGTAAGGTAACGGCGTATTTTTCGCCTGCTGTCAAGACGTAGCTGCACGCGCCGCTCTCCTGCACCGAGCCGTCCACGGGAGTCACCGTTTCGTCACCAAGAGTAAGCTGTATTTGTATAGCGTAATTGCCGCTTGCCACTTGCGACGGTTTCCCGTCTACGCTCCCGTTAAACCATGCGTACGAACCAAGGCTTAACGTGCACGTACATAAAGCAATAACGAGTATACCGTTGATAATGACTAATTTTATCGGATTATCACGTTTCACTATTTACTCCTTTACGCCGCGTTGCCTTGCGTTGCGAATACGGTTACGTCAATGACGCACTTCTTATTTTGGTAAACGTTACCCGATTCGGGCAACATACGTACCGCAATCGCATAATAATCCGTTTCTCCGACTTCCATCATAACGTAATCGTTCCCCGAAACGGTATTCCCGCCGTTTTCTAATAATACGGGAGCGGCTTTTTGCGAAATACTATCCCACGTTTCCGTACTCGTATCGTAATATTCGCTGTTAAATACGCTCACTTCCAAAGCGCCGACCAAATCTCCCACCAAAACGTTGAGTTGGAAAATATACCCGATACGGATATTACTGTTATTCTCAATTTTTAAGAATACCACGCGGGTTTGGTTGGGTTCCCACGGCTGATTGCCGAACACGTCGCCTTTTTCGTCCTTAATGCTAACGTATTCCCCGTTTTCGTTTGCTTGTAACAAATCCACGTCCATGCTACCTGCGTTTACACGCGCCACGATAGGACCTGTGGAATCGGTAAATAACGCCATCGTCGTCGTGGTTAATAACGAAAGACATAAAAGAATGGTCATGAAAGCAAAGATTATGTTTAATTTTAACTTTGAAAACACGTCTATACTCTCCTTTCCTTTATTCTTTCGCGTCTAGCCACCGCTTTTACTTCGTTACTTGCCCCGAGCCGTCTTCTGCGGTTTGTTCCGTTTCAGAGCCGTTTTGCTTTTGTTCGTCTAACGCTTTTTTCAAAGCGCGCATTTCTTCCAGCATGCGCTGTGTTTCTTCCCGTTCCTTTTCCAAGCGTTCCCGCTCGATACGGTACTCGTCCGTTTTTTCTCCGCGATAGGCTTTGAAATATTTCCAACAATTCACGCCTTGATAGGCAATCAGCGCGCCGAAAGGAAGTAGGATACAAACGATATACCCGGGCACGGTTTTTAGAAAACTGAACAGCCAACCAACCCAAGGGATTCTACCGACGTACTGTCCTTTAATCCACTCGTAGGTAACCACCGCGTCGTCGTTTTCGCCCGTCGTCGTTCCGTAGGTGATAAACCCGGGCTCGCCGTCGTCCGTCGTCGTCTTTTCACGGATTTTATGCGTAATCGTTTCGCCAAGGCTCTTCGGGCTTTGTGAAACGAACGTGATAATATCCCCTTCTTTTAGCGTTTTCGGGTCAACTTTTTTGACAAAAATCAAATCCCCTGCGGCAAAATCCGTCTTTTGCATGGAATCGGAAAGCACGACGTACATTTTTACCCCGAACAGTTCCTTATCGTCTTTATTGAACATAATCGTGGAAAAGACGGTGAAGATAACGACGAGAACGGAAAGCACCAACAGCGCGCGGGACGCGATTAAGCCAACGATATTCCAAGCCGAACGCTTTTTCCCTTCGGTTTGAGAAGTATCCACACTTTCCACCGCAGGCGTTTGCTCTTCCATGTATCGTTTTCTCCTTTTTCGTTTAAGGGGTTTTAGTAATCAAAGGACACAATCCCCACGTAATTGCGCCCTTTGGTAGTTTCTCCGTCAAAAACACCAACGGGGAATGATTGTTCGCTGCGTTTTGGGCAAAATACGCCCTTACCCTACAATAACACAGTATAATATACTGAGTAAATTATATCACCCCAAACCCGCTTTGTCAATATATTTACCATAAAATAGGCAAAAAAAGATAAAAAATATTTTACCAAATCTTGTATATTATATTTGACACGTACGCGCGTTTAAGGTATAATGATATCGTATATTATGGTGGCAGGTGTTTTTTGTTGCTCTTTTTCAAAAAACAAACCCCCTACTTTAATAAAAAATATTATTATAAGGAGTTTCACATGTTTAGAGCAACACAAAAGATCAAAACTTGGCTTTTTGCCTGTTTGATGGCTGTCGTTACCCCGTTGGTAGCGGTTTCTGCGTGCTTACTTCCGACAAGCACCGTCGCCAACGCAGCGGACGAAAGCGCAACGTGGACGCTGGTTACCGACGCAGGTACTCTTCTCGCTGGCGACGAAATCATTATCGCGGCAAAGGATTACAACTACGCGTTAAGCACCACGCAAAACGGCAACAACCGCGGACAAGCCGAGATTACCAAATCGGATAATGCCGCTACGCTTACCGCCGAAGTACAACAGCTTACCTTAGAAGAAGGTACGAAAAGCGGTACGTTTGCCTTTAATACGGGTGACGGCTACCTGTTTGCGGCAAGTAGCAATTCTAACTATCTTAGAACGGAATCAACTCTTTCTGCAAACAGTTCTTGGACAATTTCCATTGCTACGGACGGCACGGCAACCGTTAAGGCACAGGGGACTAATACTAGAAACTGGATGCGATATAACAATTCCAGTAAAATCTTCGCCGCTTATGCTTCGGGACAAAAAGATATCGTTCTCTATAAATTGATTATAGAAAACACCGATTGCGACCACGCGAATACTGAACTAATAAAAAATAACGACGGCACACATAAAGTTGTTTGCGCAAACGAAACCTGTAAAAAAATCATCAATCCCGAAGAACAATGCGTATACAGCACTCTCGGTTCATGGGAAACGGTGGAAGGCGCTGGAAAACACGAAAGAACAAACACCTGTGCTTGTGGAAATACGAAAACCGAAACGGCAGAGTGTTCTCCCGAAGGAGAAGGCGTAGTAACTCCCCCTACCGCAACGGAACAAGGCTACACCACCTATGTTTGCAAAGATTGCGGCGGTAGTTACCAAGACGATTTCGTACCCGCTTTAAGCGCAACCAAATACACGGTTAGCTACGTTGTACCCACAGGCGTGAAGGCAATCGCGGCAGAAGAAGTAGCCGAAGGCTTTAACGTTACCCTTCCCGCAGCAGATAATGCCGTAGGATATACCTTCGTTGGTTGGACGACGGAAGAAGTAGCGGAAACCAAAACTCTTTCCACCGACGTTTACACGGCGGAATATACCGTAACCGAAGATGTCACTTTCTACGCATTGTATTCGCAAACGATTGCAGGTGAAGAACGTTATGTTAAAGTTACGCAAGCTCCTGCCGACTGGTCAGGCACGTACCTTATTGTTTATGAAAACGGTAGCAATGCTTACGTATTCAAAAGTTCCGACACGGCGAGCAACTATCTTTCTACCACCATTACGAATGATACAATTGCTCCCGACGAAAATGTTGATGCTCTTGCCGTAACAATAGCCCCCATGGCTGGTGGATATTCCATTCTTACCCCCAACGGTTATATTTATGGTACAAGCGGTAGTAACAAATTAAATTTCAACAAAACTTCCGCACAGGTAAACACGCTTGCATTTGAAGATGGTACTGTTAAAATCACCAGCAATACTTCTGTTCTTCGGTATAACGCAACTAGCGGTCAAACGCGTTTCCGTTATTTCAAATCTGACACATATACAAGTCAAAAAGCTATTTGCCTTTACAAGCTTGCTCCCATGATGACTACCACCTACCAAACGCTTAAAAAGGTTACGGCTATTGACAGCGCAACGCTTACCGTAAAGGACGATTTAACCGTAAACTACTACGTAAATCTTAACGATTGCTACGTGGGCGCGCAAATGAAGTTCACTATGTTGGGCGAAGAAACGGTTGTAGACGGCGTTTTGCAGGCTGACGGCAGATATAAATATTCGTTTACGGATATTGCTCCGCAATACATGGGCGAAAATATCAAAGCAGAGCTTGTCTTCAACGGCGAAGTGCTTACAACGGTGGAAAATTACAGCGTACAACAATACGTGAAAAACCAAATCAACAACGAAAATCAAACGTTGAAACGTTTGCTTTCCGACCTGCTCTACTACGGCGACGCGGCACAAAAATTCGTTGGATACAACGAAGAAAACCTTGTTTCCGCTGGCGTAGACGGTTTGTTGGATAAAGCAACGGCGAACCCCACCACCGTGAAAGACTTGATTACCGAACCTGCGGACAGCTATCCTATCTACTTCAAATCAGCTGGTATGTTGTTTGACAACGTCAACAAATTGTACGTAAGATTAGAAGGCGCTTTGGACGGCGCAACGCTTTCCGTTGCAAAGGACGGCGTAAAGGTTGGCGATTACGCGCTTACTTCTAACGTATTCTATACGGACGGTATCGTAGCCACCGACTTCGACGCCGTATACACCTTCGAGCTTTACGTAAACAACACCAAATTGCAAACGTTGACGTACAGCGTTAATTCCTACGCATACGCTATGCAAGACGACGCGGAAATGGCAGAGCTTGCGGCGGCTTTGTACAACTACGGCGCAGCTGCGGAAGCTTATAACGCATAAAGGAGAAACTGATTATGAAAAAGAATTATCAAGTAATTGAATGTACTATCGTTTCTTTTGGCAATCAAGACGTGATCACGGCAAGCGGATTTTTAGGCAACGAAGATGAATTTGCCGCTCCTACTCCGCAAAACAGCAATACCTTTTCTCAGGGTTAATCGGTCATGAAACACAATAGAAAGAAGGGGCTCATACCCCTTCTTCTCATATTCTTTATCCTTTTGGGCGGCTGTCAAGCGCCAAGCGAGCAAAGCTCGTTCTCGTCTAGCTCGCAGGAAATTTCTTCCGTGGACGAAAGCAGCGATACGCAATCTTCTATGGCAGAAAGCAGTTTCGAGCAATCTTCGCCAGAAGATAGCTCGCCAGAAGATAGTTCCATAGAAGACAGCTCGCCAGAAGGCAGCAGCGACGAACAATCTTCCAGCCAAGCGCACGAACATTCTCCCCTGCCTGACGACGGGGATTGCACGACGCCGATTGTTTGTTCTTGCGAACACGTTATGGTTGCCGGTGAGCAGGCGCATCGTTTTGACAATGCTTGCGACGCCACGTGCAACAATGAAAACTGCGCGCACGTACGCAAGGTTGACGGGCACAAGGACGCGAACGACGACGGCGAATGTGATTATTGCTCCACCGAAATGCCTAAGGACGGGAGTTTTGAATTGCCCGAAGATAAATTCCATTAAAGGAAGGATACCGTAATGAAAAAGTTATACGTATTGTTGCTTGCTTTGTTTTGCGCGTTTGCCCTGTCGGGGTGTGGCGATACGCAAGAAAGCAGTATAAACGAACAAAATTCTTCTTCACAAGAAAGCGGGTTCGAGCTCCCCGAAGATAAATTCAACTAACGAAAAAAGACGGCGCGTGCGCCGTCTTTTGTTTATCGTTTTTTATTATTTTTCTTTCGCGTGGAAGATAATCCCTAGCGTACCAGGTCCACAATGCGCGCCGATAACAGGGCCGATGGGTTGCACGGTGATATCCAGTTCTCCAAAAGCCGCTTTTACGTTATTTACAAACGTATTCGCCTCGTCTTCGCAATCCGCGTGCAAAACGTACAGTTTGTATTTATCCAGTTCGATCCCCTTCTTTTTTAAGTAGTCGAGCAAGGTCGCCAAAGCTTTTCTAAAACCCTTGACTTTATTGACGTTGACAATTTTCCCGTCTTCGTTCACGTACAAAATGGGCTTAATTCCAAGCAAATTGCCCACCACCTTGGAGATACCCGAAACTCTGCCGCCGCGGTATAAATAAGTCAAATCATTGACGGCAAAATACATTGTGGTGTGCGCAATCATGTCGTCTAAATAGGAGTCCAGCTCGTCCATGGTAGCCCCTTCTTTGTACTTTAACGCGCCGTAATAGGTAACCATACCGCTACCCATGCAAATGGACTTGCTATCCTTAAAACGAATTTCCCTTTCGGGGTATTTTTCTTTGAGCTGCGCAATCACGTTCTTCATGGCGTTGAACGTTCCGCTCATTTGATGCGAGAAGGTGATATAGTAAATATCTTCACCGCGCGCGAGAACGGGCTCGAAATATTCCGTATACGCGTATTCGTTGAGTGCCGCCGTCTTAGGTACGCCGCCTGCGCGCATGTTGTCGAAAAACGCCTTGAAATCGGTGCTTTCGCCCATGTCGTACAAATACTCTTTATCGTCTACGATATACGGCATACGAATCACGTTAAGTCCTAATTCTTTTACTGTCGTATGCCAAAGCTCACAGTTAGAATCGCAAAATAATTGATACATATTATTTTCCCCCGTTTTATGCTTTAAAAAAGCGCGCGGTCCATCTTCTCTATTCATTATACTCCATCTTTTGGATTTTGTCAAGCAATCGAACAATATTCTTGTCTTTCGACAAAAAAGAACCGTTCCACCTTCAAGTCCCCCTGTAAACGTTGTATCATACCAAAAAAAGAACGCCTGTTTGGCGTCCTTTTTTTTTGGTGGAGTGAGTGCAGCATAATAATTATGATAAAAAATCGCTTGCGTTGGAATAAGCAAGCGAAGTATAAAAACACCTTACGGTGGTCTTTTCGTATGTGGGAATCGAACCCACCTCAATCTCTTAGCAGGAGACCGCTCTATCCGATAAGCTAATACGCTAAAAAATAGTAACGGCAAAGCCGCTTGGTGGAGCTAAGGGGAGTCGAACCCCTGACCTTTTGAATGCCATTCAAACGCGCTACCAACTGCGCTATAACCCCGTTCACAATTTTATTATACAAAAAATAGAGCGCACTCGTCAACGATTTTTATACGCTTTTAGAAAAATTTTTTTTGCAAACGCGCAAACGGTTTGACTTTTCTTTGCTGCGGTGCTATAATATTTTTATGAAATTTGGAAGCATAGTCTCAGTTGGTTAGAGCGCTCGCTTCACATGCGAGAGGTCGGGGGTTCAAGTCCCTCTGTTTCCACCAAAAAAAGGACGCCAAACAGGCGTTCTTTTTTTTGGTATGATACAACGTTTACAGGGGGACTTGAATGTGGAGCTGTTTTGTGGGAACAAAACACTTTGCCTTACGGACTTAGGTAAAACGTAGATGAAAGGTAAAGCCCGACGTTGATAACGTCGGGGCGGGGCGCGCCGCCAAAGGCGCAAGTCCCTCTGTTTCCACCAACAAAAAGAGACGGTTTTGCCGTCTTTTTTTGTATATAGTAAAACAGGTGCGGTTTTTATAAACCACACCTGTTTTTTAATCACTTTCTTTTAGCATTACGCATTTTTCGTCTTCCAGCTGTGGCGAAACGTGGTCAAGCAATATCTTCTTCATATTATTCACCGCCGCATTTGCAATCGTTTTAAAGCCCTTTTCGTTGATGTGGTGGTTTCCAAAGCCAAAATAACTATCCCTACACTCTAAAAAAGGCGTCACGTCTTCTTCCCCATACCATTTAACCAAATCTTGATTTGGCATAGGCATATACGAGCAAACGCGCGTCAACATATACGCGTCGGCTGTTTCCGCGCAAAATTCTTCTTGCGCTTTCATGATTTGAACAATTCTATCGTCCCCCCAGTAGTCCACACGCATGCAGAAAAAATGCGTAAAGCCAAGCGTCTTTAACGTCTCCCATAACGTTTCCAAATAAAGTTTATACAACGCTTTGGGTCGCCAAGCGTCGCCTTCGCCTTGCAACCAGAAAAAACACTTCGTCTTTAAGCTTTCCCCGACAAACCGCGCCGCAGCGTCTTCAAAAAAATCCTTGACCTTTTGAGCAAAGTACTCCCCCGCGCCAGCTGCATTTTTACCGACTTCCTGTAAAGGCAAATTTTCCCCGCTCTTTTGATTATAGTCCTTGATTTTTTCATTTAACCGCGCTATCATTTCGCCGTTAAAATAATAATTGATAGAAACTCCGCCCTTAGCAATATGCGCATAAGCGCAACGCCGATTCAGCCCTTCCCATTGCTGCGTCACGTACGGCGCTAACGTCGGCGCAGGCTGAAAGGTCGTTTCGCTAAAATGCGTACAGAGAAAAAACGTCTTTTCCTGCTCCGAGCGCAAACCGCTCATGGACGGACAAAAATAGGTATTTTCCGCGTAATCGGTTAATACGCTTTTTCCGTCAAACGCCATTCCCTTAGCGTATGCCCTGTCCATATCCTTATACGAAAATTCCCCGCAGGGATAGGCGTTGTTTTTAAACGCCCCACTCTTTTGCCCTAATCTTTTGGGCTTATGTAAATATTCAAACGAACGAGCAAAAACAACTTGTTCACTAGGGGGATAAACGCACGCTCCCATCATATTCGACTGTCCGCAAAACACGAATAACTCTCTTTCCTGCATGATAATCAATCCTTTATGCTAAGCTTGCGTTTATTGTAACACTTTTTTTATCTGATAGCAAGAAAAAACGCATTTATTTATAAAATAAAAAGCGGATATTTTTTTCTTTGCTTATTGACAAATACTCAGCCCCGTGTTATAATAGTCATATAAAAATATGACATGGGAGAAAATTATGGTACGCATTAAAACCGCACAGGAAATGGGACTTAGCGAACACGTACAGCCGTTTGAAGACGGACTGCGCACAGGCCCGCAATCGGGTAACTACGAATGGTGGTATTTTGATTCCAAATACCCCGACGGGAGCAGTCTTGTTGTCATCTTTTTCAGCAAGCCCGTCACGTCTATGGCAAACAAATTTCAGCCGTACGTATCCTTTGATTTTCTTTCCCCCACACACGAGCATATCCACACCGAAATGCGCGCGGACGAATATTCCATGTCCAAAGAGCATTGCGACGTGCAAATCGGCGAGTCGTATATCAAGGGGGATTTAAAACATTACGATATCCATTTTAAAAACAATATCGTCGAAGCGCATATTACTTTGGACGCGAGCGTGCCTTCGTGGCGGCCGTATTCAGGGCATTTGTATTTCAATGAAAAGGAGTACTTCGCTTGGCTGCCGTCCGTTCCCGAAGGGATTGTCAAAACAGAAATTAAAACGGCAAAGGAAAGCTTTACGCTTAGCGGTACGGGCTATCACGACCACAACTGGGGCAATAAGCTGATGATTTTCCTTATGAATGACTGGTACTGGGGCAGAGCCAAAATCGGCGATTACGTAGTGGTATCTTCGTACATTTACGCCAACAAAAAATGTAAGCACGCTCCCACGCCCATATTCATGCTTGCTAAAAACGGCAAAATTATCGCGGACGACGCTTATCGCTGTTTGACCTATCGCGAAGAAAACCCCATTAAAGACCCGTACACCAAACGCTACGTTGCCAACACTTTGGTGTATGAATATCAAGACGAAACCAACGGCACACATTACCGCATTACCTATCATAAAGGTACGGAAGAAGTCGAACGCAAAATCATGCGCGAAATTATAAGCAAACCACTTGCCGTGGTTATGTATCTTTTGGGTTTTCGCGGCTCGTATCACCGCATGAGCGGTACGGCTTGCATAGAAAAGCTAGTAAACGGCGAAGTCGTCGAAAAAGTAGAATCCCCTGCCATGTGGGAACAAATGTGTTTCGGCAAAGACAGAATTCAATAATCAACAAACGGCTTGCCGAGCAGGGCAAGCCGTTCGTTATATATGCAAAATCTTCTTAAAGGGACTAATAGTCTACCCTGCCAAGCAAATAATCGACGGAAACGTCAAAAAATTCAGCTATTTTCACCAAGTTGGGGGCTGTGGGTTCACTTCTATCCGTTTCCCAGTAACAAACCACCGCATAGCTCACCTGCAACCCTTTTGCAAGAGCCGCTTGGCTTAGCCCCTTTTCTTTGCGTAATTCTTTTAAGCGTTCAGCAAATATCTTCATGCTTATATTATACTCAATAAATTTAGTAAAAATACTTGACACTCAATTTATTGAGTAGTATAATATAATAAAAAAGGTTCGCGTTATGATTTATTTTTATTATTTAATAGTATTATCCGTATTACCAACTCTATTCGCGGGTGCAACCGCGTCTTGGAAAGGTCATAACGTCGTCGGTTGGATTATAGCCGCCTTATTTTTAAGTTGGATTGCAGTAATTATTTTAGCCGTCTTACCAGCTGAATCGTCCCCATATTATTCTTCTGAACCCTTTTATACGCAACAAAAAAGAGAAAATTCAAAAAATCGTTGTTCTAATTGCGGCGCGGAAGTAAAAAACGGTATATGCACGTTTTGTAAAAAAGGAAACACTTTAACTTTATCCCCCAAACCCAACCCGTCCGTTAAAAAAGTAACCCCTTTCCGTTGTAAAGAATGTGGCGAAACCATCAACACAAGTATTTGTCCCTACTGTGGAACAAAATATTAACAAAGATAAACGGCTTGCCAAACAGGGCAAGCCGTTTTCTATTAAAAAGAGCTATTGTGTGAGCCGTTTTACATTATGCCGCACTAGAAGTTTGAAAAAAGTCTTTCAAACAAATATCCAGCACGGCAAATAACAAAAATCGTATGTAAACCCACGTTTTTATATTTGCACGAAAGAATATTTTCCACCGTTTGCAAAGGAAGTTGCGTTTTTTTGTGCCAAATCTTCTTTCGTCATTTCTCTTTCTTGCATGAGTTCTTGGATACGCGACGCGATACTTTGTTGTAATTTCATATAAACCTCCTAATAAAAAAAATAAGTGCCGCTCTTGCGAGACGGCACCGTAGGGCGCGCTTTCTCGCTAAGTCGCTAAACCATCTTACACATCATGCTTTTTGGGGCACATTGTAATGCGATATCGGCGCGTCTCTACCAAGTAGAAACCGCCCCAAAAAATTGATGTAGTTGATGATTTAGCGTATTTATTGTAACAAATCTATTTTGATTTGTCAAGGTTTTTTGAAAACAATCTAAATAAAGCCGCCGCAATTTTCGACAAAGATAAACGGCTTGCCGAGCAGGGCAAGCCGTTTTTTTGTTAGCCGTAATTATTTACGGGGATTTTTAATATTCGCTTGTGCGGTTGTAGTACCCGTAAGGGCGATAAATCCCTACTCATATTTCAACCACTTCCTATTCATTATTTTAGCATAATAATTCAATTATGTCAAACAAAAAAATGGCTTTTCAGCCATCTTTTCGCTTTCCTTA
>JAGAIW010000064.1 GCA_017626305.1 Clostridia bacterium
ATACACGCAACGGGTAATTGTTGATAACAAAATGCGTTAATACCTTACCGTCCTGCGCCGTCGAAGCAAACCCGAATTTGAGTTCTTTCGGCATAAAAAACGGTCGGTAATTCTTCGCCTTTGTCAATACTCTTTCGTCAAAATCGCTGTCCGTCGTATATCGAATAAACGCCGCCAATTCCTTTTGATTGAGTACCCTCGCGCCTACCCCTGCGTTTTGCAACGTTGCTACCGCACGGTACATTAGAGAAGATAATTCTTTTTGACTTCCACTATGGAATACAAGGTAATATCGGCTATACAAAATCTTATCGTCGTTGTTCATCGCTTCGATTGTCAACATTCTGTCTTGTATCACGTCCACTCTCGCCTCGTACTCTAACTTCGTGAGTTCCCTGCGTTCGCTACTGTCGATAATGTCGATAACTCTTTGCATTTCGTCCGTCATAAAATTATCCAAAATCAACGGGCGTTCGATTTTTACGACGTCAATTTCCTGCCCGCAGGCAATCGAATTAAGCACTCGTCCAACCCCTGCGTCCATCATTTGCGCTTGCGAGAACTCGTCCATCATTCTGAAATCCACGGGCGAGACTTCTACCACCCCTGCAAAACGTAAATCTTTGAGTTCGATTATCCCGTCCGCGTTCACGCTTTGATAAGGGATAACGTCTTCAATCTCGCCTTTGGCTTTGCTGTATTTCTTCTTGCATACCAAATGCTTGAAGAAATACGCTACCACCAAATACAACCTATCCCCGTTTATCGTGATATACAAAGGTACGAACGCCACGAATATCGCACCGCCGATTAACGCCCGAAACGCAAGATTGCTTGAAAATGCAATCGCTATCAACACCAAACCGATAAATCCGATTATGATGTCGGGTATCGTAACGCTTTTATAAAACGTCATTTTTACTTTCGTATTTTTAGGTATTATCCGTGCCACCTTTCGTGTCCCCCTTTACTTCCGTTTTTGGCGCACTCTCGCCACCGTCTTTTCCTCTTACCGAAGAAGTGTCCGTCGTTGCCGTCGTCGGCTTATCCGCCGTTGTTTCCGTTGCCTCTCTATCCGAAGACGTATCCGTTGTAGGCGTGATTTTATCGTCCGCGCTTTCCGTTCTTTCCGATTCCATTTTCAACGTCGTCTCTCCCGTATTCACGGTATCGCTCGTCGGCGTTTCTTTCGTTTCGTCTGCGCTCGTGTCCGTGCCTTTGGGTATCTTCGGTCTTACTTCCGCACGGCTTGTAAGCGTTGTACCCGTCGCTATGTTACGCAATCTCGGACCCAAGTTCTTGCCGGCTTGAATAATACCGCCTTGCATAAAGTCTTTGAGTACCCCCACGGGCATCGTCGCAAATCTTGTAACCGCACCGCCGTACTGCTTGGCTTTTTGCGCTTTCGTTTTTTGTCCCTGCTGCATCGTTTGTTGGTTGCGCGTGCTATGCAACGCCATATTCAAACTTTCGCCTTTCGTATTGCCTTTCTTCCGGTTTTTCAAATAGTCCGCACCGCCGACCACTCTGCCGACCGTACCGCCGATAATACCGCCCGTTGCACGCATAAACGCCAATCCCGAACGGAAGTTATAAATCATCTGTGCGAACTCTCTGCCACCTGCTTGCGCTCCGCAAAGTTGGGATATAACGAGATTTGCTTTCGTTACCGCAAACGCACCGCCGATTATGAATAGGAAATCCACAAGTGAGTTTTGGAAACTGTTGTCAAAGAACTGCATACTGCTTATCTGCGGCATTATTAGGAAAAACAAATTCATTACGAGAATTATTCCATACGCGCCGAGAATTTTGGCTATCAGCATATCTTTCCAAACTCTGAACCGATTCCCTTCGTCAAGCGGTATCGTGCTTATCGAAACGGGCGATATGATATACAAAAGAATAATATCGAAAATTCTTTGTATGAACGTAATGCTTGATATGGCAAACATAATCAGCATTACAGGCCCACCGAATATCCCGATCACATAATTGACGTCGTGGATATTGTAGAACATTCTCACGTGTCCTAAATTGTTATAATCCAACTCCCCCGTTAGAAACATTGTTTCAACTGCTGCTCTGCTTTCCGCCGAACCTTTGAACGCATTGTAACCCGACGTAATCAACATTTGCCCGCCGAGCTTTGTCGGCGCGTCCGTTATGTGCATTTGCATTGCATTGTTCAGCGATCCCATTATCGTGCTTACAAGCGTCATACCTGCAAGCAATAAAAACGGTACAAGCAAGCATATCAGAAAACTTTGTCCTGCTTTCGCCATTATCGCGCCTCTGCCCTTTTTCTCGTTCCCTTGATAATTCGCCCGTATTAGGGCGATAATTAGGAAAATTACGAGCAATATCACGCCGATAAGGAAAACGGTCAAGAATACTCTATGTATCGTATTTGACTGCACAAGGCTTGATACAAGGTCTTTATCCTCACCGTTTACCTTTACCGTGTCGAGTCCGCAAAGTTTGAAAAACACTTCTTTGATAAAGTCAATTAAATAGCATATCCCCGATTGCAATTTATAAATCAGTTCATAAAACCAATCTTTTAACTCATCTAAAATCATTGTTTTTCGCTACCCCTTATCACGTAATTTGACTTTGTACCCAATCCTGCAAAATAGGCAAGGCTATCTTTAACGCCACGATTAAAACGAATATCAACACAAACCCGACTATCGCACCGATTAAGTCTTTCTTTGCCTTTTCACGCGAGTTCTGCTCGTCCGACTTCGCAAGTTTCACGCCAAGCACGATACAATAAATCGTACCGACCGCACCCACAAGCGCAATCGCGGGCCACAAAATCGCGTTCAAGATTTCAAGAATAGGCGCAATCACGGGCGTAAAATCTACCGCCAATAATGCACTTTTTCTTACTGCGCTTAATAGTAAATTCAATTTCCAAAACCTCCTTTTCTGTACTTAAAATCGAAGGTGGGTATCCCACTTCCGATAGAGTTTTGTGTAGGGCGATTTACCGCTTTGACGGCAAATCGCGCCTACACGTTAACCTGCTAACTTTTTTTAGGGTTTACCCCTTCTTTTCAGGGCGTTTCGCCTTCTTCACTTGCGCCCGTTTCCGTGCCGTTTTCGTCGCTGCTTTCTTCCTCAAAATCGTCATCATCGTCTTCATCGGTTTCTTGCGTGGCTTGCTTTTTATACGTCGCTTTCTTACCCAAGATAATTGCAAGGATAATGCCGAGAATTGCCAACACACCGATAATGATAAGTGCGATTGCGCCGCCGTTCATCTTGTAAAGGATTTCAAATTCGTACTCTGCTACGTTCCCTGCTTCGTCCGTCAATACCACGCGGTATTTACCAAGCTCCGTAAGTTCCGCGCCAAGCGTGTATTCAATTTCGGTATCGTTAAGGTAAACTTTCATCGTTGCCTTTTCCGACAAGTCAGAAAGCGTAACGTTTTCTTTCGTTTCCCCACCGTTCTCTACACCATTAAGCGTAAGTGCGGGGGCTGTGCCGTCCACCGTTACTGCGAAGTTGTAAGTTTTTCCACCTACAATCACGCCTACCTCATAGTTACCGTCATCGAATAATTCAAGCGTTCCATAGTTCAAACGCTTGTCCGCGCCGTTTACAAGTACACCGCCAAAGCCTTCAATGTCGTCGAAATTATGCGTAAATTCCTGCACAAGCGGATTGATAATTCTAAACGTGATAACTTCGTTATTGCCAAGCGCGTCCGTCAATACGAGCGTATAATCCCCGATTTCGGTAATCGCGCTACCGAGCGCATAATCCACCTTTTCGCCGTCTTTCGTAAGCTGTGTCGTCAAAATTTCGTGCGACGTTGCCACTACGGAATTAGACAAGCCTTTGTCGTAAACGTTAATGTCGTAGCTTACTGTCTTGTCAATGGTAAATTCTACGGATACTTCATTTCCTGCAACGTCGTATACTCGAACGCGGTACTGCCCGTCTGCGGAAATGGGATTGCCCGAAGTGTATTCACCAAGCGATTTGCCGTCTTTATACAATTCCGCCGTAAGGTTTTCTTCCGTATAGAACACCTTGACGTCCTCATTCACCGCTTCGCGGTGGTTTGCCCCTTCCGTCTTGATTTCGGGTGCAACCGTGTCAATGGTAAAGGTATAGGTTGCCTTATAGCCGTCGAAATTTTCAAAGGTCAATACGTAATTCCCGTCCACCGTCAATTTGTGTCCCGAAATGTACGTAATCGCCTCTCCGTCTTTCGTCAATACAACCGTTGCCTCGTCCGTCCATTCAAACGATACCGCACCATTCGTAACCCCACCGTTCTCTACGCCAATAAGTTCCCCTTCGGGAAGTTTCTGCTCATAACTTGTTTGTGCCGTTATCGCGTCGATACCCGTTCTGAACTCGTCTGTAACAATTACCTTATACATAGCTGTCGTTCTAAACGCATATTCAAGTCTTTCCGTCGTGATGAGATGCCCGTAATCGTCTCTTTCCAAAAGTTCCCATGTTTCTCCGCCGTCAATCGACTTAAAAATTTCCAAAGTCTGCAAACTCGATTCCTTATCTACGCTCTTGGTTATCGTAATTTCAAGTTTTTTACCTTCGGTATTTTCCGTGATAGTAACCTTCGGCGCATCACGGGAAATAATCATTGTGAACACTTCCGTTTCGCTAAAATGGTTGACCGCTTTCACGGTGTACGTACCACTTTCTTCAATCGTGCAAATATCGTCCACATTGAAATGACCGATTACTTCGTCGTATTCGTCGAACACCGTAAACATTGCCAACTCGTCGTACTCATCGACAATGGAAATACTCACTTGGTCTTTGAATAAATACGTTCTATCGAACGCCGCTACGTTCGGATTGTTCGCGCCTACCGCGTACTGAATAACGGGTACTTCTCTCACAATCACGATTTCATAATCGTAGCTGTTCCCCCAATCGTCCATAATCGTCAACGTGTGGAAGCCCGCCGTTTCGATTACGTTCCCGACAAATTCTTCCCCGTCGATCAGGCTCTTGATATTCTCGCCAAGCGTGATAGAACTTGCCACGATTTTGTTCTGCCCTGCGTAGTTATCAAGGCTTTCGCCCTCAACCTTGTTTGCGGGCGTTTTTTGCCAATAGTAATACGCCTTTACGTGTTCTTTCGCGTACTGTGCGATTACTTCGTTTAAGCGTTCTTCCGTGAAATATGCCACGTTTTCGTCTGCGTTACCTTCTTTCTTGTAAACATAGTACGTACCGTTTACTGCATTTGCGCTGTCCTTGCTGTCCATCGCAAAACCCGTATCCCAAGTCTCGCCGTTCCATTCGCCCGTTTGCACAAAATTACGTTCATACGCACACGCAAATTCAAAGGCTTTTTCATAGGTGGAAAACGCATAATACGTTCCCGCCGTGTCAAATGCTTCGTAATACTGTTTTACAACCGTTTCCGTTACGATATTGTCCTTTTTGGACGTAAACGAACTCGTCCATACGTTCCCTGCCGCGTCCGTACACACTACCTCATACGAACCGCCGTCAACCGTATGCAAGGTATCCCCGAACGTAAACGGCTTGCCGTTGATCGTAATACTCGCCACGGGCGCGTAAACGTTAGGATCGCCGTCCTCCCATACGATCTCCGTATCGCCCCACGTATACCCGTCCTGCACGTTCGTAAAAGTCAAAGGTTTAATGGTGCGGTCGATAATCAGGGTATATAAGCCCGTATTATTTCCTGCCTCTGAAACACCGTAAAACACGTACTTCCCCGGCTTGTAGAACTCCGCGCCCGACGAATACGCCACAAACGTGTCCGTGTCAGGCAACATTACGTAACACGTTTCCTCGCACTCAAACTTGATATGTCCGCCGTTCGTGTAGCTGTTGTTGTCAATGGGCTGTTCGTCCACGTAAAGCTGTGCGCTCGGTATCTGTCTATCCAACGTAATCGTATAGGTATCCGAAGTATTTACGCTGTCCTGACAGTAAAAACTATACGTACCTTCCGTCGTGAATTGCGTTCCCGAAGTATAACTTACATACGTACTTGCCCCCGGCTTTTTCACATAAATCGACTTCACGCCGATTGCGTCGTAAGGTATGAATTTGATATACGCCGCGTTCGTAGAACTACCGCTTGCGACTACCGAAGTACCCGCATACAGCGTGCCTGTCGGTTTCGTTTTATCCAATGTTATGGAAACGGTAGAAGATTGATTTTGGCTCTTATCAACACAGTAAAACTGATACGTCCCTTCTGCCGTCAACTGACTACCGCTTGTATAGCTCGTGAAATACGAACTGTTCGGCATTTTTACGTAGCACGCGGAAATACCCGATGCGGAATCACTTGCTACGTATTTCACGTATTCCGCGTTCGTGTACGAACCGCTTGACTTCACGCTCGTACCGCCGTAAAGCATTCCCGTCGGGCTGATTGCATCGTAATACACGGTCGATTCCGCCGAAATATTACCTGCCTTGTCAACTGCTCTAAAAGTATGCCAACCCGTACCCGAAACAAGCGTGTTCGCCGTGTACGTCGCCCAACTCGTTGCGCCCGGCTTTTTGTATTGCAACTGATAAATACCGCCCGTATCCGTTGCCGAATATTTAATGAATTGATTGGTGTATGCGCCGCTTGCAAGC
>JAGAIW010000065.1 GCA_017626305.1 Clostridia bacterium
CTCTTCTTCGGAAACCTCGAAAGAGTCCTCGTCCGTTGAAGAAGAAAACAGCATTGAAGAAGAAACCTCGGAAAAGACGGACTTAGAATCGGAAACGTCCGAAGAGCAAACGTCCGAGTCCGAGGACAAACCCGACGACGCACCAACCTACAAATTTACGGATTTTAGCGAGGAAGATAAGGATTTATTCCTCACCTACATAGGCGAGCTGATCCCCTTCGCTCCCACCGACGAATACGACTTGGAAGGCTATACGGAAGAGTTGGATTTTGAAAACGGAATCAACTACTACACGTTGGGCAATACGAAAGAGGATTTCGAGGCGTATCTCGCTTTGTACGCCGACTACACCTTTGTGGAAACCTATTACGACGATTACGGCGATTTGTGGTATTGCTACAAAAACAACGCCGTTATCATCGACTTGGCGTATTATTTCTACGAGGGAGAGTATTGGATTGACGTATTCGTTTGCCTACACGGAGAAGGCGGTAACGACGGTTGGGAAGACGAGGAAACGGGCGGCGACGTCAGCGACGTAGACCTTATCACCAACAAAGGCAAGGGCTTACCGAAGGGAGTAAACGGAATTTATAACGTCGATTTCACCAAAGCAACCTACGTTAAAAACGTAACCGAACAAGGGTATTATCTCGACGGTTGCCCCACCACCTCTTCCCCCGCCGTGCTTGTCATTCCCGTAGAATTTAGCGACGTGAGAGCGGCAAGCAAGGGATATAGCGTCACCAAGATTGAAAAGGCGTTCAACGGCGGAGCAGGGGAAACGGATTACTACTCCGTACACGATTACTATTATACCTCGAGCTATGGAAAGCTCGATATCGAGTTCACCGTCTTAAATACGTGGTTTAGACCTAAGTATTCCAGCTCTTACTACAAATCGCAAACGATGGATTATTACGGCAGCGAACAGTTCATCGGGGATCAGCTTATTATGGACGAGGCTTTGGCAAGCTTGAGCAATACCATGGATTTGTCGAAGTTCGACTCGGACGGCAACGGCATTATCGACGCCGTCGTTATGATTAACACCTTGGATATAGACTCCGACGTGGATTTTCAATGGGCTTACCGTTTTTGGAATATCTACACCAACGCAAGCGGTGAATACTACGAGTACGACAACGTTTCCGCAAACGATTATTTGTGGGCGTCCTATCAATTCCTGCACGAAAACTTGGATAGAACGGAGTCCGTTTCCTACGACAATCCCACACTTATCAACACCTACACCTACATACATGAGTTCGGACACGTTTTGGGCGCGGACGATTATTACGACACGGCGTATATCGAACCCCCTTTGAACGGCTACGATATCATGGATGCGTACTTCGGCGACCATAACCCGTACACCAAATTCAACTACGGTTGGCTGACCAACTCCCGCTTGGTCGTTGCGGACGGTACGCTCACCGTCACCTTGGAAGATTTCTCCAAAAACGGCGATACGCTCCTCATTGCAAACAATTGGGACGAGGACTTGGGCGTGTATCAGGAATATTACGCTCTCATCTATTATAAAAATACGAAATTAAACGGCGACGGGTTTGGATATTTTGAAGAAGAAGGGATTTTGGTTTACCACGTCAACGCTTCCCTGTATAGGGAAACGGAAGGGGGTACGACCTACTACGACGTGTACAACACAAACACCAACGTGAACGATCCCAACGGCTACGGCACGAAGGATAACCTTATCGAGTTCATCCTTTCCACAAAAGGGAATTACGTGTACGGCGTCGGCGATACCCTTTCCAAAAACACAAAGGACGATCAAGGCAATAGAATTGCTTACACCTTCACGGTGGATGCGTTGACGAGTGATTCCGCTACGATTACCTTTAAAAAGAACGCTTAACTTGTGCCATTTTAAAACAGCCCCTCAGGGGCTGTTTTTTTTGTAAAAATAAATATCGTAACCGCTCTATTTCCGTTGCTTTCTTTTTTTCGTTGTGCTATAATATCCACGTTTTAGGACGGTGAAGAAATATGGATCGAAACACAAAGCTTGTAAAACTTGGATGCTACGGCGCAAACATTACCATGTCGATTGTGGGGAATCTCTCCGCGCTCCTCTTTTTGACCTTTCGCAGCCTTTACGGCATTTCCTATTCTCTGCTTGGTACGCTCGTTTTAATCAACTTTGCAACCCAGCTGACAGTCGACTTGCTTTTTTCTTTTTTCTCTCATAAATTCAATATCCCCGTGGCTGTGAAGCTTTCGCCCATTCTTTCTATCGTCGGTTTGCTCCTCTTTGGGGCTGCCCCCTTCCTCTTTAAAAACGCCGTCTATGCAGGGCTTGCCCTCGGCACGGTGATTTGCTCGGCGGCGAGCGGACTTAACGAAGTCCTTATCAGCCCCGTGATAGCGGCTTTACCCAGCGAAAACCCTGAAAGGGATATGAGCAAGCTCCATTCTATCTATGCTTGGGGCGTCGTTGCCGTCGTTATCATCACCACTTTGTTCTTGTTTGTTTTCGACGTAAAACTTTGGTTTGTCTTACCCTTCCTCTTTACGCTCGTCCCTCTTTTTTCCTCGATTATGTTCTTCA
>JAGAIW010000066.1 GCA_017626305.1 Clostridia bacterium
GCAATTAAAAGCCGTCTTACCGTCCCGCAAGCATTGTATATTTCTTTTATCTCGTCTTGCGTGGTCAAGTTTGCTTTTATAAACAATTCTAACCAATATTCCGTTTCAAAACACTCTTTCAACGCAATTTGTAATTTTGCAATAAAATCTGCTTTTCCGTGCGCGTAATTCGCTTCCCGAATATTCGCCCCGATAGAGGTTGCGCTACGTTCTAATTGATTAACAAGCGAATAATGTCCTTTTACCGTTTCGCAAAACTTAACAACTTGCACTGCTAAATCCATAGATAAATCTACTAATTTATTCTCTTTCATTTTGTACACCTCATATTTAGTTTAACACATTCAATGAAATATTGCAAGCAATATGAAATAATTAAAAAATTATGAAATTTTTGCTTTGCAAAAATGATATAAAATTTATGCCATAATATGCGCAAGCATATTTCATATCCGTAGGATATTTCATAATCCTATTATTTCACTTATGCCAACAGGCATAAATTTCATTGGAAAGAGCTGTGATTTTGTATCAAAATCACAGCTCTTTCCTGGTGCGGACGAAGGGACTTGAACCCATACGGTTGCCCACAGGAACCTGAAACCTGCGCGTCTGCCAATTTCGCCACGTCCGCTTATTCTGTTTGTAGCGTTGGAATTTCCGTTTTTTCAAGCGTTCCGTCCACCGTTTTGAGCGTCCACGCTTTGCCGCCGCTGGTGATACTTCCGACGATTTCACCGTCTTCTATCACGATTGCCGCGTTATCTTCAATCCCATACGCGCATGCATTATTGTAACACACAATTTTATCAAAGTCAAGCATTCTTGCGTTATAATGCGGAGAAATTTTTCCGTTTATCCAACTTAACCCTGAAAACATGGCGTACTGTTCGTCGCCACGAACCGCCGCCGAATCGGTGTATATATCCGAAAACCAACAAATTGCGCCAGCCGAAAGCCCTGCTAAAATAACGCCGCGTTTATACGCGTCTTCTATCAGCGGCAAAAGCCCCGTTTTCTTCCAGCTTTCTATCATAAAAACGGTATCGCCACCGCCCACGTAAATGACGTCCGCCTTTTCAAACTTCGCCTGCATGCGCTGCAAATCCACGTCCTTAAACACCGAAAGCGCAACGTCCGTTTTGATATCGAAAATCCCCGTATATACCTTGTGAAAAGTATTATAATACGGCATAAAATCATGACTAGCCGTAGGGATAAACAGCGCGTTTGCGCGGCGTTCACCTGCGCGCGCCTTGGCAAGACCTGCGATATATTCGTCAATTTTTAGCGTTGTTTTTTCGCGGAGCTCTCCCCCGCCGATCGCAATAATCTTGCCCATGGTGTGCTCCTTGATTACTTAGAATATTTTTCTTCGATTGCCTTGATTTTGGCAACGCGGCGTTCATGGCGTTCACCGCCTTCAAACTCCGTCGTTAAAAAGATAGAAACAAGCTCTTCCATTAACCCTTCGCCAACGACCTTTTCTCCAAACGCAATCATGTTTGCGTCGTTATGCAAACGGGTAAACTTCGCGCAATAGGTATCGTGACAATGCGCGCAGCGCACCCCAGGGACTTTGTTGGCGACGATAGACACCCCTATCCCCGACGAGCATACCAAAATCCCCCGTTCGCACGAACCGTTTGCAACCGCTTCGGCAGCTTGCACCGCGAAGTCGGGATAGTCGCAGGAATCGGCGGTATACGTACCGAAATCCACGTATTCGTGACCAAGCTTTTTCACGTATGCGATAACCGCATTTTTAAGTTTCAGACCGCCATGGTCACAAGCAACAGCAATTTTCATAACCAGTAAACTCCTTACAATTCTTTCTTTGTTTTCCGCGGTTTTTTAGGCGCGGTAGCCGTCGTTTTGGGTTTGGGAATATATTTTCCCCAAATTTCTTTGGGCAGTATTTTATCTATCAGCGCAGGAATCCCGCCCGCAATCAGTTCGTACACGTAACGATAACAATCCATATCCTTTCCGTACGGGTCAATAATTTGATAGCCCGTAATATCCGAAAAGGCGTATACGTTATTTTCAATGTCTTCTTCCCCTGCCGCGCGGAGCACCTGCCACCGCATCTCCATCAAAGTATCCCGTTGCGCGTCCGTCATACAAATGACCGCAAGAGAATCTTTTAGCGTTTTTTCGTCAATTTGCTTTGCCTTGAACGCACGGGGGCGAATCCCCATACTCGCAAGAATTTGCGCCGTTTTTTCGTTGATTTTATCCCCTGCGTGGGCATGCGTACCTGCGGAAACGATTTTCAGTTTCGTCAACCCCAGCTGTGTAATCCTTTGCCGAAAAACATATTCTGCCATGGGGGAACGACAGGTATTTCCCGTACAGACGAACACGACGGTTTTTTTGGTGGTTTTTCTTTTCATCTTATACATGCCCCTTAGTTTTTGGGTTTTTCATGCGCAATATCTTCCGAACAGCACGCTTTGCGTAAACGGTTTAACACCCCGATCATGACGCCGTCCTTTTCCTTGGGCTCTATTCCGATAAGCACGTCACAAACGCCTTCGGCTGCGCGGAGCAGCTTGTACAAATTCGCCGCCATTTCTTCTTGACTGTTTCCAAGCGGCAAGCACTTTACGCCCGCCCTTTCAAATTCGCTTACCCTATTCGTTTCGCAAAGCACCGCAACCCGTTGACCGTTTTGCAATTCCCGTTCTATCGTCAAACGAGCGTTTTCGCCGTCTTCGCAGGCATAGAGTTTTGTTTTACAACGGGGGGAATAATGCTTATACAACACCCCCGGACTTTTGACCTTTTCACCCTTTTTCAAATCGGGTACGTACGTTTCGCAAGCGCCGACCACTTCGGCAATCATTTCTCTCGTAATCAGTCCCGGACGCAGAATGACGGGAACTTCTCCCGTACAATCGCACACCGTACTTTCAATGCCGCCAACACATTCTCCGCCGTCTAAAACGAGCGGGATTTTTCCGTTAAAATCGTCGTAAACGTGTCCTGCTGACGTCGGGGAAACGTGCCGAGAAAGATTCGCGCTTGGCGCGACGATAGGAATACCCACTTCTTTCAAAAACGCCTGCGCGCCTTCGTGCGACGGAACGCGCACCGCCAAGGTATCCAAGCCGCAGGAAACGTATTTGCTCACCTTATTTTTAGACGGATAGACAAGCGTCAAAGGTCCGGGCAAAAACGCTTGTTGCAGCTTGATTGCATAGGCAGGAATTTCGTCTACGATTTGAGATAAATCGTACGCCTTATGCACGTGGGCAATCAGCGGATTGTCGTTGGGACGGCCTTTGATTTGGAAAATTTTGCGAACGGCGTCGTCGTCAAAAGCGTTTGCGCCCAAGCCGTACACCGTTTCGGTGGGAATGGCAACCACTCCACCCGAAAATATAATATTTTTCGCTTCCGTCAAGCTGTCTTTATCGACGGGCAAGATTTTCGTTTGCATATTTTATAATTCGTCTACGTGTAATTTTACCCCTGCTTTACGCAAGTTCTCTTGCAAAACGCGGATATCCAAAGCATGGATATCGTCCGTCAAAGCGGCGGCTAAGCCAGCCGCCTGACCCGTTACGGCGCACACGGGAATCACTCTTGTGATATCCCACATATCGTCCGTTACGGAAATACACCTACCGCAAGCAAGCAAGTTTTTCAAATTTCCATATAAACAGCGGAAAGGAATTTCATATACAGGGCCTTTCTTGCGCCAGTTAGAAATCATCCCCACGCTATCGTCGAAAAAGGTGCGCACTTCTTCGTCGCATAACGTATACTTCCCGTCCAAACGACGGGTCATACGCACCTGCGGCGTCGTAGCTACCGTACAAAGCGCGTGGTCTTTGTCCACACCGCCCTTAGAAAGAAAGTCTTTTAAAATCTCACCGTGTGAAAAGCAGGTGAGCTCCGTCAACTCTTTTCCGTCCAAACCGCCGTAGCGTTTACGCGTATCTTTTGCCTTGCGTTCGGGCGTTTTATATTTATCGGGAATATCGGCAAACCCAAGCTGGTGCAAAGCGTATTCCTTTTGAAAATATTCGTAATACCAGTACGCCGCCACGTTGCCTTGGGTAAACAACTGCGTTGCGTCCCCTGCAAGATGACAAACGTCCGCGTCCCCCGTAGCGTCGACAAACGATTTTGCCGTATACGCCTCTCTACCGCTTTTATTTTCGGTAATGAGCGCTTTAACCGCGTCATCTTCGACAACCGCCGCGCAAACGGAAGTACCGTATAAGATTTCTACGCCTTCCTTTAAAAGCAACTGCTCGTACGCAATCGCGCAAACGTTGGCGTTAAACTGCGTTTGAAAGCGAGTGTTTTTACGGACTTCCCTATCCCCGTTTTCGTCCAACCAAGCGCAAGCGTCCATATCTTCATGCCCGTGCGCAACGGATACGCGCAACAGCTCTTCGGCGATACCAAAGCTGACCTGTTGCCCCATACCGTCGCAAAGGGGTAAGTAAACGGTGACTAATCCCGACGTAGCAAGTCCGCCGATTAAGTAGGATTTTTCTATAAGCAATACGCGCGCGCCTGCGCGACGGGCGGATAAAGCCGCCGCTACGCCCGCAACGCCGCCGCCTGCAACAATGACGTCGTATTCCCCGCGAACGGGGATTTTTCTACTCGTTTCTTGAACAAACATCTTTTTTTCTCTCTTAATCAAAAGGAATTTCGTCGTCGGCAATTTTCAACTCACCCTTACGCAAAGGCGGCTCAGGCGGAGCGTAATCGTCTTCGGGAGCGACGTATTCTTCGTCGTCCGTATCTTCATAAGGAGCAGGCGAGCCAAACTGCGGCGGTTCTTCGTCGCGGTTTTGTTCGTCCACGTCCACGAATTTGGTACATTCGCCGATAAATTTCAGCGCAACGCGACCCTGTTCACCGTTTCTGTGCTTTGCCAAAATCAGCTCTGCCGCGCCTTTGACAACCTGACCGCTTTCGATTTCTTCTTTGGTGGCAATCGCTTCGGGACGGTTGATAAACATAACGATATCGGCGTCCTGCTCGATTGCACCCGATTCACGAAGGTCGGAAAGCTGCGGTTCTTTGGACTGAATACGTCTAAGCTGCGACAGCGCGATAACGGGAACGTTGAGCTCCTTTGCCATGATTTTCAAATCACGGGTAATGGACGCGATTTCCTGTTGTCTGTTTTCGCTGCCCGCTACGGTAGAACTACCGCCCGACATCAGCTGGATATAGTCGATCATGACAAGGTCTACGCCGCCCGCCGTCGTCTTTAAGCGGCGGCATTTGGATAAAATTTCCGCAGGCGTTACGCGCGAAGAATCGTCCACGTATATCTTACTTTTTTTCAGCTGATCGCTGGCAAGCATAAGTTTTTTCCATTCCTTTGCCGTCAGCTGTCCTTTGAGCGCCTTAGCCATGCTCACGTTTGCATACGAGCATAACAATCTTTGCACGATTTGTTCGCGCGGCATTTCCAAGGAAAATACGGCGCACGTCTTACCCGCGCGGAGCGCGGCGTGTTCGACAAGGTTCATAGCAAGCGAAGTCTTCCCCATACCGGGACGCGCCGCAAGCACCAACAAATCGGAGCGTTGCAAGCCGTTGGTCATTTGGTCAAGCCGCTTAAAGCCGGTGGGAATCCCCTTAAACGCGTTGGAATCGGCTTGTAACTGTTCAAATTTATCAAGCACCTTTTCAACGATACCGCCTTCGCCCATGCCCAAAAGCGCCGAACGCTCGGTTTGTTTGGATATATCGTAAATGGTCTTTTCCGCAAACGCAAGCGACGTTTGCCCGTCGGACGCGGACATGGACGTTTCGATAATTTTTCTCGACGCGCGAATAAGTTTTCTATTCACGCTGTCACGCGTTACGATATCGTAATAGGACTTGTAGTTTGCCGCAGACGGCGTAATTTGCGCCAGCTCGGTAAGATAGGCGATACCGCCCGCCTTTTCCAAACTGCCTTCGCCGTCCAGCTCGTCGGAAACGGTGACGATATCGACGGGCTTACGGTCGGAAAATACCTTTTGCATAGCGCGCAAAACGTACTTGTGCGATTCTTGATAAAAATCGTCTTCGGTCAGTTTTTCCACAAGCTCCGCCGCGATATCGCTGTCGATAAGAAAACAGCCGAGCAACGCCATTTCGGCGTCGCGGTTATACGGCATAGTGTTAACTTGGTTTGCCATAATGTTTATCCCCTTCGTAGGTTTAATCAATAAGTGCTTTAAATTCTTCTAACGTGGATTTAAATTCCTGCATAGCCGCCTCAAACGGCGCGGTAGTCGTCAAATCCACCCCTGCTTTTTGTAAAATGGAAACGGGGTCGTCGCTGCCGCCTGCGGACAGGAATTTGAAATAGTCCTGTACGGCGGGTTCGCCTTCCGTTAAGATACGCTTGACGATAGAGATAGCGGAGATAATACCCGTTGCGTACTTGTATACGTAGAACGCCGTATAGAAGTGGGGAATTCTCGCCCATTCGTATGCAATTTCTTTATCGTGCGTAATCGCGTCGCCGTAGTATTGCTTGTTCAAGCCGTAGTACAATTCGTTCAAGCAATCCTTGGTAAGCGCTTCCCCTGCTTCCGCTTTGGCGTGCGCAAGCTGTTCAAATTCCGCAAACTGCGTTTGACGGAAGAGCGTGGTACGCATCATATCCATGTAATAGGTGAGCAGGTATTTTTTCAGCTCTTTGTCCTGCATGGTTTTGAACAGGTATTTCAAAAGCAGTACTTCGTTGACGGTGCTGGCAATTTCCGCAAGGAAAATGGTGTAATCCGCCGTCGAATAGGGCTGCGTTTCGTTGGATTTATAGGTGTGCAGGGAATGTCCCATTTCATGCGCAATCGTGAATACGTCGTGCGTCGTGGGTTGATAGTTCAACAGCACGTACGGATGCGGCGACGCATATACGCCCGAGCTGTACGCGCCGCTGCGCTTGCCTTCCGTTTCGCAAACGTCAATCCAACGCTCGTCCTTGCCGCGACGGAGCAGGTTTTGATAGTCTTCTCCCAAAGGCGCAAGCCCCTTCACCACCAAATCGTACGCTTCGTCGAAGGAGAGTTTAAGCTCGGCATTTTCCACCAAGGGTACGAACACGTCGTACATATGCAGCTCGTCCACGCCCAAAACTTTTTTGCGAACGGCAATATATTCGTGCAAATTCGGCAACGCTTTATGCGTAGCGTTAATGAGATTTTCGTACACGATAGGCTGTACGTCTTCCCCTGCAAGCGCCATGGAAAGACAGCTGTCGTACTTTCTCACCGTCTTATAAAAGACGTTCTTTTTGACGTTCCCGTAATACGTTTGCGTAATCGCGTCAATGAGTTTGACGTAAGCGGCATAGTATTTTTCAAACCATTCGCGGCGTTCGTCCACCGTACCCGAATGGAGTACTACGCCGTACATGCCGTGCGTCATTTGCACTTCTTTGCCTTGAAAGGTCGCCTTAGGCAAGTTCAAGTTGGCGTTATCCAGCATACGGAATACACCCGAAAAACCGCTCATGACGTCGCTGCTTAACGCCAGCAATTTTTCTTCCGCCGCCGAAAGCACGTGCGCTTTGGACTTGACGATTTTACGCAAGCGATAAGCATACGGCGCAAAATCGGGGTCGGCGATAAACGCCTGCAACGTATCGTCCGAAAGCGCCGTCAGCTCGGGGTCTACGTACGCAAACTCCGAAACGAGCTTGGAATAGTACGAAAGCAATCTTGCCGACGCCGAGCCGTACTTAGACGAGCGCAAGTCTTCGTCTTGACGAAGGTGCGCGTATAAATACAGCTTTTCCATGCGATAGAACACTTCGTCCGTCTTCTTAAAGCAGGCAAGCAGCGTTGCCTTATCGGCAAGCTTACCGCTATAAATTGCAAAATCGGTTGCGGAATATTCCTGTTCTGCGGCGGCAAATTCCGCTTCCCAAGCTTCAAAGCTTTCGTATAAATCTTCCGTTTTCCATTGTAAATTTTTAGAAACTTCACTTCTTTCCATGATATTTTTCCTTTTGATATTATTCTTCCGTTTCTTCTTCGTCTTCGTCCACTTCTTCAAATTCCAAAGCGTGCTTTTCGAGAATTTCGTATTCAATGATAAAGTTGCTTTGCGTTACGTAGCGCACAAGGTCGCCTTCGCCAAATTCGGGTAAGGGTTTTTCCACGTCGAAATATGCTTCGCGTTCCATCCACTCTTGCCTTTTACGACTCCAAGACTCGAAGACACAGCCTACCGTGTCCAAATTATCCTTTTGCAAGGACTTTTCACGGAAGGTGTAAAAATAGTTGGTTTCACTCATCTTTAAGCCTTCGCTAACGTAATAGAGCATTTTATTGTACCGACGCACGCGGCTGTATTTAATCCCCATAAACAGGAAAGTAAACGCCACGTAAACGGCGCTTGCAATATAGATAAACACCTGCGGTAAAACGGGCATGGGATCTTGATAAGGCTGTCCCATAAAGTAAATCCACCACGCCACGCAAAAGGTAAGGTACGCCGCCGTTACGCCCATGAAGATATAGAAATATTTTTGTTTTTGTTTATACGCCGAAAGGTAATCAGCGTCCGTATATACTGCCGTCATAGTTTATTCCTTAGCTTATTTATTATAGACAAACAACACCCCAAGCGTGCCCTTACCACAATGGCTGGTGATAATCGAACCGGCTACCGTTTCAATGACTTCGTCAAACCCGAAGTTTTCCGCTACGAGCGCTTTGGCTACGTCGACAAGCTCTTTTTCCGCCGACGAATGGGTAATAAAACAACGCGTTTTATCATAACTGGGATACTCGTTTTTCAAATCTCTCACGTATTGCATAATGCAACGTTTCATATCGCCGCGATACTTACCGCCTTGTACAAGCTGTCCGTCCTTCATGACGATTTTCGGGTGGATTTTTAACACGTTTGCCGCAAACATCACCATGCCCGAGCATCTGCCGCCCTTATGCAAATAATCCAAGCTGTCGGGGACGAACGACGTATTGACGTGCGTTTTTAATTCGTTTATCCTTTCTTCAATTTCTTCCGCGCTTTTGCCTTCGTCGCGAAGATCCGCCGCCTTTAATACCAACAAGCCTTGTCCCGAAGAAAGCGCCATACTGTCGATTACGCGCACTTTTCCGTCAAAGCTTTCCGCCGCTTGCTTAGCAAAGTTATGGGACGCCGAGCTCTTTGCGGAAATGTTAAAGTGAATGAGCTCGTCGCAATCTTCTAATTGCTTTTTGAAGAAATCTTCGTAATCGCCGATACTGGGCGCGCTGGTTTTGGGTAAAATTTTCGTTTCTGCAACGAAATTAAAAATGTCCTGCGGCGTGATATCTACGCCGTCGAAGTACGCTTTCCCGTCCAAATTGACCTGCATGGGCAAAATGCCGATATTCCGTTTTGCTACCAGCTCTCCCAAATCGCAAGTGCTGTCTGACGTAATTTTAATTACCATAATAAAAATCTCCTTTTTGTATATACAATATCATTTTTTCGGCGACGGAATTACCGTTTGCCGACAAAGATGCCTGTTATTTTTTCGGGAACGGTAATCAAAACCGTTTCCAACCAGTTTTGATTCTCCATTGCCCAAGGGGTTACCACGCCGTAGATATCCGCATACTTATACAGCCTATCCTTCAAACGCGAACCGTTTTGCATATATCTGCTATCCATACTCACGTTGCGATTATCGCCAAGGAAAAATATTTCTCCTTCTTTGACTTCGTAAACCCCGAAATCGTAGACGTTTGCGTTGATATAATAGCCAAAGTTACCATACGTGTCTTCCCACGATATCCATTCGTTTTCGCCTTTACGCAAAATCTCTATTCTACCGTCTTGACAACGCACGCTGTCGCCTTCGATAGCAATTAAGCGTTTGATAAGGTGCGTCGTTCTGTCTTTTTCGGGAATGAGCTCCCCTGCCGTGTTATACTTAAATTCGTCGTAGCCGCGCACGTCTACCACGATAACGTCGCCGCGCTTAGGCCGTTCGTTTTTATCCAGCAACAGCCATTCGCCGCTTTGCAGCGTTTGTTCCATGGAAGTGCCCGACACCTGCACCATTTCGTAACGGCTTATCCAGTAAAAGCGAAAGCTTAGAACAAGCAGCAGCACCGCCAACAAAACGACGTAAAACCGAAAGCTGGCGTCCCGCTCGTTAAAGCCGAACCGTTCTTCGTATAACGGATTGTCCCGATAGTTTCCCTTCATTGATTTTCTTCCTTTTTTGATAAAACGTCCTTGACGCGTTTGCGCAAATCGTCGCGCGTAAGATTGACAAATTTGCCGCAGGTATCACAGCAAAGCTTGATATCCGCGCCCGTACGGACTACCGTCCATACCGTTCCCCCACAAGGATGCGTTTTCTTTAACGTACATTTATCGCCCACGGCGAAGTTTGCCATCATAACCATAATACGTTGGCAACGGCGTATTCCAAGCCTTCCTTATCGCAGTCGAATAACAGCGCTCTGCCGTCGGCAAAGCTGCCAAGCGGAAGTAAGCTGTTTTCTCCTTTGAAATCGTTGGCGCGTAAAATGATACGTTTCCACTTACCGCCGCCCTTGACTTCCACGGCGCAGGTGTAACGCTCCGTTTCCGTTTCCACGTCGCCTGCTTCCACCGAAATTTTCAGTTCTTCCGTTTCGGGAAAATACGCGTCGAACGCCAGCATGGCGTTTTCGTCGGGAACGTACATAGGCGAACTGATTTTATACGTGCGAATACCCCCAACCGAGTACGCGCCAACGACGCCGCCGTAGCCTTCTACGCGCTTAGGAATCGCTTCTCTTTCCAAGAAAATATCGCCGATAGAATACTCTCCGTAATTTTCCACGGTAAAACAACCGCTCTCCCAACCGGAGAACAACATTCTGCCCTTAACGGCGTTAGGGTCGGGATTAGAAAGGCGTTTACAGGTGATTTTGGACGTTACGCGGAAACCGTTGATATACTTCGCATATGCGTACGCGAACGCCGCCTTTGCCCCTGCAAACGGTTTAACGACGCAGGTGACCTTGCCGTCCACAATCCCCTTGCCGTTTTTCTTTAATACACGGTGAAAATCGCGATAAGCGCAGCGCGTTTTGACGTCCGCTTCGGCGTAATATACCCCCGCTTCTTCCAAAATGCCTTCCTTGTCACATTCTACGGTGATTTCCAAGCCTTCGTCCGTTTCCTTCATAGAAACGTTAAGCGTATCGGGAATATAAATTTCTCTGCCTTTGAGATTTTTCTCTAAGAACAAATCCATGTCGTTAATGCCGTTCGGACCGATACAAGCGCCGCTCGTACCCGAATACACCAAAGCGTTACCGTCGGTATTTCCGATACGGGAATAGGTATCGTACGCTCTGTCGCAATCAAAGCAATTATCGTGCAAAGCGCACAAAAGCAACACGGGGCATTTGACGGAAGGCGCGTAAGATTGCGCTTCTACCGCCGCAATATAACGGTGGGTATCGTCGCTAAGGTTATGCGCGACGTTATCCCCGAATTTAGAAATGTGCTCAAACGAATGCCAACCTACCGCGTTGATGGGTACGCCGCATTTGATTTCAGGTGAAAGCATAACCTGCCAAGCGATATCACCGCCCGTGCGTACGCCGACGACGCCGATATTGCCGATATCTTCTTGCGAACGTAAAAATTCAATGGCAAATAGAGCGACGTACGTCCATTCAAACCACGTCGTTTCATGCGCCGCCAAGCCCGCCATATCTTTAAGCCCGCGCGCTTTTTCCAAGTTACCGTGCTCCAACGCGGTGGGATAAATGGTACGCAGCACCCCTTCCCCGTCCGATTGCATTTTTCCCGAATAGTCGGGCATGAGCACGGCGTAGCCCAAATCGATAAAATGCTGCATGAGCTCGGTATCCACGCTTTTCCCCGCGTCGCCCAAAAGGAGCACCGCCGGCTTGACGTTTTTGCCTACGGGCTTGCCGTAACGCGCGTAAATGCGCACGCTGCCCCCTTCCACGGCGTGACCTGAAAAGGACACGTGCGAAAAACGCGTGTTCAACTGCTCGTCAATTCCCCATTCGCTGGCGCAAAGCGGAGCTTTCGTATTAAATTTTTTCCATAAGGATACTGCGCTGACGATCATAATTTTCCTTTTAAACGTTACCTATCGTTATTTTAAAAACATTCCACACGCACCGTAGAACCGTGACTTTCGGTTGCGCCCGTTACTAAAATTTTATTATCAATACGGTGTTTTAATTCTTCTACGTGCGAAATAAGCCCCACCGCAAACGACTTACTCAATTTTCCAAGGACGTCCATGACCGTTTCCACAAGCTGTCCGTCCAACGTGCCGAACCCTTCGTCCAAGAAGAAAAACTCAATCGGTCTAAGGGACTTGGCGCAAATCGCGGCAGACAAGGATAAAGCAAGCGAAAGGGAAACCAAAAACGTTTCTCCGCCCGAAAGCGTTTTTACCGCGCGCAAATTGCCGCCGTCTAAATTATCCCCCACCTTAAATTCCTTGTCTTCGTACTTTAAAAAATATCTTCCGCCCGTCAAAGAAAGCAGCGTTTTTCCTGCCGCTAGGCATATTTCCTGTAAATACTCGCTGGCGATAAATTCTAAGAAACGGTTACTTCTCACCAGCAAACGTAGCTCGTCGCAAAGTTCTTTGTACTTTTGCTTTTGCGTTAGCTCCTTTTCGTATTCCAAATACCGTTCCCGTAAAATAAGCAATCGATTGTATTCGCTTTGCAAACGTGCCTTTTGCGACAGCGTTTCGTCCTTCTTTAAAGCCGTTTGCTGATAGTCAAGCCGTGCGTTTGTATACGCGTTTTCCTGCAAGGTAGCAAATACCGACGTATCCGTGCTTTCTATCTGCGCCTTCAATACGTCAAAGCGTTTGAAAAAGGTGTCCGTTTGTTCCTTCGCCGTCGCGCTATCGCCCAAGCGAGCAAGCAAGTCGCTCGCTTCGTCCACGCTTGCAAAACCGTTTTCTCGCAAGCTGGTGCGTAACGCCGTTTCTCCTTCCTTTTCCTGCTGAGCAAAAGACAGCGCAAGCTGCGTTTTCGTGTTATATTCTGAAAGCAATATATTCGCCCGTTCGGTAGCGGTATCCACCGCCGCCTGCGCTTGGCGTTTTTGGTTTTCCAAGGCTTCGAGCTGTCCTTCCAGCGTTTCCTTCGAGCCTAACGCGTGCAACTGCGCCGTACGCTCGCACGCGTTTTCGTAGTTGGCGCGGAGCAGTTCGCCCTGCTGTTTGATATTGTTCTTTTTTTCTTCGTTGGCAAGATAGGCAATTTGCCGTTTGCGCGTATCGTCCAACTGTTTTTGCAAAAGCTTTTTCTTTTCCGAAATCGCCTTAAACGCAGCGTTTACCTTTTCCACGTCGGGCAATTCCCCGTCCGTTTCTTCTACCGTGTATTTGTCGATTAAGCGCGCGATATCGGGCTGCGCCGTGGGGTGTTTTTGCGCCAAATCCTGCAAATCGGCGGTAAATTCCGCGTACGTTTGCGCAAGCATAACCCCTTTATACGTATGCTGGATATAATCCAAAAGCGTACCGTCGTTTCCAAGCGCGTCCATCTCTTTTTCTAAGCCTGCAAGCGTTTCGTCAAACGGTTCTTGTTTGCAAGCCGCCGCCAAAAGCGCGTACTGTTTTCGGCAATCTTCCAAGGCGCGCTTGGCGTCCTTTTCCGCCGCCAAAAGGCTTTCGCCTTCGCTAAGCTTTTGTAATTTTAGATTGCACTCTAATATTTCCTTATCAAAATCGCGGCTTTGCTGCTGTACCTTGTATACTTCCAGCTGTTTCACCGCCTGTTCGTATAAGCTCTTTTTTTGCGCTGCGCCCAGCTGACATTCCCGTAAGCTTGCGCGTAATTTTTGCAACCGTTCGCTTTTTTCCGTCACCGCCTTAGCCAGCGGCTCACGCTCGATCAGCTTGCGTTTTTCCTGCATTTGAGAAAGCTCGGCGTTTTTTGTCTGCAACTCTTTACAAAGCTGCTCGTACGCCGCTTTTTTATCGGTACGTTCCTTGACTTCCCGCAGCGTTTTTTCCTTTGCGGCAAGCTCTGCAATCAAAGCGGACAAGACGTCTTCCGTCGCGGCGATTTCCTGTTTTTTGAGCGCAAGCGTTTCTTCGCTTGCCCCTTCGTTTTCACCCATTTTCGCCTGTACTACGCGGACGGCGTCTTCCGCTTCGTAGTATTTTGCGTTGATGGCTTTGGACAGCTGTTCGCCGTATTTTTCCAAATTGAACAGGTGGGCAATCAGCTTAATTCTATCCCCCGAAGTCGCCTTGACGAGCGCGGCAAAATCCCCTTGCGGCAGGGCGATACACGTTTTGAAATCTTCAAAGGTGAGCCCTATTTTCTTTTCGATAGCGGCGTTGACGTCGCGCGTGCCTTCCGCTAAGGCAAACAAGCCGTTGTCTTGCGTATACTCGTAGAAAAACGCTTTACTTCTGCCCGAGCGGCGATACTCTCTTTGTACGCGGTACGCCTTTCGTACGCCGCCGTCGGTGATTTCAAAATCAAACGTTACCCCCGCAACGTCGCCGTGGTGATTGATACAGCTTTCAAACGAACCCGACGCGCGGTCTACCTTGCCGTAGAGCGCAAAATGAATACTGTCTAAAATGGTACTCTTCCCGCTGCCCGTATCCCCGAATATGCCGAACACTCCCCCTTTGAGCAGGGGGCGAAAGTCGATCTGCGTTTTCGACGAAAAGCTATTGATACCGAAAAATTCGAGATAGACGGGGCGCATGCGTTCTCCTTACCGTTGTTCGTTGAGTTGGTTCAGCGTTTCTAAAAAAAGCGTTTTTAATTCCGCTTTGGGGGGCGCGTCGTAGGACGCTTGATAAAAAGCGTCGAACAGTTCTTCGTCCGAAAGTCCCTTGCGCGATTGCAGTTGCAGCGTTTCGTCCGTACGCACTTCGGCAAGCAGGGAAACGAGATTTTCATAAGCCACAAGCCTTGCCGACTCCCCGCCCGTCAAGGGGGAAGAAAGGGTCAGCTTTAATTCCACCAAGCAATCGGGATAGGTTTGCAAAAGCGCCGTTGCGCCGTCCACGTCCGCCGCTTGCAGGCGAATGAGCTTTTTGCCCGAAGTCAACGGGATATCGCGTAAATTTTCTACGCCGTTCGCCGTTAAATCGAACACCTTTACGCTTTTATCCGCGCTTTCGTCAAAAGAATATTGTAGGGGCGAACCGCTGTAATACACGTTATCGCCCAAGCGTTGCTTTTTATGCAAATGCCCCAAGGCGATATACGCGCATTTGGGCAGTCCGCGCACGGGAATCGCCCTTGCGCCTCCAAGGTCAATTTCTCTCTCCCCGTCGGATACTACGCCGCCCGCGACAAAAATGTGCGCAAGCAATACGGCAGGCGAGCCGTCTTCATTCCCCGACATACCTTCCCGTATCCAACCCTGCATACGTTCCACGTACGGCAGATCGGACTTTTCTTCGCGAAAACGCGCTTCGTTGGGATAGGGCAACGTGGCGATAAACGCGCGTTCCCCCCTTTGATTTTCAAACTCCACGTAGCCCTTGCCGCTACGGATAGGATACGCTAAGCGGTTGGACGTTTGCTGGGTTGTTATGGGCGAGCGGGCGTTGCCCACCACGTAGATACCTTGGGTATGGGACAGCGGCGCGATTGCCGAAAGCCGTACGCCGTCGTCGTGGTTGCCGCTAATAATCAGCGCGCTGCGTTCTTCCCCGACGATTTTTTTAATTTTGTCGTAAAAAAGCTCTTCCGCCTCCGCGCTGGGCGTGTAGGTGTCGAAGATATCCCCTGCCACGAGCACCAGCTCGATTTGCTCCGTTTGACAAATGCTTGCAATCTCGTCCAGAACCTTAGCTTGTTCGTCCAAACGTTCTCTGCTCATTAGGCGTTTGCCTACGTGCCAGTCGGACGTGTGTAATATACGCATGGAAAACGCTCCCTGATAGAGAAGTCGACGGGGAATTTTTACGTTTTTGCAAAACCGATAAAAAACAGCTTGCTTTTCTTTTCGGAAACGGGTATAATATATCTACCCTTTTTTTACAAGGCGCAAACGCCGACGCTACTATATTATACACCATTTCTTTTAATAAATCAAGTAAAGCGGCTAAAATCCTGAAAATTTTTCGAAATTTCCTATTGCGTTTTTTGTATAAAAAACGGGAATATATACTGGGGTGGACTATGTCCTTTTGTTCTTTTTCCAAAGATTGCGACGGGAATTCGTTTGTAACCGTTGAAAACAAATTCATTACCAAGTATCTACCCGAAGTGGACGGCTTTGCCGTAAAGGTATATTTGTACGGCTTGTATCTTTGCAAAACGGGCAACTCCGATTTCGGCGTTACGTCTATGGCGGAAGTACTCAAAGCCAAAGAAGAAGACGTCGTTTCCGCTTTTGAGCTTTGGGAAGATTACGATTTGGTGGAAATTCTTTCCCGACAACCGTTCGTCGTGCAATATTTGCCCGTCCGCAATGCCGCAGGCAAGCCCAAAAAGGCGCACTACGAACAGTATGCCGATTTTAACAAAGAATTGCAACGACAAATGCAAAAAGTGGGCAAGTTCGTTTCTTCAAACGATTATATCAAGTATATGAACTTTTTGAAAGAAAACGACATGCAACCGCACGCGCTTTTACTCGTCGTCGAATACTGTATCAACAAACAAGGCGACGCCGTTTCCCCTTCGTATATTTTCAATAAAGCGAAAAAATTACTCCGCGAAGGCGCGTATACCTACGAACAGGTCGAACGGGCTTTGACCAGTTTCAACGCCAACGAAGGCGACCTGATTGCGGTGCTTGGCGCGTTAAACGCAGGCGCGTATACCAAAGCCCCCACCGAAAACGATTATTCACTCTATCGCAAGTGGACGGAAACGCTTGGGTTCACCAAGGACGGCGTAGTGGCG
This sequence comes from Clostridia bacterium, assembly GCA_017626305.1. Classification (GTDB taxonomy): domain Bacteria; phylum Bacillota; class Clostridia; order Christensenellales; family Borkfalkiaceae; genus Scatosoma. The sequence goes on from JAGAIW010000066.1 coordinate 16,863, forward strand.
GCGGCGAAATCGTTAAAGCGCGGCGGTATGAACGCCTTGGATATGACTTTGGAAGATTTGTACGAACGGGGCAAAATAGAGCCTAGGGAAATTGCGGCGTATCTTACTGAAAGAGAAACGCTCGTTTCGCTCACCTTCCGTGTTGCGAGAAAACTTGGCGCGAAGGTCAGCAATCCCGCGGCGTATATCGACGAATACGTGGAAAAATGGTACACCTACGGGTTTGAAGATACTTCTCTTCTCGATATCGCTCTGTTTTGCATGAAGAGCGAACAGGGCAGTTTTGAAAGCATGCACGCTATCGTGGAAAAGCTGTTTGCTTGCGGCGTGGTTTCCGTTGAAGGCGTGAAAGCCTTCTTGAAAGAAAAGAACGACGAAGTCAAGCTGTTTGGGAAAATTCGGGATATTTGCGGCTTAGCCGTACGCAAAAACGCCACTAACCTTTCGCTCATTCGCACTTGGCGGGACTGGAATTTTAGCGACGAAATGATTTTAGAAGCGGCAAAACGCAGCGCAACCAGCGCAAGCCCTATCCCCTATATGAATAAAATTTTATCCGACTGGAAAGCGCAGGAAGTTTTCTCGGTAAAAGCGATTCCCGAAAGCGCGCCGACGGTGAATACGTACGCAAAAAATGCTTACGTCAACGCCAACGTCGAAGCGGCGAACGCCAAAGCGGATAGAGAACGATATTACGCAGCGCTCCGTGAAAAGGCGCAAACCAAAGCGGATACCTTCCTTAAAAAAGCCAACGAAAATCCCCGTTTTAAAGAAATCGTCAAAGAGCTTGCGAAAATGGAAATTGCGCAGGCTCGCGCGGAAATTTCCAAGCCGCAGGAATTGCCTGCACTGTTGGAAAAGCGCAAAGCTTTGCAAGCCGAACGCAAAGCCATTTTGTTTGCGCTTGGAATAAAGGAAGAACAGCTTATTCCTAAGTTTGCTTGTATAAAATGTTCGGACAGCGGATTTTTACCCGACGGCACGGCTTGCGATTGTTACAAAAAATAATTTTCGGGTATTTTTTGTAAAACGTCATAAAAACGCTTGCATTTTTCCAAAAAATACAGTAATATAAATAGGCGCGTTTGAGAAAACGCACCTATATTTGCAGAGATGTCTGAGTGGTTTAAGGAGCACGATTGGAAATCGTGTGACTGGGAAAACTGGTCCGGAGGTTCGAATCCTCTTCTCTGCGCCAAAAAAAGCACACCCTTTGCGGTGTGTATTTTTTTGCGTAGAAGAGATTGAGAACTTCCGTTTTTATCGGAGGTTCGCGCGAGAAGCATGGCGACGACAAATGGATTTTTCTTCTTTTTTTCTCCCATGCGACGACGCTTTGTTGCTTGCAACAATATGCTCTTCTCTGCGTGAAAAAAACCTTTTCAAAAATGGCGTTTACGCTATTTTTGCTTGACTTCCTTTTCGCTATCGGTTATAATTATAACAGTAATGACCGATTCAACCATGAATCACGGTTTCACTCAAACGAGTTGGCACGTCATTACTTTTTGAAAAGGCTTGGCTGCAATGCCATGTTAGGGTACGGAGTGGGCGACCGCTCCGATTTTTTATAACGAAAAAGGACTTGCAGGTTTTTGCCTACAAGTCCTTTTACTTTTTTTCGTCTTATTTTTCCAACGTTTCGTCCACGATTTCCGCGTCGACGGCATTGACGGAAACACTCTTAATCCCGTTCATAACACCACTCTTGGATTTGTAGCCTTCTTCGCTCATGGCAATGCTTTCGCCGTTGGTGGCAATCAAACGGTAGCGATACAAGCCCGCTTTATCAAAATAAATTTCAAATTTAGGGCAAGTTTTCGTCGTGGGTGTTTTCAAAGTTTGGTCTTCCACACGGTCTTCCGCGATACATTTTACCGCATTTTTACCGATACTTTCCATTCCCTTTTTGCAAGCCGCTTTGGTGGAATACACCTGCGACGCAACGGCGATTTTTTCTTTATTTGCCGCGTACAAACTAAAATTGAATGCGCCCGTGGGCGTCTTTTTAATAACGAATTTACCCATAATTTCCACTCCTTTCGTATGTTATGGTACTATTATACCATACTTTTTTTCATTTGTAAAGGGGTAAACCGAAAGTTATTCGACCTTTTTCGATATTTTTTTCACGCGAGAAAGCGAACAATGCTTACCTTTATCCAACGCAAACACAATAACGTAAAGCGCAGCCCCCAAGCTTTCAACAAACATATCCTTTACGGTATCAAATAACCCCAAATCGATATATCCGTCCACCGTAACACCGCCAAGCGTTATCTCGTTAATCGCACCCGAAAAACCGACGTTCCCCGTTGATTTATCCCCTAAAATATACGAATAAAATTCATGCAAAAGCGTATCCGATTGCAAATCGGTTGAAAAAAGTCGGTCACAAAAAAATTCAAAAAACTCCCACAAAACAGCAATCGTTATGGAGAAAAACAGTCCAAAAAGCACACAAAGCAAAATGGGACAATCTTCTTCGTTTTTATAAAACAGGCGGGGCAGGTATGCGCCGAGCAGCGCAAACACCACGCCGCCAACCGTATGCAACAACGTATCCCACCAAGGAATTAAATAGTAAAAGGTATATGCGTGTCCCAGCGTAGGCCCTATCGCATATAACAGAACAAATATGTAAACGGGCGTCGCTACGCGTATTTTCAAAAGCCGTTCAAGCACAGTCGGCAACGTAAGGCACAACCCTGAAACCAAACAAATGCCTATCTGCGAGCCGCCCCGAGCCGCAATCGCCATATACAACGCCGAGCCCAAGCAAAACGTTTCGCAAACGCAAAAGCAAATCAACCGCATTATCCTATCTTTCGTCCAAATGATTTTTTCCATACACCGTTCTCCTTTATTTTTACGCTGGAATTTTATCATATTTTTATATGACAATCAAGCGAATTTTGCTGATTTCACCCAACTTTAACGCAATTTTTACATAGGTAAAAATTTCCATGAAAAATAACGAACAAATGTTTGACTTTTGGAAATTGTTGGAGTATAATGATAGTATGATTAGCCAAGAAAAGTTGACCATTTTAACGGAGAGCGCGAAATACGACGTGTCCTGTTCGTCGTCGGGGAGCGCGCGCAAAAACGCAGGCGGCATAGGCAACGGTTACGTTGCGGGGTGCTGTCATTCGTTCACGCCCGACGGCAGGTGCATTTCCCTTTTGAAAATTTTGCTTTCCAACGATTGTATTTACGATTGTAAGTACTGTCCCAACCGCGTTTCCGCCGACGTACCGCGCGTATCCGCCACGCCCGAAGAAATTTGCGAGTTGACGATGGATTTTTACAAGCGCAATTATATCGAAGGGCTCTTTCTTTCGTCCGCCGTACATAAAAACCCTGACTATACCATGGAACGGCTTGTTTTAGTGGTGAAAAAGCTACGCACCGAATACAACTTTCACGGCTACATTCATTTAAAGGGTATCCCCCGCGCGGACGAACGCTTGTGCCGCGAAGCGGCAAAATACGCCGATAGAATGAGCTATAACATGGAACTCCCGTCCGAACAAAGCTTAAAATTATTAGCGCCGCAAAAGAGCAAGCAAAGCTTGCTTTTACCCATGCGACAGCTTACCCAAGAAAAGCGACAGTTTGTGCAAGACAAGAAAAAAGGACTTATCCAAGGACATTTTTTGCCCGCAGGGCAAACCACGCAAATGATCGTCGGCGCGTCGCCCGAAGCGGACGGGCAAATTTTGCGATTAACCCAAGCGTTGTATCGCAATATGGACATGAAACGGGTATACTATTCGTCCTATATCCCCGTCGTCCACGACGCGCTTTTACCCGAAGTGGGCGCAGGACAGCTACGCGAGCACCGCTTATATCAAGCCGACTGGCTACTCCGTTTTTACGGCTTTACCGTCGAAGAAATCGTCGACGAAGAACAAAATCTTTCCTTGGAATTTGACCCCAAATGCGCTTGGGCTCTTCGGCATATGCACCTTTTTCCCGTGGAAATCAACCGCGCGGATTTGGCGCAGCTACTCCGCGTACCCGGTATCGGCGTGCGAAACGCCCACAAAATTTTACAGGCACGGCGGTACACCCGTCTTACCTTTGAAGACCTGTTAAAAATGAAAATTGCACTCAAACGCGCCAAGCATTTTATCACCTGCGACGGCAAATATCTAGGTGCGAAAAACGATACGACGGTGCGCGGACTGCTGATCGCCGCAGAAAACGGCGAAAACGCGGTACAATTAGACGTATTCGGCGCTCTGCCTAAGACAAACGAGCAAAAAATCATGCTTTCCACTAGACAAAACGCCTTAATGGCACTAACGGGTGAATTATAAAACGACGGGGGTATGTATGCGTTGAACGCAAAAATCGCAAGCATATGATTTACTTTTTTGAAGAAACCGAAGACGGATTTTTAACGGCGTTTTTAGCGGCGTTTCAAGACGAGCGCGCTCTGTTTGCCGCCGAAAATACACAGCTTGTTTTAGGGGAAGAACGAGTATATTTACAAACGGACAGTCTAAAAGCGGAAAAGGCGCGTTTACGTTTACAATCGTTTGACAGGGAATGTCTTAGCGATTTGCGCCTACTGCTCCGCTGTGGAAAAACCGACCGTTTTCAAGTGGCGTTTGGGTATTTGAAGGCAGTAGCAAACGCCAAAGCGCCCGTACGGGCAAGACTTGCCGACAGAGCGGTGTTTATCGCCATGGAATACGTGAAAAAGGTACGTTATGAAATCCACCGTTTTCACGGCTTTATCCGTTTTATGGAAACGGCGAGCGGCGCGCTTTACGCGCCCTTTTCGCCCGACAACGACATTTGCGATTTGCTCGTTCCCCACTTTCGCGCAAGGCTGCCTGCTTACCCGTTCGTACTCCACGACGTATCGAGAAAGAAAGCGGCGGTATACGACGGCGAGCACGTTTTCGTTGCGCCGCTTACCCAAGCGGAAGTGGTGCTTTCGGCAAAGGAAAACGAGTGGCAGGGGCTCTGGAAACAATATTACGCCGCCGTGAATATTCCTTCGCGGGAACGGTTAAAGCAAATGCGCGGATATATGCCTGCGCGATACTGGAAGTTTTTACCCGAAAAAAACGAAAACGCAAGCGCAAACCGTTGACAAACTTCCGTTTTATAATGTATAATAATAACACGGCAAGGGCTGTTTGCCTTTGCCGCTTTTCGTTATTTACGTAAGAATTTTTCCGCAAGGAGTACACGGTATATGAAACGAATCCCCGAATATTTCGGCTGTATGGTCTTCAACGACGCGGTGATGCAAGCACGTCTTTCCGCCGAAGACTATACCACGCTTAAACGCACCATGGAGCACGGCAAAAGCTTGAATTTATCCGTAGCCAACACCGTTGCCGCCGCCATGAAGGACTGGGCGATTGAAAACGGCGCGACCCACTTTACCCATTGGTTTCAACCCATGACGGGCATTACCGCCGAAAAGCACGACAGCTTTATCATGCCCGAAAACGGCGGTAAAGTAATTATGGAATTTTCGGGAAAAGAGCTTATTAAGGGCGAAACGGACGCGTCGTCCTTCCCTTCGGGGGGATTGCGCGCCACTTTTGAAGCGCGCGGCTACACCGCTTGGGACGCAACTTCTTACGCCTTTATCAAGGACGGCGTGCTTTGTATCCCCACCGCCTTTTGTTCGTACGGCGGCGAATCGTTGGATAAAAAGACCCCCCTGCTCCGTTCCATGGAAGCCATCAACCGTCAAGCGCTCCGCGTATTAAAGCTGTTCGGCGGCGACGACGTAACGTCGGTAAAAACGACGGTCGGACCTGAGCAGGAATATTTCTTAATCGACAAAGAACTCTTTAAGCAAAGAAAAGACCTTACCTATACGGGACGTACGCTATTCGGCGCAAAACCGCCTAAGGGTCAAGAAACGGAAGGGCATTATTACGGCGTCATCAAGCCGCGCGTGCAGGCGTTTATGAAGGACTTGGACGAAGAGCTTTGGCGTTTGGGCGTACCCGCTAAAACGGAACACAACGAAGCCGCCCCTTCTCAGCACGAGCTTGCGCCCGTTTTTGAAACGACGAATATCGCCGCCGACCATAACCAGCTGACCATGGAAATTATGCAAAAGACGGCGAAAAAGCACGGATTCGTATGCCTGCTCCACGAAAAGCCGTTTGACGGCGTTAACGGCAGCGGTAAGCACAACAACTGGTCGCTGTCTACTAGCACGGGGGTAAACCTTCTCAACCCCGGCGAAACGCCTTCGCAAAACGCGCAGTTTTTACTCTTCCTGTGCTCGGTTATCAAAGCGGTTGACGACTATCAAGACCTGCTCCGCATCTCCGTCGCGTCGGCTGGCAACGACCACCGTTTGGGCGCAAACGAAGCGCCCCCTGCCGTCGTTTCTATGTTCCTTGGCGACGAGCTGACGGATATTTTAGCCGCTTTGGAAAAGGACGAAGCGTACGGCGCAAAGGAAAAAGAGCTTATGCGCGTCGGCGTGCATACCCTGCCCAAGTTCCCCAAGGATACGACGGATAGAAACCGCACTTCCCCCTTCGCCTTTACGGGCAATAAATTTGAATTTCGTATGCTCGGCTCGTCCGCGTCCATTTCCGAAGCGAACACCGTGCTCAATACTGCCGTAGCGGAAGTGCTTAGACAATTCGCCGACGAGTTGGAAAACGCAAGTGATTTCGAGCGGGCGTTGCACGACCTGATCAAACGGGTGATTATCGAGCACAAACGCATCATCTTCAACGGCAACGGCTACGACGATAAGTGGCTGGAAGAAGCCAACCGGCGCGGACTTTTGAACTTAAAGACTACCCCCGACGCTTTGGCGCGCTATTTAGATAAAAAGAACGTGGATTTGTTTACTACCCATAAGGTATACACCGAAAAGGAAATGCAATCCCGTCATGAAATTTTCTTGGAAAACTATTGCAAATTAAACGGTATTGAAGCCGCCACCATGGTGGATATGGCGCGTAAGGATATCCTGCCTGCCGTTTCGGCGTACGCACACGAGCTTTGCGCAACGATCACCGCTAAAAAACAGGTGTGCGAGCAGGTGGATATTTCCTACGAACAGGGCACAATGCAAAAAATATCCGCACTCTCCGCCGCGGTTTACGAAAACGTGGAAAAGCTGGACGCGCTGTTAAAATCGACCAAATCGATTGCCTGCGCCGTGGAATGCGCAACGCATTATAAGGACGAAGTACTGCCGACCATGCGCGCGCTCCGCGCGGCTGCGGACGAGCTGGAAGGCTTGGTATCGTCCAAATACTGGCCGTTCCCCACGTACGGCGATTTGCTGTTTAACGTATAAAAATTAACACACGTTTGCGTGTTTTTGCGACAAAAGGAGCGATATGTTCAACGTAGAAAAGACAACTGCCGCCTTAATTGAATGGGTGCGCGAATGGTTTGAAAACAACGGCAAAGGCTGCAACGCCGTTATCGGCATTTCCGGCGGAAAGGATTCCAGCGTGGTTGCCGCGGTATGCGTAGCCGCTTTGGGTAAAGAACGGGTATTCGGCGTGCTTATGCCCAACGGCGAGCAAAGAGATATCGACTGTTCTATGCGGCTCGTTCAGCATTTGGATATCCCGTACGCGATATGCAACATCAAAAAAAGCGTGGACGGGGTTTTGGGGCAAATGCAGGAAAACGGCATAGAGATTAGCCGCCAAACGGTTATCAATCTCCCCCCGCGTATTCGTATGTCTACCTTATACGCCATTTCACAATCGAAAAACGGCAGAGTAGCGAATACCTGCAACCTTTCGGAAGATTACGTCGGCTACGCCACTCGCTACGGCGACGGCGCGGGCGATTTTTCCCCTTTGGGTCAGCTTACCGTGCAGGAAGTCAAAGCCATAGGCAAATATTTGAACTTGCCCATTGACCTAGTCGAAAAAGTTCCGTCCGACGGCTTGACGGACAGGACGGATGAAGATAACCTTGGATTTACCTACGCCGCGTTGGACGAATATATCCGTACGGGCGTATGCGCTGACGAAAGCGTGAAACAAAAAATAGATAGACTGCACCGCATCAACGAATTCAAGTTAAAACCCATTCCGTCCTTCCCTTATAAGGCATAATAAAAACGCTCCGTTTCGGAGCGTTTTCTTTTTTCGTTTTGTTAAATTTTCGCGTCCCAAAGCCCACAGAAACTGTCAATGGGGTCTTTACCCTTAAACGCGTCTTTGCCCGTTACCAGACCTTCCACCAAGGCGTCCATGGTATACGCTTTACTGTCGTATGCGTTGATATACGTGCGCACCTGCGGCACGTCCGCAAGCATGGTAGGCGCGTTTACGCTGATTGCCACGACGGGCAATTCAAACACGTACCAAGGAATTTCCCCGCCGCCCTTGGAAAGTCCAAAGCTGGGTCTGCCGTTGGCAACGTCAAACAGCGTAATGACAAGGTCTTGCCCTGCGACGAAGTCTTTAATGGCGTTTTTACCGGCAAAGTACAAATTCAAGCTAGGCTTTTCCCCCGCCGCGATTTGCTTTTTCATTTTATCAATCGGGCTTTCGTAAATAAACGCGTCAAAGCCCTTTTCAATCAACCGATCCCGCAAGTCTTCCGCGGGATTTTTTTGCGCCGCGCCGCCGCCCATAGCCATTTGCACCAAAGCGTCCATAGCTCCTGCCGCGCCCTTGACGTAGACGATCATGACGCGCTTGTACTTTTCGGGCGTTACGGGAAGTACCCCTTCGTCCTTGTATTTGACCAACGTAACCGATTGTTTGGCAATCTCTTCCGCCGCCGTTTTGTATTCTGCCTTGCCAAGCGCGGAGAGCGCCGTTTGGGGCGGAACAAGCTCTTCCTTCGCTTTCTTATGCAAGCCCATGCGCGCTTTCAAACCCAAAATACGAGTGAGCGCTTCTTGCATACGCGTTTCGGATATCACGCCGCTCGTATAGGCGTCGAGCATAGTTTGATAGTCTTCGTCGGGGTCGTTGAAGAATAAGAACATATCGCAGCCCGCGTTAATGGACGCAGGGAGCATTTCCTTTCTCGTCATTCTATCCGTCATGGCGACCATATGGCTAGCGTCGGTGACGACCATGCCGTTAAAGCCCAGCTTATCGCGGAGCAAGCCCGTCATGATTTCAGGGCAAAGGGTTGCAGGGAGCATTTCTTCGTCCGTGATATCGGGCTTTACCGCGCGCATATATGCAGGCATCATGATATGTCCACCCATGACTGCGTCCAAATCGGCGTCGATTAACGTTTTGTATACCTTGCCGTAGGTTTCCATCCATTCTTCTTCGGTGAACGAATTGATATTGTTGGCGATATGCGCGTCGCGGAAATCCTGTCCGTTGCCGGGGAAGTGTTTCGCCGCGCACGCAAACCCGTCTATCGTATGTGCGCCGTCCAAGTACGCCTTACTCATAGTCGCTACTCTATCGACGTCGTTCCCAAACGCACGCGCTACCACTTCGGTGTTTTGCCAGTTGTAATGGATATCGCACACAGGCGCAAACGCCATGTTACAGCCAAGCGCCGCCGCTTCTTCGTTGGAGTATTTTCCAAGCGCATAGGCGTATTTTTCGTTACCCGTTGCGCCGATTTTGATACCGCTGGCAATATACGTGCCGTCCGAGCAAGCGCCGTTGCCGCCCGTTTCTGTGTTACAGGCAATAAACACGGGGACTTTGGCGTATTGCTGTAAAATGCGGTTTTGCATTTGCACCGCCGCCCTGGGCATGTTGTTGTAACGACAGCCCCCAAGGTGATATTTTTCCATTAACGTTTTCAAATACGTTTCGTCAATACCCATTGTCAGTTGAAAGAAAAGCTGTCCCACCTTTTCTTCCGCGCTCATGCCTTGTATCGTATTATTTACCCATGCGATATCTTCGTCCGATAAATAATACGGTTTTGCTTTCAAATCTACCATTGTTTTTTTTCTCCCTTATTTTATTCGGCGTATTCCCCGCCGAGATTTTTCAAAAATTCCTTTTCCTTGGCGGCTTGATACGCTCCGCCATAGCTGCCGTCCAGCAGAGCAGGAAGTCCCGTTTGGATAAATTCTTCCCAGCTTTGCCCTTCCTTACTCACCAAAATCGGATAATAATACACGCCGTTGCGCTTTGCCGCCTGCATATCCCCCGGCGCGTCGCCGCACATAACCACGCACTCGGCAGCATAGCCCTTTTTCAGCAATTCCCCTATGCAAAACGCTTTACTGCCCGCATTTTGCGCCAAAACGATATCCACGGATTTGAGTAATCCGTGTTTTTCCCATTCCGCGAGTACCGCGTCCAAATTCGCGCTGGAAACCACCGCCACGTCCGCGCGCTCGTGCGCAAAGGCAAGCGCTTTGTCCACACTCGGGAACGGGAGCTTGACTTCTTCGGGCAAAGCGTTGATGCTTTGATTGACCGCTTTGCTCCATGCAAGCGCCTTTTTTAAGCATACGTTATGCGGTTTTTCGTACATGGCGCGCTCTAATGCGGCGTTGGAAAGCTCGTCCGCGGTTTCCGCCCATATTAAAAAATCGTCCAAATCCTGCACGGGCGTATACCTATCGTTGACTTCCTTTAAGGCAAGCGCAAGCCCCTTAAAACGGTTAATCCCCCGCGTCATGGTGTAGAGATTGACGTTGTTCCAGCTAGTCAAAAGCTCGTCCTTCCAAGCCTGCAAGCCCCATTCTTCTACCATGCACGGACCAAAACAACAGATATGCTTGACGTCCATAGTATCCATGGCGCAGCCGTCGCTGTCCACACAAACCAAATATTTTTTGCTTTTTTGAAACGTTTCTAACGTTTGCATATTTTCCCCCTTTTTCAAGAATAAAACGCCCCTATTAGGAGCGTAATATTATCTTATTTCGTACCAAACAAACGGTCCCCCGCGTCGCCGAGCCCAGGGAGAATATACCCGTTTTCATTCAACTGTCTATCCAGCGTCGCAACGTAAACGTTGACGTCGGGGTGCGTTTGCGCCACCTTGGAAACCCCTTCGGGCGCGCCTATAATCGCCATAAAACGAATATTCGTGCAACCGCGTTTTTTCAAAAGCGCAATCGCGTCGCACGCGCTACCACCCGTTGCCAACATAGGATCGACCAGCAAAACCAGCTTATTTTCAATACCGTCGGGAAGTTTACAGTAATATTCCTTGGGTTCTAACGTTTCTTCGTCACGGTACATACCGATATGCCCCACTCTTGCGCTGGGGAAGAGTACGTGCACGCCGTTGACCATACCCAGCCCTGCGCGTAAAATGGGCACTATGGCAATCGCGTTATCCGCCACCACCGTTTGTTCACACGTTTCCAAGGGCGTCTTTACCGTCTTTTTCACGGTGGGCACGCCTTCGTGTAAACATTCGTAAGTCATTAGCGTCGTGATTTCTTCCACAAGCTCTCTAAATTCCTTCGTGGACGTTTTTTCGTCGCGTAAAATAGCAATTTTATGATGAATGAGCGGATGATTGAATATCGTTACGTTTTTATAATTTTCCATATGGACACCCCTTTTTTATTATTGTAGCATATTTCCCCACTAAAAGCAAGAAAAAAACACCCGAGACACCGTTTCCCGCAATAAAATCTTCCACCTAAAACCATGCGTGTTACAAAAACGCTTGACGAAAAGCCGTAAATGTGCTAAACTGTATTCGTCACACAGCTGAATAATTTTCCTTCTTTTCACACAGAGTACAACTATGCGATTTTGTACTTCTATTTTTCTGTGTGAAAAAGCTGTGTGACAACAAGCGGAGTACATTTCGGGGTGTGCTTTGCTTTGCAAGGCACACTTTTTTATTACGTTGGCTTTCTCGCATGAAAAGTAACTTGTAACGTAAAAACGCTTGACGAAAAACCGTAAATATGCTAAACTATACCCGTCACACAAATTAAATACGCTAATACTAGGGGTACAACTATGCGAACGTGTACTTCTTTTCCCTGTATTGGCGAATTTGTGTGACAACAAGCGGAGTACATTTCGGGGTGTGCTTTGCTTTGCAAGGCACACTTTTTTATTACCGTTACCTAACGCATTAGTCGCCACACATAAGAAAACACCGTCGTTTGTTCGGCGGTGTTTTCCGTTTTTACGGGCGTGAAAAAACTCTGTCGAAAGTCGTCTGATTTTGTTGCTTTTTTCGCCGTAAAATGATAAAATAGAATTAACTTTCACAAAAGGAACACAAAATATATGGCAAAAACACCCATTTCCAAAAAGCTTTCCAAGAGAAAATACCGTCCCGCACCAAGACTTATCGCAGCGATTTATAAACTGATTATGCTAGATATCGTCGGGCGCAAGTACAAACCCAACTTCCATATTATCGACGACGTAAACGATTGCAAAGGTCCTTGTTTCGTCATTTTCAATCACTTATCCCGTATCGACCATATGTACGTCATGGGCGCTTGCTATCCCAGAATTACCAACATGATGGCAGGATACAGCGAATTTTACCGCACGAAATTTTCCTTTATTTTTGGATTGAATAAGGTTATCCCTAAAAAGAACTATTACGCCGACAAGCTGTCCATTCGCGCGACAGCCGAAGTCCTTAGAAAAGGCGGCTGCGTTACGTTTGCGCCCGAAGGCTTGGCTAGCGACTACGGCGGAAACAAGCCTATCGTTCCTGGGACAAGTAAAATGTTCAAGCACTTCAAAGTGCCCGTATATTTGTGTTATTTGGAAGGGCAATATTTGCAAAACACCAAGGTTTGCTTGGACGAGCGTTTTGGGGAAACCCACGCCACCATGTCCCTTTTATTCTCGAAGGAAGACGTCGAACATTTGTCCGTAGAAGAAATGGACGATATCATCAACGAAAAATTCCGTCGTAACGAATACGCTTGGAATGCTGAAAAGAAAATCAAATGGGAAACGCACGGCAGAATTTGCCACCGTTTGGAAGATTTTTGTTATAAATGCCCTAAATGCGGTAAAGAATTTACCATGAAAGGCGAAGGCGATAAAATCACCTGCCTTAGCTGCGGCAACGGCGCAAGCATGGACGACTATTATCAATTCCATCCCTTTGAAGACGCCGTCATTCCCGCGTCCCCCTTTGACTGGGTAGAACAGGAACGCAGGGATATTATCAAAGAAATTCGTGAAAACCCCGATTATTATTTTGAAGACGAGTGTCAAATCGGCAATTTGGACGAATATAAGCTCGTCGGGAAAAATAAAACGAGCTTTATCGTCGGTGAAGGCAAACTCCGTATCGACCATAAAGGTTTGCACTATACAGGCACTCGCCACGGCGAACCGTTTTCATTCACCATGGATTACAAGGCTTTGTATACCCTGATTACGGAAGTGGATTCCAGTTTCTTCAACTTCTATTATAAAGGTGAATATTTCGATATTTTCCCCAAACACCAAACGGTGGGTAAAATTACCCTGCTCGTCGAAGAAATGCACCGCTACCACGTGAACTTCTATAAGAACTTCAAATGGAACGCCGATATGTACGAAGGTATGGAGCTTGGCATTGATTTGAAAAAATAAATTGAGACTACACGATATTGTATATCAGCGTACCCCTTTCCGCTTTTGTGGAAAGGGGGTGCGCTTTTTTGTTCACAGCATGCAATCCGTCGTAGGACGGTATATTTTTCTCCCCCCCCCCACCGTCATTGTGAACAAAGTGAAGAATCCCATGGAAGAA
>JAGAIW010000067.1 GCA_017626305.1 Clostridia bacterium
CTACTTTCTTCCATGGGATTCTTCCCTTCGGTCAGAATGACGGGGTGGAAAAATGGTATGCTATAAACGCAAGTTCGACGAAGAGTTGCGACGTATATCATTCGTTTGTAAAACGGATTAGATACGAGTAAATCAAGGAGAACACAGCTTGTCCGACGGAAGTTTACTAAGCGTAAACGCGCAAGAACAAACGCAAGTTCGACGCCGAGTTGCGCAGTCTATAATTCGTTTGTAAAACGGATTAGATACGAGTAAATCAAGAAGAACGCGGCTTGCCCGACGGAAGTTTACTAAGCGTAAACGCGCAAGGGCAAACGCAAGTTCGACGCCGAGTTACGAAGTATATAATTCGTTTTTTAGTACATTTCGACGTAGGCGTCTCTCTCAGCCCCCACCGACACATACTTAATTTTGCAGCCGCAAGCCTTTTCAAGATATGCGATATAGTCCAAAGCTTCTTTGGGCAAATCTTCCTTTTTACGGCAAGCGGAAATATCACAGTTCCAACCCTTTACCGTTTCAAACACGGGCTGACAATCGTCCAAAACGTCGATAAACGGGAATTCGTGAATAATTTCACCGTTCAGCTTATACGCTACGCAAACTTCAATTTCTTCGTAGTCGGACAAGACGTCCATTTTGGTGAGCGCAATTTCCGTTGCGCCTTGACAGCGAATCCCGTAGCGCGACGCCACGATATCAAACGGCCCTACGCGACGGGGTCTGCCCGTAGCCGCGCCGTACTCACCGCCCAAATCACGCAAGCGTTTTGCTTTATCGCCAAAGTATTCGGCGGTAAACGGCCCTTCCCCTACGCAGGTGGAATACGCTTTCATGATACCGATAGAGTTGGTGAGTTGGAGTTGCGGAACGCCTGCCCCGATAGGCGCGTACGCCGCAATCGTCGACGAAGACGACGTATACGGATGGATACCGAAATCAATATCGCGCATAGCGCCAAGCTGCGCTTCAAACATGATATTTTTTCCTTCGGCGTTTGCCTTGGTCAAATATAAACCTACGTCGCAAACGAAGGGCGCAAGCACTTTGCCGTATTCTTCAAAATACGCGATAATATCTTCCGTCTTTACCGCTTCGGCATGATAGCCGCCAACGACGGTAAGGTTTTTCCATTCCACGATATCCGCCACGCGGGCATACAGTTTTTGGGTATTCAAAAGCTCGCCCATGCGGAAAGCTTTTTTGTAATATTTATCAGCGTAAACGGGCGCGATACCGCGACGGGTAGAACCGAACTTCTTCCCAGCCAAACGGTCTTCTTCCAAGCAATCCTGTAAAACGTTATACGGCATGGTAATCACCGCTCTATCCGAAATTTTTAAATTATCGGGGGTAATTTTAATACCTGCTTCGCGGAGCTTGGCAATTTCGCCGCAAAGGTGCTTAATGTCCACGACCATACCCGGACCCATAACGTTGACGACTTCTTCACGCAAGATACCCGAAGGCAGCAAATTGAGAATAAATTTTCCGCGTTCGTTGATAACGGTATGCCCCGCGTTGTTCCCGCCTTGATAACGGCAAACCACGTCAAAATTTTGCGAAAGCAAATCGACCATTCTGCCCTTGCCTTCGTCGCCCCAGTTGATACCGCAAATAGATGTCAGCATGTATATAATCTCCTTTGAGTGTTTTCTCTCAAAACGAAAAAATGCGAGCGTTTTTATCTGCAATCCGCAAATAACGCCCATTTCGCCCTATTTTGAGCATATACATTATAAAACATTTCCTTTCCCTTGTCAAGCCGAAAGCTATCCCCCGCGCGTTTTTATACAAAATTTTCGTAATTTTTCGCAAACAGGTATTGACAAACGCACCAAAAAGGGGTATTATTATAGTAGTTTTGCATATAAAAAAGAAAAAGACTTATGATAAGGAGAAAAAAAATATGTATTGTAGAGAATGTGGACAAAAACTTACGCTCCGTTTTTGTGAAAACGAAGGCTTAATCCCCTATTGCGATCAATGCGAAAGCTATATGTTTCCGCAGTTTTCCGTAGCCGTTTCCATGGTGGTTACCAACCGCGCGCAAGATAAAATTTTACTTGCCAAACACGTGGAAGACGACGATTTTATCCTGTTTGCAGGATACGTAAAAAAAGGCGAAAACGCCGAAAAGACCATTCCCAGAGAAATCAAGGAAGAGTTGGGGTTAAACGTCGTAAAAGCCAAGTATATGTCGTCAAGGTATCACGCCAAAAAAGACGTGCTGATGCTGAACTTTATCGTCGTCGTCGAAGACGAGCCTATCCGTTTACAGCAAGACGAAATTGCCCAAGCACGGTGGTGTTCTCCCGAAGAAGCGTTACAGCTCATTCGTAAAGAAACGACGGCGGAATTTTTCTTGAATAACGCGGTACGGGAATTAAAAAAGAAAATTTAAGCAAAAAAAAAGAGATTGCAAAATCTCTTTTTTTCGTTTAGGAAAGTTGACATTTTTCGCGCGATTTGGTACAATAGTTTTAATAAGGATTTTACAACGGAACGCGAAGGAGAAAAGGATATGCACGTTATCGGATTCGACAATAAAAAATATTTATCTTTGCAATCGGAAAAGATAGAAGAACGCGTAAAGGCGTTTGGGGATAAATTATATCTCGAATTCGGCGGAAAGTTATTCGACGACTATCACGCGTCCCGCGTTTTGCCGGGGTTTGAACCCGACAGTAAAATCAATATGCTGTTAAAGCTGAAAGATATCGCCGAAATTCTCGTCGTTATCAGCGCAAACGATATCATTAAAAATAAGTACAGAAACGATTTGGGCATTACCTACGACGCGGACGTACTCCGTCTTATTGACGTATTCAAAAGCAAGGGCTTATACGTGGGCAGCGTGGTCATGACCATGTACCAACCCCAGCCCGCCGTAGACGCGTTTATCAAGCGTTTGCAAAATTTAGGGATTGCCGTATATAAGCATTACGCAATCGACGGCTATCCGTCCGACGTAGCGAAAATCGTATCCCAAGACGGCTACGGCAAAAACGAATACGTACCCACTTCCCGCCGTATCGTGGTAGTTACCGCCCCGGGCCCCGGCAGCGGAAAAATGGCAACCTGTCTTTCTCAGCTCTATCATGAAAATTTACGCGGCGTAAAAGCAGGCTACGCCAAGTTTGAAACGTTCCCCGTTTGGAATTTGCCCTTATCCCACCCCGTCAATTTAGCTTACGAAGCGGCAACCGCCGATTTGAACGACGTCAACATGATTGACCCGTATCATATGGAGCACTATCAAACGCTTGCCGTCAATTACAACCGCGACGTGGAAATTTTCCCCGTGGTTTCCGCTATGCTGGAAAGCATTTTAGGGTATTCTCCTTACAAATCCCCCACGGATATGGGGGTAAACATGGCAGGTTTTTGTATCGTAAACGACGATGCCTGCAAACAGGCGTCCAAGGACGAAATTATCCGTCGTTACTACGCCGCACTTTGCGACGCGAGAAAGGGCAGGTTGCAAAAAGAAGTCGTTTCTAAAATCGAGCTTTTAATGCGCAAATCGGGCGTAGACGAAACACACCGTAAAACGGTAGCCCCTGCGCTTGCCAAAGCGGAAGAAACGGGCTTGCCCGCCGTAGCCATCGAACTTTCCGACGGGCGTATCGTTACGGGCAAAACGAGCGATTTGCTCGGTTCGTCCGCAGCCGCTCTTTTGAACGCCTTAAAAACGTTAGGCGGTATCGACGACGGTATCGAGCTCATCTCTCCCACGATTATCGAACCCATTCAACGCTTGAAGGTCAACCATATGGGCTCGGCAAACCCCCGACTGCATACGGACGAAATTTTAATGGCTCTTGCCATTTGCGCCGTTACCGACCCCATGGCAAAACGCGCTTTGGCGCAGCTGGACAAGCTGAAAAACGGAGAAATCCACTCCACCGTTATCTTATCCCACGTAGACGAGAAAACCTTCAAAACGTTGGGCATGCACGTCACGTGCGAACCGCAGCGGCAAACGACTTGCTGTTATAATCCGTAACATACAAACGGCTTTGGCAAAACGCCAAAGCCGTTTATTTTTTATAAATCGAGTTTCATATCGCCTTCCTTTATCCAACCCTTTTTCCGCATAAACTCGGAAATGCCAAGGTTCAAAAGTATAGGCAACACGAACATGAGTACGAATATTCCTACGATACCCAACGGGTCGGTGGTGTACTTGAACAAATCGAACACGCCGACGAGCCCGCTCGTACCCATACCGCCGCCCGACGCGCCGCATTTGAGTGCGAACACACAGGTGGAAAGCGGACCACAAATTGCGCTGGAAATGATCATAGGCAACATGATAACGGGTTTTTTCATAATATTCGGGATTTGCAGCATGCTCGTGCCTACCCCTTGGGCAATTAAGCCGCCCACGCCGTTTTCACGGAAACTTGCTACGGCAAAGCCTATCATATGACAGGCGCACCCCACCGTCGCCGCGCCGCCCGCAAGCAACATAGCGGCTTGGTTTTCCGCCGATACCTGCGTGGCTACCGCCACCCAAATCGCCGCGGAAGAAGTGGGCATGGTCAACAAAATCCCCATAATCACCGCAATCACAATCCCCATAATCAAGGGTGCGGTTTTCGTCGCAACGGCAATCAATGCGCCCAGCTGGTTGACCAGCCAAATAAACGGAAACGCTACGAACACGCCGCCAAAGGAAAGGAGCAACGCCCCAAGCGGGATTAGAATGATGTCAAGCTTGGTCTTCCCTGCGTAGAGTTCTACGATTTCCACGACGAACATGGTAACGACGTACGCGCCGATAGGATTCCCAGGCGCGCCAAGCGTGAGTCCTACAAACGGCGCGCTGCCCACCATAAGCTTATCGGCAAACGCCCCCACCATACCCGCTACGGCGGCGGAGAAGATAAGTAGTTTGTGTTTTTGTAGCGCATGGGCAATCCCCACGCCGATCCCAACGCCCATTAAAGACTTGGCGATATTTGCCACGTACAAAAGGGTGTTACCGACGTAGTTATCCCCTATCCAGCCTGCGATTTGCGCCAAAATCGTCCCTGCGATTAGGGTGACGAACAGTCCCTGCGCCATACCCGAAAAGGCGGTAATAAAATAGCGCTTAGGCAAAGCCTTCAAATAGGCAAGCGCCTTTTGCGCAAACGTAGGTTGTTGTTCAACGGGTTTCGTTTGTTCTTCCATAATAAAACTCCTAAAAAAGAATTTCACCATTTCCCTATTATATAAAACACGTTCGCTTTGATTTTATTATACTCCCCTTTTTTATAAAACGCAAGCGTATGAATAAAAAAAATATCCGCTTTTTTGGAAAAAGCGGATATCCGTTACAAAAAGAAAACTTATCTCTTTTCGTAACTGTCGCAGCAGGTACATTTTTCCGCGTTGCAATCGCAAACGTTGCCAACGTGAATTTTACGGAGCGTGCAGTAATCACCCGCTCTGTTGTACTTGCATTCGGTAACACCGCAACCAATGCTGGTGTTGACTTCCTGAGAGTTCATCATAGCAAATTCCTCCTTTTTGGATATAAGCAGTATGTACAAACTTGCAAAAGATTATTGACATTTTTTAAATTTTGCTGTACAATATAGTTGCAAAGTACAATACAAGGAGAGAAACCTATGAAAGTTTTATTAACCGCAGACGTGAAAGGCACGGGTAAAAAAGGCGAAGTCGTCGAAGTAGCCGACGGATTTGGCAGAAACTTCCTTTTGAAAAAAGGACTTGCCACCCAAGCTACGGCAGCAAACGTACATCAAGCCAACCAACAAAAGGCGGCGCAGGAATTCCACAAAGCCGAAGAAGTAAAAGCGCTGAAAGCGCTTGCCGCGTCGTTAGACGGAAAAACGGTCAGCGTAAAAATCAAAACGGGTGAAAACGGCAAAACGTTCGGCAGCGTCACCCCTTCACACGTAGCGGCGGCGCTTGCGGATATCGGTTTTGATATCGACAAAAAGAAAATTAAAATGGACGCCGTTAAAACGGTGGGCTCGTTCCACGCGGAAGTCCGTCTTATGGAAGGCGTTACCGCTAAAATCACCGTCACGGTAGAAAGCTTATAAGCCCCGATTACGCCCTGCATAAAAGGATAGTAGGGCGTTTCCTTCGTTTGCTTTCCTCTTGAAAATGGATTACGGTATTTTTGGAAGAATAAAATCAGGTATATAATATGGAAGAACTTCAAAACACGACCCCTAAACCCGCAAAAAAGGAATATGATAAAAACGACCGTTGGCGTTTATTGCAAACGATCGTTATTCTCTTGGCGTCGTCCATGCTCCTTTCTATTGCAGCGTATTGCTTTATTGCCCCGAATCATTTCACCGTCGGCGGTATCGCCGGCGTTGCTATTTTAATCAATATTGCCACCAACGGCGTAGCTCCGCAAAGTATTTTGACCTTTTGCATGAACGCACCGCTCGTCGTCGTTTCCTTTTTCTTCGTAAAAAAGAGATTTGCCGTACTCTCCGCCGTACATATCGGGTTGCAGTCCTTCTGGCTGTTCGTGCTGGAAAACGTATTCCCTTATGCTCGCGTGCAATTCGCCACGGGCGGAGAAAAAATCTTCGCGGCAATCGCCGCAGGTTTGATTGTCGGTACGGCAGTCGTAATGGCGTTTAAAATCGGCGGCAGTACGGGCGGCGCAGATATTATCGCCACGATTATCCAACGTAAATTTGCCGCAACGAGTATCGCGTGGGTGCTCTTTGCCGTTAACTGTATTCCCATTTGTGCGTCGCTGTTCGTGTTCCAAGCGGATACGCCCGCGCAAACGCTGCTCCCGATTATGATGTCCATATTCGAGTTGTATATCGAAAGTAAAACCAACGACGCCTTGACCAACGGTTTTCAATCGGCAATCGAATTCCGTATCATTACCGATAAACCTGATGAAATGGCGCGCGCATTGATGGCTACGCTCGACCGCGGCGTAACGCATTTACCCGCGACGGGCATGTACACCAAAGAGCCGCACGCTATGCTCCTTTGCGTAGTGGGAAAACGGCAAGTGGCCACTTTAAAACGGGTGATGAAAGAAATCGACCCCGAATCGTTTGCCGTCATGGCGAACGTATCGCAAGTTTTGGGGCTTGGATTTTATCAAGAAGAACAATAAAAGCCTTATCTTTCCCGACGATTTTACACTTTTCCCCTATTTTTTCCCTATCAGACGTCAAAATTGCGAAAAATCCTTGAAAAATCAAGCTTTTTCGCAATTTTTTTTCTTTGAGTACTTGACAAACGACGCCCTTTCAGTTATAATAAGATTACTTAGAGATTGCCAAGTCTTTAAGAATTAAATGAAAAGGGGAACAAACTCTTATGAACAAAGGCGAATTGATTAAAATTATGGCAGAAAAAGCAGGTTTCACTAACAAAGACGCGGCTATCGCTTACGACGCATTTATTGCTACCGTTACGGAAGCTTTGAAGGCTGGCGAAAAGGTACAGCTCGTTGGTTTCGGTACGTTTGAAGTGAAAAACGTAGAAGCAAAAACGGGTATCAATCCCCAAACCAAAGAAAAGGTTGAAATCGCTGCTTGCAAGAAACCCGTTATGAAATTCGGTAAATCCTATAAGGAACTTATCAACGAATAAGCATAACATCTAAAAGCCGACGTAAAAACGTCGGTTTTTTTCTTTTCGCGCTTGACTTTCTATCTCCTATCATATATAATATTCTCATGACGACATTTATCTTTTTACGCCACGGATTAAGCGTTACCAACAACACACGCCGTTTCACGGGTCAAGCCGACGCCCCTTTGCACGAGCGCGGCTTTCGCCAAGCGGAAGACGTGAAAACGTACTTCATACAGCACCACACCATTTCCGCCGTTTATTCCAGCGACCTTTCGCGGACAATGGATACCGTCCGCCCCACCGCGCAGGCTTTGGGGTTACCTATCCATACGGATACGCTCCTTCGCGAGCTGGACGTCGGCGTTTGGGCAAACCTTTCGTTTGCCGAAGTGGAACAGCTCTATCCAAAAGAATTCCGCTACCGCTTAGAACACCCCGAATTTGCCCGTTACGGCTTTGGTGAAACGTATAGCGATTTAACCGTACGCGCCTTGCAAGTAATAGAAAAGATAGCCAACGAACACGAAGGGCAAACGGTGCTCGTTTGCACCCACGGGGGCATTATCCGCACCCTTTGCTGCGCTTTTGCAGGGCTGCCTATTGATAAGCTGTTCAACTTCCCCATGGTATCCAACGCGTCTATTTCCATTGCGGAATACGAAAACGGCAAAGGCAGCTTTTCCCTAATCGGCTACGACGATTATTTGTCGGACAAAACCCCCTACCTTGGCAAACGCAGCGCCCAGCCTGAATAAAAAACGTAAGCCGTATCAAAATGGATACGGCTTACGTTTTTATTTTACTCAAAGTAGTTGATTTTCATGGCGCGCTTGACCTGTGCAAGCGTTTGCGCCGCTACGGCGCGCGCTTTGTCGCTGCCGCGCTTTAACATTTCCCATACGGCAGGGATATCCTTGGCAAGCTCTTCTCTGCGCAAGCGGATAGGTTCTAACGTTTCCTGCATAACCGCGTTGAGTAGCTTTTTCACCTTCATATCGCCCAAGCCGCCGCGCTCGTAATGCGCTTTAAGCTCGTCCAAGCTTGCGTATTCGGGCAGGTATTTGGCAAAGTGTTCGGGAGTGGAAAAGGCTTCCAAATAAATAAACGTAGGATTATTTTTGGTGTCGCCGGGGTCGGTGACCTTGATATGGTTGGGGTCGGTGTACATGCCCATAACCTTGCGTTTGATTTCGTCCGCGCTGTCCGAGAGATAGATACAATTCCCCAGCGATTTACTCATTTTCGCCATACCGTCCGTACCGGGCAAGCGCAAGCACGATTTATTTTCGGGGAGTACTGCTTTGGGTTCGACCAGCGTTTCGCCGTACAAGCCGTTAAAGCTCCTGACAATCTCTCTTGCCTGTTCCAGCATAGGCAGTTGGTCTTCGCCGACGGGCACGGTATTCGCTTTAAACGCGGTGATATCCGCCGTTTGCGATACGGGATAGGTCAAAAAGCCCATAGGCAGGGACATTTCAAAATTCTTTTGTTTGATTTCCGCTTTCACGGTAGGATTGCGTTGTAAACGCGCAAGCGTTACCAAGTTCATATAATAAAAGGTAAGCTCGGTAAGCTGTTCTACGTGCGATTGCACGAAAATCGTCGACTTATTCGGGTCGATACCGCAAGCAAGATAATCCAGCGCGACTTCGGTGATATTGTCGCGTACCTTTTGGGGATTGTCAAAATTATCGGTGAGTGCCTGCGCGTCGGCTATCATGACGTAAATTTCGTCAAATTTACCGCTGTTTTGCAGTTCCACGCGCCGTTTTAACGACCCAACGTAATGCCCGATATGCAATTTTCCCGAAGGTCTGTCCCCTGTCAAAATAATGTTCTTCATACTTTTCTCTCCGATTGTCCGCGTTTACATAAACGCGCTTTTTTTTCGCATACTACGGATATGAAACGAAATTTTTTAACGGCAATCGCCGTATTCTTCCTTTGCGCAATCGCTATCGTCTTTATCCGTTTTCATATTTTTCAGCCGCGCTCGGCTTTGCCTGCGTTTACCCGTCAATTCACCCCGTAGGTATTGCGGTAAGCGTACATGGCGTCAAGGTGCTCTTTACCGTCGATTACGCCCTTTTCAATGGCGTCGATAATATCGTTCATGGTAACGACGGAATATACGTCGATACCGTATTCGGCTTTTGCCGCGGCAACGGCGGAAAGCTCGCTTTCCAACGCCTTTTCCATACGGTCTACCGAAATAATCATACCCACGACGTTTACGTTCGCAGCCGCAGCCAGCTTAGGTAAAATCTCTTTAAGAGCTTTGCCCGACGTCATAACGTCTTCAATGATAATGACGCGTTCGCCGTCGACGAGTTGTTTGCCTACGAACAGTCCGCCTTCGCCGTGGTCTTTCACTTCCTTTCTGTCAAAGCAGTAATTGAATTCCTTTTCATAGTCGTTATACAGCGCGATTGCCGTCGTAACCGACAAGGGAATCCCCTTATACGCAGGCCCGACCAGCGTATCCGCTTCTAAGCCGTTTTCGTGAATACAAGCGGCGTAGTATTGTCCAAGCTTAGCCAGCTGTTTACCCGTTTTATAGTTACCCGTATTGATGAAATACGGGGCTTTTCTGCCGCTTTTTAAGGTAAATTCCCCAAACTTCAACACGCCGTTGGAAACCATGAAACGGATAAATTCTTCTTTGTACGTATATTGCATAATGTTTCTCCTTTTTATTTTCCGTTGAGTTGTAACGTCCCCGTCAGCTCGGTTACGTTTTGTATCGAGTGTCTATCGCACCATTCGTTTAAGCCCTTGATAATTTTGGGCATAGCGTACGGGTCGGTGAAGTTTGCCGTACCCACCTGCACGGCTACCGCCCCTGCCATTAAAAATTCAATGGCGTCTTCCGCGCAAGTAATACCGCCCATACCGATTACGGGGATTTTCACCGCCTGCGCCGCTTCGTACACCATGCGCACGGCAATCGGCTTGACCCCTGCGCCCGACACGCCGCCCGTATTGTTGGCGATAATCGGTCTTCTTCTTTCGATATCAATTGCCATACCCGTCAGCGTATTGATGAGCGACACGCAATCCGCGCCGCCGTTTTCCGCCGCTTTGGCGTTGGTAGCAATACTTTCGACGTTGGGCGAAAGCTTGACGATAAGCGGTGTATTTTTCGCGCCGCTTTTTGCCACGCGCGTTACTTCTTCCACCGTTTCGGGCTTAATCCCAAACGCCATACCGCCGCTTTTGACGTTCGGGCAGGAAATATTCAGCTCGATCATATCCACCTTACCGTCCAAGCGTTGACAAATGCTTTGATAATCGTCCAAAGTCTTGCCCGCGACGTTGGCAATCACGCGCGTGCCCGTAGCTTTCAACCATTCCAAATCGTTTTGGATAAAATATTCCACCCCGGGATTTTGCAAACCCACGGCGTTTAAAATCACGCCGCGCGATTCCGCGATACGCGGTACGGGGTTACCAAGGCGCGGCTCTAACGTAAGCCCCTTCGTCGATACGCCGCCGATTGCGCCGATATCGTATAATTCGTTAAATTCCCGTCCAAAACCGAACGTTCCCGACGCGGCAATAACGGGATTTTTTAATTCTACGCCGCAAATATGAACTGCTAAATTCGCCATACTTCTTCCCCTATTTACAACACCACTTCGCTTGCGTTAAACACAGGCCCGTCCTTGCAAACACGCGCCTTTTTACCGCTTGTCAAATCGCACACGCACACCACGCACGCGCCAAAGCCACAGCCCATACGCTCTTCCAAAGAAACGTAGCAGGACAGGTTTTCTTTTTCCGTCACCGCCTTTAACGCGCGGAGCATAGGCGTAGGTCCGCACGCAAGCACCACGTCGGGGCGATTGCCCTTAGCAAGGTCGGCGGCAAACGCTTGCACGGCGTTCATTTTCTCGCCGTAGCTGCCGTCGTCCGTGACGGCGACGAATTTGTTCGCCTTTTGAAAATCTTCCACACCGCATACCGCGCCCTGATTGCGATAGCCGATATACGCCGAAATCTCTTTGGTTTCGCCGTACGCGCGAAGGACGGAAATCAAGGGGAATACCCCTACGCCGCCGCCGACAAGCGCCACCTTTTTTTCGGTGTCTTCTACGTAAAAACCGTTCCCAAGCGGCATCAGCACGTTGCACGTTTCGCCTATCTTTTTCTCTTTCAAAAGGCGAGTACCTTCCCCTTTGAGTTGATAGCAAAAGGTAACTTGGCGTTTATCCGCTTTACAAATGGCGATCGGACGGCGAAGTAGATGCGTACCACCCACGGCAATATTGCCGAATTGTCCTGCGCGAATGGTTACGTCTTCGTCAAGCGCAAACGTTACCGCGTAGATATTTTCAGCAATTTTTTCATTTTTAACGATTGTTGCAATATAATCTTTCATAGCCTTATTTTCTCATTGTTCCGATAACGCTTGCTAAGTCCTTTTGCATAGCAACCGTCGCCGCGCGCGCCGCTTCGTAGTACGTGCCGCCGTTCTTTTTATACGCGCACAAAATCCCGCGGGAGTTGTTGACGACGCCGCCCAAGCCGTTTTCCTTAAAACAGCTTTTCAGCATTTGCGCGTTGCCGCCCTGCGCGCCGTAGCCGGGAATTAAGAAGAAGGTATGGGGCAACACTTCACGAAGGCGAGCCGCTTCGGTGGGGTGCGTTGCGCCGACCACCGCGCCCACCGCCGAATAGCCGTATTGACCGATAGTGTTTTCTCCCCATTTCTCCACCAAACCGCCCATAACTTCATACATGGGTTTACCGTTTTCCAAAATCAGGTTTTGCACTTCCGCGCCCGAAGGGTTGGACGTTTTGACAAGGACGAATATCCCCTTGTCGTTCTTTTCACACTCGTCGACGAACGGCGCGATACCGTCCGTACCCAAATACCCGTTTACGGTAACGTAATCGGCGGGGAAGGCTTTGCTTTCCGCGGCGTTTACCGCCGTTTGCCCTAAAAACGTCTTGGCATAGCAAGCCGCCGTCGAACCGATATCGTTTCTCTTAGCGTCCGCAATCACCACCAAATCTTTTTCCGCCGCGTATTTCAGCGTTTCTTCGTACGCTTTCATACCCGCTACGCCGTACATTTCATAGTACGCAATTTGCACCTTAACGGAAGGAATGATATCGCAAAGGGTATCTATCAGCTTTTTGTTGAATTCAAACACGCGTTCTGCTGCGCCGTCGAACGTCATAACCCCTTCCTTCATATTATCAGGTAAATAGTCGAACAGCGTATCCAAACCCACACAGGTGGGGTTTTGTAAATCGATAATTTTTTCAATAAGTCTATCGGTAATCATTTTTTATTTCTCCTGTTGATATTTCACTTCGCCGTCGACGATAGTATACGCCACCGCGCCGTTTAACTTCCAACCCTTAAACGGATTGTTCTTGCCCTTGCTGACAAACGTAGCGGGGTCTACTATCCATTCCTTTTCCAAATCGACAACCGTCAAATCGGCAACCGCTCCTTCGGCAATTTCACCGCCGTCCAAGCCCAAGATACGGGCAGGCGCAGCGGACATTTTTTCTGCAATTTGCGGCAGCGTAAGCACTCCTGCTTTATACAAATAGGTAACAGCAAACCCCAGCGACGTTTCAATGCCGCTAATGCCGAACGCCGCAAGGTTGTACTCCACGTTTTTATCGTTGGTATGGTGGGGCGCATGGTCGGTGACGATACAATCCAGCGTACCGTCCTTCAAGCCTTCCAAAATCGCTTGCTTATCCACTTCTTCGCGAATGGGCGGATTCACTTTGGTAAACGTATCAAACGTACGCACGATATTGTCCGTCGCCGCAAAGTAGTGCGGACAGGTTTCCGCCGTCACCTTCACGCCTGCGCGCTTAGCGTCGCGGATTAAACGTACGCCGCTATGCGTAGAAACGTGACAAATATGCACGGGCATATCCAAGCTTTCCGCCAAAGCGATATCTCTTGCAATCATGATATCTTCCGCCGCACGGGGAATCCCTTTCAAACCCGCTATCGTCGAGCTTAACCCTTCGTTGACGACGCCGCCGTCCACTAAATTTTTATCTTCGCAATGGCAAAGGCATTTGATATCAAAGCCCTTAGCGTATTCCATAGCCAAATACATTAAACGGGAGTTATTCACCGAAACGCCGTCGTCGGAGATCGCTACCGCGCCCGCCGCTTTCATTTCACCGATTTCGGCAAGCTGTTCGCCCTTTTCCCCTTTGGTGATTGCGCCGATCGGGTGAATTTTGCAAAGTCCCACTTCCTTGGCTCTGTTTTTAATATAGCTGACTACCACTTTATTGTCCGCTACGGGATAGGTGTTGGGCATACAGCAAATTTGCGTAAATCCGCCCTTCACCGCCGCCTTTGCGCCGCTTTCGATATCTTCTTTATGTTCAAAGCCCGGTTCTCTCAAATGCACGTGCATATCGATAAGGCCAGGGAAGATATGCAAGCCGCTTGCGTCGATTTCGTTATCCCCTTTGGGGAGTTTATCCGCAATTTGAACAATTTTCCCGTCCTGAATAAGAATATCTTTCTTTTCCACAGAGTTTTTCAATACTACGTTGCCGTTTCTGATAATCATATCCTTTTCTCCTTATTTACTGTTTCTGTAATCGTTGAGCAGTTTCAACGCCGCCATACGCACCGCAATCCCCGAAAATACCTGTTCTTCGATACGGCTTTGGTCGTGGTCGATTACCTTACCCGTAAGCTCTACGCCGCGATTGACAGGCCCGGGGTGCATGACGATTGCGTGGGGTTTGGCAAGCTTTAAATCGTTGGCGCTTACGCCGTAAAAATGCGCGTATTCGCTAAGCGACGGGAAGTTGCCCGCCTGTTGGCGTTCGAGCTGTATGCGCAGTCCCATCACGACGTCTGCGTCTTGTAACGCTTCTTCTTTCGTCTTGCAAAGCTTTGCGCCCAGCCGGTCAATGCCCTTGGGGATCAGCGTTTCAGGTGCGTACATATACACTTCCGCGCCCATGGTGCGCAGCCCAAACAGGTTGGATTTCGCCACGCGCGAATGTTTGATATCCCCTAAAATCGCCACCTTTAAGCCCTGCAAATTGCCAAACGATTCCGTCATGGTCAGCATATCCAAAAGCGCCTGCGTGGGGTGTTCGTTCATGCCGTCGCCTGCGTTGAGTACGCTAGCGTTGACGACCTTGGAAAGCAGGTAATGCGCGCCGCCCATAGGGTGACGCATGATAAGGAAATCGTTGAGCTGCGCGTCCAACGTCTTGCCCGTATCCACCAGCGTTTCGCCTTTTGCCACCGACGACGTCCCCGCCGCGATATTGACGACCTGCGCGCCCAAGTACTTTGCCGCAAGTTCAAAGCTTGTCCGCGTACGGGTGCTGTTTTCGTAAAAGAGAATGGTCGCCGTTTTGCCTTTGAGCTCCGACAGACATTTATCGCCTGCTTTGAGCTTTGCCTTCATATGGGCGGCGACGTCCAAAATCTCGCTCAACTCGTCTTTACTGACGTCGATTAAGCCTAACAAATCCTTTCTTTTGAGCATAGCTTTCTCCTTGATTTATTCCGTAAAAAAGCGTCCAAGGCACGAAACGCCCAAGACGCAATGTTTCCAAACGACAGTTTGCCGATGTCCGTTGTTTCGTTTTATCGGCTATTATTATACCACTTTTTTTGCGCATTGTAAAGGATAACGCGCCGACTTTTTCAAATCCGAAAAGGATTTCGTTGATTTTTTATAAAAATCAATACACGCGCACCAAGGAAAACCCAACCTTATCGCAGGAGCTAAGCACGTAGTTTACTCC
Organism: Clostridia bacterium; assembly: GCA_017626305.1. Taxonomy (GTDB): domain Bacteria; phylum Bacillota; class Clostridia; order Christensenellales; family Borkfalkiaceae; genus Scatosoma. Next base: position 15,349 of record JAGAIW010000067.1, read on the forward strand.
GCGCTTTTGCGTTTTCAAGGGAAAATACGTCGGGCCGTGCAAATGCCCAAACACCGCCGTGTCCACCCCTTCCTTTTCAAAAATCTCCGTAAACAGCGTTTCTTCGTTTTTCAAGGTAAACGGCGGATAGTGGATAAGCGCCACCAGCGTATCCCCTTCTTCCATGAGCTTTTTCGCTTCGGTAAACGCCAAGCGAAAGCGCTCCGCTTCGCGAAGATACAGCTTTTGGTCCTGCTCGGTAAAATCGGGACTTCCAGGACACGTCCAACCGCGAGAGCCGACGAATACGAAGTTCCCTATCTTCACGCCGTCCGTTTGCAAAAAGTGAAAGGTGCTATCGGGCGCAACGGCGCGCAGCTTGCCTATCCCGTTCCACCAGTAATCGTGGTTGCCGCGAATAAACACCTTTTGTCCGGGGAGCGTAGCGATTTGCGTAAGGTCTTTTTCCGCGCAAGAAAGTTTCATTGCCCAGCTAATATCCCCAGGAATGAGCACTACGTCTTCGGGCGCGACCTTTTGCAGCCAGTCCGTTTTAATTTTCTCAAAATGCCCTTCCCAGTTCCCACCGAAAATATCCATGGGCTTATCGGCGGAAAAGGACAGGTGCAAATCACCGATGGCAAACACTTTCATGCCTTTATTATACCATTCTTTTTTGCAAAAGGCAAGCTTATATCCTTTATTCACTTGCAATATTCGTCGAATTATGATATAATCATAAATAATTTATTACAAAGGGAGTTTTACTTATGGACTGGAATGCTATTCTCCACAACGTCGTCAATTGGGCGACAACCTCAGGCGTTCGCCTTTTGATTGCGCTTGTCGTAATGTTTATTTCCTTTAAGCTAATCAACGTAATCGGTAGAAAAATTGAAAAAAGCGCCGAAAAGAAAAACGCAGACAAAACGATTATGAAAACGCTGGCGTATATCTTTAAGCTGGGTATGAAAATCGTCATCACAATCTGTCTTGTCGGGTACGTCGGTATCGACACCAGCGGGCTGACAGCTTTGGTTACTTCTCTCGGCGTGTGCGTAGGCTTGGCAGTAAACGGCGCGCTTTCCAACTTGGCAGGCGGCGTACTTCTCATTCTTACCCGTCCTTTCCGCATCGACGATTATATCGAAGCACAAGGATATGCAGGTACGGTTTTGGATATTCATATCACCAACACCAAGCTGCTCACCCCCGATAATAAAGTGATTTATCTTCCAAACGGCGCGCTTGCCAACGGCAATATCGTCAACTATTCCGAAAAAGATACCCGTCGCGTAGATTTCTCGTTCTCTATTGCGTATGACAACGACCATGAAAAAGCCAAAGCGATTTTGCGTGAAATTTGTGAAAATCACGAGTTGATACTCAAAGACCCCGCGCCCTTTATCCGTATGGGCGAACACGGCGCGTCGTCTATCAATATTACCACGCGCGTTTGGGTAAAAAGCGCGGATTATTGGACGGTGCACTTCGACGTTCTCGAAAAAGTCAAAACGGAATTTGATAAAAACGCAATCGAAATTCCCTTTGAACAGTTGGACGTGCATATCCGCAACAATTAAAATTCACCCCCAAGCTCCGCAGAGCTTGGGGGCTATTTTTATTTATTGCAGCACGGCGTGCCCTTTCCTTGCGGATATAAAGGCAGCTCGAAGAACCCTGCGCACACTTCTTGCGAATAGTCTTGCGCGGTGGGAATAACGCAATAACCGTAGGTAGGAACGAGCAATTCCACGGGCATTGCAATCTTCAAGATAACCGTTACGCAAAGAGTAGCGGTAAAGCCCTGCGTTTCCGCATTATACGTCGCTTCGGGCGAAACGACGCTTGCCACAGCCTTGACGGTGAAGGGCATAATGGACGGGGACGGAACGTACAAAAGCACGTCTTGATTGATAGACACAATCGCCGTTGCGCTGCCTTCCACGCCCGCCGCGTCGGTGTACAGCACTTCCACGGGTACGCTAACGGTCGCCTGTACTCTCGCGCAGGGTTTATCCGTTTGGCGTTCTACGTTCAAGTTGGTGACGGTGGCTTCCGCCGTCGTCGAACGCGCGCTGATAAAGGTTAAAGGATATGTAACAGTAGCCGGCGTAGGATCGGTAAGCGTCAACGAATAGTTTTCAATTTGCGTTTGCTTAATACACGCGTCGAAAATCTTTTCCGCTTGAATACATACCTTTTCCGTTAAGCCGTTCAACGGATTGCCCGTCATACTGCCGGGACATTTATCCGATTGACAATTAGAATAAAAGGACATGGTATACCTCCTGTTTACGAAAATCGCCAAAGCGGCGTTTTTGCGTTCGCGCTTGTCGGGGGTCGGCAGGCGGCGGCGCTACCCGCCGCCTGCCGCCTTCCCCTTTTCACGCCGAGCGTTTTCGCCGCGGTTTACGGTCTTTCGCATAATCATTACTTACTATATCGTATGCCCAAAAACCAAAACGCGTTACAAAATGACGCGCATACCGGGGTATAAAATATCCGTTCCGTTTTTTTCTTCATAGCGCTTATCGCTGCCGCAGCAAAGCGCTTTCGTCGCCTGCTCGTGCGCGGTAAACGCGTTTCCCCTTTGCGTAGGAATACGCAAAATTTGACCTTCGCAAAGCTCTGCGCGCAAACGATTTTCTTTGACGATTAACCGCTCCGCCACGCAAAAGGTTTTCGCCACCTTTGCAAGCGTTTGTCCTTTTTGCACCTTATAATATACGATAAACTCTAATTCCAACATAGTCTATCGTATGCAAAAAACAGGCGAAAAAGACCGTTTTTCTCTACACCGTCGTTCTATTTTTGGTGTTTTTCCCATACGATATCTATATGAAAAACACACGCGTTTCTTCTCCCGCTTATATCTCCCCCACGCTACGCACGGCGCAAGCGTCGGTTGCCGCCACCGCGTCTATCGTTACCTTTTTATCCGTCGCCGAACGCGGCTTGGGCTTTTTATACCGTATCGTCCTTTCCCGCCTAATCGGCGCGGAAGGGCTTGGACTGTATCAAGTCGCCCTGTCCGTATTCGCCGTCTTTCTCACAATCGGCACGGGCGGACTCCCCACCTGCGTTTCCCGCTTGATTGCCAAAAGCAAGGCGGAAAATAATCCGCTTGCCGCTCGACAAGCCGTTTCTTCGGGACTGACCATCAGCCTACTTTGCACGCTGCCCGTTTGTATTTTCCTTGGACTGTTTGCCGAAAAACTCCCCTTTTTGTTTTCGGATACGCGGTGCATACCGCTGTTTAAGCTACTGCTTTGCGGTTTGACCTTTTCTTCGCTGTACGCCGTACTTCGGGGGAGTTTTTGGGGACATAAGCGGTTTTTGCTGCCGTCTGTTTTAGAGCTTACCGAAGAAATCGTCATGGTCATTTCAGGCGTATTGCTTTTGCAAAACGTGCAAGGCGCAACGGACGGCGCTACCAAAGCGGTATACGCCGTCGTCATTTCCTATCTCTTTTCCTTTACGGCAGCCAGCGTCGGTTTTTTTATCACCAAAGGCAAATTATCTTCTCCGCGCCCCATGCTTAAACCGCTGTTGTTCTCTTCCGCGCCTATCACCGCCGTCCGCGCAAGCGGTTCGCTTATCAATTCGGCAATCGCCGTACTGTTGCCCGTTATGCTCATTCGCGCGGGATTCACCCCGTCCGACGCCGTAAAGGCGTTTGGCGTCGTTTCGGGTATGGCAATGCCCGTACTCATGATCCCCGCCACCGTAATCGGTTCGCTTGCCCTTGTGCTCGTACCAAGGCTTTCGGAAGATTTTTACGCCAAGAATACGCAAAGGCTGTATAGCAATATCCGTCGCGGACTTTCCGTTGCCTTTTTTATCGCGTGCTTTTTATCGCCGCTGTTTTTCGTACTCGGCAAGGACTTGGGGCTTATCGCCTTTGGCAATACGCAGGCGGGCGAGCTTATTCAAGCAGGCTGTCCGTTGCTCATTCCCCTTTCCTTGACCATGATTTCTACCAGCACGCTCAATTCCATGGGCTTTGAAAAGCAGACCTTTTTCTTCTTTTTTATCTCCGCCGCCGTGCAGCTTGTTTGCATTTTATTTTTGCCGTCCGTTTGCGGCGTTTACGCCTATCTTATCGGACTGGGCGCAAGCTATACCGTTAACGCCGTATGTAATATCGTTTTTATCAGCCGTCAATGCCCGTCGCTCTTTCATTCTTCAACGCCGATTTTGAAAAGCAAAGCTTTTCATGCCGTGTGCGCGTCTATTTTTACGGGCGTATTCGGGTATCTTCTTGCGCCCGTTTGTCGCACGTATTTAGGCGAATGGCTTTCCCCCGTTTGTATCGGCGCTTGCATGCTGACTATCGCTATTCTTTTATATACGCTGTGCGGTATTTTTTCTTGGCACGGCGCAATCGACGCCTTTTTGCGACGAAAGCAAAAATCAAGATGATTTTTTTATTTTTCCTTAGTTTTTCCTTTCCGTTCCTTGACAATATACGTATTTCCGTGTAAAATAATAACGTAAACAAATTTTTACAAGGAGAACTATAATGGGCTACAAAACCAGAGAATGGCGCAATTCCATGCGCGTAACGCTTGACTACAACAACATGACGGATACTTTCCTTGGAAAGCAAGGCTTTTCCGCGAAAGATTTGTCGGCTTATTCGTCCAAAGCCGCAGCGGCTTTCCGCTACGTAAAAGAAAACCGCGGTAAGGACGAACTGTATATGGGTTGGACGGAACTCCCTTACAACCAAGACGAAATCGTTGCCGATATTTTAACGACGGCAAAAGAAGTGAGAAAGAACTTCCAGTACTTCGTCGTACTCGGTATCGGCGGCAGCGCGCTCGGCCCGATTATGGCGTTTAACGCCCTGTGCCACTTGCACTATAACGATTTACCGAAATCCAAGAGAAAAGGCCCTAAATTCTACGTAGAAGACAACGTAGACCCCGTGAGAATGCGTGATTTACTCGACGTAATCGAGCCCGAAAAGACCTGCTTTAACGTCATTTCTAAATCGGGTGCGACCAGCGAAACCATGACGCAATACTTGATTATTTTGGATCTTCTCACCAAAGCGGGCGTCAACGTAAAAGACAACGTTATCTTCACCACCGACGAAAAGAAAGGGAACTTGAAGAAGATTTCCGACGAGCTTGGCGGGATTAAAAGCTACATTCTCCCCGACGGCGTAGGCGGTAGATTTTCGCAGCTTTGCCCCGTAGGTCTTCTTCCTGCGGCGGTGCTTGGCATTGACATTAAGGGCTTGCTTGCAGGCGCGGCGTATATGGATTATCTTTGCCGTCAGCCGTCCATGCGTAAAAACCCCGCCCTTATGTGCGCGGTATTACAAATTGCAGCAATGGACCAAGGCAAGAATATCGGCGTCATGATGCCCTATTCGGACAACTTGAAATATATCGCAGACTGGTATTGTCAGCTTTGGGCGGAAAGCCTTGGCAAAAACGTTACGTTGGACGGAAAGCCCTGCAACGTTGGGCAAACTCCCGTTAAATCGCTTGGCGTTACCGACCAGCACTCCCAAGTTCAACTGTACACCGAAGGTCCTTACGACAAAGTCGTAACCTTCCTGTCCTTGAAAAAATACGGTTGTGAAATGCCTATCCCCCACGGCTGTGAAAATATCCCCGACGTAGCCTTCCTTGGCGGACATACTATGGAAGAGCTTATCCAAGCGGAAAACGCGGCTACCGCGTACGCTTTGACGAAGGCAGGCAGAATGAACTACACGCTGTGGTTGCCCGAGCTCAACGCTTTCACCCTTGGTCAGCTTTTGTTCTTATTTGAACTGCAAACGGCGTACGCAGGCGCAATGCTGAATATCGATACGTTCAACCAACCGGGCGTAGAAGAAGGCAAAAAGGCGACGTTTGCGTTGCTTGGCAAAGCAGGTTATGCGGAAAAGAAAAAGGAACTTGACTCCCTTCCCGAAAAGGACGTCAACTGCATTATCTAAATGATGATAACAATCGACCGACCGTAGAAAATACGGTCGGTTTTCTTTTGCAAAAAAGGGCGTATAAAAAACGACGTTTTCGGCAATACTCCATGCGTAAACCGAACGATTAGCCATCTCTTTTACATATACTGTGGTAAGGGAGTTTGTTCGGTTTCCAAAAGAGGTGCTATGATGAACGTAAAACGCGGTGAGTTATATTATGCCGATCTTTCCCCCGTCGTGGGGAGTGAACAAGGGGGTATCCGCCCCGTGCTAGTCGTACAAAACGACGTGGGGAATAAGTATTCCCCTACCGTGATTGCCGCCGCCGTGACAAGCAAAATCAATAAAGCCAAGCTCCCTACCCATATCGAGCTGCCGCCCGCTTTTGGGCTCGCCAAAGAAAGCGTGATTTTGTTAGAGCAAATCCGAACGCTGGATAAACGCCGTTTAAAGGAACGTATCGGCGAGCTGCCGCCCGCCACCATGCACCGCGTCAACCGCGCCATTTTAATCAGTCTTGGCTTTCCCGTGGACAATCGAACGCCGACGGACGACTAAAACCGCACGAAAACCTTCTTTTTTGGTAAAAAGGACAAATTCCGCGCGGTTTTTTGTTGTATACTCAAAGGACAAACTGTTCTTGGAGTAGCCTATGACTATTAGAAAACCCTTCCCTTACGCTCGAATGGGCGTATACGCGCTGTATCTTTTCGCCGCCCTTTGCTTTCGCCATATCGGCGACAACGGCGAACCGTTTGCCCTTGCCCTTTGTTACGCTTTTTGCTCCGCGGGGTTTTCCCCTATCGTATGCGGCGGCGTATATACCGCAAGCGCGCTCTTTGGCGGAACACCAACCGAAGTACTTATTTGCGCCGTGCAGGCGTTTTTACTTGCCGTCGCTTTCTTCGCGCAACGGAAAAACGAGCGATTACAAAAAAGCAATCTCTTGCCCCTGCTTGCCCTGTCCCTTTCCTTGGGCGGATACGTGGGACTGATTGCGTTTACTCCTTACGTATTGCCGATAGATATTCCCTTTCTCTTAGACGCTTTAACGCAAAAGGTACTGATTTGCGCCGTTATCTTTTTGCTTTCAGCTAGCTTTTCCGTGGCGGTAAAATGTTTACTCAAAAAGGTGCTGCGTTGCCGTTTGCGCATGGACGAAGTGGTATTTTGCGTACTGCTATTCGTCTTTTTTGGTATAGGCATATGTCGGTTTTTAGGTTTCAACGCATACATGGGTATGGCATTTTTTGCTTTGTTGCTCTTTGCTGCCGCCACGAAGGACAGCACCGTTCTCTTTTGCGCGTTTACCCTTTCCCTACCGCCTCTATGCGTCCTAGGTTTTTCGTTAAAGCGGTTTTTTATCTACGGCATTATCGTCGCTTTGTTTATCCGCTCGGGTCGGCTTGCGGCGGCGCTTGCGCTGTTGACGGTATTTTTCGCCTATGCGTTTTTTGACGGGACGTACGCTTTGGAAACGCCCTTTCTCGTGCAAAGTATACTCTCCGCCGTCGTACCTGCGCTTTTGTTTATGCTTATCCCGACGTCGCTGATTCGGGAATTAGAAAACCGCGTGATTTTCTATCGGGAAAAGCATTTATCGCGTATCGCCATCAACCGTAACCGTGCGGCAATCGGTAAACAGCTTTATGAAATCTCGTCCGTTTTTCGGGAAATACAATGCACCTTTACCGCGCTTGGCGAAACGGGCGCGGAAGAAAGCGCAAAGAGTTATATACGCGCTTGCGCGGTAGAAGAAACGTGCAAAAACTGCGGAAAGCTTAGCGTTTGCCGTCGCAAAAACGTGTGGGCGGAATTTGATAAACTGATTGACGTCGGCTGCTTAAAAGGCAAAATAAGTTTAATTGATTTGCCCGCTAAGCTCTCCGAAACGTGCATCGAGCAAAACCGCATGATTTATGCCATCAACCGTCAGCTTGGCGATTACCGTAAGCATATGTTGGAAACGGAAAACGCCGCAAACGGCAGAACGCTGCTTGCAGGACAAGCCCAAGGGGTAAGCGAAATTTTGAAAAACCTTGCCTTAGAACAAAGTCAACCCTTACGTATTTATACGGATAAGGAACGCGCGCTAAACGCGGCGCTTTTAAACGTGGGGATCGTTTGTGGCGAAGTACTTATCTACGGCGAAGAAAACGATATCACCCTGTCCTTGACGACCTTTGGACAAACGGACGTCAAAAAGATAGCCGCCGTTGCAGAGCATTTGTTTTCCATTCCCTTAATGATTTCTAGCCGTTTACCCCTATCGGGCGATAAATTTTGTTGCATTTTGCGCAAAAAACCGCTATACGACGCAGCGTTTGGCGTTTCTACCGTGAAAAAATCGGGCGAAGTTGCCAGCGGCGATACCCATTCCGTAATAAAGATTGACGAACGGAAATTTATGGTTGCATTATCCGACGGCATGGGCAGCGGCGAATACGCAAGGCAAATTTCTGAAAGTACCATTTCCCTTCTGGAAAGTTTTTACCGTGCAAAAATGCCGTCCGATTGCGTGCTTAATACCGTGAATAAACTTTTAACGTTTAGCCGCGAAGAAACGTTTGCCTGTGTGGATATCGCTATCGTCGATTTAGACGACGGGCGGACGGATATCGTCAAAATCGGCTCTCCAAGCGGATTTATTCTTTCTGGGAATACGGTGAAAATTTTAGAGAGCACGTCCCTGCCGCTTGGCATTTTGGACGGCTTACGCCCCGACGCCGCCAGCTACGAACTGCTAGAAAACGACGTCTTGCTGTTTTTGAGCGACGGTATCACGGGCGCGTTTGCGTCCACCACCGATTTATACGACGTATTAAAAACCATGCCGACGGGCAATCCCCAACAGCTGACCGACCAGCTTTTAGAGCGCGCTTTGCAAGCGTACGGCGGGGTAGCCAAAGACGACATGACGGCAGTAGCCGTACGGTTATTCCGCGGCATAACCGCAGCTTAACCGTTGCGTCGCAACGTATGTAATCACGGCGAAGTCGCGCATGCAATCCCCATAGGCGTATGGTAATCCACAAAAACAATATACGCCCTGTACCAAACGGCACAGGGCGTATATTTTATAAGGAAACTATAAAAGCAGATTAGTCTTCTTTCTTTTCTTCCACGGGCGCTTCTTCTACGGGAACTTCCACGTTTGCTTCTTCTACGGGAGTTTCTTGCGCAGCTTGGGCAGCAGCCTGCTTAGCAGCGAGTTTTGCCATTCTTGCGTCCTTTCTCTTTTGCGCTTTCATTTCCTTCGTTTCGATACGAGCCGCATCAATACGAGCGCGCATTTCTTGGGGTGTAGGCGGTACGAACGCCGAACCTTCTGCGTTTTCTTCGATTACTTCGTAGCCTTCATCTCTTTCCAAAAGGGTAGCTTCCGTTTCGCCGTCGAACAGGTGAATGTGGTGCGCGTCGAACGCAAGGTCAACAACGTCCTTCAACGCAACGACTGCACGGCTGGAAATCTTCGCGATCATTTGCGTGGAGTTATCGATAACGGACGATTCTTTACCTTCGTGGTCAAGTTCGCAGTAGATTTGCGTTTCAGCACCGAGCTTTTCGATAACTTCGATACGAGCGCTTACAACCGTTTCGGGCGAGCTGGAAATGAACATTTGATCCTGATGGATATCTTCGGGACGAACGCCAAGCGTTACCGCTTTGCCGGTGTCAAGATATTCGTTGATGTTCTTAATCCTTGCAGCAACGCTCTTCGGAAGAAGAATCTTGTTGCCTGCAACGAATTCCACGAAAACCTTACCCTTGTTGGACGTAAGCGTAGCGTCCTTGAAGAAGTTCATTTGCGGCGTACCGATAAAGCCTGCAACGAACAGGTTTACGGGATAATCGTACAAGTTTTGGGGGGTATCTACCTGTTGCATGAAACCGTCTTTCATAACGACGATTCTCGTACCCATGGTCATAGCTTCGACTTGGTCGTGGGTAACGTAGATGAACGTAGTAGCAAGACGTGCGTGGAGCTTGGAAATTTCCGTTCTCATAGATGCACGGAGCTTAGCGTCCAAGTTGGACAAAGGTTCGTCGAGCAAGAATACCTTGGGTTCACGAACGATCGTACGGCCAAGCGCAACACGTTGACGTTGACCACCCGACAAAGCCTTGGGTTTTCTCGACAAATAATCGGTGATACCGAGAATTTCAGCGGCTGCTTTTACCTTTTGGTCGATAATTTCCTTGGGTACTTTTCTAAGTTTCAAACCAAACGCCATGTTGTCGTAAACGGACATGTGGGGATACAACGCGTAGTTTTGGAATACCATCGCGATATCTCTGTCCTTAGGAACAACGTCGTTTACAAGCTTACCGTCGATATACAGTTCACCGGAAGAAATTTCTTCCAAACCTGCAATCATACGGAGCGTGGTGGATTTACCGCAACCGGAAGGGCCTACCAAAACGATAAATTCTTTGTCTCTGATATCCAAGCAGAAATCAAATACGGCCTGTACACCGGAAGGGTATACTTTGTTAATGCCTTTCAGCAAAAGTCCTGACATAATCTTTTTCCTCCAAATGGAAACATATTTTGATACTACTATTTTACTATATTTAGCCAAAAATTACAATGGACAAAATAGCCAAACTTGTCCCGTTCGATTGTATACTTTGCACAAGTTTTGTGCCCTTTCGTTCATTTTGTACATAAACGAACGGCTTTGCCGTCCGCAAAGCCGTTTTATACTCTTTATTTACATCTTTTCAAAACGCTCAATCGCCGATACGAATATCGTCGCGCCACCAACGAGCACTTCCGTTTTATAATACCCAAAAGCGGGTACGCCTGCGTTGACCACCGAAGGCATAGGCTCCATACGCTGCGCACAATGCTTGCGGATAATTTCAATCGCCTGTTCCACTTTATCGTCTTCCGTACCGATAAGCAACGTCATGTTTCCCGCTTTCAAAAAGCCGCCCGTCGTCGCCATCTTGGTAAAGGAAAATTTTTCTTCCGCCAAAGCGTCGCACACTTCCCCTGCGTCTTTCTTGTTGATAATCGCCGTAATCATTTTCATATTCGTTTCCCCCCGAAACTTGCTTTTTCTACTGTATAGTATAGCAGATTTTCCTTTTTTTGTCAATACCTTTGACGAAATTTATTTATTCCTTAGTCATTACGGAGTAAATGGCTAAAACGGTGCGTAATATTCCCCGCCGCGCCGATAGGAAATTTTGCCTTGCATATAATCGACAAACGCCGAAACGAACGATTCTTCTTCCGTTTTTTTCACGGCGACTTTCAAATGCACCTTTTCCCCGTACTGACAATCGAGCAGCGTACAAGGCGCGCCTGCAATATATTTTTGCGCCCCGTCTATCCCCGTATATTCCACGGTAAAAACGTACTCAACGCACACCTGCAAGCTACGGATATCCGCGCCGTCCAAACACTCCGCCACGCACGAAGAATAGGCGCGCACAAGTCCGCCTGCGCCCAGCTTAACGCCGCCAAAGTAGCGCACCACCGCCACCGCCGTTTCAAACAGCTTTTTGTTTTTGAGCACTTCCAGCATAGGCACACCCGCCGTGCCCTGCGGTTCTCCGTCGTCCGAAAAGCGTTGTAAATTGCCCGCCTTATCCGCAATAAACGCATAACAAACGTGCGTAGCCAACGTGTGCTTGCTACGGATTTGCGCGATAAAGGCGCGCGCCTGTTCTTCACTTTCCACGTGCGCGCAATAGGTGAGAAAGCGCGAACGCTCGATTATCTTTTCGCTTTCATGCTCGGCATACACCGTGCGGACGGATTTTTCCATAAGCTTTCCTTTGAAAATACGGGCGGTATGCACCGCCCGATATTTTATTTGATAACAATTTTAAGGTGTACTTTTTTACCCTTATGCAAAACGAATTCGCGTGCGGGAAGTCCTGCATTGACGTCGGTAACCTTATCTTCGTTGACCGAAACGCCGCCCTGTTCGATAAGTCTTCTCGCTTCGCCCTTGGATTTGGCAATCCCTGCCGCAACCATAACGTCGACGACGGTAGCGCAGTTTTCCACTTCCTTCGTCAACAGCTCTGCGTCGCCGCCGCCAAACGCGGCTTTCGCCTGTCCTTGGGCAAGCTTAGCCTGTTCTTCGCCGTGCACTTCCTTGGTAAGTTCAAACGCAAGCGCGTCCTTTGCCGCGTTAATGCGTTCGTCCTTGTAACGGCACAGCTCTTCAATTTGTTCTAAGGGCAGGAAGGTGAGCAGTTTTAAGCACTTCTCCACGTCTTCGTCCGCCGTGTTGCGCCAGTATTGATAAAATTCGTACGGCGTGGTTTTGTTTTCGTCCAACCAAACCGCGCCCTTCGCCGTCTTGCCCATTTTCTTACCGTCCGACGTCGTCAAAAGGGTAAACGTCATGGCAAACGCCGGCTTTTGCTCCTTGATACGGATTAAGTTTGCCCCTGCCAAAATATTGCTCCATTGATCGTCGCCGCCAAGCTCTAAACAACAGCCGTACTTTCTGTACAGCACCAAAAAGTCGTACGCTTGCATGAGCATGTAGTTGAATTCCAAAAAAGACAATCCGCGTTCTAAGCGTTGCTTAAAGCACTCCGCCGTCAGCATACGGTTGACGGAGAAATGCGCGCCCACTTCACGCAGGAAATCGATATAGTTCAAATCGAGCAGCCAGTCCCCGTTATCTACGATAACCGCCGCGTTTTCCCCTTCAAAGCTGACGAAACGGGACATTTGTTTTTTGAAACATTCCACGTTATGGCGAATGGTTTCCTTGGTCATCATAGAGCGCATATCCGTTCTACCCGAAGGGTCGCCAACCATAGCCGTACCGCCGCCGATAAGAATAATCGGCTTATGCCCTGCCTGCTGCATATGGTGCATGGCAATCAGCTGCATAAAGTGCCCTACGTGCAACGAATCCGCCGTGGGGTCAAAGCCGATATAGAAAGGAACGCTTTCCTTGCCAAGCATATCGTACAGTTCTTCTTCAAACACCGTTTGTTTGATAAAGCCCCTTGCGCGTAAAACGTCCATTGCATTCGTTTTCATGATAGTATCTCCTTTGATATAAAAAACGGTTTGCTTATCTTAGCGCAAACCGTCCGTTTTTCTTTGTGATTTGAGTACGGGTTTTTTGCGCGTCAAATAGTCGTATCGCCGTAATAATAGGCGTACGCATACGTTTGATAATATTCCTTTTGCCGCATAAAACCTTTCATAGTACTTTCATTGTACACGCTTTTTATTTCTTTGTCAAGCATTTGAAAGGTTTTTCTATGAAAAAAGAACGATTTGGAAAAACCAAACCGTCCTTTTGCTTTTCATTTTACGCCGTCTTTTTAATGCCCCATTTCCTGTACTGCTGCACACCGCTTTCCGTCGCGTATTTCGCCGTAACCGTCAGCGTGTTCCCGTCAATTTCAAAATCCGCCCAAGAGCTGACATTAGAAGACAGCACGTATTTATACAACGCCCCTTCTTCCATGCTATACGGCGAACGAGTTTGATTGCCCGCAGGTCCGTTCATTAAGTACAAAACGCCATCGGGGTTTACCGAATACTCTATACCGTTTACCGTTTCCCACGTTTCCGTGGTCGTTTCACAATCCTCGTTAATGGGTAGCGTACGGGAAATCAAATGGTCGTGTCCTTGCAAAACGACGTCCACACCGTACTGAGCAAAAAGCTTGCTAAGCTGATTGCGCAACGCCATCGATTGCGGTTTTCTGTCTGGTCTAATTCCCCATTGTCCGGCGGAGTACATTGGACAATGCATAGCCACAAACGTCCACGTACAGGTATTATTTTTTAATTCGTTTACCAACCATTCATACTGCGCGCCGTCCAGCCCACCGCTGCCGTTTGTGTTGGTGTTCAGCAGCAAGAATTTGGCGTTGCCGTACTCAAAGCTGAAATAATATCCCGTAGTCGTTGTTTGCTCGGGAAATTTGTTATGGAAATGCTCGAACATTTCGTTTTCTCCACCATACCACGCCATTTGTTCGTGATTACCCGAAACAGGCATAACAGGCAATTTAGACAAGTAAGAAAAATTACTATCCACCATATTATCCCATTGCCATTCGTATTTGGGATTATTCGTCATGTCCCCCGTATGCACGGCAAAATCGGTTGCGCCGACAATATTTGAAAGCACCTGCTTATAATATGCACCGCTCCCGTCCGACGCGGTATCTACTTGCGAATCGCTGACGTGAGTAAAGGTAAATTTGGTAGCGTTGGGGTCTTTGGTTTGTATACCCGTTGTCTCCGTACCGATTTCCGCATATTTATCGTACGCCCTGTACGTATACGTAGAAGACGCGTCTAATTTTATATCCACCTTAGATACCCAGTAGGCGAGCTGTTGGTCGTTTTCGTCGTACGTTTTATATTGCTTAGATATCAGCGTATACTCTTCCCAGCTCCCTGAAAGCGTATCGCCTTTTTTTATTTGAATTACGGCGCGCAAGGGTTTCTCGTCCGTATTGTACGTAAAGCCGTATACCGATTGCTTGGAATCGTACATGGTAACCGTCAAGGAAGTCGCCTTATATTGCGGCTTATCCGCATCAGGTATCGGGGTCAACGGTTCGCCTGCCCAAAAGGTTTCTCCGTTCCCCTTTGCACCACATACGCACGATTTATAATATTCGGTATTCTTTTCTAGCGTAGGCTCGGTCTTTATGTATTGCGGTTCGGCAACTTCTTGGTTATATACGCAATCTCCCAGCTCATCGTCATAAAATACGTGATAATCCAGCCCTTTTTTTCCGCAACGCACGCACGATAAATAATACTCTGCGCCCCGTTGACAGTTTGCAGGAGCTTTAAAATATTCGTCCGCCATTACTTTTTCCGTATAGGAATGCCAAAGCTGCTTGCCCTCCGCAAAGCTTTCTTCGCCTTTTTCGCCACATTCACAGCTATAATAATATCTTGCGGCATTCTCGCAATCCGGTTCCGATTTGAGATATTCCTCTGCTACGTTTTTTTCGGTAAATGCATGCGTATGCGACGAATTGCCGAAAGAGCTGCCGTCGTTTCCGCCGCCGCAGGCCGTCATAAACAAGCTGCCCGCCGCTAATAACAACGCCAAAATTCGACTTGCTTTGTTTGCTTTCATAGTTATCTCTCCTTTTTCTTTTTGACTACATTTTAAACCGTACCCCCCCCCCCCGTTGTCAAGGGAAAAACGTAAGGATTTTTCGGTAATTTGATAAGATTGCGGACGTTTAAAAGCTTTTTCCAAAACTTGACAAATCGCGGTTTGTATGATAGAATAGACAGCGCAATAAAAAGGAGCAACGTATTTATGAAGTTTACCGTACTTTTAGATATTTTATCCGAGCTACTTCGCAAGCGCCGTATCACGGCGGCGGAAATTGCCGAACAACACGGCGTATCGGCTCGGACCGCCTATCGGTATATCGATTTAATCGCCACGGCAGTACCCGTCAGCGTGCGTACGGGCAGAAACGGCGGCGCGTATATCTCGGATAGCTATAAACTCCCGTCGGGATATCTGTCCCAAGAAGAATACGACGCGGTGTCCCAAGCGCTTGCCGCGGCGTACGCGCAAACGCCCGAAGAACGGTTTTTATCCGCCAAACGCAAGCTGTTTGCAGAGCAAAAACAGGAAAAACGGGAAGTGGCTATGACGGGAGATATTACTTCCGTTCAAATACAAGCGTCTTCCCCTGCCGTTACGCAAAAACTCAACCTGCTTTCGGAGTGTATCCGCCATAAATACGTCGTAGAACTCACCTATTTAGGGGACGATAACAAACGCGCGCAAACCAAAGCCGAACCGCACGCGCTTATCTTTTATCACGGCAGCTGGCAGATATTCGCCTTTTGTCATACCCGTCGGGATTTTCACTTCTTCACGGTGGGTAAGCTGCTTTCGTGCGTCAAAACGGAAACGCGTTTTCGTAAACGTCCGTTCAAAAAAGAACACTTGCTTACCAAAGCGCCTACGCCCCTTGTCGACGTACGCTTAGAGCTTGACGCGGCGGCTTTACCGTTGGCGCAAGACGCGCTTGGCGCGGAAAACTGCTATAAGCGCAGCGGAAAATGGTACGCGTCCGCCCCCTTGCCCGACGACGAAAAAACGTACGCGCTTATCTTATCGTTAGGGGTAGGGGTAAAGGTGCTCTCTCCCCTTTCTTTACAGCGCAAAATAGCCGACGCCGCCGCAAAAATCGTCGAAAACTATTCCGTTTGATAGAATATCCGTCCCCTTTGCCGTCTATAATAAATAGTAGAAGGAGACGGACATGAAAAAAATACTCTTCACGGGCGGCGGTAGCGCAGGCCACGTCGTACCGAATATCGCACTCATGGACGATTTGCTCACCACGGGCAAAGCAGAAGTGTGCTACATGGGCACGGACGGCATTGAAAAACGGTTGCTTTCGGGGAAAAATATCCCCTATTACACCATTTCCTGTCCAAAGCTAATCCGCGGTGGCGGGCTAGCGGGCTTGAAAAATAATTTACGTATTCCTTGGGCATTTTTCAAGGCGGTAAAAAACGCGCAAAAGGGTTTGGAGCTACTCCGTCCCGACGTCGTGTTTTCCAAAGGCGGCTACGTCGCCCTGCCCGTCGTGTTCGCGGCAAAGCGCTTGCGTATTCCCTGCTACGCCCACGAAAGCGATTTTTCCCCGGGGCTTGCCAACAGGCTTTCCGCAAGCAAGTGCCAAAAGACGTTTACGTCTTTTCCCGAAACCGCCAAGCGATTACGCCGCGGGGAATACAGCGGCGCGCCCATGCGCCGTTCCGTTTTATACGCGTCCAAAGCCGCCGCGCGCAGCTCTATGGACATACCGCCGAATCGTAAAACGTTGCTCGTATTCGGCGGCGGTTCGGGCAGTCAAGCTATCAACGACGCCGTTCGCGCGCAGTTGAAAAAGCTGACGGAAAAGTATCTCGTTTTACACGTTTGCGGTAAGGGCAATCTTATCGAAAGCAACGCCAAAAATTACAGACAGTTTGAATATATCGCCAGCATGGGCAAGGCGTACGCTTGCGCGGACGTCGTGGTAAGCCGCAGCGGCGCAGGCGCGGTATTTGAATTGATGTGCTTAAAAAAACCCACGCTGTTTGTCCCCTTAGAAGGGCAAACGCGCGGCGACCAAATAGAAAACGCGGAATATTTCCAAAAGAAAGGACTTTGCCGTATTCTTTGGCAATCGTCTTTAAGCAGGCTTTCGGAATGTGTAGACGAAACGTTTGAAGATAAGGCTTTGCGTCAACGGCTTGCCGCGTCGCATATCACTCCTGCCAACGAACGCATTATACGGGAATTGTTACGCCCGTGAGCGCCTTTCACCACTACGATTTGCCGTCCTATCCGCCTAAAAATAAAAAGCGCAAAAGAAAAAAACGGCTGTTGTACGTACTTATCGGGATTGCCGTAACGGCGATTATCGTCTTTTTCTACTTCCAACGCAACGTTACGCGCGTGCTCATTTCCATTAGCGAAGCTACCATGCGCGCCAGTACCGCAATCGCCGTCAACGACGCCGTATATTATACGCTGAGCGACACCATGCGCTACGACGACCTTGTGACGGTAACGCGCAACGATACGGGGGATATCGTCGCTATATCCGCTAACTCCTTAAAAATCAATAAAATCGCAAGAGATACTGCGTCCATATCGCAATCCAACTTAAAAAATTTAAGTCTGAACGGCATTCCCGTACCCCTTGGGGCATTGACGGGCATTGAAGCGTTTGCAGGGCTTGGACCGAGTATTCATTTCCGCATCATTCCCGTCAGCAGCGTTTCGTGCGGGTTTTCGTCGTCCTTTGAGAGCGTAGGAATCAACCAAACGAAACATTCTATCTACTTAAACGTGGTGGCGGATATCAGTATCGTCATGCCGTCCAGTACGGAAAATTTCGCCGTAACGACGGACATTTTAATCGGAGAATCGATCGTCGTCGGCGCAATCCCCGACACCTATTTACAATCGGATATCTTCGGCGGAAAGCCCAACCTTTCCCCGTGAAAAAACACTCCGTTTGGAGTGTTTTTCGTTTAGTTTTTCTTACTGCGAGAGCGGAAAATAACCGCCATTAAAAAAGAAAAAATCACCGCTGCCGAGATGCCTGCGCTTGCCGCAGACAGCGCGCCCGTCAGCGCGCCGAACAGCCCCTTTTGCGCGCCTTTTATCGCGCCGTTCGCAAGTAGATATCCAAAACCGCTTATGGGCACGGTAGCGCCTGCCCCTGCAAAATCAACAAGGTATTGATACAGCCCAAGCCCTTGCAGCACGACCCCTGAAAGCATGAAAATAACGAGTATTTTCCCCGCCGTCAAATCGGTAAAATTGATGACGATTTGCGCCAGCATACAAATTGCGCCTCCGACCAAAAACGCTTTGGCAAAGCCCCATAAAATTTCTATATACTGTTCAAACATAGCTCTTTCCCCTTTGTAGTATTTTGGGGAATTTACGATAAGATTATGCTTGACTCAGGGGAATTCTTCCTTCCTTTTCCTGTACGTACCTTTTAAACGCGCGAGCAAAGCACCTACCAAGCTCGATCATGTTGTCTTGGGATATCGGATTTTCGGGCGTACCGTAATAACTCGTTTCAAAGGAAAACGCCACTTCGTTACCCTTCCAAGAAATCATATACGTGTTAAAGCAGGTCGACGGCAAATTCCATTCTTCCATAAACGGCAGATCGTCTTTTGTTTGATAGGCAAAAGACGTAGGCGTGATTTCTTCTTCCAAAAGCGAACCAAAGGCACGCAGCCTATCCGTTTTAGTAAAGAGCTTATGCACGATAAACGCATGGTCGTTTGAACCGCCGATATGCCAAGGCGAATGAAAATCAAAGCCGTATTGACAACCGTTTTTCTCTACGTATTCGCGTATCTTCGCCGTTTCGGGATAAATGGACGGCTCTTCCATACGATAGTCGCGGTTATAATCAAACGGCGCGCGCTCCTTGCCCTGATCGCCGTCCAAAACGCCGTCCAAATCGACAAACGGCACACACAAAATCTCCGTGTCGGCTATCGGAGCTTTTAACCATTCGTCAAGCACCCCTTCCAGCACGTAATTGCCCGTAGCTTCACAGGCATGATGTCGGGCAGACAAAATAACCTTTCGTTTCCCCTTGCCGATTGTGAAATAAGGCACGGGTCTGCCCCGTTTACTCTTACAAAATTCTTGTAGCGTTAAGCCTTTTTCCGCAGCAAAAGCAAAAAAGCGGTCGGGGTGATAGAGCATATCGTGTGCAAAATACACCTTGGTTTCGTTTATCCCAAACGTATAGGTAAACTCGTTTTCGCCGCAGCTGCCCAGCCATTTCCACGTTTTTAAATCGTGGCTTACGGCAGGGCCGAAGTACCCGAGTCTGTTCTTTTGAAAACGGAAGGTAACCGTTTGTCCTTGCGCGCCTTCTACACAAAACGCCCAGTAAAACCAGTCGACGCCTTTATTTGTATCACGCATTTCATTTTCCACGTATACCGTGTTTTCGTCTTGACTGACTATCTTTATGTTTCCACCGACAAAATTTTTATGAATAATCACTTTTCTTTTTTATCTCCTTATGATTTTTTGAATTTCTTTCGCCGTGATATCACGTACCTTTCTACCCGTTTTTACCGCCAAAGCCGCCGCTACGCCGCACGCTTCGCCCGTGCCTACGCAAATGGGCATTACTCTAAAACTGGAATGTGCCAAATGCGTACCCGAAATATTCCGTCCCGATAAAAGCAGTCCGTCTATCTTTTCAGGCACAAGACACCCATAGGGAATGGTGTACGGCTGCTTTTGCTTAAAGTGGTGCTGTACGCCCGTTTTATCCAAGCCCGCGCCCGTAATATTATGTACGTCAAAGTTGAAATGCGCACCGTAAACAACGTAATCTTCAAACTGCTTGGCTTCTAAAATATCGTATTCCGTCAGTTGCCGCACGCCCTTGAAATGCCGCGTTTCGCGTATGCCGATTAAAGACGCGCTGCCGATAATATAGCAGTTTTCATACCCTGGCACGTATTCCCGCAAAAACGCTACGATAGGCTGCATTTGCTTGCGGCAAATACACTCTGCTTTGGTCAAATCTTCCGCTTTCGTGCCGTCTACGTCAATCGCGTTGGTCATATTGACCGTAACGATACCTTTGACGGGCGAACGGTACAACAAAACGTGACCCGCAGGGTGGGGCAATAACCGTTTGGCAAGGGCTTGCAACTCCCCTTTTTCCGTGGGAACAAGCGTTTCAAAGCTCCCAGGGAAGACTGCGCGCTCGGTATCTACGCCGGCGATTTTGAACATGAGCGTAGCCGGCTGCATTTTACCGTCCGTTTCCCTGCCCAAAATATATTCCGCGCCCGCTTTATACGCCACGTCGCCGTCGCCGCTGCCGTCGATAACGACCTTAGAACGGTATACCGTCAAGCCGTTTTTGTTACAACAAACGACGCCTTTGACCGTATTCTTCTCCACGAGCACGTCACAAACGGTGGTATACAGCAAGCAATCCACGCCCGTTTCTTCCAACATTTCAATATACGTAACGGTCAACCAGTCAGGGTCTATATAAATGGAACGCGCGTCTTCCCCCGTTTTTTTATTCGAGCGTTCAAGAATTTCCCAGTACGTCTTATTCCCGACCGTGCCCGTCCAATGGCTCATATAGCCTGCCGTGGAGATACCGCCCACTCTGCCAAGCGCTTCGATAAGCAACGTTTTTACGCCTTGTCTGCCTGCGTTGATTGCCGCCGCCACGCCCGCAGGACCTGCGCCGACGACAATAACGTCGTACTCGCCCTTCTCTATTAAATCCCATTCTCTTTTCATTTTTGATAACTCCTTAAAAACCGTTGACATTTTTTCTTCGTCGTGTTATAGTAATCACAGTATAGCACAAAAATATAAGTCTTTCATGTAACTTTGTCTATAAAATCATAAATTTTGTGCAATTTTTTTTCTATGATATATGATACCACACCTATTAAAAATTACATTTTGTATTTAAAAAAAGAGTGCAATCTTTCGATTACACTCCACCCCACCGACGCGTTACTGTATGCGACGGATTTGATTACTTTTAACATTCACGATAACCCCTATTGTATTTACGTGAAAACGTGCAAACAAGCGCAAGAGCATTGTATCAAAAAACAGTCCGCCGTCGTAGCGGCGTGCGCTTGCGGCAGCTACTCGGGCACTTGTCACGCAGGCGTACGAGAATACGTATACCCCATTATGGGAAAAGGAATGGTAAAGGGCTTTATTTCGGTAAGCGGCTACGCAGACAAGCACGGAGAAGAATACGTTTCGGCGATCAGCCGTAAATACGCTTTTCCCAAAAAAGAGCTGTCGGCGGCGTACTGCACGTTGAAAACGCAAATGCCTGATAAAAAGATAGTCGACACTCTTTTGATTCCCCTTTGTCAAATGTTAGAGCTTTTCTATCTGCAAGCAGATACGACGGCACAGGACGAATCGTTCATATCCAAGATACTTCGGTTTTTGAAATGCAATTACACCCAAGCAATCACGTCTAAAACGCTGTGCAAGGAGTTTGCTTGTAGCCGTTCGCATTTAAGCCATACGTTTAACCAAACCATGGGTACGACGCTGAAAGACTATCTCAACGTACTGCGTGTAGAAGGAGCAAAACAGCTGTTGCACAGCTCGGAACTGAATATCACCGAAATTGCGTTTTCGACCGGATTTTCGGACAGCAATTATTTTGCCAACGTATTTAAAAAACACACGGGTATGTCCCCGTCAACGTACCGCAAATACATACGCAGCGAACAGCTTTAAACGTTTTCTATCGCCACTACGTGGGAAATACAGGGAATACTCTCCCCCTGACCGCTGGAAACGGTAGACAGCAACGCTCCCGTTGCCGCAAAGAGAACTTTGTTGAGTTCTCTTTTTTTTATTTTATCAAGGATATACGAATTGAATACGACGGCGCTACACCCCGCGCCGCTCCCCCCTTGGAATTCGTCTTCGACGACGTTATAAATAATTTCGCCGCAATCGACGTGGTTGGGCTGGATATCCACCCCTTTTTCCCACGTCAAATCCTTCAAAAGTCTACTGCCCAGCGCCCCTAAATCCCCCGTTACGATTAAGTCGTAATACTCGGGCTTTCTGCCCGTATCGCGGAAGTGTTGCAACAAACTTGACGCCACCGCGGGACACATGGCTGCGCCCATGTTATTTACGTCGGTAATACCGAAATCCACCACTTTACCAAAGGTAGCGCAAGTGATGGCGATATCGCTCCCTTGGTTGGCTATCAGCGTTGCGCCTGCGCCCGTTACCGTCCATTGTGATTGCGGCGGACGGGTATTGCCCAGCTCTAAGGGATAGCGATACTGCCTTTCGGCAGAAGAGAAATGACTGCCCGTAGCCGCGACGATTTTTTGAAAATATCCCCCGTCAATCAAGCTTGCCGCCACAGCCATGCTCTCGGACATGGTCGAACACGCGCTGTATACGCCGAGAAAGGGAATATTGAAATCCCTTGCCGCAAAGGACGCGGAAATGATTTGATTGAGCAAATCCCCCGAAATGAGCATATCGATATCTTCTTCTTTGCAGGCGGCGTTTTCCATAGCTTTGGAAATGGCGTAGGTCAGCATTTTACATTCGGCTTTTTCGTACGTGCTTTCCCCAAAGGTATCGTCGGGCAACGCTTTATCCACGTATTGTCCCACTATCCCCGCACATTCTTTCGGCCCTGCAATCGTGCCCGTGGAAATAATCCGCGGTTTGTTTTTAAAAAAAATGGTGTGCATATCCGCTCCTTATAAGAAAAGATAAATCAGTCCGACGAGCGTGCCTGCCAAAACGCCAAATACGATAATCGGCCCTGCGACGATAAACATTTTCGCCGCCATACCGTAAATCATGCCTTCCGTTTTGAACTCAATAGCAGGGGACGCTACGCTGTTGGCAAAGCCCGTAATGGGCACGATAGAACCTGCCCCTGCGTTGCGCCCTATCCTATCGTACACGCCAAAGCCCGTCAAAAGCGTACCCACGAAAATAAGCAATATACTGACCGTACCAGCCAGTTCGTCGCCGCTTAAAGAAAACGCGCTTTCTAAGATATAGCGAAAAAATTGCCCGACGCAACAAATCAATCCACCGACCAAAAAGGCGCGAAAACAGTTTTTGAAATGCTTGGTAGGCGGTTCAAACGAATGTACGTAATCGATATAATTTTTGTTGTAATTTTGTCTGTTTTTTCCCGTCACTCTATACATGCCCCCTTGTTTTTTGCGCTTGGAAAACACGTTTCCCGCTCTTCTCTCGTCTTTCCGTCCCCTTGGAATATCTTTACTTTTTTCATGCTATTACTATGTGGAAAGCTAAAAAAAATATACGAAAAAGCCGACGCAGTTTGCGTCGGCTTGTCTGTATCGCGTATTTATAAGCGGTTGCGTTCGATAAACGCCCTTGCCAAGGTCACGTCGTCGGTATATTCAATTTCCGAACCCACGGGAATCCCGTGCGCCAAACGGGTAACGGGAATATCCAACGGCTTGATAAGTTTAGCAATATACATAGCGGTGGCGTCCCCCGATACGTCGGGGTTAGTGGCGATAATCACTTCCTTCACGTCGCCCCCTTGTATGCGCGCAAGCAATTCACGAATACGAATATCGTTCGGCCCAACTCCCGAAAGCGGATCGATTACCCCGTGCAATACGTGATACACACCCTTAAATTCACGCAGTTTTTCAATCGCCGCGACGTCCTTGGGTTCTTTGACAACGCAAATCACGCTCTTTTCCCGCGTACGGCAAATGGCGCACTCGTCTTCTTCGGTGAAGTTACCGCACACCTTGCAATAGCGCACCTTGCGTTTGACGCCGATAATCGCGTCGGCAAACGCGCGCGCTTCACTTTCGGGCATATCGATAATTTTGTAGGCGTAACGCTGCGCCGTCTTTTTCCCCACTCCGGGGAGCTTGGAAAACTCGTTGACGAGTTTGCCTATCGGTTCGATAAAAATATCCATGTTGTAGTTCCTTATAGTAATGAATGGTAGCCCTAACGTCGTATTGAGCGTCAGCGAAATATCCCTTGATACGTAAATCCGTAATCTCGTCCATGGGATTCTTCCCTTCGGTCAGAATGACGTTTGGGAAAACGGTCGATTAAAACGTCGCCCATTTGAAATGGAAAAACGGTTCAAATGCTGCTCGTTTGAAATGGGAAAAACGGATTAGATACGAGTAAATCAAGGAAAAGGAGTATTTGTTGCAGGGAGCGTACATAGACGTACGTGACCAAAACAAAACGGAGTTCGACGAAGTATTGCGAAGTATTTCAACCGTTTTTTAGAGTAAGCCGCCTAAGCCACCCATCTCCCCATACTTACCCATCTTTTCTTCGTAGACTTTGTCCGCTTTTGCGTACCCGTCGTTGATGGCAGCCATGATAAGATCTTCTAACATTTCGACGTCGGTAGGGTCAACGATACTTTCATCAAGCTCGATACCGTTGATAATTTTTTTCGCGTTCATATAGACGACCACGGCTTCCCCAGCCGCCGTACCTACCACTTCCCAGTCGTCCAAAAGCGCCGCAGTTTTTTCCATTTCTTCCTGCATTTTTTGCGCTTGGCGCATGAGATTTTGCATATTGTTGTTTCCACCTTTAAAACCAGCCATTATTTTTTCTCCTGTTTATTTTACTTTATTTAACGTCGATTTTTACACCGCCGAACGTTTCCTTGATGATTTCAAGCCCGTCCTTCACTCCGTCCGATTGCTTACCCTTTAAGCGCAGAGAAAAGCTTTCCTTTTCCACTCCAACGCCCGATAACGCCTGCAAAATCAAACTGTAATGCTCGTCTTTGGTAAGCGAGTTATAAATGGTTTGACTATCCGTCGAAAGCACGAATATATCGTTTTCGTACGCGCTGTCTAAATCCATACACATGGCAAATACCACACCGCTTGAACCCGTTTTTCGCAAATACCGCAAAAACGCCCCAAACGTTGCTTGCGCGTTGCCCTTATTCGCGTTATGCACGTTGGGCGCAACGGGCGTAGGAGCAGGTTTTTCCACGGGTTTTTCTTCCTTGACTACGGGTTTCTCCACGGATTTTGCCTTGGGAAAGTAGCCGCTAAAATACGCCGTACCGCCCGTTTCCGTATCGTCAGGTGGAATATCCAAATCAGGCGGAATATCCATATCCGCCACTTCCATTTCTTCCCGTTCTTCCACAACGGGCGCGGGTTTTTGCACGGGTTTTACTTGCTGTTTTGCCTGTTCTACGGGTGCAGCTTGCGCCGTAAAGTTCCCTTCTTCTAAACGTTTTTCCAACGCCGCAATACGGGTCAGCAAGCTTTCGATATCGTAATCTTGGGCAGGCATACTCACTTTGAGCACCGCCGTTTCAAACAAAATACGGGGCGAAGTGGAATATTTAAGCGCCTGTTCGGTTTGCGCAAAAATTTCCGTCGCGCGAAGTAACGCGTGCCCGTCGGTATTTTTAGCAATCCGCGCGGCTTCGGTATACGTCGTATCGGGCAGAGCCAACAGCGTTTTCGCGTCACGGCACATTTTGACGATAGCGCAGGTATTCAAAAAGCCGAGCACGTCTTTAATCAACATACCCACGCTTTTGCCTGCCGCTAAAAAGCTTTCCGCGCGTTCAAACGCAGCCGCCGCGTTTCCGACGAGCGCCGCTTCACAAAAGGCGGCAACCGCTGAAAAATCCACGCCGCCAAGAACGGCGGTAACGTCGTCGTAGGTCAGCTTACCGCTGGTATACGATACGCAGGTATCGGCAATAGAAAGCATGTCGCGTACACTTCCTGCGCCTGCGCGGGCAATAGCGGCAATCGCTTCCTTGTCGTACGTTTTTCCGATACTGTCAAAGACGTAGCGCAAGCGTTCTTCCAAATCCGCTTGCGGAATCAACTTAAAATCAAACCGCATACAACGGGAAAGAATGGTGGCAGGGATTTTTGCCGACTCCGTCGTCGCCAAAATGAACACGGCGTGCGTAGGCGGTTCTTCCAGCGTCTTTAACAGCGCGTTAAACGCGCCGGGCGAAAGCATATGCACTTCGTCGATAATATATACTTTATACTTGCCTGCTACGGGTGGATATTGCACCTTTTCGCGCAAATCGCGCATTTCGTCCACACCGTTATTCGACGCCGCGTCGATTTCCGTTACGTCCAAATTCGACGCGTCGGCAAGCGCCTTACAGGTGGCGCACACGCCGCAGGGCGAACCGTCCTTGGGCGTTTCACAGTTGATTGCCTGCGCAAAGATTTTGGCTATACTCGTTTTCCCCGTTCCGCGCGGACCGCAAAAAAGATAGGCGTGTCCTATCCTGCCCGTCGCAATTTGATTTTTGAGTACGGTTACGATATGTTCTTGCCGTACGACGTCCGAAAGGGTTTTGGGACGAAACGCACGGTATAATGCCAAATACGCCATACTGTTTTCTCCTTCGTGTTATTTTTTAAGCCACGCTTGTATTTTATTTTTCGCGCGTTGCAGGGCGTTGTCCACACTCTTGTATTCCTTGCCCGTCGACGAACAAATCTCCACAAGGTTCATACCGCCAAGGTACAGCGTAAATACGCGAAACTCTAAATCGGAAAGGATTCCGCCTATTTTTTGCATGAGCTCGTTTTGTTCGTCAATGTAAATCATTTGCGCGTCGGGGTCGGGGATACTGGGAATAAAATCCAGCTCCGAAGAAAAGACCAGCTTACCCGACGGCTGTTTTTTTGCCGCAAGCTTGACCGCGTCCATAATCCGACGGCAAATGCATAAATATGCAAAGCTTTTAAAGGTTGCGCTTGCGTCTTGCTTATAGGTATTCATGGCTTGCAACAACCCCATCATACCTTCCTGTATCAAATCTTCCGTTTCCCCCCCGACAAGGAAAAACTTTCGCGCGCAAAATCGCACGAGCTTTTGATAACGAAGGAGCAGCTGCTCTTGCGCCTGTTTATCGCCCTGCTGCGTGAGCTCCGCCAACCGTTCGTCGGTGATTGTTTTCTTCTCCGTCATAGCTCACCCCAAGCGACGGCGCACCACTTCGTACGCCGCAATCCCCAGCGCCACGGACGCATTCAGCGAATTGACCTTTCCCTGTAAGGGCAACGACAGCACTTTATCGCACTTTTCTTTCGTAAGTCTTTTCACGCCGCTGTCTTCCCCGCCGACGATAAGAGCAACGTTTCCGCTAAAATCTTCTTTGTAAATATCTTCGCCGCCCGCTTCCAAGGCGTATACCCAGTAACCGTTTTTTTGCAGCGTTTCCACCGCTTGGTTTACGTTGGCTACCTTGGCGACCTTTATATGCTCCGCCGCGCCTGCGGAAATACGGATAACGCTTTCGGTAACGGACGCGCTGCCCGATTTAGGAATTACGACGCCGTCTGCGCCTGCGCACTCGGCTACACGCAAAATGCTGCCTAAATTATGCACGTCTTCAATCCCGTCGCAAAGAACGACGAAACCGCCCTTTTCGCTCTTTTTCTCAGCGATAATATCTTCCAAATCGAAGTATTCGTAATCGGTGGTAAACGCGATTACCCCTTGATGCCGACGGGTAACGCTCTCTTTATCCAACACCTGTTTATCGACGAATTGCACGCGGATATTTTTCTTTCTCGCCTGCGAAAAAATAAGCGAAAGCGTACCCTGCCCGCCCTTTTCTAACAGGATTTTGTCTATATTTTTATCCGTTTTCAAAAGCTCGATAACGGCGTTTCTTCCTTCTGTTTTCATATTCTTCTCCTTACGGCTTAAACGGCTTTGCGACGGCTTGTCCTTTGAGCTCTTCTTCTCTCGTGAGCGACAAAAGCGTTTCGATTCTATCTACGTCCCCGATAAGATACAAATACCCCAGCACCGCTTCAAACCCCGTCGAACGGTTATATTCCGCGGCGGTGGCGTGCTTGCTTTTGGTGGGTTTTTTGGCGTTTCTACCCCGACGGAAAATCTCTTCTTCTTCCTGCGTTAAAAGGGGCAAAACCCGTTCTAAAAACGCGCTTTGTCCACGCGCGGAAAGCACGTTTGCCGCCGTACGGTTGAGTTCGGACAGCTTACCGTCGCCAAAGCGCACCAACCGTTCGCGCACCCACAAGGCGTACACGGCGTCCCCCAAAAACGCAAGCGTTACGGGACTGAGCTGTTTAACTTCGGTTGTCGACATAGGCGTTTGAAACATACGCGCGCACCTTACCTTATATTATCGCACGTATCATTATACCACACGCAAACGCAAAAGACAAGCAATTCTTTACGCTTTACGCCGAAATCCCCGCAAAAAAGTCGGTTATCCCCGCAGCGATTACCCCCGCAAGCCGCTTACGAAACGCCGCGTTTGACAAAAGCTGTTCGTCCTTTTGACTGGATAAAAAACCGCACTCTACCAAAACGCTGGGTACAGGCGAGCACTCTAAAATAAAATACTCGGCGGACATGGCGTTTCTTGCCTTTGCGCCCTGCTGGGCGTACAGCGCGTTTAGCCGTTTTTGCACGCACAGGGCAAACGTCTTGCCGTCCTTTGCGCCCTTTTCATAAAACACCTGTCCGCCGCGCGTCGTCTTAGACGGATAAAAGTTTTGGTGAATGGACACGAGCAGGTCGGGTTTTTCCGCTTGAATGATTTGCCTGCGTTTTTGCATGTCCCTGTTTTTAAAGCCCTTCGTCGCCGTATCGTATAAGCCCGCCTGCGTTTTACGCGTATACGCAACGGCAAACCCCATGTCCGTCAAAATATCGCCAAGCGCCAAGGTAATAGACAGGTTGATATCACTCTCTTTTATTCCCGTCGTTTGCCCCGTTACGCCGCCGTCCATTCCCCCGTGCCCAGCGTCGAGTACGATTTTCATTTTGTTTTCCGACGACGCAAACACCGCTTGCGGCAAATACAACGCCTGTACGCATAAAACGATAGCCAAAACAAACCCCGTCGCCACGGCGAAAAACGCCGCCAAATATCCCTTCTTCATACCGTTATCGTATGAACAAAACGCCGAAAATATGCAAAAAACGCCGCAACGTAGCGGCGTTTTTTTAATAAAATAACAATTTATTCCCTTCTAATCTACAACGGTAATCCGTTTCGTCATTCGCCGTTTTATCCATGCGTTTTTCTATCTTCGGCGTTACGCGCTCTATCGTCGTTTTCGGCTTTTGCATATCGGCAAGCCATTCGTTATAAATCTCCCAAGCCTGCGAAGTGACCACCCGCCCCACGCCGAACGAAAAGAGTTTATTGCACGTTTCCGCGGAATTTACACCGCTCACCTGTAAGCGGCACTTGCCCGTGAGCTCTAAGCGCAGCCGTTCGCAACCCGTAAAGTAGGGTATGCAAAAATACGCCGCGCCCACTTCGGACGCAATACGAGCCACTCGTACGAGCGAAGTGGAAACTTCGTTTTTTTCCACCGCTACTTTCCACGGCTTTTTCCCCGCAAGCCTGCGTATCCGTTTCAGTTCTTTCTTGATTTCCGCAAACCGACAGCCGTCGATAAAAGACGGGGCAATCCGCACGGTCAATTCCTTCGCGCCGTTTTTTAAGGCAAGCCGCGCTTCGTAGGCTTTGACCTTGGTCAGCGTTTCCCCCGTGCCGCCCACCACGCAATCGAGCGCAACGTCGCTTCCTGCAAGATAGTATTTTGCCTGCGCCATTTTCGTAAGCGGTAAACGCACGGCAGACTGCTTTAATCTACGCGCCCGTTCGCATACCCGTTGCATATCGTCGGTATCGCCAAGCTCGGCTTCCATCGCCGAAGTCAGACGGTAAATTTCACTCATGCGCTTGCGTTTTTGAAAATCGCGAAATTCTTCCGCTTCTACGCGACTTAAAGTCACCCCTTCGTTTTCCGCCTTGGTAAGTGCCTGTTTAATCGTTTGCTGTTCCATGCTTTGAGTATGCGACAAACGCCTGCAAATTATTCCCGTAATTTCCAAATTATGACAGTAAAAAATCCGTATACTTTCCGTATGAATATTTTTTTCTTATTATCTGCGCATCTTTGGGGCTTGGTTTGGCTGGGCGTTTTATTCGGCGTCAGCTTTTGTCTTGTGTTGATTGCTAAACTCGTCTATTTTGGCAGAATATACCAAAAACAGCAATCGCAACCGTCTACGCCACAAAAGACGGAAGAAAAACAAAATTCTCCCGCCCAAAAGACGGAAGAACCCGTTTATTATATCGTTGAGCGAAAAAAGCGCGTAAAATCCAGCTTTTCCGAGCCCAAGCAAATCCGTTTTAAATAAAAACGGACGGTATTTTGCGCGAAAAACGCGCAAACGGTTGTTGTTTTTTATGCCAACGGCACTAATTTTTCCGCTTTATCGTCGTATTTTTCGACGTTTGCGCCGTCCTGCCACAACCGCTCTAAATGATAGAACAGTCGGGTTTCGTCGTTGAAAATATGCACGATAACGTCGCCGTAATCAATCACCGCCCAACGCCCGTCGCGTACTCCTTCGGTGCGGGTAGGCACTACCGCCAAATCTCGTTCGACAAGCTCTTCCACACGTTCGCCCATGGCGCGGATTTGCGGCGCGTTAGAACCGCTTGCGATAATAAAATAATCGCAAAGGTCGGTCTTTTCACGCACGTATAACGCCACGATATCCTTACCGCGTTTATCGGCAAGCGCCTTACATACCACGTCTACAAGTTCTCTCGATTTTACTTCTGCCATATTCTTTACTCCCTGTTCGTTTTATCTTCATAATACTTTGCCGCGCGTACCGTCAACGGATAGACGTACGCGTTTTTACTTTGTAAATAGTCCACCGTACGGTTAAGCGCTTCGCTAAGACAAGCGTCCAACCGTTTTTCTATCGGCAGCGACGTATCGTTTTCCCAAAAGAGCCTACGCAATACGTCTACGCCGTCGTAGTTTCTACCGCTCTCCACCATATCCGCAAGGAAAATAAGCTTTTCCAAAAGCCCCATGTTTTCCCTGCCGCTGGTGTGATAGCGTACGGCGTTTACCACTTCTTCGTCCGCGCCAAACACCTTCTCCGCCAAATACGCCCCTGCAAATTGATGGGCAACAGACGGCGGTACTTCTCCCCAAGTATCGGGCAAAACAAACTCGTCCAACAGCGCGCCGCAACGCTCGGGATATTTCGCGCAATCGTGCAGCAGCGCGGCTTGCACCGCCTTACGCTCGGGAATTTGCAAGCCCACGGCGCGTTTTGCCGCCGTTTCCGCTACGCGAAGTACGTGCGCTTTGCGTTCTTCTTTCATAAGCGATAATGCCCGTTTTGCTCCGTCAATACGGTATAAGCCGTTTTCCGTTATATACTTTTCCACCAAAGGCGGAACATACGCGCCGATATCTTCTCCCGCCGCCGCATGCACGCGGATACGGGTAGACGAAACGTCCGCTCCGTGATAATCGATTACGGCAAACGCTTTTCCAAATCGCGCGATAAAGTCCGTTTGTTCCTTTTGCAACCACTCCGATTTTTCAGCGCGTGCGCAAACGGCAAGCGTGGCGTTGGATAAGATATTTTCAGGATTTTTCCAAGTGGGAAAATCGCGCAGCATATCCGTCCCCACCAACCAAAATAACTCCGCTTGCGAATATTCTTCTTTGAAATATTGACAGGTGAGATAGGTATAGCTTACGTCCTGTTTTGCGATTTCATAATCGGACACGACGACGTTTTTCTCGTGCAAAAACGCCAAACGGCACATTTCCAAACGGTGGCTATCCGACGAAAGCACTTTACCCTTTTTATGGGGCGGCGCATAGGCAGGCATGATAAATAGCGTGTCGAGCGCCAAGCTTTGTACCGCCGCGCGCGCCAGCGCGACGTGCTCTTTATGCACGGGGTCAAACGAACCGCCGAATACGCCTATTCTCATATTTTTGCGCTCTCCCTGTCTTACTTACTATCATTATACTACATATTTTTATTTTTTTCAAGTTTAAGAAGGCAAAAAAACGGCAAAAATGCAAATATGAAAAAATCAGCTTTTCTTTCGGATATCCTGTTCACCTTTTTTTGCGTAGCTCTATTTACTCTGTGTTTATTCCGTTTTTTGAAAATTTCCCTTGGCGTGAGTATCGTTTTAAGCGGTGTTTGCGGCATACTTGCCGCCGCGGCGATTGCCGCGCTATTGCAAAACCGCCGAAAACACTTCTTCTTAAAAAAATCGGACGAAGCGCAAAAACAACGGCTGATGACCCACCTTTGCCTGCTTTCCCCAAAGCAGGTAACCTGTTTTTTTACCGACTTTTTCCAAAAAAGCGGACTGATTCCTAAGCCGTTTGGTTCACTCCGCGTGTATACGGACGAAGAATTTTACTTCCTACGGTTTGGCTTTTTACCCGTTAACGCCGACGACGTCGCCGCCATGTCCCGTTTGAAAACGTCCAAGAAAAAGATACTCCTTTGTCGGGATATCGAACGGGAAGCGGACGAGCTTTGCCGTCGCTTGGATATCGCCGTACGCCCTGCCGCCGACGTGTATACCGCCGTCAAGGCGGCGGAATGTTTACCCCAAACCTACGTAGGCGAGCCGCAGGGCAAAGAAAAAAAGAAAAGGCGGTTAAAGCTTTGCTTTGCCAAAACCAACGCCCGACGGTTTTTCGTTAGCGGTACGCTGATTCTGCTCACTTCGCTGTTGACGCCCTTTCCTTATTATTATCTCGTTTTCGGTTCGATTTTATGCTTTTGCGCCCTGCTTGTCCGTTTCTTCGGCTACGAATAAAAACGCTTCGCCTAAAAACTTGACCGTATCGCTGGGCGTCACGGCGTATTCGCCGTATTCCCAAGCCGCCGTTTGTCCCGCTTTTCCGCACAGCCACGCCGCGCAAATCGCCGCGGCAAACGCCTTCATGCCAAAGCCGCACAGTCCTGCGCAAAAGCCCGATAATACGTCGCCGCTACCTGCTTTTGCCATACCCGAGCTGCCCGTAGTATTCAACGCGACGTTCTTCCCGTCCGTAACGATAGACACCGCGTGTTTCAAAAGCACGACGCACTTCCATTTTTGCGCAAGCGCCATTGCCGTTTCTATCGGCTGAGTTACCACTTCTTCCACGGGTTTCCCCGTCAAACGCGAACATTCCTTTCCGTGCGGCGTCAAAATCACGTCGCACTTTTTTTCGCGCATATATTTTTCGACCCTTTCCCCGTCCATGTTCGCCAGCGCGTTTAATCCGTCGGCGTCGATTAAGAGCGTTCCCGTATAACGTTCCAGCAGCCAAATAAGTCCTTTCCCAACGTCTTCGCCTGCCCCAAGCCCCATGCCGTACGCTACGGCGGAATAGCCAAGCACGCTTTCAAATACCCGTTCGTCAAAAGCGAGTTCCGCCCCGTCGCCTATCGGGCAAAGCAAGCCTTCGGGCGCTTTCCAAACCGCGCGGTCTAACACCCATTCGGGGGTATATAAAGCGGTATATCCCACACCCGAGCGCAAGCACGCGGAAAGAGCAAGCAACGCCGCGCCCGAATACCGTTTACTCCCTGCGACGATTGCCGTTTTTCCGTAGTCGCCTTTATGCGAAATGCGCTTGCGCTTAGGCAGCAGCTTTGCCACCGCCGTTTCGTCCGTTACGATAACGTCCACGCCGTCGGGAATGGCAAACCCCGCCTTTTTCGCGCACGCCTTAGCCGTATCCTTTTTAGTCGTTTTCATCTGTTTTTTCCTTATCTATATTGATACGCAGAGAAATCTCCGCCGCCGAAAAACGGCGCTCTTCCCCGTCTATTTGCGCAACCAAATTGCCTTGGTTATCCACCGAATGTAATCGCGCAAAAATGCGCTTATCGTCCTGTAAAATCATAATGGGTTCGCCTATCCAGCCCAAGTAAGAAAAATAAGCTTTTGCCGTGTTTTCGTCGTACAAATATCCCAAAAGCTTTTGCGCAAGCTCGTCCACATCATACCGTTTCCCCGTTTGCTTGAATACCGAAGTAGCGATATCCTGCAACTCTTGGGGCAATTCGTTGAAAATATTCAAGCCGATACCCACGATAGAACAGCGCACCCTATTTCCCGAAAAGGTATTTTCAATTAAAATACCGCAAATCTTTTTCCCGCCCACGTACACGTCGTTTGGCCACTTGATTTTGGGGGTGAGCCCGATATCTTCCAACGTTTTACATACCGCTGCCGCCGCCGTCGTCATGACGGTAAACGCACGGCTTGCAGGTAAGTTTGGATAAAAGCGGAGCAGGGTCAAATACAATCCGCCAAGTTCGGAAGAAAAGCTGCGCCCTTTCGTTCCCTTACCGCCGCTTTGCCTATCGGCAAGCACAGCCATATCCCGTCCCAAAGCTCTTTGTTCTTTGGCGTAATCGTTGGTAGACGGCAAACATTCAAAACGGCGTAAAATAACGTTCATCTTATACATACCCCCTTGTTTTTAGTCTTCGTCCAGCTCTCCAAACGCCGTCAAGGCGGATTTTGCCACGTCGTATTCAAAGCCCTTTCCCATTAAATAACGGAAAGCCTTTGCAAGCGTTTCCCTATCCGCGGTTTTTCCGCGCATATACTTTCCAAGCAGCGCGCTTGCGCCGTCGAGCTGCGCGCGTTCGTCCATACCCGAAAACGCGGCGTCAATTTGCATATCGTCTACGCCCTTGTTTTTGAGCTCCATTTTCATAAGCCGTACGCCCTTTTTCGCGCCCAAACTTTCCACGTACGCCTCGGCGTATTCTCCGTCGTTGACGAAGTTATAGCCGCGCATTTTTTCCAAGACGTATTCAATAACGTCCGCAAGATAACCCTTTTGCGTGAGAAAATCACGCACCTGTTTTTCCGTTTTTCTCGTCGTGGACACGTGCAAGAGCGCCTTATCCAAAGCGGTATCCTTCTCGCTTTCCAACTGCATAGCCGACAGCGTTTCGGGGGAAATTGCCATACCCACCTTCAAACGGTTTTTGACCGCCGTTTCCAAGGTCAAGCCACAGCAAAACCTACCGTCGATATAGATATTGCACCGCCGCTTGTCTTTAACCTGCGGCGTAATCGAAGTAATCTCGTTCAAACGCTCGTCCCCCTTTCGCCTTATATTTTTCGTCCATATTGTACCACGAACGCCAAAAAATGTCAACCGCCCGCACGTTCGTTTGCCAAAAAAGGACGGCTATCTAAAAATTTTTGAACTTTTTCTCCATAATCCGTTTACAAGCACAAAAAAATATGATACAATATATAATGACGTGTAATACGTACGCACACGTCAGAAGGAGAACGATTATGAAAACGTATAAAGTAGATATTCAAGGCTTTGAAACGGAACTTCCCGTTATGCCTTTACCTAGTGGAATTTCCATTGCCTTTTTCAATTTACACGGCGATAGCACGCTTACCGAACATTGCGGTAAACAACTCGCCAAGCTGCTTACCGATTGCGACGTACTGCTCACGGCGGAAAGCAAAGGCTTACAGCTCACCCATTGCGTAGCAAGAGAGCTTGGTCATAGATATTACGCCGTAGCGCGCAAATCCAAAAAACTGTACATGCAAGACGGTATTGAATTGACGGTTGAACCCACCATTACGACGGGCAAACCGCAAACGTATTATCTTTCCAAACACGACGTAGACCTGTTGACGGGCAAGCGCGTAGGGATCGTGGACGACGTCGTTTCCACGGGCGCGTCCTTGCAGGCTTTGGAAGGGCTCGTGAAAATGGCAGGCGGTAAAATACATAAAAAAGCGTTCGTTTTGGCGGAAGCAGACGCCGCGGACAGGGACGACGTCGTTTATCTTGCGTCTATCCCCATTTTTAAGGACTAAGCATAATCCCCTTCTAAATTTTCCCAAAAGGAGTATATCAGCATGAGAGAACGCGATATGGATTACGAAACGAACAAAAGACCCCGCGTAAAGGTCGTTAAAAAAGGGAGCTTTTTTGGTAAACTGCTCGCCGTATTTTTAGGCTTTTTGTTAGGGCTTATTTCCTGCCTTGGCGGTATCGTCGGTATCGGCTACTACGTCGTAGGCGTTATGAAAATTGAAGACGGCGCGGAAACGGTCAACGGTTTTGGGTTAGATTTCGACTATACCGACTACATAAGCGCAAATTTTGGCGACAAAACGCTGATTGACTATCTCACGGCGGTAACGGGCGTCTTTGGCGAAATTGCCGAAGGTACGGGTACGCTCAACGATTTAAACGAGCTCTCCCCTTACGTCAAAACGCTGCTTGCAGGCGACCCGTCCGTCAGCGCGGCGCAGGGTGAATTCAACGGTATTTTGCCCATGCTGGAATCGCTTGGGCTCGTCCTTGACGTCGACGAGTTTATGAGTAAAATTCTCGTTGGCGGCGGCGGTGACAATCCCGACCCCACCAAATATTTAACCGACTACGTCATGGAAGAAACGTATAAATTGCCCGTGGGCGATTTGCTTTCTTTGGCAGGCATGAACCCCGAAGGGTTGATTGCCACCCTTTTCTACGGTGAAAAGGGTATCGACTGGGAAGAAGACGCAAACGGCAAAATCGTTCCCGTAGAAGGCGGTACGCCTTGGGTGACCATTTCCGACGTAATGTCGGGCGCGATTAGCGAGAGAATTAGCTCTATCCCCATTTACACCGTTATGGAGCCCGAAGACAAATCGGACGCCCTTATGATGTCGCTCGTTTACGGTTCGTCCAACCGTTATACCGTAAAAGATAACGAAGTGGAAATGAATCAACAATCCTACACCAAGGACGGCGATATCTTCTACGACGATACGGATAAAGCCGTGGCGGCTACGGCGGAGCAGCAAACGGACGGTTCGTATAAGCTCACGTTTGCCGAAAGCGGAAAGGTGCAATACGTCAAGGCGGAAACGCAAACGTTTGCCGCAAGCAACGCGCAAACCAAATGGTTGGTATACAGCGATAAAGAATGTACCGCGCCTGTGAAATACAGAGCCAAAACGCTCAACGACTTTACCAACTCCGACGGACTTCTTGATTCGCTCACGATTGCGGACGTACTCAAAGTAAACGCACAGTCCAACAAAATTATCATTTCCCTTGCGTACGGCACGCTGCACGAAGACTACGAAATCGTCAAAATCAACGGCGTAGACACCATTCAAACGCTGAACGGCGCAAAGCCCCGTACGCTTAACGACCTTACCGATACCCAAAAGGATATTATCGGGCAAATTCGCCTTGCGGACGTCATGGATATTGACACGCAAAGCAACGTTATGATGTATCTTATGTACGGTGTGAAAGGCGTTCATTTCAAGCTGGAAAACGACAAACCCGTTCCTTTGACCAAGCAAATGGTTATTTTGGAAAACGACGGTAATAAAATTGCCTATAACGAATACGGCGACGAAACGCTGAAAGGCACGACGGACGGCGTTACGTACGTGGAAGACGGCGTTACCTATTACCTTGCGCCCGTTATGGTGGAAGGCGAAAACGGCGAAACGCAAAGAATGGTCGACGTTAGAATAACTGCGAACAACGAAACGCAAAAATTCCCTTCCAAGGCGTATTATCTCTACGAAGACCAAGCCAAGACGACTCCCGTCCTTTTCAAGCCCACGAAACTTATGACGTTGATGGACGACCACGTGTTTATTTCGGGCTTGACGGGTAGATTGACGTTAGAGCAAACCATGGGAATTATCAGCAAAGATAGTCCCCTTTACGCCTTAAAAGACGTTATCGTCGACGACCTGCCCGACGAAATCGACAGCTTAACGATTGACGATTTATTTGACGACGACGATTTTGAAAATAACAACATCTTGGACGCCTTGCGTGGAAGTCAGTTGGCGGAATTATCCGACAATATCAACAACTTAAAAGTAGAAGATTTGTTTGACGCAACCGTATTCCAAAAAGACCACGACGATTACAATCCTATTTTGACGGCGTTAAAAAATAACAACGCAACCATAGATACTTTGTCCGATACCATGAACACGATTACCATCGGGGAAATTTTCGAAGATTCCATTTATAAAACGGACGAAAACGGGGACTTCGTCTTGGACGAGAATGACAACAAAATCGTAGACAACCGAATCCTGTACGCGCTCCGTACAAGCACCATGGAAAACATGGCGGATAACGTCAATACCTTAAAGATTGAAGAATTATTCGACGAGAAGTATTTCGACTCTACTCACGCCGATTATAACCCCATTTTCAAAGCCTTAAAGGATAAGCAAGCTACGGTTACCAACTTACCCGAAAAGATTGACGAGATGACGATCGAGGATATGTTCAAGCCCGAAGATTTGGCGAAGAACGACCTGCTTGACGCATTAAAAGGTCGCACGTTGGATACCCTTTCCGACGATATCAACAATCTGTCCATCCGCGACATGTTCGACGACAACGTATTTGATCCCGAGCACGAAGATTACAACAAAATCCTGTCGGCGCTTGCCAACAAGAACGCGACGTTTGATACTCTTTCGGATAAGATTAACGAGCTGAAATTTAGCGACGTTTACAGCGCGGACGAAATTTACAAGAAAAACCCCGACGGCAGTTTTGTTATGGAAGACGGCAAATACGTAGCCGAAAATCCCGTTTTGGGTTACTTGTACGAAAGCGATAAGGCAATCACCGAACTGACGACTATCATGGACGAAATGACGGTGAAAGACGTCTTCCACGAAGACGATATCAACGCAAATCCCCTTTTGAAGACGCTCGCCGAAAAGGAAGTTCCCGTCAAGAGCTTAGGCGAAGAAATCAATAAGCTTACCGTTGGCGAAGTGTTTGAAGACTCTATTTATAAGACGGACGGCGACGGCAATTTCGTCTTAGACGAAAACGACAACAAAATCGTAAAAAGCCAAATTCTTTGGGCGCTTAGAGCCGAAAAGATTACCGACATGGGCGACGCCGTCAACGATTTAACACTTAACGGCGTATTCACCGACAAAGAAATTGAAGACAACCCCATTTTGCGTGCTTTGCATAAGCGCGAAGTAAAAATTAGCGAAATGGGCGACGTTATCAACGAGCTTACCGTTGGCGAAGTGTTTGAAGAC
Organism: Clostridia bacterium; assembly: GCA_017626305.1. GTDB lineage: Bacteria > Bacillota > Clostridia > Christensenellales > Borkfalkiaceae > Scatosoma. The sequence continues at coordinate 54,233 of JAGAIW010000067.1, forward strand.
TCCATTTATAAGACAGACAGCGAAGGCAACTTCGTCTTAGACGAAAACGACAACAAAATCGTAGAAAGTCAAATTCTTTGGGCGCTTAGAGATAGCAAAATCAATGAAATGGGTACGGCTGTAAACGAGCTGTACGTCAAAGACGTATTGCCCAAAGATCAAATTGAAGGCAGCCCTATCTTGAAGGCGTTGGTAGAAAAAGAACCGCCCGTCAAGGTAAACCAGCTTGGCGCGCGTGTGGACGATTTGACGATCGGCGATATCTACGGCGACCTTATCTACGTGAAAGACACGGAAACGGGCGAATGGGCAACGGACGAAAACGGCAACCTGCTCATCTCCACCAACGCCAACCACGTACTTGCTACCCTGCACGATACGAAGATTGTCGATTTAGACGCGCGTATGGATAGCTTTACCGTCGGCGATATGTTCGTCCATGAAATCTATTTGGAAAAAATCAAGGCGGACGGCTCAACGGATAATTACCACTTCGTCCAAGACGAAAGCGAGCTCAAAGGCTATAAGGTCGACCCCGACGCCAACCCTATTTTGGTACATCTTCGCGATACGCGCGTCGACAAAATGAGTGAGGCGGTTGCCGAGCTTACGGTACGTCAAATTTTCGAAAAAGAAATGTTTGAAACAAAAGTAGACCAACTAACGGGCGAAACATATTTTATAGACGAAAACGGCGTCAAAACCGAAGACCCCGACGAATACGTTTTGAAGGGCTCGTGGTACTATCTTTTGAAAGAAACCCGTCCCGACCACCGCAAGTACAACAGCGTGCATTACGATTATAAGTTGACCGACGAAATGGACGATATGATCAACAATATGATCAAAAACATGCCAAAAGCCGAGCTTTGGGAACTGCATGAAAAGAAAATCATTGATTTGTCTGAACACGACGAATTGCTTTCGGAAGGCGATAGCGGTTTAATTGCTTACTTGCCCGCGGCGCAAAAATATTACTTCCCCGCGGACCACGAAAAGTTCCCTGCAAAAGAAGAATTAAAGTCTGCGGAAAACCCCGAAGGACTTCAACTCAAAGAATATTTCCGTTATTTGACCGTCAGCGAATTGCTCGGCTACGTAGGCGATATTATTCACGTCGTTCGTCCCTAGTAAAAATGGGGCAAAAATTCCCAAAAACCGTGTAAAATCGGTTGACTAATTGTCAAAAAATAGATATAATAGTTTAGCATGGTTAAAACCGTGCGAAAAAAACCTTGCGCGCTTTGGCGCGCCGAATAAGACCAGGAGGTGCAAAAGTATGGCTAAATACGAAATGCTGTATCTGATCAACAACGATTTGACGGACGAAGCAAAAGACGCCGAAATTGCGAAGTATGAAGGCATCGTTAATTCGATGGGCGGTAGCGTGGCTTCCACCGATAAGTGGGGCACGAAGAAAACTGCATATCCTATCAACTTCAAAAACGAAGCGTACTACGTTCTCATGACGTTCGAAGCAGACGGAAAAGTAGTTGAAGAGCTCAAACGTGTTGCGGGTATCGACGCAGACGTTGTTAGACGCTTGATCACGAAACTCTAATCAGATAAGGGAAAAATTATGAATAAAGTATTTTTAATCGGAAACTTAACGCGTGACCCCGAAATCCGTGAAACGGCTTCGGGTGTGGCTATGTGCCGCTTTGCTATTGCGGTGCAACGCCCCTATTCTTCGCAAGACGGCGAACGTCAAACGGACTTCTTTGAATGTACGGCTTGGCGTGGGCTTGGCGAAACGATCGCGCGCTACACCAAAAAAGGCAAAAAGGTAGCGGTTACGGGCAGCGTACAAATCCGTAACTATGAAGACAATCAAGGCGCAAAACGCACCGCTGTCGATATTATCGTACAGGATTGCGAATTCCTTTCGCCCAGAGACAGCGAAGACTCGTTTGACGACGTCAACGACGCTCCGCGCGCGTCCACCGCAAAGCGTAAACCCGTTTTGCAGGAAATGGACGACGATTCCGATATTCCTTTCTAATAGCGGGAATATCAAAAAATAATTCAAGGAGTTACTATCATGGAAGAAGTAAAAGCACCCGTAAAAAAGGTATTTAAGAAAGCGCCCCGTAAAAAGGTATGCGCATTCTGCCAAGAAAAGCTTGAAGCGATTGATTATAAAGACGTAAACCGTCTTAAAAAATTCATCACCGAAGGCGGCAAAATTTTGCCCCGCAGAATGAGCGGTACGTGCGCAGCGCACCAAAGACTTCTTGCTACCGCAATCAAGCGCGCAAGAATCACGGCTCTTCTCCCCTTCAAAGGTGAGTAAGCTTATCTAAAACGTAAACACCCGAAACGCTTGTTTCGGGTGTTTTTTATGCATATAAAAAGCGCGCTACGTTTTTTCAAACGCGGCGCGCTTTTATACAGTCTAAAATATCAAACGATTATACACCGCTATACGCCGCAAAACCGCAGTCGATAGGCAGTACGACGCCCGTGATTGCCGACGCCGATTTATCGTCGCACAAAAAGAGCGTTGCGCCAAGCAATTCTTCCGCGTCTACAAAACGTTTACAGGGCGTACCGTTCAAAATCTTCGCCGAGCGCGCCGTGGGCGTCCCGTCTTCGTTGAACAAAAGCGCCTTATTTTGCGCGGACACCAAGAACCCGGGCGCGATTGCGTTGCAACGGATACCCGTGCCTGCAAAGTGCGTCGCAAGCCATTGTGTGAAGTTGGAAATACCAGCTTTCGCCGCCGAGTACGCAGGAATTTTCGTCAAGGGCGTGTATGCGTTCATGGACGAAATATTCAAAATGCAGCCCTTCTTTTTATCCACCATGTCTTTGGCGAACGCTTGCGTGGGCAACAACGTACCTTGGAAGTTGAGCTTGAACACGAAGTCTACGCCGCTTTGATCCAAATCAAAGAAAGATTTGCCGCCTTCTTTTGCTTCGTGCTGATATTCGTTATCCGTTGTCGCGCGGGGATTGTTTCCGCCCGCGCCGTTGACGAGAATATCGCAAGGACCAAGGTCGTTTAACACCGCTTGGTGCACTTCTTCCAAAGCCGCCATTTCTAAAACGTTGGCTTTATAGCCTTCGCAAATATAGCCTTCCGCTTTCAGTTCCGCGGCAAGCTTTTTCACCGCTTCTTCGTTCAAGTCCAGCGCCGCAACCTTCGCGCCGCTTTGCGCAAACGCGCGCGCCATTGCGCCGCAAATCAAACCGCCTGCACCCGTAACGACGACTACTTTTCCACTAAAATCAATATTCAAGGGTAAATTTATCATATTATTTATTCTCCGTTTTTAATTTGTCTAACATATCCCACACGCCCAGCATATACATGATACCCAAAGCGCGGTCGTACAAGCCGTAGCCGGGGCGTACCGTGCCGGGCTTTTCGCCCCATAAATGTCTACCGTGGTCGGGACGGATATAGCCTTCAAAGCCGCAATCGTGGTAGGCTTTTAAAATATTGAGTATGCCCGTATCCCCGTCGCAATCCCTATGGCTTGCTTCGGAGAAATCGCCGTTTGCAAAATGTTTCACGTTACGAATATGCGCAAACGCAATTCTATCGCAATGCTTTCTTACAATCGCCGCCACGTCGTTTTCGGGGTTGGCGTTCAAGCTACCCGAACAAAGGGTAAGACAGTTATAAGGATTGTCCACCATTTTCAAAAATCTATCGATATTTTCTTCATTGACAAGCAAGCGGGGCAACCCGAAAATATCCCAAGGCGGATCGTCCATGTGAATAGCCATCTTGATGCCCGTTTCTTCGCAAGCAGGCATAATGGCTTCCAAGAAATACTTCAAGTTCGCCCAAAGCTTTTCATGGTCCACCCCTTCGTATGCCTTGAACAGCTCGTCTAACTTCGCCATACGTTCAGGCTCCCAACCGGGGAAGGACATGTTGTATTTTTCCGTGAAATCAAGGATATACTTCGCCATAGCGTTGTAATCTTCTTGAATCATACCCTTTTCATAGAACAACGCGGTAGAACCGTCGCCTACTTCATGGAAAAGATTACTTCTCGTCCAGTCGAAAATAGGCATGAAGTTATAACAGATTACTTTTACGCCAAACTTGGCAAGATTATAAATCGTTTGTTTATAGTTTTCAATATATTTATCGCGCGTGGGTAAGCCGATTTTAATATCGTCGTGTACGTTGACCGATTCCACAACGTCCATATTAAAGCCGTACTTATCCAGCTGCGCTTTTACTTTTGCAATTTCGTCTATCTCCCAAACTTCCCCGGGCATTTTATCATGCAACGCCCAAACGATACCCGTTACGCCGGGAATTTGTTTGATATCTTGCAAACTAATTTTATCGTTTCCTTCGCCGTACCAGCGAAAAGTCATTTGCATCGGCATAGTTCTCTCCCTTTTTATTTTTTCTTGTTTTTGGGCTTACGGATACGGTTGAGCTGTTTATTCATCTTCAAAAGCTCTTCCTTCGTCCAGGAAATATTCATGTTGCCCATCAGGTTGGTCATACGAAGTACGGAGAATCCGCCCATCATTTGCATCATGCCCTCGTTGACTTCAAAACCGCCCATTACTTTGCCGCCGTCGCTGCTCAAAGCCTTCTTGATTTTCTTCGCCATCTTCAAGAACCAAAGCTTACCCCAGAAAGATTGCAATATATCCCCCATCTTATCGTTGAGCGAGAATCTGCCTTCCACTTCGGTAACGTCGAACCAGTTCAAAATTGCGCCCTTTTCTTTGAGCACGTAGTCTTGGTTCATTTCGTCGACTTTACGGATTTTGCCTTCGTCCTTCCATTCGCCTGCAACCGCAACGATTTCGCTTTCGCCTACGTTGGGTACGTCGAAATAGAAGAAGTGTTCGGGGCTTTGCTTTTTACCCAAGCTCTTGCCGTTGACGAACAGCTCTACTTCGGGTTGGTTGGAATATACCGTTACTTTGGTAACGTCTTCCACACGGTCGATATATCTCTTACCGCAAAGGTGAACGAACGGTTCGTCCGAAAGCCATGCTTTGTAGGCATAGAACGCGTCCTTTTTATACTTACGGTCAAAGGTCATCAGACCCTTGTGGTTCTGTCCGTTTTCGCCGCCTTCCGCACGCGCGTCCGCGCCAAAATCGAACATGTTCCATACATGGGTAGCCCAAAGATACTTTCTCGTGAACAGCTGTTTGATAAGCTCTTCGTGATAGTACGCTTGATATTCTTCGGTGTAGTCCCCTTGAACGGGCTTAGACGTATGCCAGTTGAGCGCTTCACAGCCGTATTCGCTAACGCCGATCGGCTTGTTGGGGAAGGTTTCGTGGAATTTATCAAACCAAGGGCCGTTCATAGACGTGTCGCCGCCGTACCAACCGAAGTAGTGGTTATAGGAAACAACGTCGGGAATTTGCACGTACGGTTCGTTCATGTCACACATGGATACGCAAGCCATCGTGGTAAGACGGGTCTTGTCCATTTCGTGTACCAAGTCGTTAAGGACGTGGTGATTATCCAAAAGGTCAGGGTCTTTTGCACCGCTCATGGTAATTTCGTTGGAAAGCCCCCATACGACGATAGACGCGTGGTTGTAGTTTTGCACAATCAGCTCTTTCATTTGCGAAATGGTGTTTTCTCTACCGTTTGCCATATGACGGGAAATATACGGAATTTCCGCCCAAATAACCAAACCGTTTTCGTCGCAAAGATCGTAGAAATACTGGTCGTGTTGATAGTGTGCCAAACGAATGGTCGTCGCGCCCACTTCCATAATATAGCCGATATCTTCTTCGTGGTGCTCGGGCAACAGAGCGTTACCAAATCCCCATCTGTCTTGGTGACGGGAAACGCCGCGCAAGGGATATTCTTCACCGTTTAAAATAAAGCCGCGTTCGGGGTCGATAGCAAACGTTCTGCAACCAAAGCGCGTGGATACTTCGTCTACCGTTTCGCCGCCGCGAACGATTGCCGCTTTCAACGAGTACAGATACGGGTCTTTACGACCGTTCCAAAGACGTACGTTTTCCAAAACGAATTTTGCGGAAGTTTCCGCGCCGCTTATCTTAGCAAGCTCTTTGCCGTCTTTTTCGTATACCGTATAGACGATTTCGTCGCCTTCTTGTAAATCCTTCACGTAAACGGTAACGTCGACGTTGGCGTTTTTACCGTCTACGATAGGCGTAACCATCAACCCTTCGCCGCCGAAATAGTCCAAATCAAAATGGGTTTTGGGTACGCAAATCACGTTGACGTCACGGTATAAACCGCCGTAGAACGTGAAGTCCGCCGTTTGGGGATATACTCTATCGTTAGGAGCGTTATCCACTACGATAGCAATTTCATTTTCATCTTGCAACTTATCGGTAAAGTTGACGCGCCACGTGGAATAACCGCCGTCGTGGTGCGCTAATTTTTCACCGTTGACGTATACGTCCGCCGAAGAATTCGCGCCGCGGATTTCTAAATAGTATTCGTTATCTGCGGGAAGTTCCGCCTTGGAAATGGTTTTCACGTACAAGCAGCTGCCACGGAAATAATCGTTGCCGCCGTCCTGTCCGTCGACAGCGTTCCAGCTGTGGGGCAGGTTGACTTGTTCACCCCCTTCTTTTGCGGAAATATCCGCTACGCCCTTATAAAAGAGCCAGTTTTTATTTACGTTAAGTTTGGTTCGCATTTTTCCCTCCGTTAAAATGATATAGTTTTCTTGAAAAAAGCGCAAACTGCTTTTATCGCATTTGTTTGCATTCTATATTATAAAGTATAAATCGGTTTCTGTCAAGAGTTCAGAAGTTTTTTCTTTGAAAAAGCTTATAATTATGTTGAAAACGCAAACTATTTGTATATAATTTAGTCGTTATCAAACAAATTTTGTTAATTCTGAAAAAAAACATTGACAGTTCTTCATTTTTGTAATATAATATTATCACAAACCTATCACAAGGACGGCAAATGCGGTTTCGTCGTCCTTAAAATATGATAAGGAGGTTATTATGGAAACCGTTCAACAAAAACGTCCTTTCGGTATGAGGGACAAGATTTCCTACGCAGCCGGTGACCTTGGCTGCAATATGAGCTTTGCGCTGAAAAGTTCCATCATGGCGCTTTTCTGGATGCAATTTATGTTACTTGGCGAAGAATTATACGCCACCTTGTTGTTAGTCGTTCAAGTTTGGGACGCTATCAACGATCCCCTGCTTGGCTCTATGTTCGACGCGGACAAGAGAAAATATAAGCACGGCAAATTTAAGACCTACATCTTTATCGGTGCGCTCGGTCTTTTGTTCTCGGGCTTATTCTTCTTCCTTCCTATTCCTAATGCGGAAACTTGGGTAAAAGGTATCATGTTCGTACTCGGCTACGTGCTTTGGGACGCATTCTATACGTTTGCAAACGTTCCTTACGGTTCCATGATGTCCGTCATCACCGACAACGGCTCGGAAAGAGCGCAGCTCTCCACATGGCGTTCTATCGGTTCTATGATCGGTAACATCTTACCTATGGTTCTTCTTCCCTTTATCGTATACGACGCAAGCAACAATCTTATCGGTCAAAACGTATTTATTGCCGCTATTGTAATGGGCGTTATCGGTCTTGGTTGCTTTATCTTCATGTTAAAGACCACGACCATTCGCGTAGAAGAAAATACGGTAAAAATCAGCGAACCTTCGCAAAAGTTCAACGTCTTCAAGGCAATGAAGAACTTTATCAAAAATCCCGCAGCAGTCGGCGCAACGCTTGCCGCTATGGCAATGTTTATCGGTATGCAAAGCTCCGCTACCGCTACCGCCGTATTGTTCCAGTCCTATTTCAAGAACTCACAGGCGTCGGGTATCGTACAGCTTATCGCATATTTGCCCATGTTCCTGTTTATGCCTTTCATCAAGAAAATCGTAGACAAATGGGGCAAAAAAGAAGGCTGCGTAGTAGGCGCAGGCGTTTCCGCAATCGGTGGCATCCTTCTTTTCAATCCCTTGATTACTCCTGACCTCACAGGTGTTGTCTTCTACGTGCTTGCACAGGTATTCTTCGGCTTTGGTCTTGGTTTCTACACCTGCGTTAGCTGGGCGCTTATGGCGGACGCTATCGACTATAACGAATGGAAAAACGGCACGAAAGAAGAAGGTACGGTTTACTCCTTACACTCCTTCTTCCGTAAACTCGCGCAAGGCGTTGGCCCTTCGCTCGTCGTATTGATTATGGCTGCGCTTGGTTATAACAGCGAGCTCGGTGCGGAACAACCTTTGTGGGTTGCCACGAATATGCGTTGGCTCGTTGCAGGCTTGTACGCATTCAGCGGCATCGTTATGTTCCTTTCTATCACCTTCATTTATAACCTTGATAAGAAGACGGTTGCTAAGATGACGGAAGAACTCAACGCTCGCAGAGCGGCTGCCGCAGCGGAAGTATCCGAAACGGTAGAAAACGCGGAAATCGCGCAAGAAGTCAACGAAGTCGTTGACAACGCAACGCCCGACGAACCGCCCGTTGAAAACGAAGACAAAAAACAAGAATAATCGTTTGAGCTAAAATAAAAAGCTCTCGCTTGTCATAAGCGAGAGCTTTTTTGGTTTGTCTTCTTATAAAAAGAAATCTATTCGTCAATAGGTTTCTTTTTATTTTTTAAGTACATACTTCTTCAAGAGTCAAGCGAAAGTATCTTCCGTCTACAAATCTCATTAGCAATGAATTTTCGCTTTCTTTTTTATAAGTAGCAACATAATTTTCCCTTATCGTTTTTGCTATCCTTTCAAAAACAACCCTTTCGCTAGGTTTTCTCGTTGCATCAGCTTTTTGCTTATTGTTTTGCATATTAACCTCCTTCCTTTGTTCGTTTTACAGTTTTGCGCGCGAATACTGTATATATATTATACCTCACGACGTTTGATGAAAGCAAATGTTTTGTACCAACATCGTAGATAATATTTTGTAGAAAGGGGTCTAATTTATGAGAATTTTGTCGAAATTGCCTGAATAACTTTCAGAACTCATGAAAGAACATAATTTAACGCCCGTTCTTTTAGCAAACGAAATCGGCGTAACCCGTAATGCCATCACGCGTTATTTATCAGGCGCGCATTTACCCTCTTTTTCTGTTTTTGTAAAGCTGGTAGAAAGATTTAATTGCTCCGCAGATTATCTACTCGGTTTAATAGAGTATCCGCCTGCTAATGTTGTTTTTCATCCTATTCCACCCTTTCAAAAACGTTTTCGGGAACTTTTGACAATGTACAATATGTCACAATACGCCCTTCACCACAAAACCAATTTTTCATATGATAATTTCAATAAATGGTTAAAGGGAATCACTTCTCCTTATATGGATAATCTTATTAAACTTGCGCAAGCCTTTGATTGCTCTATCGATTATCTTATAGGACATGTTTTATAATGAATCTCACAAAACCGAACGGGTACCGTTCGGTTTTTTATATCTTAAAAACTACTTTCGACGTCTTCCCCGTTACATAGGAGTTCAAACCTACGGCGCACACAAAAGCAAAAGCCCACGGCGTATTGCCGTGGGCTTTTGCTGGTGCAACCAGTCTGAACTTAAATCGGATTTTCGAACTCCTTTCTCGCGCAAAGTGCGGTTATCTTTGCGCTCGGTCACCGCAAACGCAGACATATGCGTTTGCTCATCTCGCCCCTACAAAGCATTATCAATGCTTTGCTTAACGGGCAGCTCATCCTTCCGTTCCGACGTCTTCCCCGTTACATAGGAGTTCGAAACC
>JAGAIW010000068.1 GCA_017626305.1 Clostridia bacterium
ACTACTTTCGACTATAAAACGACGAATGCCGAGGGCTCAAAGACGTACGATAAGGATACGATTTGGATACCGGATTGGAAAGACGGCGCAATGAATCATACGTATACTTATGCGAACGGCACGAATTTTGAGTTTCCGAAAATTGCGGGCACGACGTTTAAGGCGGCTTATCTCGACGAGGCTTGCACGCAAAAGATAGAGGACGAATTTGTGCATAGCGGAACGTTGGACGTTGAACACGGCGTTGCGGTGAATAGAGTTCAAAATATTTATATCGAGGTAGAGCAAGGCGAATGGTATAGAATTCAAACCGCAGAGCAACTGTCTTTGCACGGAAACCCTGCCGGTATCTATGAAATTCAAGCAGACTTGGATTTCGATAAAGGGGACGGCTCGTATTGGGAATGGCCTGCCGCGTTTGAGGCGAACACGTTTACGGGTAAGTTTTATAGTGCGGACGGACACAATTATAAAATTAAAAACGCAACGGCGTTGCATATTTCTTCTACGGCGACCTTTGGTGGATTATTTGGGAAAGTCGCCGCGACCGCTGAAATAAAGAACGTTACCTTTGAAAATGCGACGTTCGATTTGTATGCAACAGGCGTTAAATTACAAGATGCTGAATACGGTTTGTTCGCAGGTTATATCGAAGAGGGGGCAAGCGTTTCAAACGTTACGTTAATTGGCGGAACGGTGAGAATCGGACAAGTTAATTGGGAAAACGGGTATAGCCTGAATTTGGTGGCGAATGGCTACGTTTCCGGATTGCAAACGACGGATAAGATAAAATTGCAAGTTTACGGTATGGAGCTTATGACGAGTTATTACTATGCGATTGATCCCACGTCCGTTACGGTTGACGAGGACTTTAACGTGTCAATGTCCGCAGGCTATTACGATTTGACCGAGTCTTCTTATGATATTGAATATTAATTTTACGTTAAAGGAGGTAAAATATGAATAAGAAAAAAGCAATAAAACTTACAAGCATTATGCTTAGTGCAGTAATGACGATTCCCGTCGTTTTGGGGATAACGGGGTGTAACGATCCCGAAACCCCTGCCGGCAAGAAAAAGGACAGTATCGTTATTATGACGGAAGAATTGAGCGGCTTGTTCAATCCTTTCTACGCAACGTCGGGCGCGGATATGGACGTTGTAGGTATGACGCAGATCGGTATGCTTTCCACGGACCGCGAGGGTAACCCCGAAGCGGGCGACGATTTGCCTACGGTAGTAAAAGATTTTGAAGTCAAAACGACGGGCACGGTAGGATCGGAAAAATCCGTTTATACGTTCGTTTTGAAAAACGGCTTAGAATTTTCTGATGGTAAGCCGTTGACGATGAACGACGTTATGTTCAACATCTACGAATATCTCGATCCTGTTTACACCGGTTCTTCGACGATGTATTCCATTGATATTCAAGGGCTTACGGAATATAGAACGCAGATGTCTCTTTCCGAAAGCGCAGGCTTGGACGAAAAGATTGCTTCTAACGCTGCCAAATACGCGCAACAAAGAATTGGTGAACTCGTAAAGGTTTATCAAACGTATGGACGCGTATCTGCCGTAACGGGAGGCGATTCGTATAGATTGACGAAAGACGAGATGCTGGCAGCGATTGATAAGCACACGATTAGTGCAGGGTATAAGATGGCAGTCGTGCCGACCAATCAAATTGCGACGACGACGGACGCGCAATACCGTCAAATGCTCAAAGACGATTACGAACTGACTTTAAAAACGTTTAAAGAAGAGCTTGAATCGGATTATAAAGCAGCGAAAGAATCTTACGATTTGAATACTGCGCCTTATAAGGATTGGAAAAACGAGCTTTCGAGCGATATTTTCAAATTCTTCCTTTACGAAGGCTACATTACGCCCGTTTACGAAAAGATTTCGGGTACGAATAGAGATAACAAGGAAAAAATTAAAGAGTTCTACAATACGGATATTGTAAACAGCTATTCGACGCAAGAAGCGGCGATTCAACGTGTTTACGAAGATAAAAGCGTTAGTAAGTTGCACGACATTTTGTCCTTTTGGGGAACGGCAGGTACGTTGAAAACGTTGTATGCAGCAGATGCAACGGACGTAATTTTGCATACGAATATGGGTGGTAGTGAAATGAAAACGAAGAATATTTCGGGTATCGTTTCACTCGGTCATACGACGAATACTGCAACTGTAAAAGTAAACGGGAAAGACTATATGGTTGCGCAAGAGCACAACGAAGACGGTACGCCCAAGAATTCCAACGAATACGACGTACTTCAAATTACTGTAAACGGTATTGATCCCAAGGCCATTTATAATTTCGGTTTCACGGTTGCGCCTGCGCATTATTACGCTTCGGCAAACGGCACGGGTACGGACGTGGACATTGATATTGCGAACAATAAGTTTGGTGTAGAATTCGCAAGTAGTGATTTCCAAAGTAAAGTTATTCAATCACAACGTAACGTTGAAGTTCCCGTCGGCGCAGGTGCGTTTATGGCGACGAACGCGGATAACGGGAATAACCCCAGTGGCGCACAATTCTGGAATAGTAATATCGTTTACTTTAAGAAGAACGATAAATTTATGTTCGACGTAAAAGCCGATAAATTGAGATTACAGGTTGTCAGCGCATCCAACGCAATCGACAAACTTGCAAGCGGGGAAGTAGATTATATCACCCCTCAATTCACAAAAGCAAACTCTGAACGCTTAACGCAGATGAAAGCGGACGGTTACGAAAGACTTGACTCTTGGCAGCTCGGTTACGGTTATATTGGTATTAACGCAGGAAAAGTGCCTAATATTTGGATTCGCCGTGCGATTATGGCGGCTATGCAGACTTCGCTTGCGTTAGATTACTACGAAACGGGTACTTGTACGAATATTGATTGGCCGATGTCTTTGGAAAGCTGGGCTTATCCTCGTGAAGACGACGGCGAAACGCCTGCAACGCACAACAAAGTGTGGGCGCAATGGATCGGTATTGACAATGCAAAGACGAAGATTGCTCAATATATGCAAATGGCAGGTGTTTCTGCAAATTCGAGCGAGCTTAAAATCACGTTTACGATTGCGGGCGCGTCGATTACGGAACACCCTACCTATACGGTATTTAAGCAAGCAGCAGAAATTCTTAACAGCTTGGATTGGAACGTAGAAGTAAAAGCCGATTCGCAAGCGCTTACCAAGCTTGCTACGGGCTCGCTTGCCGTATGGGCAGCGGCGTGGGGTTCGACGATTGATCCCGATA
>JAGAIW010000069.1 GCA_017626305.1 Clostridia bacterium
CTTCAGCGGTTGACAAATACAGATATGCAATTATGTTCTGTGATAGAAACTTGGCGACAGATGTGATTGGTACAGAGGCGAATATTACTGCCTGGTCGGGTTATGCAATTAGAAGACCGGCAAGAACGGTATTTATCGAAGCAAATAGCGCGGACGGCTACCGTATGGCAGCGTTGGCGTTTTTGCGCGAAATGTACGGCTACGATATGATTAGCGAGGATTGCGTAGTTTACAGCGAGTGTTTGGATTCCTTCCCTGCGTTTGGTTTGGTTGAAAATCCCTCGTTTGATTATCGCCAACAGCAAACGTATATGACCGATAATGAAGTGTTGAGTATGGGCTTGCAATCACACACGGATATTTGGATTCACTCCAATCAAGGCTGGGATATGCACAATGCGTTGCATTATCTTCCCGTAGCGACCTACGGTACGTCTCACTCGAATTGGTATACGTCGGATAAGACGCAAATTTGTCCTACGGCAGGCGGTAATTCGGCGGAATTTGCAACAATGGTAGATGTAATCGTTGCGAATATGATGGTACAAATTAACGCGCAGCCGAATAAAGAGAATATTTCTTTCTCAATTATGGATAGCGCCGGCGGCGACAATTGTACGTGTGCGCGCTGTACGTTGTATAATACGTTGTACGGCGAGGGCGGTTTCTCGGCGGCATGGATTGATTTGATGAACGCGATTAACGAGAAAATTCAGGCACAAATCGGCGATAGAAAGCTGAATATCGCATTCTTGGCGTATCGCTCGACGGAAAAGGCTCCTGCAAGTATCAATGCAAACGGTGCAGTTACATTGATGAAACGTTATCAAATTAACGACGACGGTAGTTACACGCAGACGAGTGAAGATCTTAAATGTGACGACGGCGTTATGGTATGGCTCGCACCAATCGACGGCAAGTATGCAGAAAACTTCAATCACGCGGACAATGCGGATACGCTTGCTTTAATTAAGAAGTGGTGTGCGCTTTCCGATAACGTATATCTGTGGATGTACGGTACAAACTTCAAAAATTATATGTATCCTTATAACACTTGGCAGGCATCGGCAGAAAACTACAAGATTTTGGCGGAGCTTGGCGTAAAGGGTGCTTGGAGCCAGAGCAATGAAACGGAAGCGACGGCGTTTAGCGATTTGAAGGCGTATATCGATTCCAAATTTATGTTCAACGTCAATGCGGATTATGAAACGGTTTTGGATACTTACTTCACCAACTACTTCGGAGCAGGCGCAGAAAAAATGCGTTCGATGTTCGATGCAATCGTTGCAAAATGTGAAGAAATCGAAGTAAACTACGACGGTTTGGGACGCGGTATTTACGACGAAATCGAAAATGTAAACGGTTTCCTTGGGATTGGTTCAAAGACGTATTGGTCGAAAGATTGGTTGAACTCTCTTGTAACTCTTTGCGACGAAGCGAAAGCTTTGGTCGATGCGGATGCAAGCCTTACGGAAGAGCAAAAGACGGCGATTAAAAATAGAATCACCAAGGAAAGCTTGTTCCCCCGTTACGTGCTTTGCACTTCGTTTGCATCGAGCTATTCGAATAGTGATAAGAAAGCGATGCGTCAAGCGTTTAAGGCGGACGCGACGGTGCTTGGGCTTACGCTCTATAAAGAAGCAAACGGTTTACTGTCCGATTTGTATGATGACTGGGGTGTTTAATCTAAAAAGAAAATAAAAAGAGGTCTAAATGAAAAACAAACATCTTGTTTTGTTGACAATTTTATCAGCATTATGTCTTATAGGTTGCTCTAAATCCAAGGGGCAACCTCAAGGCGATAGCATAGGCAGTTACGATCCGCCTGCCTCCTCGGAAGATATAGTAGAAGTAGTGCCTGGTGCGCCTGTGGTTTCAGTAAATCAAGAATCGGTGACCATTTGCATAGGTGAAAGCTATACGCTTGAAGCGTCGGCTGAAAATATCGACGACCCCGTTTTCGTGTGGTCGATTGATGGGGATTCCTCCTTGGACGTTGTTTCCGTTGCGCAAACGGGGAATACGGCGGTCATTACGGGACTTTCCGAAGGGGAAACCAAGCTTGTGGCTTCGGTGGAACGGGACGGACACGTCTATTTTAAGACGGTCCAAGTCACCATCAAGCAGGATAGTGAAGTAAGCTTGGTTGTTAGTGAAAATATCGGTTTTGACCAAACGGATACAAAGTCGATTTATCAACGCTTTCTACGGAAAACGGCGACGTGACGAACGTACTTGCGACCTTGACGGCATATAAAAACAATAAGATTGCAATCGCAAAAAACATGAAATGGGAAAGTCAAGATACTTCTATTGCGGCGGTGGAAGGAAATACCTTCCGTTCTGTAAGCGAAGGACAGACGAAAATTATCGGTTCTTGCGAAGTGGACGGCAAGCCTTACAGCTTGGAAATTGCGGTCAACGTTTACCGCCCGACGATTGTATTAGACGAAAGCTTTGTCGTAGAAGTGGAAAACCTTTCCAGCTTTGAGCTTGCATCGAATATTAGGGGTATATCGAGAGGGATTACCTACAACGGTGCGAGCGTCGGTGAGTTCGACGCACAGAAAAAACTCGTCACCTTGCAAAAAAGCGCGTTGCCGACGACGGCGGCGGATATGGGCGAGGACTGTCCTTTCTTCGTGGAAACGAATTTGGCAAAATACGAGATTGGCGTAGATCTTTATACGAAGATTTTATATACGAAAGAGGATTTTGACAGCTTTGCCACCCTTTCGAAAAAAGCCTGCTTGAATAACGCGGCAATTTGGGATGGATATTTCGTTTTAGGGGAGGATATTGCCTATAACGGTTTATTCCAATCCAAAGTAGCAGATCTTGATTCGCTTTGGGCGGCAGTTCAAGGGAATTGGTCGAACGGCGGTTTGTACGGTTTTAGAGGGGTATTCGACGGCAAAGGTCACAAAATCGAAGGGATCAGTATTGATAACGGCAGTCAAATTGCAAGTGTTTTCGGTGTGCTGCATATCGACGGCGTGATTAAAAATATATCCTTCACCAACGCGAGCGTTGCGGCAAACAGCGGGCTTGTATGCTCCGCAGGTGGCGGTACGATTGAGAATATCTATATTCAATACGCGTCTATGGGTAAGGGTACGCAACAGTACGAAGGGGACGGATCGATTAACAATCATTGCGGCTCGTTCTTTAGTTTCAAAGAACCGACGTCCACGGCAAACGTATCAAACTGCGTTATTGACGTCAGTCAAGCCTCGTTCAACACGAGTGCTTCTATAAAAATCGTGGGTAGCGAATACGTTGCGATTAAGAACGTATTTGTCATTGGCGGCACGGATGAGTTGCGCGCAAAATCCAACGCAACTTTAGCCTTCTCGTCAATGCTTGAATTTGTGCAAAGCACCAATGCGCAAAGCCGTTATAAGAAGTTCGACGAAGACTTTTGGTCGCAGGCAAGCGGCGTCGCCGTTTCGAATACCGTGTACGAACAAGTTCGCGACGCGGAAGCAAAATTCGCACAAACAACCGACTATTTAGTGTCGGGCACTTCCTACAATTTGAAGCTTGCAAATCCGTACGTTTCAATTGCGTCGAATAGCGACAAACTTACCTTCCGCGCTGGCGTAGTGTCGGTAGCAGATACGGTGGTGGACGGCGAACAAGTGACGATCACGGCGACGTCTTTGTTCGATCCGAGCAAGACGGCAAGCTTTGTTTGCACCTTGAAATCGGTGGATTTTGCAAGCTGTGAAGATTTATCGAAGGAAGGCACGGTGTTCTATGATGTCACGCTTGACAAGGTATACTTTGCCGAGCTTGGCGAAAAGATCGATGATGAAATCTTATATTTCACGAACGCGGATCGTACGGCAATTACGTATGGCAAAGACGGCGACGAGGCGAAATCCATTATCGCAGTCGGTGTGAATAAATTCTATAAGCTTAGCTGTTTGAGCGTGACGAAGGTTCTTGAAAATGCGGAAGATTTGCATTACGTACGCCGTGATTATACGGTAGAGTCCTATGGCAACAAGGGCTGCTATGACGGCAAGATTACGGGCACGTTCGTGATGATTAACGACATCGATTGCACGGGATTGACATTAAAGGATTCGGGAAACTATTGGGAAAATTCGCGCGGGTTCGGCGGCACGTTCGACGGACGCGGCTATACGATTTCCAACTTGTCGGTATCAAAGAATGGTTTGTTCGGTGCGGTTGCTTATGCAACGATTAAAAATGTGAATTTCAATGGCGTATGCTTAAAGCCCGACGATCAAGGTGCGTACGTTGCATTGTTTGCAAGTCGTATATTCAATACGACGATTGAAAACGTTTCTATGGAATTTGTAGAATACGTTGCCGGTACGGACGTGTATCATACGAGTGGCTTAATGTTCTATGAAACGTCGTTTGACAATCTGATCAAGGACGTGACGATTGATATTTCGAAGGTGTCGGACGTTGCTTATATTACGGAATGTTTCTATGAAGCGGACGTACCGTATCTCTCGAAAGAAAAATCGACGTATAAAAACGTAATCGTCATCGTCGCAAATAAAGATCAATCGCCTGAATTTGCGTTTAAGCAAGCGCAGGGAGGTGAGGAGGACGTTGTGTCCTATCCCCTTGAAATTCGGATTGAGGAAGTGGAGACGTTATGAAAAAGAAATTATTTTTAACGGCATTGCTTGCCCTTATGATGATGTCGGCAGTCGCTTGCGGAAAGAGGGAAGAAGATTCTTCCGTTCAACCGCCCGTGACGAGTGAAAACTCCGAATTGAGCGAAGCGCCCGAAACGAGCGAGAAACCCGAATCAAGCGAAGCGCCTGAAACGAGTGAGAAACCCGAATCAAGCGAGGGCGGCGAAAAAGAAGAAATTTATTATACGGTCACTTTCGATTCGGACGGTGGCAGTGAAGTGGCGTCTATAACCATTTTGGCAGGGGGGAAAGTTTCTAAACCGACCAATCCGCAAAAATCGTCGAGCTTGTCAGAGTACGAATTTCTCTATTGGTAATATAACGGCGAAGAATGGAATTTTGAAAAGAACGTCGTAACGGGAGACCTTACGCTTGTAGCGAAATGGAAGAAAGTTACGTCGTATACGCCCCCTTTCTTGCCGAAAGATTGATTGCGAACGGTGCTCTGCGCCGACTGTTGACAGTAAAATGTATATATAATATAAGGAGAAAAAATATGAGTAAAAAAAGATTGGTTACTTGGTTGGCTTGCTTTACGTTGTCATTGATAGCAGTAGGCGGATTGGTGGCTTGTGGCGACCTATCTGATTCGTCCAGCGCAAGCGAAGAAACCAGCGTAAGCGAAACGCCTAGCGACGAACATACGCACGCTTACATTTTGCACGGTGCAGTAGAGGCTGATTGTGAAAACGGCGGTAATGACGTGTATTTTACCTGCGAAGGCTGTGATGTAATTTTTGATGCAGATAAGAACGTGATAAATGCGATTCCTACCATTGACGCGTTGAATCACGACTACGAATACGTGGAAGAAGTCGCGGGAAATTGTAGCGTTGCTGGCACGATTGCTCATTATACGTGTAAAAACGGATGTGGAAAACTCTTTGATTTAGAGCACAATGAAATCATGTCGGTTGAAGGGGAGCTTGATGCCGCGAATCACTTGTCGGCAATGCAGCTTGCAGTGA
>JAGAIW010000070.1 GCA_017626305.1 Clostridia bacterium
GACAAAATCGTCTTGCCGCCGTCGTCAGCGTTGGGGGTGGTAACGATGTCCGTAAGGTTTTCAAGAGCGCCCTCTTCTTTCGTCAACGCATAGTAAGACGCGTTTTCCATGAAGTAGACGTCATAAGAGCCCGCGATAATGTCCTGCGCCGTATAATTCGACTTCATATCGCCCGTATGCCATACTTGGATACCCGTCTTACCGTCTTCGTAAGAAACGTTCTTGTACGCTTCTTCAAAGCGCGCTTCCAAATCATACATCCATTCATCGCCGAAGCCTGCCGTATAGGTTTTTACCAATAGCTGCGTTTTGGTGGGGTCGATTACCTTTTCGATTGCGCCGCCGCCATTGCCGCCGGCGCTGTCACCTGCACCGCCAACACTTTCCAAGAACTCGGAAAAAGCCTTGTCTCCGCTCGAGCCGCAAGCTGCGATGCTGAGCGTCGACGCGCAAGCCAAAACGCCTGCTACTACTCTAGTCAACCATTTTCTCATAACAATTTCTCCTTAATTTGTTACTCTTTTTTATTTTCTCCAAATTTGACCGCCACAATATAATGTAACATTATATAGTGGACCATATATATCATAATGAAAATTCTGTTATATGTCAATAGCATAACTTGCAAGAAATATTGCAATTCCTGCAATCTTTGTTGTTTAACAAACCTGCCGTTTTTTCATCGAAGGGTGGTTTTTTGCCGTTTAATTGGTATCGTTTTGTTTGTTTAAAAACCGTGTTTTCTTCGTTAAACGCATACCTGCCCCCTTCCCTTTACCTTTTGAATAAAAAAATGAAGCGGCAAGGCGTTTTTCCTTGCCGCTCTCTTTATGTTTGGCTTTTCAGCCTATTTTTTAGTAATAAGTTACAGGAGCAACGGTATAAACCGTATTCGAACCAAACCATTCGTTTTCCAACCAATACATCGAAGTGTCCGTTGCGCCGCTTGCGAAGCGTACGTAGCCAAATGCTTTCGCATCCTGCAAGAACTCCGTGCGGTATTCGTCAAGGTTGCTGTAGCCTGCTCCCAATTCCTTGTAAGCGTCAAGGAAACGAGGCATCAACGATTCGATGAGGATATGTTCCTTATAGATTGCCTTCAATTCCTCGCTAACGCCGCTATTATCAATCGCAGTATTCGCGCTGCTGATATAACCAAGCAGCGTAGAAATATGCGTCTTCTTCCACGACAAGTTCGTTGCATTGTAAGGCTTACCCTTGCCCTTCTCCATGTCGCCGTTAAAGTCAGCCAAATACCCACGCATAGTCGTGTACATATCGTACATATCCTTGCCTGCGGGGCCGTAGTAGCCCTTACCCGTAAACGTACCGTCGGAATTTCTACCGAAGAACTCGTTTACAAGCCCTTCATAGGTAACGCCGTCGGGATTCATCATCGCTTTCGAGTTGAGGTATGCCTTCAACTGACCGAACGCCGAAACGTTGGCATTGTGCCAAAGGTGTTCCGTAACGATAACTTCGATGTTGGAGTAGTCTGCAAACAACTTATAGTTTTCAAGCTGCGCCTCAAAGGAATCGCGTGCGGCAAACCAAGTGTACTGATTGATTTCATACGTCCAAAGATATACCTTAACGCCCGAACCCCCCGTCATGGTAAGCCATGCTTCTACGTCGTACCAGTCAGAGTACCAAGCGGTGTTGCCGCTGCTGCTCACCCATGCGTTTGCCGCCTTGTTCGAGTCGCCGTTCATTGCCTCGTCGTAGTACGCACCGATGGGAGCAAGCACCAAATAGGTGTTGGGGTTAAGCTGTTGACCGTCCACATCCTCATCGTAATCATACGCCGTAGGCTTAGGCAGGTATGCGTTGTATGCAAAGTACGCGATCTTGATAGGCGATCTCGTAAGACCGTTTTCTGCGTTGTTTACGTATGCAAGCAAATCGTCTAAGAATGCAAGGATAGTGTCCGAAGGCATACCTTTTGCAGTACAGCTCTCACACGCGCACGCCCAACCGTTATCCTGCTGCGTGAAGTTGAAAATTTCATATTCAGGATGCTCGTTCGCCAACGCAATCAACTGTCCGCCGATATACGCAACGAGATCGGTATACGCCGTATCGTCGCCGTGCGCCGTATAGCAAAGCTGATAAGGAGAGCCTTCTGCACCCGTTTGCACCATTTCCGCCTGCGCAGAAGTATAAAATATACCACCGTCTTTTACGTAATAAGTCGAATAGCTTGAAGCAAACCAAGGATGTGAGGTAAGCTTATAGTCAACATTGGAATATGAGTACTCATTCTTCTTCGAGTAAGCATTTAACGTACTAATCGAGTCCGTATACGCCGCGTACGTATTGCCGTTTACGGTATGCGCCGCCGCAGGATCGACAAAGGTAAAGGTGTTGTGCCATGTGCCGTAATTCTCTTTAAAGACCTTGTTGCCCATAGCGTAAAGACCGTCCGCGTTTGCTAAATTCCACGCGCCGTTGCTACGATATTCAAACACCGTTACGTTGTTATAGCTGCTATCCGCAAGCGCCGCAACCACACCATTGTTTACGGACAAGTATTCGATGAAGCCGTCAAACGTCGTATCTTGCATCGTTGTGCCGTCCGTAAGATCTGCTTTGCTAGAACCAACACCCGACATTGCATACGCGCGATAGCCAAGCGCAATCTCTAAGAATTTCAAAATTGCGGGATGATAATCTTCCGCGTTGTACGCCATAATATATGCCGTGCCTCTTTTACGAATACGCCGTATTCACCTTCGTTCAACGACAAGCCTGCCCCTTCAAACAACGTCCAGTCACCGATGATGATGCGATGCTGCGCATTGTCGCCAGCCTCCGATTTTTCAAGCTTCACGCCCGTTGCTTTTTCTACTTGGGAAAGCAAGAAGTTGTATGCTTGATGGATAGGCTCGCCTGCTTGTACGCTGTAGCTTTCGCCAAGAGCGTCCTTCTCGCCGATAACAACCGCATAATCGGTGAAGCCGTTTTCAATGAAGTTGGTGAGAGCCGCAGGTTCGGTTGCTTCGCCGCCGAAGATAAGCGCCTTCATCCATTCGGGAAGATTTCTGATATCCTCACGCGTTTGCGTTGCGCCGTTGTAAGCCGCCAAGAAATCCGCTCTTGCCGTATACTCGGTAAAGCTTTCGTTGGTAAGATTTTCATCGTTCGTGTTCATCGCGACAGCCTTCGCATGTCCGTTAATCACGTATACGCCGTCCATCGAACCTTCGTAAACACCTATGCCGCCGTTGTTTGTAAAGCGACCTAATACGCCAACCTTCTCATACGACGTCGCTTCAGCCTCCGTACCGACCTTCAAGTCTTCCGCATCCACGAAACAGTTGATAAGCTTAAGATTAAGATTGCAGTTGTTGTTGGTTTGCCCGAAGATAACGCCGCTTTCCGTCGTAAAGCCGTCGTTGCCGTTGTTTGCGTTGGTCGTACCAATCCAGTCGATATCAATATAAACGTTTTCAATCGTACCAGCGCCGCCCGTTACAAGGAAACCGCCGTTACAGCCCTTGTATGCGTTTACAAACGCCACGTTGCGGATAATACCGTCTTCCGACAAAGAGCTAATAAACGAACCGCACTTCCAGCTGAGATCGCAAATAAGCATGTTAGAGATGGTGTAACCGCAGCCGTCGAATACCCCCTTAAAACCGCCGTCCAAATAAACCCAACTCAAAACGTCGCCCGTAAAGTGGGTATTATCAGCAGGATGGGAAGTTGAAGGGTTGATGAAGCCCTCATATCTTGTTTTACCGTAGTCGATATCGTTGCCGAGCTGGAAGTAGCCGCCCCACTTATTACCGTCGCTTTCGCAAAGCTTAGAAATATAACCGAAGTTGGTGACATCGTCCTTCGTTTTCAGCGTCTTGGTAACAAGAAGCACGGATACGTCGAAGGCGTGCGCTTTGCCAAGTCCGTCTTGGAAGCTTACCGTGATGGCTTGATTGCCGTAAGCATAGCCAAAGGCTGCCGCATTGACGGTAAGCATACCCGTTTCACCGTTGTATTTGCCGACGAGGTCAACCCCGTTAAAGGTTGCCGACGTAAGCGTACCCAAGTCTTTACCGATAGCGAGGTTAAGGGTTTCGTTCGCAGGAGCTGCGCTTGCCTTGTCCGCCGACAAAACGAGGTCGAGGTCAAGCTCCGTCGCCACCTTGCTGTCTGCGTACTTGTAGGAAGCGACGCCGTCTATCACCTTCCAAAAGCTCGTATCCAAGCCGTTGATAATCGATTGCAAGTCGCCGTTCTTATAATATTTCTCCGATGCCGAAGCCGCGTCCTTATACCAGCCGAGGATTTCATTGCTGAGCGCCCTCCCCATAACGTAAGCGTGGCTGTCGGGAATACCGATTGCATACACCCCTTCGTAGGTTGCGTTTACCGCTCTACCCAAGGGATAAACCTCATTCAAATCATCAAGCCAGCACAAGCCGTTTTTGGCAGGATCGCTTTCCGTGTTGAGCTTTGCGCTCTCCGACATATCTACCACTACGTTTCTAATCGTACCCGTAGCGTTTTCGTTTGCGCCGTTAAAGGTTGCCGTAGCTTCACTCGTCCAGCCTTCGTTAAATTCAACGAATTTACCCGTTGAACCAACCCAAGCGCCGTTCGTATAGTAATGCACGTATACGTTTTCAATCAAACCGTCGTTTTGCGCGGTGATAACCGAAGACATACCGCCGTTGACAACGTCGGTGAAGGCTACGTTACGAATAACGCCCCCTTCTGCAATTTTGGTGATGAAGCCGTTGGCATACCAACCACTCTTGTAATGACAACGCCATCCGTGAATGGAATATCCGCCGCCGTCAAAGACACCCTGAAACCCCGTTACTTTATTTAAGCTATCGTAGGTTGTAAAAGACAAATCATCCGCAGCAGCGCCAATCCCAAACCAAGGATTCCAAACGTTGCCTTCCGTATTTACCTTTACCGTTTCGTTGTATTCGATGTCTGCGCCAAGCTTGAAATAGCCGTCGTAAACACCGTTGCCGCCGCCCATTGCAAGCGCAATTTCGCCGAAGCTGTCAAGCTCTTCCTTCGTTTCGATAACGCCCGTTGCGAGCGCTACAGGAAGAGTAATGATATACTTGTTGCTCGTTTCCACGGTCAAGGTATAATCGCCGTAATCCGCCGCCGTGAAGTTGCCGCTCGTAGGAACGGTAAGCACACCGTCCGTAAGCGTTGCGCCCGTAAGCTCCTTGCTCGCGGAGCGGAGCGCATAAGCGCTCGCGCCGCTTGTAAGAGTTGCGGACTCCACCGTGCCGAGGTCAGTGCCGACCTCGGACAAATC
>JAGAIW010000071.1 GCA_017626305.1 Clostridia bacterium
CCGTTCGCAAGGACTTGATACAACGCGTCGTCTATCACCTTAACGGTATCGGAAATATCGTAAGTGGTGACTATTTCTTCTCCGATAATAGAATCGTTAAAAGATACGTCCGCCGTCGTTGCGAAAGTCGAGATTTTACAAGCATAGAACGGATTTTCGCCGAGTCTAACAAGTTTATCGCCGAATACGATGTCCTCAACATCCGATTCTCCAAACGCAAAATCTCCCACATAGGTCGCCGAAGATATATCTGCAACTTTGATTTTCGTGCCCCTAAACGCATTTGCGCCGATAGAAACGATCTTGGAGAGGTTGTTTACCGTCGCCAAATTTTCACACGACTCAAACGCTCCATCTTCAACAACTCCGTCTTCCGCAAGCGTTACGCTCGTAAGAGCCGTGCCTCCAAACGCATATTTGCCAACAGTCTTAACGGCAGACAAGTCCACAGAAGAAATTTTCGTTCTGTTAAACGCATATTCGCCAATCTTTTCAACCGTCGAAGGCAATACGAGATTTTCAATGGAGGTTGCAGCAAAAGCATAATCTGCAATTTCCGTCATACCGTTTTCGCCGAACGTTACTTCCTCCAACGCCGAGTTCATTGCAAATGCGTATTTGCCAACACTCTTCGCCGAAGAAAGATCCGCTTCCGTAATAACGGGCGCGTAGAAACGATAAACGTATTCCGTCGCCACCGCTTTTCCATCTACGTAGCTTTGCTCTACCGCATAAGAAATCCTATAATTCTTTAACCAAAGATCAAGAATTTGAGAACCGGAGAACGCATAATCGCCAACACTCGTAACTCCGGACAAATCAACGTTAACCAACGAATTTGCATTGAAGAACGCACATTCACCGATACTCGATCCGTCCCCTATCGTAAGATTGATGAGTTTCATATTGCCGTCGAACGCGTATTCGCCAATCGTAACGCCCTCGCCGATTGTTACCGTAGCGAGCTTGGATTTTGCTCCGTCTTCCATTTTATAACGGTAGTAATCAAGTTCTTCCACGACAGCGCCGTTCTCATCTTTTACGTAATAAGTATATCTATCATAGTAAGCGTTCAAGAACGCAGCAATCGTAATTCCCTTTGCCTCGTCTTCTTTCGTAAAGTTTTCAAGGTTGTTGTATTTAATTTGGGACATAAACGCGCCTTTGCCAAGCTCGACGTCGTCACCAACTACCACTTCAACAAGCGAATTACAATTTGCAAACGCGTAGTTGCCCACTTTCATTCCGTCGGAAATATTTACCGTCGCGAGCGCAGATTGCGCAAACGCGTAATTACCGATAGACGTTACAGCGGCAAGATTGGGCGTTTGCGTAATAGCCGTGCCGAAGAACGCATATTCGCCAACCGTTTCCAAGCTATTAAGCTCGATAACGCTCAAATTGGAACAATCAGCAAACGCATACGCGCCGACTGTTTTAACGTTGTTTGCATATACTTTATAAATATTCGTCTTGCCTGCAAACGCACCTTTACCGATAGCCGTCGCTGTCGTTAAGGTAACGGTATTGCTCGAATATTTAGGCGCAACGAGCACGAGTTCGTTGTTCTTCAAAAGCATTGCGCCGTTAGCTTCCATCGTAAACGCGCCACCGCTTATTACGTTGAATTTTGCAACGTTTGTATTTGCAAACGCATACTCACCGATAACGACGACGTCTTTACCGAGCGTCACGTTGGAAAGTTGCGAACAATTATAAAACGCTTTCTTTGAAATAACGGCTGCGTTGATATTCATATCACGAAGTTGAGAACATCCCTCAAACGCGCTGTCACCGATTTTAATTTTCGGTGCGTTGAATACGACGCTAGTTAAATACTTGTTGTTCATAAACGCGCCAACGCCAAGCGATTGAGAAGATTCGGGCAATTCGACGTAGTTTAAACGGGTATTCGCGAACGAATAATCACCGATTGCAACGACCGACGTCAAATCTATATTTTCAATCTTGGTGTTTACGAATGCGTCTTTGTTTATGAATTTTACGTTCCCGAGATTTATCTTTTTAAGTTTTTCACATCCCAAGAATGCACCGACGCCAATTTTATTCAACGTCGTAGGAAGTTCAACTTCTTCAAGCGCTGTCAATTTTGCAAACGCGTAAGCCTCAATGGAGGTTA
>JAGAIW010000072.1 GCA_017626305.1 Clostridia bacterium
CCGCGTTTCCCGTCAAGTTATTTTTCGTTTTTAACCGTTTTCTAATCCACCCGTATCACGTCAGTTACATTTTCGCATTCGTTTTATCACGTCCGCGCTTACTTCGCCTATGTATTCGCCTTCGTCCCAGCAGACGAAATTATCGAATAGCAGTAGTTTTTTATCTTCCCACCCGATAGGACCTACGATATCGTCGTCCATAATGTCGGATATAAAGAATTGCGGCAAGCCTTTGGAATATACGATTCTTTCACCCGTTTTCTCAATATATTTGATGATATATGCGAGAGCGTCGTTTTTGATATATTCGTCCAACGGCTAGAAACCTGTTAAGCTCTTCTACTATTTTTTATCATCTCAATGAACTTATCAAATAAAAACTTTGTATCCCAAGGTCCCGGACAGGCTTCGGGGTGGAATTGTACTGTAAAAATATTTTTTCCTACGTACTTCAACCCTTCATTTGTTCTATCGTTCACGTTGACAAACGAAGGTATGGCAATATTTTCATCGAGTGTCGTATCGTCCACGCAATATCCGTGATTCTGCGACGTAATATACACGCGGCTTTCCTCGATACATTTTGCAGGCTGATTGCCTCCGCGATGTCCGTATTTCAGTTTTTTTGTTTTCGCACCCGTAGCAAGTGCCATAAGCTGATGTCCTAAACAAATAGCAAAAATCGGTTTGTTTGCATCGTACAACTTTTTCACTTCTGCAATAATATCCGTACACTCCGCAGGATCCCCCGGACCGTTAGACAGCATTATCCCGTCGGGATTATCCGCCAAAATTTCCTCCGCGCTCGTCCACGCGGGGTATACGGTAACAACGCAATCACGTTCGACAAGACAACGGAGAATATTTTGTTTTACCCCATAATCTAAAAGCGCAATTTTATATTTTGCCTCGGCATTTCCTACCGCATATTTTTCTTTACAACACGCCTTTTGCACAACGCCTTGCACCTTATACGCCTTTATTTTGGGCAACACGTCATCGAGGGCATATTTTTTCGTCGTAATCATACCGTTCATCGTACCACGATCACGTAATATTTGCGTTAATCTTCGGGTATCAATTCCGCTAATCCCTGTAACGTCCTGCTCAATCAAAAATTCTTCAAGCGTCATTTCCGAACGGAAATTGCTTGGCGTAGCGCAAATTTCTCTCGCAATAAAGCCATCTGCATACGCTCTGTCGGACTCCATATCTTCTTTACATACGCCGTAATTTCCTTGCAAGGGAAAGGTCATACAAACCGCTTGTCCCGAATAGGACGGATCGGTAAGCGTTTCCAAATATCCTACTACGCCCGTATTGAATACGATCTCGCTGATAATTTCCTTTTTCGAGCCGACGGATTTCCCTTCAAACACCGTTCCGTCCTCTAAAATCAAATACGCCTTTTTCATTTTTTCACTCCTGCAAACTCGCACTTACAAAGCCGACGAACAACGGATGTGGCTTATTCGGTCTGCTCTTAAATTCGGGGTGGAATTGTACGCCGACGTGAAACGTCCTGTCTGTCAATTCTACTGCCTCTACAAGCCTCCCGTCGGGAGAAAGTCCGCTTAAACGCATACCTGCCCCCTCCGTTTCCGCTCTATACGCATTGTTAAATTCATATCTATGGCGATGCCGTTCAGAAATAAATTCTCGCCCGTAACAACGTTTCATAGTGGTATTTTCCCTAATTTTACAAGGATACGCGCCAAGCCGAAGCGTACCACCCTTGTTAATCTCGTCGCTCTGCCCCGCCATAAAATCGATCACCTTATGCGCGGAATTTTCGTCAAACTCACGCGAATTTGCGTCAACATAACCTAAAACGTTTCTTGAAAATTCGATTACGGAAATTTGCATACCTAAGCATATTCCAAAATATGGGATACCTTTTTCCCTTGCATATTTCGCCGCCAAAATCATACCCTCTACGCCTCGACAGCCAAATCCTCCCGGCACAATAATTCCGTCCGCAACGGACAATATTTCCTCATACGTAGTTTCCGTTAAGGTTTCGGAATCTATCCACTCTATCTTAATTTTTGCACCAAGCAAATATCCTGCGTGCCTTAGCGCTTCCGCAACGGACAAATAAGCGTCGTGGAGCTGTACGTACTTTCCGACAAGCGCAATCGTAACGGATTTCATTCTCCCTTTGATCTTTCCAACCATTTCTTCCCATTCCGCTAAATCGGGAGCTTTCGTTTTCAAACCGAGTTCACGGCAAACAACGGCGGAAAATCCCGACTTTTCCAACATAAGCGGTGCTTCATACAGTACGGAAAGCGTCGTATTTTCGATCACGCAATCGAGTTTCACGTCACAAAAGCTTGCAATTTTTTTGAAAATACCTTCGTCTGTGATCTTCTCGTCGCTGCGAAGCACAATAATATCGGGTTGGATTCCCATACCGCGAAGTCCGTTGACAGAATGTTGCGTAGGCTTGGATTTGTGTTCCCCCGACGCACGCAAATACGGCACGAGCGTTACGTGGATAAACAACGAATTTTCCTTCCCCACTTCTCTACCGACTTGACGTATCGTCTCCAGAAACGGTTGACTTTCGATATCCCCCGTCGTGCCGCCGATCTCCGTAATAACAACGTCGGCATTAGTCTTCTTTCCGACCGCATAAATAAACCGTTTGATTTCTTCCGTTACGTGCGGGATTGTCTGCACCGTATGCCCGAGATATTCTCCCCGACGCTCTTTGGATAACACCGTTTCATATACCTTACCCGTTGTAAGATTGGAATACTTGTTCAAATCCTCGTCGATAAAACGTTCGTAGTGCCCTAAATCGAGATCGGTTTCTGCGCCGTCCTCCGTCACGTACACTTCGCCGTGCTGATAAGGACTCATCGTCCCCGGATCTATGTTGATATACGGATCGAGTTTTTGCGCCGCCACCTTCAATCCGCGCGCTTTTAATAATCTACCGAGCGAAGCTGCCGTAATCCCCTTTCCAAGCCCCGATACGACGCCTCCCGTCACAAAAATATATTTTGTCATATTGATTCCTCCGCATTATTTTTCGCATTAAAAAAGACGCTCGTCAAAGGGTGGTTATCCCCTTGGGCGAACGTCTTTGTTCTATTTCGGTTAGTGAGAGTGTTCTCCTCTTCTCCTAACGATTGGTTATATCTTGCGATAATTTGAGTGGCACATTCGAGCTTACTTATCCGAAGATTCATCGAACGCTTTTGAATTAAGCGATGCGCCTGCGCTTCGGAAACATGTTCCCGAGTGATAAGCAATTCCTTTGCTTGATTGATAATTTTTTGCTGCCAAGCAACAATCATAAACGCCTCCGTTTTTCTCGTCATTTATTATAGAACTATTTTCATCAAAAGTCAATTTCTCAATCCCTGTTTTGCAAGGTTTAACCTTTTGTATTATTTCTATTGAATATAACCAAAACTTATATTTATTCCCACTCGCTTAAAATCCGAATATATAGGCACTGCTTGAAGCCTTTATTGAAACTTTTTATAGATTTCCTCTACCTTTTTCAGCCTAATATTTTCCCTTTGAAAAATATCGGTATCAAAACGGTATCAACAGCCCTATTCCTTTTACTTGGTCGTAGTATAGCATACTCAAAAATAAATTGCAAGTGGTTTGCAAAAGAAAAATGAAAGTTTTTTCCGCCAAAAAAGTAGGGTAGAAAAAAAGCAGGAGAAAGAGTTTGGGTTGCGGACGCCCCTTACTCGGTTCAGAGCATCGGTCAATGCCCGCTGCTTCAAGGCGTTCACGCATTTTGGCCTAGTGGGTTACGATTCAGCACATTGTGTCAAGCCGTGGGTTACAAATACACAAACTCCGCAAAAATAAAAGGATTTTGGTGGGTTGTGGAGTGGGTTGCTTATTATTTCGAGCGTTTATTTGCTTAAAACGTATTTTATGATTTGGATAATTTCCTTACAGTCTTTCAACGACAGTTTTATTTCTTTTGCAATTTTTAACAAATCTTCTTCCGTTGGTTGCCCATTACCCAAAACCGTCATTTCGTGTTCTGGCTTATTCAGCGTAGGCGTAATATCATACGCAGGCGAAAGCTCGTAACCGCCCTTTTGCTCGTTGTAGAGAAACGCAAAATTTTTACCGTGGTCATCGCGATTGCCGTACAAAACGTTGAAACACATTCTGCGATACGCTTCATACAAATCGTCCTTGTCTATGCAAATTTCTTTGACTACCTGAAAGAAATGCATATAGTCCAAGTTGGGAACTTTATGCGTAGTTTCAAGCAAGGATGCCAAAGAAATCATATGCACTCGCTTTTCCCCTTGTCTATCAAAACGTTTTGTTCCAAAATACCCCGAACAAAGTTTTGACGGATACAGCTTAAACTCGTTGACATTGATTCCGCAAGCACGCGCAAGTTTATTTGCTTGCACTTCCCTCTCCCCAATATTTTTCGGATCGTAATTGCAAGGGAATTTTATAATCCAAGACTCGCCGTCGATTTTTACGTGCGCTTTCGGTCGCGCGCCGCCGCTTGAACCACCCAAGCGATAAATCTCGTCTAAATTGACGTTGTCCGTTTCATCGTCAAGAATTTTCTCCGCTTCGCTTGCGATAAAATCCAAATCAAAATTGTCCGTTTCATCATCGGCTATTTGCGTCGGCTCATAAGTCAAAGCCCCTAACCCACTACCGCTGATAAGCGTCAGTTTGGTAAGTGGCGAAAGCCTATCCGCATTCATCCCCTGTTTTGCAAGCATTCTGCGAACGAGAAGTTCCCCCCAACCATCGGGCAGAGAATCGTGGAATACCCCATATAATCCCCCAAAGGTCGCCTTGCTCGAACGATATATTTTATTCGATAACGGCAAAGAAAACGGAGAAATGCTAAAACCGTTTTTCACCCATTTTTCGTCGTATTGAAAGGCAATCCCATCGTCCAAATCCGCAAGATAGCCCACCGTTTCGCCATTATATTTGACTGTAAGTTTTTTAACCTTGCTAATCATCCTTCAAAATCCTTTAAGTTTGTTATCGACGAGCCCTTGAACAACTCTTCAAAATCTTTCAAGCAATGAAGCGCATGCGCTATCTTCAATAGCGAAACGAGAGATATTTCCCCCGTTGATTCAAAGCGACGAATAGATGCGTAACTGACGCCTGATTGTTCCGCTAAAGCCTTTTGCGAAATCTTCATAGCCTTGCGTTTTTTCTTCACGCGCGCGACCATATTATTTAATACGCTTTCTTCTGTAAGCGCATTCACAAATTGTCCTATATCAAAATTCCGTATCATAGTGCTATTATTTTAGCATATCACATCGCTTTTGTCAAGATAATTGCTTATATTTAGGCAATTTATTTATTGAACATAAAAATAAAACATCTATTAAGATTTTTATTCCAAATAGATGTTTTACATTTTTATTCGATTTACTATGTTAAATTGTGTTTTATACGCAGCTCCACGCGGTCTTTTATCCACCGCAATTTTATAATTCTCCTTGCTAAATCGTATTGCTTTTGTGATTTTTATCTTTTTACATTATAGGCAGAGGTGGATTCGAACCTGGATGGTGCTTTCACAATCCCTTATAAATAAAGGCTTTCAGCGTTCATTCGCCATTCGTTCGCCAATTATTTACTTTGATTTTGCCTTTTGCGACACACAAATTAACAGCCAAAGAACATTTTTGAGTCGTTAAAAGACTTTATTCTAAAGGTTTTCGAGACTGTGCGACGCACATTTTTAACCCAATTTTAT
This sequence comes from Clostridia bacterium, assembly GCA_017626305.1. GTDB lineage: Bacteria > Bacillota > Clostridia > Christensenellales > Borkfalkiaceae > Scatosoma. The sequence goes on from JAGAIW010000072.1 coordinate 5,738, forward strand.
CCATTTTTCCTCATTCCTTTGTTTTCTTTTAATCATCAATTATACACACAAAACAGCAAAATGTGTATTAGCGCCGCACGAACAAATGCCCGTGCGGCGATTTCTCATATTATTTAATTGTATTTCGCAAGTAATTGTTCCTTACTTGCCGCACTGTAAATATTCGAGAATACAACACCTTCTGCATAATCTGCTTCCGCGTTGAAACCAAATTGACCAATTGCGCTATCAGCAGAATAATTCACGCTCGTTGTATAGGTATAAGACCAAGCCCCATCCAACGTAGGCGTTGCACTCATATAAATCGTATACGCCACTTTACCGGCATTGTTGTGACGCTGTACGAATACGTAAGGATCGTTGATACCAGGGTATGCAAACCCTTCGCCATTCACCGTGTATTCCGTCCAACCATTCTCACTCGTCGCCAATCTAAGCGCCAACTGGCCGTCCACAGAAACGAAGTAAACGTAAGCATTTATATCACTTGCACTGATAAACAAGAAGGTTGAAAACACGCCAGAAGTTGCATTTCTCTTAAATTTGAAACCAAACCAATATTCGCCCTTGATTGCTTGGTTTTGTACAAAGAATTGACTGCCTGACGCATTTCCCGTATAGGTCAAGCTCATATCCGCCGCATTAAAGGTTGCGTTAGCGTTATTGTTGTTGTACAAACCACTAACCGTAAGCGAATAATCTGCCGCGGAACTTATCGTAACCGTCCCCAAGCTAATCGGCGCACCGAAAATTTCAGACGTGACGGTAAAAGTCTTACCCTCGTCGCCTATCGTTGTTCTCAATTTTGCCGAGTCGTCATCTACGTTAGCCGTTCTAACGTCACCCGCATCAGCGGTGTTCGTGAATGTCAAAACCAATCCGTTGGAATTTGCATTGTTGCCAAGCGATACGCTAACGTTTTTATAAATTCCGTCTTTGTCATAGTTTGCCAACAGTTTTTCCTGCGTGCTTGCGCTGTAAATCTTCGAGAATACAACACCTTCTGCATAATCCGCTTCCGCATTGAAACCAAATTGCCCGATTGCACTATCAGCAGAATAAGCTACACCCGTCGTGCAAGTATAAGACCACGCACCATCCAACGTAGGCAACGCACTCATATAAATTGCATACGCCAACTTGCCGTTGTTATTATAACGACGAACAAATACGTAAGGATCGTTAACCCCCGGGAACCCAAACGTTGCACCGTTTATTTGATATTCTGTCCAACCATTTTCACTTGTAGATACTCTAAGCGCCAACTGACCAGGAACGGAAAGCAAATAAATATACATATTAATGTTGCTTTCGCTGATAAACAAGAATGTTGAAAGGGTGCTAGCCGCATCGGAAGCATTACGTTTAAACTTAAGGCCAAACCAATACTCACCCTTAAACGCTTGACCTTGCACGAAGAATTGACTTCCCGATGCATTACCCACAAAACTCAAACTCATATCTTCCGCATTAAACGACGCAGCCGAATTACAAGTATTGTGTACGTTACTCGTCTGCAACGAATACGTTGCCGTTTCGTCTATCATAACCGTCCCAAAGCTTACAGGCACGCCGAAAATTTCGGACGTTACCGCATATTCTGCACCTACCAAAACGCTGAGGACAACCGAATCATTGGTAACCGTAGCCGTTTGAACGTCGGTTGCGTCGGAAGTATTCGTGAACGTAAGAACCAATCCGTTTGCATTTGCATTGTTGCCAAGCGATACGCTAAACATCTTTTGCGCCCATATCTTGAACGGATATTCCGTTTCGCCTTCGTCCGTGTAAATCGTCAAGCCCGTGAACTTCGTATAGTTTTCTGCATTGTCTTGGTTTCGAACGATGTACTGCAAGCAATCTTGTTTTACGTTGTATACGTTTACATCGTCAAGAGTTTCCGCCGTCGTGTTGCCGCCCTCGCCAAGTAATGCACCTACGAAACCGTTATAAGTCGTACCCATATAAATATCAATATTTCTGAATACGCTGTTGTCCGTATAGTACCCGCACAACAAACCGCCGTTAGGACCTTCGGTTGCATCTACAGTAAACGCTACGTTTCTCATCGTGATATTTTCAATCGTACTGCTAAACGTATAAATTGCAAACAGCGACGAATTCCACCATGCATTGACCGTTACGTTTTCAAAGTTCACGTTTTTAACGGTTGCGCCGTTCAATTTACCAAACAAGACGTAGTTTGCGCCTGCATTCGGTTGCGCATAATTTCTAATAGTAAATCCTCTACCATCGAAAATACCCGTGAAGCCGTTGCCGCTATTACCAGCCGTATAGTCCGTATACGTTGCGCCCGTATAATCGATATCATTGCCAAGAACATAATACCCAGAAATTTCCGTACCCTTATAGAATACCACATCCATTTCCGCCGCATTGTTGATAATCTGTGTTACTGCAAACACCTTAAACTTGATAGCATCATTGTACGGCAAATCGCTGTTTTCATAGGTAACAAGCACTTCGTTTATTTCACCGATTGTAAGGGAAGAAAGGGTTACCGTAAGTTCGCCTGCCGTCGTTGCCGTATACGTAGTTCCGTCAACCTTGTACGTTTTACCAACTTCAAAGTGACTGCTCTTCAACGTAACTTTTCCGTTTTCCGCAATAAATTCTTCTTCTACCGTTTCTACAACGTTTACAAACTCATATTCCGTCGTACCAGCGTCCTTATAAATCTTCAAGCCCGTATATACGCTATACACAGCCGCATTGTTACTATTCCGTCTTACAATGAGGTTCACTTCGCCTGCGTTATATACGTTTACGTCTTCAAACGTAGCCGCCGTTATATCATAAGCACCATCGCCAATCACTGCATTCAAGTGTCCATTGTTTGCGCTGCCCATATAGATATCTACGTTACTAAATACGCTATTTTGAACAAACGAGCCAACCAACAAA
>JAGAIW010000073.1 GCA_017626305.1 Clostridia bacterium
GCAAGAACCTGTTGCTTACGCACGAGCATCTTGTGCTGAGCGCTGAGAAGCTGACCGTCCTGCGTCTTTACGCAGAAGGTAAAATTAAAGTCGCCGTGTTCGGGGAAGGTATACGAGTCTTTACCTCTCAAATCCTCCACCTTGCCGTTATACGTTACTTCCTTTACGTAAAACTCGTAATCGTAGTAAGAGTTTACCGCAACGTTCAATTTACGCTTGAATATATTCAAGCTCATCGTGTCGCCTGCGCGATACGTCAGCGTAGGGTTGGAATACGACCACGTTGCCTTTGCAACTACTACGTTGATCTTCGCGCTGATTTTGCCTTTATATTCGCCCGAATTTACGGTATAGGTTAACGTATACGTACCAGGCTTATCCGTCGTCCACTGTACAAGATTTTTCAAATCGCGCTCTTGCCCCGTTTCGTCGCAGGTCAAGATTGCGGTGTAATCGTCTGTTAAAGCGGGATCGATATACTCATCAAGCATAATCGGCTCGCCAAGTACGATTTCTTCCAAATATCCTTCGTTAAAAGCAAGCTTCGTTTTGTCGTCGGATTTGCAAGACGCTCCCAACGCCAAACAAACGAAGGATAAGCAAGCCAATAATGCCAACCAAAGTTTTTTCATCTTTGTCCTCCTATATTTATGTTTAGAATACTCTTCTAATTTCAAAATCCGTTTAACCCTTCAAGCCACCCGTTGTCATATTGTTCAAAATAAGATTTTGCGAACAGGTATATAAGATAATAACGGGCAAACAGGATATAACCGCCGCTGCGAAATAAATAGGCATCGAATCCTTTACAAGGAAGCTGCTATCCTTGAACAAATACATACCGTATGCAAGGTTGGGATAATCACGCATATAAATCATCGGCGTGGAATAGTCGTTCCAAACACCCGTTGCCTGCGTAATCGCAATAGCGGCAAGACAAGGCGTAACCTGTGGCAAAATTACCTTAATGAAAATCGTCCAATTGTTTGCGCCGTCTATTTTTGCCGATTCGGAATAAGAAGCGCTAACGCCTTTGAAATATCCATACAATACGATAAAGGCAAAGTCAAAACCGCCTGCCCACATCAACCAAATGGTTGCGGGATTGTTTACCATATTCAAATTCATTGCCAATCTATATGCAGCAGGGCCCGCGCCGATAATGGGAATGGTGTTTGCGAAAATAACCAACGCATACAAAAACTTGCTGCCGGGGAAACGGAATCTCGCCAACGCATACGCCAACAACATACTAGAAGCAACGTTTACAAATACCTTTACCACCAAAATCCACAAGGAGTTGAAAAGCATATCCACGTATCGGAACGGTTCGCCGCCCGAAAGAGGTACTGCTTGGAATTCCGTAAACACGTCGAGGTAATGGTGCCAACGCCAATCGCGTGGCATTGTCAAACTGTCCGTTGCGTATTCCTTCATGCTCTTCAAAGAGTTGATAAACGCCCAAAGCAACGGATATATGTATATAGCGACAAAAATCAAAAACATCACGAAGAAGACTACGTAGATGACTTTGACGGAAATCGGTTGTTTTCTAAATTTCAATTTCGTCATATTACACCTCCACGTTCTCCGATGCTTTTTCAAGTAGGTGCTTGCCCACTAATACGACAGGCAACGTTATGGCAGTTAAAACTACGCCCAACGCCGCAGGATAGCCGTACCCTGTCGAGCCTACGCCCGTAGACAAACGGTAGGTCAAGTTGTACAGCTGGAAGCCTATCGTTGACGTTCCGTAGCCGCCTGTACCGTCTGTAAACAACCATACGTTATAGTCGCACGTAAACACGCTGCAAAGCGCAAACGTCAAAAGCGTACAAATCGTTGACCAAATGCAAGGGATTGCAATGCCGAACATTTGCGTAAAGAAGCCCGCACCGTCTAATTCCGCCGATTCAAACAGCTCGTCGGGGACACGAGTATACGCGCCCGTCAATACTGCATTATTCCCTACGACGCCCATAACCGAACGCACCAAAATCAGCGTGATAAACGCCGTATCTTCACTTCGCAACAGCCCGTTTTTCTTAACAGCCGTAGGCAACGTTACGTTCAGCTCCAACAACAGCTTGGTGATCGGTCCGGAATAGCCGACCATCTCTTTAATCAAAAGCGTCCAAATAATCGAACCCATCAAGCCGGGTACGTAATAGATAATTCTAAATACGTAATGCCCTGCGATTTTTTTCGTAAGCACGTAGGTTGTTATCAACGTAATGGGGAAAAGAATCCCCTCGCCGATAATCCACAAAAGGAAGGAGCGCCCCAACGAATCCAAAAGGTTGACGCCCAACATGTCCTTATCCGTGAAGCCTTTCCATACCATTTCAAAATTCTGAAAGGTAAGTCCGCCCGTCGCGTCTTGGAAAGCAAGACCGATGGACGATATGTTCACGTAGAACCAAAAAACCAAAAACTGCGCGACGGGAAATAAAACGATTAAATACGCAAATAAGAAATCCCGCCGTTCCAGCCTTGAATAATTTTTTTTGATACTTTCTATCAGTTTCATCTATTACTTTGACCCCGTAATACTAAAGTAGCTATTCCAATTCTGAATTACGTTTGCCTTTTCAGCCGCCAAGAAATTCTTTGCAGCCGGTTCATATACGGCAATCGTTTCACCCTCTTTTCTCGTTCCCTCGTCCGTATAAATCGACGCCGTGCTTTCCGAAGCAACGTAATCGGGAATATGTCCCTCCGTCGTAAAGACATTCGCCAAGGTGGACTTCCCTCTATACCCCTTCAAGCCACCGAACGTGGACACCTGCGAATAGTAACGGTTTACGGGAATTTTAGAAGCGTTCTTTACGAAAGCGTAAGGCGAGGTCGTGTTTTCTACCGCGCAATAAGGGCTGGTGCCGTTTGCGGTGCGGCTGAACGTTTCACCGTAATCATCACTCGCCATCATACGAAGGAACAAGCTGACGATATCCATCTTCGTCGTTCCCTTGGTAACGTATGCAATGTGTTCAGGACCTCTCGCGTAGGTAACGCCGCGCGATTTCGCAACTGCCGCTGCGTCGTCTGCCGTAATATCCTTACCCTTTTCCTGCTTTACAGCCGCAACGATTTCTTCAATCGTTTTATTTTCATCCACCAAACCGACGATAAAGGAAAGTAATTCTTCGCACGTTGCCTCGTCGTATCTGTCGCCAAACACCTTCGTACCTACTGCGGAAAGAACAGGGAAGGCAATGAAATTAATATCCCCTAATTCCTCCTCGTAGTTCAATTTAACTTCGTTCAACATCCAATCGCCGTTGAACATAAATACGGCGTCGTCCGTATCGCCCATGATTTTCGCTTGCGCTTGGTCTACGCCCTGCGATGCGCTGCCGGGAGCGGCAATCGTCAAGTCAAACGCCCTGTATGCAACCTTCATCA
>JAGAIW010000074.1 GCA_017626305.1 Clostridia bacterium
AACCCCAACGGGTACACCAAAACACCCCTTGCGGGTGTTTTTTTTATTCAAACCAAAAGGTTTGGTTTGTAATTTTGCCGTAAGTAAAGATGCTATCGCCATAAGGCGTATGGTATCATTCGGTTTGATTACATACAAATCTACCGAATGGATTTTATACCGCTTTGCGGATTTCATACACGCTTTGCCGTGATTGCGATAAGATGGGCTTGAACGGCATTTTTACTCACGTGTAAAAATGCGCAAATAATACCGTTGCATTTGCTTGCTTTTTCTTTTGAGTTGTTGTACAATAATACTATAACAACGCCGAAAAAGGACGATAGGAGAACGGTATGAAAAAACAAAAAATTGAAATCAAGGCGATTAGCGCCGTAGAAAAGGTGTTGGCGTACAAAACCCCTAAAAACGAAGAATACGCGGGCGTCTGTTTGACGAATTCCCGCTACAACTTCCAAGTGGCTTTGCGTGTACAACAACGTTTGTTACAATGTAAAATCAAAGCGGAAAGCGATTTGGGTGAATACATACAGGTACGCGAAGTGCAAACCGTGCCCGTCAATTACGCGTTTAGCGAATGTTTGCCCGAAGATAAAGACGTCATTTCTAAAAAAGCGGGCGCGTATCCCGATTTGCTTGTGCCTTTGCGTGAAATGGGTTTTTCCTTGCTTTCTGAGCAATGGAAAGCCTTTTATATCACCGTTACGGCAAACGACGGCAAGCTGCCCGCCGGTCGTCATGAACTCCGTATTTTATTGACGAATAACGCAGGGGAAGTACTCGCCAAGACCACTTACGTTTTAGAAGTGCTTTCCGACGAGCTGCCCAAGCTCCCGATATTCAACTGTAACTGGATGCATTACGACAGTATTTCTCATTGGTATCAAGTACCCGTTTGGTCGGAAGAATTTAACAAAATCACCGATACGTATATCCAAAATTTGGTAAATCACGGCGGAAACGTGGCGTTCGTGCCGTTATTTACGCCGCCCTTAGACACCGCCGTTGGCGCGGAAAGAAAAACCGTTCAGCTGGTTGGGGTAACGGTGAATGACGGAGAGTATATTTTTGATTTTGAGCCCGTTAAGGCGTTTATCCGCCGCGCGCAAAATCTCGGTATGGAATATTTTGAACTTTCTCACCTGTTTACACAATGGGGCGGTACGGCTTGCCCGAAAATTATGGCGAACGTAGACGGGGAAGAAAAGCGTATTTTCGGTTGGGATACGCCGTCTATCGGCGACGAATACGTTGCTTTTTTAAAGGCGTTCTTACCTGCTCTTATGACGGTTTTGGACGAGCTTGGCGTTCGGGAAAAGACGTTCGTGCACTTGACGGACGAACCGAATACCGCGCATATCGAACAGTATGCTAAGCTCAACGCTATCGTGCGCTCGTTGGTGGGCGATACCGTCGTTATGGACGCGTTGAGTCATTATGAATTCCACGAAAGGGGATTAGTCCCCATGCCCGTCGTAGATACGGGTTCGTACGATCAATGGGCGGGCAAGTGTGACAATTTCGCCGTGTACTATTGTTGCGGAACGGGCAAAGGACGTAGTAACCGTTTTATCGTTATGCCTGCGCTCCGTACCCGTATTTTAGGTTTTCAAGTATACAATGCAGGCTCGGCAGGGTTCTTGCATTGGGGATATAACTTCTGGAATGCGCAATATTCCTTAGCACAAATCAATCCCTTTGTGGACAACGACGCGCTTGGCGCATTCCCCGCCGGCGACGGATTTTTGGTGTACCCGGGCGAAGACGGACCTATGGATTCCATTCGCAACGAGCTCATGAGCGACGCTTGGCAGGACTATCGTTTGGCGTTGCTTGCCGAAAAATACGTAGGCAAAGCGGCAATTAAGAAGATTTTTGCCGATTATAAACTCCGCGGCATGAACGTTTATCCCCATAGCGAAAAGAAGTTCTTGCAGGTTCGCGCAAGACTTATGCAAATCGTCAGCCAAAGAGAACTGTAAAGAAAAGAATATATTTTTAGCCCCCCCGAACGGCAACCGTTCGGGGGGTATTTTTAGAATACGGGAGTGTATTTCTTTTTCCAAAGGAAAATATTTGATAAAAGCGTTGACAAACGGCGGATATGGTGATATAATATAGTAAGTAAATCAAGCGCAAAACGTCAGACGCCGACGGTTCGGCGTATATTTTCGCGTTTTTGAAACTTGCCTAAAAAACAGGTTGTTACGAAGGAATTTATGAAAAAAGCAAAAACCACAAAACTCAAAAACAGAATTCTCTTAATTTTGCTTGATATCGTGGCGGTGTTGTGCGCCGCCGTTTTGGCGTATTTTTCTACGAAGTTTGATTTGACTGCCCCGTCTATTCCTTCGTACGTTTACTGGGTGTGGCTGGGCGCAAATATCGTCCTTGCTATCGCGGTATTCGCCGTTTTCGGTCTATACTCGTTGGTGTTCAAATCTGCCAGCGTGTTAGACTTTTTCAAAATCGTTATCTCGTCGGTTACGATCGGCGCGGCAAACGTCGTATTTGCCATCGTTACCGAACGCGCGTATATCGACGTAGCGACATCCTTCGTGTACATGGTAACCCTTGCCATTATCGTCGGCGTTATCCGTTTTTCCGAGCGGATTATCGCCGCTATGAAATATTCCTTGGGGAACAACTTCGCACCTAAAAAACGTATCATGATCGTGGGCGGCGGCGACGCGGCGATTTCCCTTTTGAAAGAAATGCAATCGTCCGATAAAATCAACGTGCGTCCCGTTTGTATCGTAGACGACGACCCTGCCAAGAAAGGGGATATTATCGCAGGGGTGCGCGTTGTCGGTACGACGGCGGAAATTGAAACGTTTGCCAAAAAATTCATGGTAGAAGAAATCTTTATCGCCATTCCGTCGGCAAGCAAGAAACGGGTGAGTGAAATCGTCAAGCGCTGTCAAAGCGCGGGCTGTTCGGTAAAAATACTCCCTGGGATTTATCAATTCGTTTCGGGACAAATTACCGTTTCGCAATTTCGTGACGTGGACGTACAAGACCTTTTGGGGCGCGACCCCGTTCAGGTTAACCTTGACGAAATTATGGGCTATATCGAAGAGAAGGTCGTACTGGTTACGGGCGGCGGCGGTTCTATCGGCAGCGAGCTTTGTCGGCAGATTGCCACGCATAATCCCAAAACGCTGATTATTCTCGACATTTACGAAAACAACGCGTATGAAATTGAACAGGAACTCAAAAGAAGAGATCCTGACCTGCGATTGCTTACGTTAATCGCCAGCGTACGCGACTCCAAGAAAATGCGGGACGTATTCCAAAGATACCATCCGCAAATCGTTTTCCACGCGGCTGCGCATAAGCACGTGCCTTTAATGGAAACCAGCCCCAACGAAGCGGTAAAAAATAACGTGTACGGTACGTGGAACGTAGCCAAATGCGCCGACGAATTCGGCGTGGAAACGTTCGTGCAAATTTCCACCGATAAAGCGGTGAACCCCACCAACATTATGGGCGCGACCAAGCGTATTTGCGAAATGATCGTGCAAACGATCGGTAAGCGCAGTAAAAACACCAAGTTCGTTGCGGTGCGGTTTGGAAACGTGCTCGGCTCGAACGGGTCGGTTATTCCGCTGTTTAAAAAGCAAATTGCCGACGGCGGACCTGTAACGGTCACGCATAAGGATATCATACGGTATTTTATGACGATTCCCGAAGCCGTTTCGCTCGTTTTGCAAGCAGGGGCGTATGCCAAGGGCGGACAAATCTTCGTGCTGGACATGGGCGAGCCCGTCCGCATTTACGATTTGGCGTATAACCTGATCAAGCTTTCGGGGTTCGAGCCCAACGTCGATATTGATATCGTATGCACGGGCTTACGACCCGGTGAAAAGCTGTATGAAGAACGGCTTATGGAAGAAGAAGGATTGACCAAAACGCCCAACGGCATGATCAATATCGCCAAGCCTATTCCGTTAAACGAAACGCGGTTTTGGTCGACTTTGGAACAGCTTTGCGACGAAGCGTATGCGGAAACGGACGACATGAAACGTTCGGTGAAAAAGCTCGTGCCCACCTATATCATTGACAAGCGCGATTCGGTGGCGGAAGCCCTGCGCGTTGCAAAAACAAAAAAAACAAAAGAAAAGGAAATAGAGTAACGGGAACGCAATATGTGTAAGAGAATTGAGTTCTCTCCGCCGGATATATCCGAAACGGAGATAAGAGAAGTCGTAGACGCCCTGCAATCGGGTTGGATTACGACAGGTCCTAAAACCAAAGAGTTGGAAAGACGGGTGGCGGCTTACTGCGGCGTTAATCGCGCGGTGTGCTTAAATTCGCAAACGGCTTGCGCGGAGCTTGCGCTGAGAGTGCTTGGCGTCGGCGAAGGCGACGAAGTCATTACTTCCGCTTATACGTATACGGCTTCGGCGTCGGTTATTTGCCACGTCGGAGCTATTCCTGTTTTAGTGGACGTACAAGAAAACGGCTACGAAATGGACTACGACAAGCTTGCGGCGGCAATTACGCCGCGTACGAAGGCGATTATTCCCGTCGACCTTGGCGGCGTGCCTTGCGATTATGAAAAGCTGTTTGCTATCGTGGAAAGCAAGAAAGCGCTGTTTACTCCCAACTCCAAAATACAAAAAGCGTTGGGCAGAGTGGCGATTATGGCGGACACGGCGCACGCGTTTGGGGCAAGCTACAACGGCAAGCCTGTCGGGTGTATCGCGGACTTTTCGTCCTTTTCTTTCCATGCGGTGAAGAATTTGACGACGGCGGAAGGCGGCGCGCTGACTTGGAGAACGATAGAAGGGATAGACGACGAAGAAATTTATCACCATTTACAGCTGCTTTCGTTGCACGGACAGTCCAAAGACGCTTTGGCGAAAACGCAGCTTGGCGCGTGGGAATACGACATTGTCGGAACTTGGTATAAATGCAATATGACGGACGTGGCGGCGGCAATGGGCTTGGCGCAGCTTTCTCGTTATGCGGCTATGCTGGAAAGAAGAAAGGCGATTATTCAAACGTACGATAAAGCGTTAAAGCCGCTTGGCGTGCAGGTGTTGGAACATTACACGAACGCATGGCAATCTTCGGGACATTTGTACCTTACGAGAGTGCCGAATATCACGATTGAACAACGAAACGAGATTATTGTGAAAATGGCAGAACGCGGCGTGGCGTGCAACGTGCATTATAAGCCGTTGCCCATGCATACGGCGTATAAAAACTTGGGCTTTTCCATTACCGATTATCCCAACGCTTACGCGCAGTTTTGTAGCGAAATCACTTTGCCGTTGCATACTTGTCTTACGGACGACGACGTCGATTACGTGATTAAAACGTACGTGGATATTTTACGGGAGTACGTATAAATGCGGCTTATCAAATGGGAAAAACTCCCCGTCGAAATGCAGACGGACGAAGTGAAAAAATATTATGATATTTTACGCAAAAAGCGTTGCGCGCTCTTTTTTAAGCGTGCGTTTGATATCGTCGTTTCGCTGCTTATGCTTATCGTGCTTTCGCCCGTTTTTCTCATTTTAGCGATTGCCATTAAGCTGGATTCCAAAGGCCCTGTGTTTTATCGGCAGCTCCGCGTAACGCAGTACGGAAAAAGGTTTCGTATTTTCAAATTCCGTACCATGGTGCAAAACGCCGACAAAATCGGCACGCACGTTACCGTGAAAGGGGACAGCCGTATCACCAAAGTAGGGAAATTTATCCGCAAATGCCGTTTGGACGAAATTTGTCAACTGATTGACGTATTCCGCGGTACAATGACGTTTGTGGGCACTCGCCCCGAAGCCGTCAAATACGTAGACGCTTACACGCCTGAAATGATGGCGACGCTGTTATTGCCCGCAGGGGTTACGTCGGAAGCGAGTATTTTGTATAAAGACGAAGATAAATTGTTGGAACAGGCGGAAGACGTCGATAAAGCGTACGTCGAAGAAGTTTTGCCCGAAAAGATGAAATATAATCTTGCCGCCATAGAAAAATTCGGGTTTTGGCGGGATATCGGGATTATGTTCCGCACGGTGTTTGCCGTTTTGAAAAAATAAAAAAAAGGAGCGACGTTTTGACGGTTTCTTTCATTGTTATTGCCTATAATGAAGAACGGGCTTTGCCCGACCTGCTTGCGGATATCGCGGCGCAAACGTATCCAAAGGACAAAATGGAAATCGTCCTTGTCGACAGCGCGTCTACGGATAACACCAAAGCGCTGATGCAGGCGTTTGCAAAAGCGCAAACGGGATATATCCGCGTACAGGTTTTGGACAATCCCAAGAAAAAACTGCCCTGCGGTTGGAACGTGGCGCTGGATCATTTGTCCGGCGAAATCGTTTTGCGTGTAGACGCGCACGCGCGTATTCCCCAAGATTTTGTGGAAAAGAACGTTAGGACGATAGAAAGCGGAGAAGATATTTGCGGCGGTATACGGCCTTGCCGCATTGAAAATAATACCGCGTGGGGAAGGGTGCTGTTGCAAACGGAAAATTCCTTGTTTGGCAGCAGTATCAATTCCAGTAGAAGAAGTGAAAAGAAATCGTACGTAAAAACGATATTCCATGCGGCGTATAAAAAAGAAGTGTTCGATAAAGTGGGGAAATATAACGAAAATTTATTCCGCACCGAAGACAACGAAATGCACTACCGTATGCGTAAAGCGGGATATCAATTTTGCTACGACCCCGATATCTGCTCCTATCAATACGCGAGAAGTTCGCTCAAACGTATGGTGAAACAAAAATACGGCAACGGGTACTGGATAGGGCTTACCATGGGCGTTTGCCCTAAGTGCTTTTCGCTGTACCACTTTATCCCCTTGTGCTTTGTTTTGGGGATTTTGGCAACGACGGTTTTGGCGTTTTTGGGCATTTGGCAGCTTGCCGCGCTCATGTGGGGCGCATACGCGCTCTTCGCCGTAGCAAATACCGTTTTATCGCAAATAGCGGACGGGTTTAACGGTTTTGCCTTTTTAATGCCCTCCCTGTTTTTGGTTTTGCATATCAGCTACGGGATAGGTACGTTGTGGGGGCTTATCAAAATGCCGTTTTGGCTTAGAAAAATAAAAAGGAAAAGCAAATGAGAAAAGTGGGCGACGAGCAAATGAAAGAAATTCAGCTGAATATTCTTTCCGAGATTGATAAAATATGCGCGGAAAACCATTTCCGCTATTCCTTGGCGTTCGGTACGCTGCTTGGCGCGGTACGGCATAAAGGGTTTATCCCTTGGGACGACGATATCGATATCGCTATGCCAAGAACGGATTACGATAAATTTATCGAATATTGCAAAGCGCACGAAACGTCTTTCCGTTTGGTTGCAAATGAAACGGATAAGCGGTATATTTATTTGTTCGCCAAAGCTTGTGCAAGAAATACGGTAGTGGAAGAAAACGTCGGCAACCGTTACGGCTGTGAGCTGGGGGTTTACGTGGATATTTTTCCCATAGACGGCTTGGGCGATACGGAAAAAGGAGCGCAAAAGGCGTTTGAAAAACAACGTTTTAATCGAGAGTTGCTGGTGGCGGCAAACTGGAAAAGGTTTTCGCGTAGCAAATCCCGCTCTTGGGTGTACGAGCCCATTCGCTTTGCGTTTTATCTATTCAGTCGATTTATCAATCCTGTCAAGCGCATGAAAAAAATTGAAAAATACTATCGGGATATTCCGTTTGACGGGGTAAAGTACGCAGGCATTATGTGCGGCGCGTACCGCGCAAAAGAAATTATGGGGCAAGATATTTTCACGGAAACGGTAGCGTTGCCGTTTGAGAATAGAACCTTTCAAGCGTTTAAGGAATACGATAGATATCTTACGCATTTATACGGCGATTACATGACGCCGCCGCCCAAGGAAAAACAGGTAACGCATCACGATTTTACGGCGTATTATAAGGACGAAGAGTAATGGTCATTTTGCATTTCGCAAGCATAAAAGACAATCCGTTTAACGGCGTTTGCGTCGTCGTGCCGCAGCATATTAAGGCGCAACAAAAGCTGGAAACGGTGGGCTTTATCAATCTTACCAACGTAAAAATAGACGGGGTAGAGAAACAGTTTTCCTATCAAAAGCCGTTTGCGTTTTCTAAGCTGTCCGCTCCGTTTGATAAACCCGATTTGGTTGTTTTTCACGAAGCCTATCGAAAGGAATATTTGCAAATTTCCAAGGTGTTGAGAAGAGCGAAAATCCCGTATATTATCATTCCGCACGGAGAGCTTACTTTACAGGCGCAAAGAAAAAAACGTTTGAAAAAGACGGTGGCAAATATTTTGCTGTTTAACCGCTTTATCGGCGGCGCGAAAGCCGTACAATGCTTATCTGAACGAGAGCTTGCAAACACTCGTTTCGGTAAAAAACGTTTCGTGGGTACAAACGGGATAGATATGCCGAAGACGGCAAAGCAAAGCTTTTCTTCCACGGGCGTGCATTTTGTCTATATCGGCAGGCTAGAAGTGGAAATAAAAGGCTTGGATATTCTTGCCGACGCCGTAGCCATGCAAAAAGAATTTTTGCGGGAAAATAGTTGCGTGGTGGATATGTACGGGCCTGATTATCAAGGTAGATTTGCGCGCGTGGAGAGCTTGATTGCTAAGCGGGATATCGGCGATATTTTGCGCTTGCATCGGGAAGTTACGGGCGAAGAGAAAGAACGAAAGCTTTTAGAAGGCGACGTATTTATACAAACGTCCCGTTCGGAAGGTATGCCGCTGGGGATATTAGAAGCTCTTTCTTACGGAATACCCTGTTTAATAACCAAAGGCACGACGCTTGCGGAAAAAGTAGAAAAAGCCGCGTCGGGTTGGGGCGCGGAAACGTCGGTATCGGGTGTTGCGTTGGCGTTAAAGCGTGCGGTAGAAGAAAAGGGTACGCTTGCGGAAAAATCCAAAAACGCGATAACGTACGTACAAAAACATTTCACTTGGGATAAAATAGCAAAGGATACGTTAGAAATTTATAAGACGATTTGAAAATGTATAGGATAAGCGTATGATGCAAAAGAATTTGAGAGATGTCCGTACAAATGAACACGGAAAATTAGAGATATACAGTCTGTGTTTCTATATATTATTACTCCCCGTAGCCACAGGTTTATCGGGGCTTATCGGGGATATTTCTTTTTTGAATTATATCGCTATCTTTTATATTATTGAAACGTACATCAATCGAAGAATGCGACTTTCGTTTAAGAAAGAGTTTACCTTTTTATATGCGTATATGGGATATACGATTGTCAGCATTATTTGGAGTGGACAGTATGAAATATCGTGGTATATTACCACCTTTATGCTCAATGCGTTTATTGTGCTGCTTGCCGCTTCGCGGGAATATTCCGATTTGGAAAAGCAGTATATCCGCAACGCCGTTTATATCAGCGCGCTGTTCGTTATTTTTGTTGCGCTGCTCAATTTAAGTACGGCGAAAAATTTCCGTCTGGTCATTACATTGACAAGCAAAATGGATCCTAACGATTTTGGTTGCGGTTTATGTTTTATTTTGGCATATTTGTTAAATGACGTGAAAAAGCACCGTAAATGGTTTCCGTGTTTGTGTATTTTTGCTCTTTTGGCAATTATTTTATTTACGGGCTCACGCGGAGCTATGTTGATGGCGGCGGCAGTCGTATTTGTTTGGGGACTGTATTTATTGAAAAGCGGACAATGGAAAAGCGTATTAAAAGTCGGTATCGTTGCTTTTATCATTCTTTCATTCGTATACGCCATGTTACCGGATTATTTGAAATCCCGTTTGGAAATAGGGGCTTTGTTGGCGGACGGCGGATCTGGACGCGGCAAAATTTGGGAACAGGCGTTACTGACTTTTAGCCGTTCGGATAGTTTGCATCAATTATTCGGTTATGGGCACGGGTCATTTCAAACGGTAGTTAATTATAAGATGCCGTCGGGACATTTGTATCAGGCACACAATATGTTTATCAATGCGTTAATTGAAGGCGGCGTTATCGGTTTGGTGTTGCTTATTTTCGCGTTTGGCGCAGCGTTATGCCATGCGGCGAAAACAAAAAATCTGATTGCCTTTTTGGCAATCGTCGGTTTTGCGGTGGAAGGCATTTCGTTAGACGCACAGGTGTACCGTATTTTCCCTATCGTGTTTTTATCGCAAGCATTTTTCACCGAACGATCCGCTGGGTTAAAGGGACGCTCGTTTAAAAATAGCTTTAAGGTATCTATCATTATTCCCGTTTACAACGTGCAAGCGTATTTGCGCGAATGTTTAGACTCGGTATGCCAGCAAACGTTTGGTAATTTGGAAATTATTCTTATTGACGACGGTTCTACGGACGAAAGCGGATTGATTTGCGACGAATACGCGCAAAAGGATAAACGGATTATCGTCGTGCATAAATCTAACGGCGGGCAGTCTTCTGCACGTAATTTAGGGATCCAAATGGCTAAGGGCGAATACGTTGCTTTTATCGACAGCGACGATTGCATAGCTCTTGATACCATTGAGCGGCTTGGCGAAACCATTGTAGGCTGTGATATTGCGGCTTGCGGTTTTACGGAAAATTTCCAAAAATTACAAGTGGGCAGTATTGCCGAAAAGGAAATTTTTTCTTCCGAAGAAGCCCTTTCCTTATTGTTTAGAGAAAAGGTTTTTATGGCTGCGCCTTGGAAAAAGCTCTTTAAGCGCGATTTGTTGAAAGGGATTGTTTTCCCCGAAGGAAAGATTTACGAAGATTACGGAACGACGTATAAATGGTTTGACCGCGCGCATAAAATTTCCTTTATTAACGAAAAGAAATACTATTATCGCTATAATCCGACCAGCACCACGAAAAAGGGTTTCAACCCCAAGCGGTTAGACTATTACGATATTACCGAAGATATTCTGCAATTCATGAAAAAGCAATATCCAAAGTTTGTCAAATACGTTCGACGTCATATGGTACGAAATACGATAGCCTTTTTTAGAGAAATGGTAAGTTGCGATTATTATGACGACGAAGTGGAAACAAAATTCCGTACGATTATTAAAGAAGGGATATGGGATTATTTGTTTAGCGGTTATAAACTGTTGAGTAAAGCCTACGGGCTATGTATTCTAATTTCGCCCAAGTTGGCGCGGAAAATTTTCAAAAGATAACATTGTGTAATTTACGTCAATAAAAATGGGAGATTTTATAAGTGAACGGCTTAAAAAAACTATGGATTTGCTTTGTGAACCGTTTGTTGCCTGTCCGAAAAAAGACGATTCTGTTTTATTCTTTTTCTGGACAGTTCAACGATAATCCCAAAGCAATTTTTGAGAAGTTATATCAGCGAGAGCCAAAATTGAATATCGTATGGGTAACGTCTTCCAAAACCATAGAAACATTTCCTTCTTACGTGCAAACGGTAGAAAATGAATCGAAAGACTATTATCGCAATCTTATGCGCGCGCAAATCGTCGTGGATAACTACGTAGGTCTTCGTTTATCCACGGAAAACGGTTTTTTAGAAAGGTTTAGAAGAAGAATTTTCGTCAAAAAAAGAAAGTCGCAATTATGTATTTCCACGTGGCACGGCACGCCGTTAAAAAGAATAGGTATCGACGCTTTAAGCGGCTCGGAAAGAAAAGCGTGCTATTATACCTGTTCAGATTATATCGTGGCAGGCTGCAATCTTACCAAAAATGCTTTGGAATCGGCATATTATCACAGCGTTCCTGTGAAAATGTATGGTACGCCGCGCAACGATATTTTATTAGATAAAACAGTTGACGTAACAAGAGTCAAGGAAAAGCTAGGTGTTGCAAAGAACTATAAGGTCGTTTTATTCGCTCCGACCTTCCGCAACAGCGTAGAGTATAGCGGCGTGAAACAAATGAGCGAGTGGGATTTTGAAAAACTGTTTTCCGCCTTGCAAAAACGATTTGGCGGTGAGTGGTGCTTTGTTTTCCGTGTGCATCATATGGTGCTTAAAGCCATTGACGTGGAAGGGATTGCGGCAAAATACGGCGGGCGTATCTTAAACGGGAATTTGCACGACGATATGGCGGAATATCTGCTTTGCGCCGACGTACTTATCTCCGACTATTCGGGATCTATCTTCGATTATGCGCTGACGGGAAAACCCTGTTTCTTGCTTGCCCCCGATAGAGAGCATTATGAAAAGAGCGAAAGGGGTTTTTACTTGGATTATGATAAGCTGCCTTTCCCCACGGCGGTAAACAGCGAAGGCTTAAACGATAAGATTGCTGCGTTTGACGGGCAAAAATACCAAGAAGGCGTCAAGACGTTTTTGAGCGAAATCGGTAACGTAGAAGACGGACGGGCGTCGGAACGCATTGTAGACGACGTACTGGACTTTATACAAAAAAGAAAAACAAAAAAAGAGGTAATAAATACATGAAAGCATTGATTTTGAATTCGGGTTTGGGACACCGTATGGGTGTTTTGACCAGCGAACATCCCAAGTGTATGACGGAAGTTTCCGCAAAGGATACCATTTTATCCCGTCAGCTGAAAATGATTGCCGAAGCGGGCATTCAAGAAGTGGTGATGACGACGGGGTATTTTGACGAAATTCTCGTCAACTATTGCCGTTCGTTACACTTGCCTTTGAAATTTACGTTCGTCAACAATCCGTTGTACGCGCAAACCAACTATATTTATTCTATCTATTGTGCAAAAGAAGTGCTCAAAGACGACGATATCGTTCTTATGCACGGGGATTTGGTGTTTGCTGCGGACGTATTTGACTCGGTACTTGAAAGCGAAGTCAGCTGCATGACGGTCAGCACCACGTTGCCTTTGCCTGAAAAAGATTTTAAAGCGGTGATTCAAGACGGGCAAATTAAAAAGGTCGGCATTGAATTTTTTGACGACGCTTTGGCGGCGCAGCCCTTATATAAATTGAACAAAAAAGATTGGAACGTTTGGCTGGACGAAATTTGCAAATTCTGCGAATCGGACAATAGAAAATGCTACGCGGAGAACGCGTTTAACCAAGTTTCCGACGCTTGCGTGATTATGCCCTTGGACGTTCAGGACAAGCTTTGTGGTGAAATCGATACGCCCGAAGATTTGGAAATCGTCGCGGCGAGAGTGAAAGAGCTGGAAGACAAAACGGTGTATATGTGCTTTTCCACCGATATGCTGCACAGCGGACATATTGCCATTATCAAAAAAGCCAAAAAGCTTGGCAGATTGATTGTCGGCGTTTTATCGGACGAAGCGATTGCAAGCTATAAACGTTTCCCGTTAATGCCGTTTGCCGAACGTAAATCCTTGTTTGAAAATATCAACGGCGTAGCGGCGGTTGTGGAACAAAAAGAGCTTAGCTATAAAAACATTTTGACGGACTTAAAGCCCGATTACGTCGTACACGGCGACGATTGGAAAACGGGTTTCCAAAAACCCATTCGCGACGAAGTGCTGGCTGTTTTGCAAAGCTACGGCGGCGAGCTTATCGAGTATCCCTATTCCAAAGACGAAAAATACGACGAGCTGGAAAAGAACTCCCGGTTACAGCTCGCTATGCCCGACGCGCGCCGTGGCAGATTGAAAAAGTTACTTGCCATGAAGGGCTGTGTTACGGCGATCGAAGCGCACAGCGGTATTACGGGCTTGATTGCGGAAAAGACCACCGTTTTACAGGACGGTAAAACCTATCAATTCGACGCCATGTGGGTGTCTAGTCTTTGCGATAGTACGGCAAAGGGTAAGCCCGATATCGAGCTTGTCGACATGACGTCCCGTTTCCGTACGATTGACGATATCATGGAAGTTACGACAAAACCCATTATTTTTGACGGGGATACGGGCGGACTTACCGAACACTTCGTTTATACCGTAAAAAGCTTGGAACGTATGGGCGTATCCATGGTGATTATCGAAGATAAAACGGGCTTGAAAAAGAACTCCCTGTTCGGTACGGAAGTGGAGCAAACGCAGGACAGCATTGAAAACTTCTCCGAAAAAATCCGCGCAGGTAAGCGTGCGCAAAAGACCAAGGACTTCATGATTTGCGCGCGTATCGAAAGCTTGATTTTAGAGCGCGGTATGGAAGACGCGTTAGAGCGTGCGTTTGCATTTGCAGACGCAGGCGCGGACGCAATCATGATTCATAGCCGTAAAAAAGACCCTGCGGAAATTTTTGAATTCGTGGAAAGATTCCGCGCAAAGGACAGCGCTACGCCGATCGTCGTTGTGCCTACGTCTTTCAATTCGGTTACCGAAGAAGAATTCAAGGCACGCGGGGTGAACGTCGTTATTTATGCAAACCAACTTACCCGCAGCGGTTTCCCCGCTATGCAAAACGTAGCGAAAACCATTCTCACCAACCACAGGGCAAAGGAAGCGGACGATATGTGTATGTCCATTAAAGAAATCATTACCCTGATTCCGGAGGAATAAGGTGGCGCAAACGATTATTTTTGGCAACGACGCTTACAAAAAAATAGGGGACGCTTTGCGCGAATGGGGCGTAAGTAAATACCTGTTAGTGTGTGGAAATTCCTTTGATAAATTGCCCGTAGCGGCGTATCTTGCATCTTTGGATATTCCCTGCGTACGCTTTGGCGGATTTACGTCAAACCCCAAGTACGAAGAAGTATGCGAAGGGGTAAAGCTGTATCGAAAAGAGGGCTGTAACGCAATCGTTGCCGTCGGCGGCGGCAGCCCCATTGACGTGGCAAAGTGTATTAAGCTCTACGCCAAAATGCCCGACGATAGACTGTATTTGGAGCAGGAATATACGGATACGGGTATCCCTTTAATCGCCATGCCCACGACGGCAGGCACGGGGAGCGAATCTACGCGATTTGCCGTCATTTATCGCGGCGGCATCAAACAATCGGTGCACCATGCAAGCATTTTGCCAAATTATGCGATTTTGTGCGCGGATACGTTAGAACACTTGCCCGTGTATCAAAAGAAATGCACCCTGCTTGACGCGCTTTGTCAAGCGATAGAATCTTGGTGGTCGGTATATTCCACCGCCGAGAGCATTTCCCTTGCCAAGCAAGCAACGGCGCTTTTGATGCAATACGCAAGAGAATACGTGTTTGAAAATACTCCTTGCGCAAGAGAACGTATCATGCAAGCGTCCAACTTGGCGGGACAAGCCATTCATATTACGTCGACGACGGCGGTACACGCCATGAGCTATAAAATGTCGTCCACGTACGCCATTCCGCACGGTCACGCCGTAGGGATAGGCTTGCCCAAGTGTTGGCGGTATATGCAAGCGCATATAGACGATTGCACGGACAAGCGCGGCGCGGGCTATTTGCAGAGCATATTTGACGAAATTGCCAAAGCGCTTGGCGGAAATACCGTCGAAGAAGGGATTGCCGTGTTTGAAAAGTTGCTTGCCGACTTGCAAATAAGCGCGCCCAAAGCAGAGCCGTCCGATTTGGATATTTTAGTGGCGTCGGTGAATACCGATAGATTGAAAAACAACCCCGTAGACGTTTCTAAGGGCTTGAAAGAAATATATCAAAATATTTTAGATTTGTGAACGTTTAAAGGCTATGAACATATTCCGTAAATTACAACAGTTACCGCAAAGTGTGAAGGCGTCTATCGCGTTTGCGTTTGCCAGCTTTGTCGCTAGCGGTATCTCATATATCGTAACGCCCATTTATACGCGGCTGTTATTACCCGAAGAATACGGACAAACTTCGGTATTTATGACGTGGTTGGAAATTTTCGGAATTATGGCAATGTTTTGTCTTTCGTACGGCGTGTTTAATAACGGCATGGTGGACTATCCCGAAAAACGGGACGAATATTCCTTTTCCATGCTCATTCTTTCCAACATTATCACCCTGTGCTTTTCGGGAATATTGCTGTGCTTATATCCCTTGATAGCTGAATGGTTAAAGCTGGATTTTGCTTTTATCGTACTCATGTGTATCGTATTTATGGTACAGCCTGCGTATAACTTTTGGAAAGCCAAACAACGCTATGAATTAAAGTATAAACTTACCGTATGCGTATCCGTGTGCGCGTCCATTTTATCTCCGCTCACGGCAATTGTTTGCATTTTGGCAAATCCGTCCGCCCCCGTATACGGGAGAATTTTCGGCGCGGAGATTGCGCTCATTTGCGTGTACGTCGTCTTTTATATCGTACTTGCCGTAAAAAGCAAGTGCAAAATCAATACTACGTACTGGAAAGCCGCGCTGCTTTTTAACTTGCCGCTCATTCCCCATTATTTATCCGTTTATCTTTTGGGGAGCTCGGATAAGCTGATGATTTCGTGGTTGGTTGGCGACGCGCAAACGGCGTACTATTCCGTAGCCCACTCGGTGGCGGCGGTGGTGACGATTGTATGGGGCGCTATCAATTCTTCACTTATTCCCTATACTTACGAAAAGTGTAAAAAGGAAGACTTCGAGCCCATTTCCCGTGTGACGTTACCGCTTTTGACGTTATTTGCCACGGTGTGCGTACTGCTGATTATGCTTGCGCCCGAAGTGGTGGCGGTTATGGCAACGGCGGATTATATGGAAGCCATTTACGCGATACCGCCTATCGTCGGCGGCGTATTCTTCCAAGTACAATATTATATTTACGCCAACGTGGTGTATTATTATAAAAAGCCCAAGTACGTTATGATAGCTAGCTTGACTTCGACGGTTTTGAATATCGTACTCAATTATATTTTCATTTCGCAGTTTGGGTATTTAGCGGCAGGGTATACGACGATATTCTGTTACTTCGTGCAAGCGACGATTGATTATTTCGCTATGCGCAAAGTGGTAGGACGGAATATTTATAACATGCGCTATATCGGCGTTTTGTCCCTTGCCGTCGTGCTAATTGCGCTGTTTAGTAATCTCATTTACGGCTATGCGATTGTGCGGTATATCGTTTTGGCGGTAATCGTCGTCGTATGCATTTTACTTCGGAAAAAAATTATCGGTTTATTTACGACTATGAAAGGAGAGAAAAAGTCATGAAACTCGATTTCTTAAACACATTTGAATTTTTTACGGGTGTACCCGATTCACAACTTCGTCCGCTTTGCGATTATCTGATGCAAAAATACTGCATTTCCGATAAGCACGTTATCGCGGCAAATGAAGGCAACGCCGTAGCGCTTGCGGCGGGGTATCACTTGGCGACGGGAAAAGTGCCCGTCGTGTATATGCAAAACAGCGGTATCGGCAACGTAGTCAATCCCGTAGCGTCGCTTATGAACGATAAAGTATACGCGATTCCCTGCGTGTTTATCGTGGGTTGGCGCGGCGAACCGGGCGTGCACGACGAACCGCAGCATATCTATCAAGGGGAAGTTACCATCAAGCTTTTGGAAGATATGGATATTCAAACGTTTGTCATTTCCAAGGAAACGACGGAAGAAGAAGTGCAGGCGCAGCTTGAAAAATGGCAGCCCCGACTTGCAGCAGGCAAGCAGGTGGCGTTCGTCGTGAAAAAAGGCGCGTTGCAGTTCGACGGCAAGGTTCAATATAAAAATAAAAACGACATGACGCGTGAAGATATCCTTCGTCATATCGTTGCCGTAACGGGCGAAGACCCTATCGTTTCCACGACGGGTAAGGCTTCGCGTGAGCTCTTTGAAATCCGTGAAGCCAACGGACAGGGACACGGCTACGATTTTCTTACCGTGGGTTCTATGGGACATAGTTCGTCTATTGCTTTGGGGATAGCCCTGCAAAAAAAGGATAAAAAGGTATGGATTATCGACGGCGACGGCGCGGTGCTTATGCATATGGGCAGCATGGCGGTGCTGGGGGCAAACGCACCCAAAAACGTCGTGCATATCGTTATCAATAACGGCGCGCACGAAACGGTGGGCGGTATGCCGACGGTAGCGCAGGAGCTGGATTTTGTACAAATGGCAAAAGCCTGCGGCTATAAAAAGGCGGTATCGGTCAATTCTTGGGGCGATTTAGATGATCAATTGTATTATGCAAAAACAGCCAACGAACTTTTCTTGATTGAAGTAAAATGCTCTATCGGGGCGAGAGAAGACCTTGGCAGACCGACGACGACGGCAAGAGAGAATAAAGAAGGATTCATGAAACAACTCGCTTTATAAGCGTGGGAATGAGTAGCGGAATTGCAGTATGATAAAAAGTATTAAAGACAATATAACGTACTTGGCGGAAAACGTCGGGGTATTACGTGCCATAGAACGGTTTTTAAGCAGTCGCTGGTTTTTAGGACTGCTTGCCGTGTTTATTTTCGTCGTGCAGGCAATGGGGTGGGACTTAGTCGGTTTCGCCGTGCTTGCGCTGATTTTCGTCTATATTTGTCTTTTCTGTAAAGGCACGAACGGCACCGTTCCTATCCTTTGTATGGCGACGTTTTGCGTATCTATACAAAATAGCCCCGCGAAAAATGCGTCGGGTTTCCATTTGCTTGGCAAGTGCGATTATTTTGTCGGCGAAGCGTCTAAATTTTACGGCTCGCCCGCCTTTATCTTTACGGCGGCAATCTTTGGCTCAATGGTTGCAACGGCACTATTATTCCGTTTGCTTACGTTTGGCGATTTCAAGCGCGCGTTCTCGCCGCGCGGACTGCTTATCGGCATTAGCATGGTGGCGGTGTCGTTCTTGCTTTCGGGGATAGACGCAGGCGGCGACGAAAAGGCTAACCTTATCTTTGGCGCGGTGCAAGCGGCGACCTTCTTCTTTGTGTATTTGTTTTTATCGACGACGCTCGATTACGATACGTTTAGCTTTGATTATATTGCCAACGTCATGCTAACCATTATGTTTTATATTATGGCGTTGCTTGCCTATATTTACGCAACGCGTTTCGGCGGATTTTTGATTTTGAGCTCTAAATGGAAGGTGTATATCCTTTCAGGCTGGGGCATGAGCTTGGATTTTGGCAGTTATCTTGCCATGACGATACCCGCTTGGTTTTATAAAATGCTCCGCTCGGATAAAATGAAACTCTTTTGGCTGAGTATTGCCTTAGTGGCTACGGCGGCAATTTATTTCACGTTGGCGCGTGGGTCAATGATTGTTGCGGGCGTGGAAATTTTAGTCGGCTTGATTATTGCTTTCCGCGAACGTAAGACCCGTCGTAAGGTATTTTACGTCCTGTTGGCGGCAGTCAGTATTATCGCGGTGCTTTTGTTTGTGCTTTGGAAAACGGATACGTTTCAGTACTTTTTCGACTACTTTATCGAAAAGGAAAGCACGGGCGAAGCCGGTGGCGACGTCAGCAGCGGACGCTGGACGATTTGGGGAAGATACTGGGGCTATTTCTTGGAAAATCCCGTTTTCGGCGGCGGCTTTACCGTAGACCTTCGAGAAAGTGTTGCGCAGTTTGGCAACCCCAACAACGGTATTTTCAGCGCGTATTCCTATTTGGCGCACAACCTGCTTTTCCAAATTTTAGGTAGCTGCGGAATCGTGGGCGTTATCGCTATGGCGATACATCTTTTGGGCGTGCTCCGCGTGATGCTTTCCAAGGCGGACATCTCGCGCGCGTTTATCGTATTATCCATATGTGGATTTTTGGCAATGTCGCTATTGGATACTATTTTCTTTAAAGCGCAATTTACGTTTTTGTATCTTGCCATGTTGGTGGCGATAGAAGCAGACGTGCGCCGAAAGGTAGAAAAGCTCCGCGCGGCAGAACGCAACACCCGTACGACCTTGGAAAAGGTAAACGGCGTAGAAAAACCCCGCGTCGTGTTTGCGTTTGTCGAAGCAGGTATGGGTCATATTATGCCTGAACGCTCTTTGGCGGACGCGTTTGAAGAAAAGTACGGGGATCGTTGTACGGTTATCCGTTCTCGGTTTTTTAGCGAAACTAACGAGCAATCCTTGCTTACGCTGGAAGAAAGCTTTGTCCGTGAAGTGAAAAAATATAACCGCAACTGGGTGTACGGCTATTTGAATATGTATATGATGGACATTCTTGGTGCGACGTTCCTGTCTAAGATTATCATGGACGCGTACGTGCCCGGGGCGAGAGAACAAGCGTTGTTGCATATGAAAGCGCTTGACCCCGATATGGTCGTCAGTACGCATTGGTCTACCAACTATTACGCAGAACAAATTCAAAACAATAAACCGCTTACGGTTACGTATATCCCCGACGTGCAAACCATTCCGCTGTTTAACTATCGTTCGGACATGACGCTGATGAACTCCAAACGCGGGTACGAACGTACGTTGAAAAAATACAAACGCCGTTATAATACGGATAATTTGCGGATGGTGCCGTTTGCTATCCGAAAAGAAGCGTTTGATATTCCTATGGATAAAAAAATCAACCGTCGCCAACTGGGGCTTGACGAAGATAAAATGACGATCGTCATGTTTGAAGGCGGCTACGGTTTGGGTAGAATGGGTAAAATCGCTACGCTGCTTGCGAAGAAAGATTTGCCGTTGAACGTAGTTATTATTTGCGGAAAAAATGAAAAACTGTACAAAAAGCTTTCTAATTTGCAAACGGGTGAAAATTGCAACCTGATTGTGGAAGGTTTTTGCGATAAGACGTTGGAATACTTGGCGGCGGCAGACGTGTTCTTAGGCAAGAGCGGCGCTTCGTCCGTGGCAGAAGCAGCCTTCTTCGGTTTGGCGTCGATTATCACTAAATATGCGACGTCTATGGAACGGGATAATGCGGAGTATTATATCAAAGACGTGAAAAACGCGGTGAAGATATTCTCGCCAAAACGCGTTGTCGAACAGTTAGAAGAATGGCTTAACGCGCCTGAAAAGCTCAAAACGTTGCAGGACAATGCGCTTGCATACCGTAAGTATTACGGTTCGGAAGCGTCGGCGGACGTGCTTTGGGAGATGCTTTGTAAGAAATATCCGCAGCTTTTAGCTGCGCCGTTGGATACCCAAGCGCCCACGAAATTAGAAGGCAGAAAAGATAAAAAACGCAAACGCAGCTAACGTATAGTAATTATTTTGCACAATATAGTAATTATTTTGCTCTTTTTTTAAAAATTCGTTCAAACGATTGACAGGCAAGTAAAAAAGATTTATAATTGCACCGATAAGGAGAATATGTATGCAATATCAACGTTTTGGCGTTATGCTAGATATGTCCCGTAACGCCGTTATGAAGGTGGAACAGGTCAAACGCATGATCGATTGTCTTGCGAAAATGGGCTACAACACGTTAGAGCTGTATTGTGAAGACACGTATGAGTTAGACGGCGAACCGTATTTTGGGTATTTGCGCGGTAGATATACGGCGGAAGAACTCAAAGAAATAGACGCGTATGCGACGCAAAAGGGCATAGAGCTTATTCCCTGTATTCAAACGCTGGCGCACTTTACTAACCTTGTACGCCACCCTGCGTATTACGATATGGTTGACGTCAACGATATTTTACTTATTGACGAACCGAAGACGTACGAACTCATTGAAAAGATTTTTGCTATGCTTGCCGATACCTTTACGTCAAGAAACGTGAATATCGGTATGGACGAAGCGCATATGGTCGGTCGTGGAAAATACATGGATAAGCACGGCTACGTCGAACGGTACGATTTGCTTGTACGCCATTTACAGAAAGTGGCGGAAATTGCCGCAAAATACGGCTTTAAAGCGCATATGTGGAGCGATATGTTCTTCCGTATTGCGTCAAATGGCGATTATTACGGAAACGGGGAAATCCCTGAACACGTTAAAAAATGTTTGCCTGAAAACGTGGATCTTACGTACTGGGATTATTATCACACCGATAAACCTTCGTACGATAGATTGTTCGATAGACATTTGGAATTTGGTCACGACGTATGGTTTGCGGGCGGCGCATGGACGTGGGTAGGGTTTGCGCCGCTGTTATCGCAAACGGTGGCGTCTATGAAACCGGCTATGCAAAGCGTAGTAGAAAAGGGGATTAAAAACGTACTCATCACCATGTGGGGAGATAACGGTAAAGAATGTTCGTTTTTTGCTATGTTGCACGGTTTGTACGCCATTCGTCAATATGCGGACGGTAACTTCGACGACGAAAGGATAGCCAAAGGCTTTGAAGAAACGTTCGGCGTTTCGTATGCCGATTTTGCGTTGCTTGATCTTCCGAATAAACCGTATGAAGAATACGATATCACCACGCCTTTGGCGGTGTCGAAAGCTATGCTGTATGCCGACCCGTTTATGGGTTGGCTGGATAAAAATATATCCAACTTCCCCACGTTTACGTACGGCAAGTATGCGGATATGCTCGCCGAAGCGGCGACGCGCGCCAAAGAATACGGCTATATCTTTGATTGCACGTCCAAGCTTTGCAAGGTGTTGGATATCAAGGCGGAGCTTGGTATTCGCGTGCGTAAAGCGTACCAAAACGGCGACCGCGCGGCTTTGGGCAAGCTTGTGGACGAAATGACGGCTTTGGAAAGCCGTTTGCAGGTATTCCACCAAGCTTTTGCTCTACTTTGGTATAAGGAAAATAAAGCGCACGGCTTTGAAGTGCAGGACGCGCGTATCGGCGGTTTGATACAACGTGTCCGCACCTGTAAAGGGCGTTTGCAGGCGTATCTTGCGGGTGAGATAGAAAGCTTAGATGAATTACAAGAAGAAATTTTAGAATATTTTGGCGGCAAACGGTTGGGACATAACAGCTACACGCAGCTGATTACAATGTCGCATATGTAACAAAAAATCAAACACGTATACGTGTTTTTGGGTAAAAATATAAAAATAGTAGGTGGACGAACAATGAAAAAAGTAAAAATGGGCGTTATCGGTTTAGGACAGCGCGGATCGGGTTTGACGAGAACAATCCTTGCTTGTGAAGAAGCGGAAATCGTAGCGGTATGTGATAGCTATCAAGACCGTATGGACAAGATTTGCGATATCGTAAAAGAAAAGCAAGGGAATACGCCCAAAGCGTATAACGATTATAAAGAGCTGCTTGCGGATACGGAAGTGGAAGCGGTGCTGGTGGCGTCGTCGTGGGACGAGCATATCCGCATGGCGATAGAAAGTATGCGCGCAGGTAAAATTACGGCAATGGAAGTCGGCGGTGCGTACGACGTGGAAGAATGTTGGGAGCTCGTCCGTGCATACGAAGAAACGAAAACGCCCATTATGATGATGGAAAATTGCTGTTTCGACCGTTTCGAGCTGTTGTCGACGTCGCTTGTGCGTGCAGGAAAGCTTGGGGAAGTCGTACATTGTCACGGCGCGTATAGCCACGATTTACGCGACGAAGTTTGCGGCGGTTACGTCAATAGACATTATCGCTTAGATAACTACTTAAAGAGAAATTGCGAAAACTATCCCACGCACGAATTAGGGCCTATCGCCAAAATTCTCGACATTAACCGCGGTAATAAAATGCTGACGCTGGTTTCGGTGGCAAGTAAGGCGGCGGGATTAGAAGAATTTGTCGCTACGTCCGAAAAAAATCCCGATAAATCGTTGGCGGGTAGAAAATTTGCACAAGGGGATATCGTAAATACGATTATCAAGTGCGCGGACGGCGCAACCATTTCTTTGACGCTGGATACGACGCTGCCGAAATATTACTCCCGAGAATTTACCGTACGCGGAACGAAAGGGCTTTGCAACCAAGAAGCGAATATGATTTTCTTGGAAGAAACGCATAACGTACACGAATTTTTCGACGTGGAAAAGACAATCGGCAAATACTTAAACAACGCTAACGACGAAACGTATAAAGCGTATCAAGTGGAACAATGGAGAAATATCGACGACGAGCAAAGAACGCTCGGTCACGGCGGTATGGACTACTTCATGTTCAAGGAATTTTTCCGTTGCGTGTTAAACGGCGAAGAAATGCCTATCGACGTATACGACGCGGCGTCGTGGATGTGTATTACGGCAATTACCGAACAGTCGATTGCCCAAGGCGGCGCGCCGCAGGCAATTCCCGATTTCACTCGCGGTAAGTGGATTAAGCGTCCGAGAAAAGACGTTTATTCTTTCCCGAACCCCGAAAATAAATAACACCGAATACAAAGCAAAAAAGGGAATGGACGATTGTCCGTTCCCTTTATCATATCTTCACGCTTTTGGGCATAGGATAGACAAAGGAGTGAATGGATATGATGAAAAAAGCGTGCAGTATGGGATTGATTTTCGTGTTGACGGCAGGTTGTTTTTATGGGCTTTGTGCTTGTGAAAAAACACCAAACGTGGGCAGCAGGTATGAGATTAACGTGGAATATAGCCCTGAAAACGCCACTTTGGCAGGGACGGTAAAGCTCACCTTTGAGAATACTTTGGGAAAAGAGCTGGACGTGTTAAAATTGCAAATGTACCCTAATGCCTATCGCAAAGACGCCTTGTATAAACCCGTTTCCAAGGAGTACGAAAGCGCGGCGTATTACGACGGGGAAAGCTATGGGGAAATGGTGGTGTCTAGCGTAAACGGCGCAAAGAACTGGGAAGTCATGGGCGAAGATGAAAATATCCTATACGCCTATTTAGAACGCCCGCTTGCAAACGGCGAACAAGTGGTTTTGGATATCGGATTTTTATTAAAGCTTGCTAGCGTAAAGCACCGTACGGGCGTAACGGAAAACACCGTCAATTTAGGCAACTTTTTTCCTGCGCTTTGCGGTGTGAAAAACGGCGGCTTTGCCGAATGTGTTTATTACGCTGACGGTGATCCCTTTTATCAAGATTGCGCCGATTATACGGTGAGAATAACGCTCCCCAAGGACTACGCCGTAGCGGCGACGGGGGATATCGTCAGCGAGCGAACGTTGGAGAGTAAAAAGGAATACGTGTTATCGGCAAACGCCGTGCGCGATTTTGCCATGGTGCTCTCGTCTAATTATAAAGTCAAAAGCAAAAAGGTCGGGAAAACGACGGTACGGTATTGCTATTATCGCGAAGAAAACGCCGCGCAAACGCTGGATAGCGCGGTGGAAGCGTTTGACTATTATTGCCAAACGTTTGGGGCGTACCCTTATGAAACGTACACGGTTGCGCAAACGGGTTTTGCTTGCGACGGTATGGAGTATCCCTGCCTTACCATGCTTTCCGATTGCTTGGACGGTGCGGTTATTCCACGTGTAGTGGCGCATGAAACGGCGCATCAATGGTGGTATGCGATTGTCGGCAGCGACCAAATAGAAAACGCTTGGCAGGACGAAGGGTTGGCAGAGTATTCGTCGGTAATGTTTTTTCAAGAATATGAAAAATACGGTTTGACGAGAGAAATGCTGGTGCAAGAAGCGTTGGAAGAATACCGCTCTTATTACGACGTGTACGGTAGCGTGCTTGGCAGGACGGACACCAAAATGACAAGGCATTTGAAAGAATACGTCAGCGGTTACGAATATCGTTGTATTGCGTACGATAAGCCCGTGGTGATGTTGGATACGCTACGCAAAAGCGTGGGCGACGACGCGTTTTTGGCGGGCTTGAAAAAATATTATGCGGAAAACCGTTTTGCTATCGCCACGGCGGATAGCTTAATCGGCGCGTACGAGCGCTGCGGCTTGGACGTGCGTGGATTTTTCGATAGCTTTTTGGAAGGAAAAGCCGTTTTGTAAGCGTAAAACGTTTGCAAAATCCGCTGAATAGGAGTATAATAATTACAAATGATTTAGGAGTAAACGGGTATGCCCTTTTTACAGTACAAATGCACGAACTGCGGAAAACGGTTTGACGAGCTTGTTCGTTCGTACACGGATGAAGTCAAATGCCCCGATTGCGGCGGAGAAACGGCAAGAGATTATTCGGGGGATATGTATTCCGCGACGGGAAAAGCGAGTAAAAAATGTTCGGGAAATTGCCGCACCTGCGGCGGTTGCCGATAAGGATAGAGCTACGAAGGAGAAAACTATGTCGTTATTGACGGACGAGTTGGTACGAAAAGCCTTGGCGGTACAAAGCGCGGAAGAGCTGTTGCGCTTAGCCTTGGAAAACGATTACGAAATGACGATAGAAGAAGCGGAAGAATATTTCGCTATGATACGGGCAAGCGTATGAAAAAAGTAAGGATAACGGTCATGAAAAAGGCGCGCTACGACGACTTGATTGCGTGCTATGAAAACCCGATAGAGCATGCTTGCGATTTGCGTTTGGGGCAAAGCTTTCTTTCGGAAAACGCGCAGCGCCCTGCGGGACTTTGCGATAGCGCGTGGGAAAGTATGCGGCAATTCGTGCAAACGCTGGCGGAAGGCGGTGGCAATTTCTATGACGGTTGGATGAAGAACGAACATTCCGCTATGATTTCCTGTAACGACGGTTTCCGTCCCGTTAGTTTTTTATTAGAAACGGTAGAATAAACTGCACCTATTAGCGTAGGGCAGTTTATTTTTTTACGGGGCACCTGCCTATTCTTATAAACGGCGCGATACGTCGTTGAACTCCGCTTTGCTTCGGTCGCGTACGTCTATGTACGCTCCCGTCAACAAATGCTCATTCGCCTTGTCTTGCTTGTTTCTAAAAATAGGCAATCCCGTCCCCCCCCAGTAAAATTTGGGACACACGGGTAAAAAATCAAGAAAGTATAAAGGGTGGAATAAAATAAACTTTTCAGGGTTAAAATCGTTTATAAAAAAAGCAAGATTAAACAAGATTGTATAAAAAGCGTTGCGGCGCTTTTTTTCTTTTTTGGGGGTATATTATTATATATTGTATAAAAAACAACGACTTTTTTGCTATTTTTCTGTGCTTAAAAAAATTTTTTTGGGCTGCTTAAATGTTAATATCGTATAAAAAAGAAAGGAAAATCATTATAGCACGCATATGCGTATATATGGTATAATATTTTAGTAAAAGGAAAATTCTACGCTGCTGGCAATATCGGCTTAGCGTAGGAAAAAAAAGAAGGAGAATACTTTTATGAAAAACAAATTAGTGAAATTCTTTGCTACGACGTTGGCGCTTTGCACGTGCGCGTCCGCTTTTGCGGCGTGCGGCGGTGGGGATACGTCGTCCAGCTCTTTGACGCAAAACTCTATCCAAGAAGGCAAAACGCCCATTCTCATTTCTTGCTACGGCGGGGGATTTGGTACGGACTGGTTGGTGTCCATGCTGAACAAGTATAACGAAACGTTGGACGGGGATTATCAATTTGTTAAAATTCAGGATTCCTTGGAATCGGTTTCGACTACGTCGCAAAAAATCATCAGCGGCGTTGGCGGCGCGGACATCTTTATTCGCGACGAAAGCGATTTGATGACGCTGAAAACTACGGGCAAACTTTTGGATCTTTCTTCCGTTTGGACGGCAAAGCCCGACGCGGCAAAGCCCGAGCGCACCGTCAAGGAAAAATTCTATAACGCGGAAATTTTGGAAAGTGCGTGGACGCATAATAACGCGCAGTACGCAATTCCCTATACCATGGGTACTTCGGGGATTGTGTACGACCACGATTTGTTCAAGCAAAAGGGTTGGCTGAAAAAAGACCAAACGACGGAAAGCGGACTTTCCAAAGGCAAGGACGGGATTGAAGGGAACTACGACGACGGCTTGCCGGAAACGGTAGCCGAATACGGTACGCTCCTTGGGAAGATTAGAGACGCGGGTATGTGGCCGTATATTTTGTACGACGGAATTGCGTCTGCCGGTACAGACCATATTCTCAATGCGATATGGGCGCAATACGAAGGGGTGGAAAGCTATCGCACCGCCTATTCCTATAACGGAAAAATGTATAAACCTTCCACGGGTGAAAGCGTAACGATTACGCCCGAAACGGGGTATAAGGTATACACCGAAGGCGAAGGCAAGGAAAAGGCAATCGACTTTTTGAACGAATACGTCTTCTATGCAGGGTATAACAAAACGGACGCTTATTGCAAACCCGAAAAGGGCGCGTCGCACACCGAATCGGAAAGTAAATTCATTTACAGCTACGACGAAAAGGCGCGTATTGCTATGACGGTCAACGGTTGTTGGTGGGAAAACGAAGCGCGCGTTACCTTCGATACCCACGCAAATAGAACGAGAAACCCCAAAGTAGGTTACGGCAAACGTGATTTTCGTTTCTTGCCCTTGCCGTATATCGACGGACAGCAAATGCCTAAGGACGAATCGGTATTCTCCGTCAACACGTTTGGTAGTATCTTTGCGGTTAAATCGACGGACGACGCGAAAAATCAAGCGATTTTGGATTTTCTTACCTATTTCGCGAGCGACGAAGGCTTGATGGAATTTACCAAAGTATCGGGGATTATGCCTGCGTATAACTTTGATATCGACGCGGAAACGTTAAAGACGTTGACGCCGTTTGCGCGCAACTATTACGAAATCGTACACTCGGATAAAGTACATATCATTTGTCCTGAGCTGTACAGATATTTATCGCCGCTCAATTACACGTCGACCAACGCGCCGAAACCTTGGAATATGACGGTGGAAAAAGTGGACTATGCCAACGTATACAGCGTATACAGAGCAAAGAATACCGATACGCAAGAAGAAGTGCTTTCGTGGTCGGAAAAGATTAAAGCGGCGTTGCGCGCGGAGCATAACGCGACGAGCTGGGCAGCGCTTTATAAAGAGGTTATGGGTTAATGGAAGGCGTTTTAAAGGCAAGAAAGAAAAAGGCGGACTGGAAACAAGGTCTGTTTCTCATCAGCTTGTTGGCGTATCCGATTTTGCAGTTTATTATCTTTTACGTTATCGTCAACGCGCAATCGATTTTGCTTGCGTTTCAGACGCTGAATAAAGATTTTGAGTGGACGTGGAGCGGACTTTCCAACTTTCAAGCGGTATGGACGGATTTTTGCGATTCGGAAGCGCTTTTGCAAACTTCCTTTTTCAACGCGATAAGAAACTATCTCATTTCAAGCGTTCTTTCTTACCCGTTGACCATTTTGTTTGCATACGTGGTGTATCGCGGATTCCGCGGCGTCAAGGCTTTCCGTATTATCGTCATGATCCCGAGTATCGTTTCGGGTATGATTATGGGGTTGGTATTTAAAAGATTCGTATACGCTATGCCGAATATGTTGGAAAAGGCGTTTGGGCTTGTCATTCCCGATTTGATGAGTGACCCCGATACCGTGTACGGCGTTTCGCTGTTCTATTCCCTTTGGACGGGATTTGCAGGGGCAATGCTCATTTATCCCAACACCATGAACGGGATTGATAAGGAAATTATCGAAAGCGCGCGCTTGGACGGTTGTACGTCCTTGCAGGAGCTTTGGCATATCGTCCTTCCTATGATATTCCCTACGCTGACGACGTATCTGGTTACGGGCATATCGGGCTTTTTGAGTAACGCAGGTCCTGTGTTCTTGATTTGGAACTACGACGCGCCCACACCCGTGTATAACGTTGGGTATTTCATTTTCCGTCGAATTATGTACGACGGGGCAGTTTGGTACGGCTACGTGGCGGCGCTTGGGCTGTTTTGTACCTTTATCTCTATCCCCATTACCTTCGGGTTAAAAGCATTTTTGGAAAAGGTGGACCCGACAAATGATTAAACAAGTGAGAGAAAGAAAAATAGAAACCAAATCGGTCGTTTCTGCCGTCGTACTGGGGACGATCGGCGTTATCATGGCGGTGTTTGCATTGTCCTTGGTCGTGCCCATTGTTTGGATGCTGATTAACTCTTTAAAAGACGATTACGATTATTTGATGAATCCGTTTGGACTTCCGTCCGAAGGGTACTGGATGTGGAGTAACTACCCGTATGCGTTTGAAGCGTTGAAAATTAAAGACGTTTGGCAACCGCATACCCATAAGCTGGTTACTTTTGATTACTGGGGCATGTTTTACAACAGCGCGGTGTTTGCGCTCGGGACGGCGTTTATGGGCGTGTTTGCGCAGTTTATCACCGCGTACGCCGTTTCCAAGTACGATTTCCCCTGTAAAAAGCTCATTTACAATACGGCAATTTTGACTATGATTATTCCCGTCGTCGGTACGCTGGGCGCGTCGTTACAGGTACGTAAAGTGCTTGGGATTTACGATAATATGCTGCTGCATATCTTAACGGCGTCAGGCGGCTTTGGCTTTAACTTCGTACTCTTGTACAACGCTTTAAAAGCCTTGTCGTGGAGCTACGCCGAAGCGGCGTTTATGGACGGAGCGGGACATTACACCGTCATGTTCAAGATTTTCTTGCCCATGATGTTTCCCATTTTATTTTCGCTGTTCGTGTTGTCGTTTATCGGTTCGTGGAACGATTATTCGACCATTCTTACCTATTTACCGAGTACACCGAATTTGGCGTACGGCGTGTATTATTTTGAACAGTCCGCAACGTCTAAACGGCACACCGACCCGCAGGTTTTGGCGGCGTTCGTTTGGCTTGCCGTGCCGACGTCCCTGCTTTGGGTAATCGCGCAAAAATGGCTGCTCAATTCGCTGACCATGGGCGGCTTGAAGGGTTGATAAGGAGAACGTATGAGAAAACAAACATTACAAAAAAGGCTTGCGGCGTTTTTGTCCGTACTCACGCTGGGTTCGGCTTGCGGCGCGTTAGCGTGTATCCCTTCCGATACGCCTAAGGCAAACGCGCAGGTCACCTTTGAAGCAGTTGCCGTTGGCGACGAATACGGCGTGGGATATACGCTGGCGTTAGAACCCATTGACGTATGGGTAGACGGAGAGTCGGCGGACGTTTCCGTTGCGCTGCTTTTCAACGGTGAAACGGTTGCCCGCACCCAAGGGGACGGCGCGGTAAAATACCGTTTAAGCGAGCAGGGCGAATATACGCTTTTGTATACCGCCATGAAAGGGGGAAGGTATTATACTCAAACCAAATCGTTTACGGTTACGGATACGCCGTATTTTTCAGAAACGGTAGAAAGCGAGTATAGATTAGGCGAACAAGTGGATTTATTTGCCGAAATCGTGTACGGAACGCAAAGAGAGCAAGCAAGCGTACGCTTGTACGGTCCGAACGGAGAGATACAAACGGGGGATAATTACACCCTGCGCGCCTTGGGGGATTATAGCGCGGTATTTTGCGGTGAATTGAACGGCAAAACGTACGAAACGACGGAATATTTTTCCGTTACGTTAGATAGTTTTGACGATTTGTTTTTGGTAAACGAAGGTAGAGCGACGCTGACGCAAAACTTTGACGCGCCTACGTACTTAGAAGACGGCAACGGCTTGTTGATTAAGGCGGGCGCGGGCACGACGCTGCGGTATGCCAACACGGTGGATTTACGCGCGTTTACACAACATTCGCCGTTTATTGAATTTACGCCCCTTCGCGGCGGAAATTACGACGAGTTGAATGAAATGATCGTGCGGTTTGTCGATATTTACGACGAAAATAACGTCGTGCAAATGAAGTTCTATCGCCATAGCGATTCGTCGCTTGGGTATTGCGCCGTCAATTATAACGGGCAGTTTATCGGGCGTTCCAACGAAGGTGTGGGCGATAGGTTTGGCGAAATCCGCAACACTTACGTTTCCACCATTTACGACGCGGCGTTTGGGTATTCCAATCGAACGACTTGCCGTAACAGCGCTTGCGGCGAAGTACGCGCGGATATGAACGCGCGCATTTGTCCGAAATGCAACTGGGAATACAGTACGACGGACGGTTGGATGCAAGGACAAATCAATTACAACGAAAGACAGTTTTATCTTCGCCCCCGTCAAACGAGCGCGGAAAACTGGTTGATTTTAGACGCGGACGATCCGGAACACGTAGGGATCGGCAGCGAGTGGAAGGGCTTTACCACGGGCGAAGTATACGTTGAATTGTATATCAACGGCGCAGAAAACGCGGGTATTATCCTTTCGCAGCTGGCGGGACAATCGTTTGCAGGGGACGCGCTTTTAGATAGTATGCCGCCGTCCATTATTCTCGATTACGAAGAAACGGAAATGCCCCATGGTGTGGTCGGCAAGCCGTACGCTATTCCCAAAGTATCCAAAATTATCGACGTGTTTGAAGGGGAATTGCCCGTTGCGGCGGCTACCGTTAAGGTATGTAAATTAGACGGGAAACAGCCGATTGACCAAACGGCGCAAATGGTAAACGGCGCGTTAGTGCCGCAAAGCGAAGGTACGTATAGAATAGAATACCGCGCAAAGGATAGCGCGGGGAACGCCGCGTTGAAACGCTTGACGTTTACGGTTGTGGCGGATGATCAAGAAAAGGGCGTGACTTGTACGCTCCCGACGAAGGCGTTCGTAGGTACGCAAATTGAACTCCCCGACGTACAGCCTTACGGGGTTTCCAAGGTCTTGAAAAAGAGCGTGCAGTACTATTACGGCGACACGCTTTTGCAAATGCAGCCGCACGATATTCTGTTTTTGGATAAGGCGGAAACGATTCGTGTTTTGTACGATATTCAAGATTACGTAGGCAACCGTTTGCAGGGTATGAAAACGCTGACGGTGGAAATCGACGAAAAACCCGTTTTAGCGTTGGAAGGCGTACAGACGACGGCGATTAAGGGGAACACCTTGTTTTTGCCTGACTTTACGGCAATCGATTACAACTTTGCCGAAGGGGAAGGAAACAGATATCCGGAAAAATCGATTACGGTAAACGGTACGGCTTTGAATATGAATACGCGCGCCTATACGGTTACCGAAGAAGTGGGCAGTACGTTGCAGGTGCGTTTTTCGGCGGGAGCAGCGTACGTAGAA
The DNA here is from genome assembly GCA_017626305.1 of Clostridia bacterium. Classification (GTDB taxonomy): domain Bacteria; phylum Bacillota; class Clostridia; order Christensenellales; family Borkfalkiaceae; genus Scatosoma. The sequence continues at coordinate 32,444 of JAGAIW010000074.1, forward strand.
CGGGAGATTAAGGTTATTCAGCCTTTGTATTTGCCCGATTACTTCCAAGAAGAACAGGGTAGCGTTACGCGCGATTACGCGTCTACGCACGCAGGATTTTTATTTGACGGCGACGTGGTTTTGACGTCCGTTAATCCCATGATGGTTACGGACACGTCGGGATTTTTGGTAGATCTTTGTATCGCAAAATCCAACTTTAAAACGTTTGTTTTAGAGCTTGTGGATTTTTACGATACAAGCAAGTCGGTATGCTTTGTAATCGACGTCAAAAACGGTATGCTGCAAATCAACGGCAAGGATAAGGCGTTTGCTATAAATATCCAAGAAGCGTCGCTTACGTATAAAGAAGTAGGCACAATGTTGGAAGGGTATAACGTGATTACCCAGTACGCCGACGGCAGAGCGTTTAACGGCTTTTCGCGTGATTTGGCGTTTGTTAAATTGCATTGTTTGGGCGTAGAAAAAGCAAGTGAAATTCGTTTGCTGTCCGTTTCGGGTAAATCCATGCGTACGGATAAAAACGAAGACGGTACGTTGGAAACGTTTGTGGATACTTCCACTCCGTCGCTGGTTATGCAGACGGAAATCAACTTCGACGTGAAGATGGGTGAAACGCTTGTCGTTCCTGCGGCGCAGGGCTTGACAATGTTCGGCGGTTTTTGCGAAGCGCGCGTCAGCGTGTATAGTCCCGACTGGTACACCGCCGTCGACGACAAACGGGCGACGGAGTCCCACGAAGTCACCATTGACGCGTACGGGTATTGGAGTATTGAATACATGATTTATTACGGTGCGGACGGCGCGTACGAATCGGTGCTCATTTCCTTGGAAGTGAAAAACGATACGCCGCCGAAAGTGACGTTTGATAAGCAGCTCCCTGAAACGGTAAAGGTAGGGGATACTATCACAATACCCACTTTGACGGTGGAAACGGTAGGCGAATATACGGCGTACGTAGCTATGACGTCGCCCGACGGAAAAATCGTTATCGTGCAGCAAGGCGCAACGGTGACGTTGGATAAAGCGGGCGTTTGGGTGTTTACCATCAGCGTATTCGACGCGTATAACGCGTTTACGCAGGTAGATAAAATAACGGTAAAGGAGAAGTAAGCTATGAAAATTTTTAAGAAAATATGCGCGCTTCTTCTTTGCGGGCTTACGGCATTTTCCGCTTTTGCGTGTAGCTGTAACGGCGGTGGTGACAGTTCAAGCTCGTCGGGAAACAGCGCCGTAGAAGAAACGCAAAGAAAGGAAATTGCCAAAATCGTAGAAAACCGTTCGTCTGATTATAAGGTGCTTTTGGCAAAAGACGCTATGCCTGCCGAAGTGACCGCCGCCACCGAGCTTGTCAATTATATCAAGCAAAGCACGGGGGTAGAGCTGGAAACGGTAACGGACGACAAGGCAAAGCTTGCCACGACGGAAAAATATCTGTCCCTTGGGGAAAATAAGCTCTTTGCTCGTTCGGGGATTGAGAATACGAATTTGAACACGGACGGCTACGTTTTGAAAACGGTGGATAACACGTTGTTTATCGTAGGCGAACAACAGCGCGGTACGCTTTTTGGCGTATACGACTGGTTGGAAAGAGAGTTGGACGTGCATTTCTTAACGAACACGTTCGAGTACGTGCCCACGGCGTCCACCGTAACGCTGTATCAAACGGACGTAGTGGAAATTCCTGCGATTGCCAACCGTACGTTCTATTACGACGCGTCGAAGGGCAACGTAAAATTAGCGGCAAAAATGCGTACGGAATCGTACTATCCCGACAACGCGGTATCCGTCGGCGGCAAATTTGGGGATATTTGGACGAACGGGGTGCACTCGGTCAATTCGCTGATTCCGCCTGCTACGTACTATCCTGCGCACGACGGTTCGCAACTTGCGCCGAATGAAGATTATTACAATCAATGGTTCTCCGTCGGCCCCGGCGCGACGAGCGCGCAGCTCTCGTGGAACGGCTGTATGCCCTGTTTTTCTAACGGCTTAAACGACGACGGTACGTTGGATAACAACACCGATTCGTATATCCGTAAAATGATAGAAATTACGATAGAACGTATCACCGAAAATCCGTCCATACGGTATTTCATGATTACGCAACCCGATAACCAAAAGGTTTGTAACTGCGCAAAATGCGTAGCGCAGATAGCGACTTTGGAAAACAACCGTACGGCGCAGCTGATACTCTTTATCAACTGTATCGCAAGAGAAGTTCGCGCGTGGATGGACGCAAACGGTATGGAAAATAGAGAGCTGGATATCGTAACCAACTCCTATCAATGGTCAACCGCCGCACCCGTAAAGGTAGACGAAAACGGCAAGGTTACGGCGATTATTCCGCAGGTAGACCCGCGTGACGACGTATCTATCGTGTTTATTCCTATCGTTGGGTGTTTTATCCACGATATCGACGATAAGACGTGCGAAACCAACGTGACGACGGTAGGGACTTCCTTTGAACAATGGACGCATATTTGCGACAGCTTTTCGGTATTCGATTATTGTGTAAATTATACCGACTATCTCACTTGGTTTCCGTGCATGGGCGTTATGCAGGAAAACTTAAAGCTCTACGTAGAGCGCGGCGTAAACGGTTTGATTACCGAAAGCACCTTAGGCAGTAACAACTACTATCAGCAAGACCTGCTGTTTTGGTTGTTTGGGAAATTAGCGTGGAACCCGAATTTGGATATGAACGCGCTTATCTCCGAGTTTAACTATTACTACTTCGGCGCGGAAGCGGGCAAGCTTGCCGACGAATGCGTGGCGTATCTCAACGGATATTTTGAATACGTAAGCCGTACGCAATCGTCTTCGCCATTGCATTTGGGGATTTACACGTATATGAGCCGTTGGCTTGTTTCCGAACAAACGCTGAACAGAACGTTCCTTAATCAAGCGTATACGTATACGCAAAAAATGCGTGATATTTATGAAAACTCCACGACGCTGACGGCGGCGCAAAAGCAAAATTATATTTTCAATTTAGAACATTTGGAAGTACAAATTGATTATATGAAGTATAGAAACTACGATACGGTTTTTGAAACGAACGCGCAGAAGAAATACGAATTTATGAAAGGTTTCTTTGATAAATGCGTACGTTTGGATATCAAACGCTTGGAAGAAGGCGGCGAATATATTTCGAGTATTCGCAAAACGCTTGGCTATTGATAAGGAGTAGGAGTATGAGAAAAAACAAAAAATTAGCTTGTATCTTAGGCGGCTTGCTTAGCGTATGCGCATGCGGCGTTTTGGGCGCGGCTACGCTGAGCGTTACCCCTGAAACGGTGATTGCTACGGCGGAAACGACGGTATATCCGGAAGTTGCCGACGATAAGCTTACCCTTGCTCCCGTAGAAAACGTATACGGTATGACTTCGGCAGGGTTCACCTTCACCGATTCCACAACGGCGTACGGTGTGCGTCCGTTTAAGGAAAATACGCTGTATCAATTCCGCTTTTCCATTGACGAAAAGGGGAGCAGTAACGAAATGTACTCGTTCGTTTTTGCGGGCGGCGGTACTTGGGATAGCTATGCTTTGCATATGAACTATAAAACGGGGAAAATCGGCTACGGTTCTAGCGTAACGAATGCGGAGAAAAACGTATACGATTTCGGCTTGACCTACGGCGAAGTGTACAGTTTGCAACTTGCGGCAATATCGTTGTACGACACGGAAACGGTAACGGAAGAAACGCTGCCCGTAGGCGAACGCATTATTATTAAAATTACCAACGCCGACGGCAGTAAGAAAAAGGAAATTGCCGAAAACTACGTGGGGGACGAAAACCGCAGCAGCTGGGCGAATAAATACGGACAAGATGACGCGCCTAATCCCAAGCGCGCAATCGGTTCGACGCTGAATTTATACGTCAATAATATGACGGGCTTTTCGGCAAAAATGTACGCGTACGATAACAACAATACCATTTACTACGAAATGGCGGACGCGGATATGCCCGTGGTGTATTTGGAAACGCTCGTACCCATGAATGCGACCTATCCCATAGAAAAGCAAATCCAAAGCAACCTTGTATTCCAAGCGCATAAGCTGATCGAATTTGATATTTGCGTGCAAGAAAAGGGCGGCTGGAACGGCAAGTTCGTTTTGGCGTTTGGCGGCGGCGGGCTTTGGAATTCTTACGCCGTATGTATCAATTACACGACGGGAACAATCGGCTTAGGGTATTCCCCTAACTCCGCAGAAGCGACGATAAGCGCGCAATATCCCGCCGTGAAAGACGCATGGGGCAAAACGTTTACCGTACGCCTTGGCTTAATGGATATATATAATAATGAAGAATTAACGGGCGAACGCAAAGGCGAACGCATGCTGTTTTCCATCACCGACGGTGAAAACGCCGTGGAAACTGCCGCCAACTTCGTAGGGGAAAACCGTTGCGGCTTTATGTCCAACGAACAGGCAAACCCCGACGGCGATTACGGCTTGCTGATCGGTACGTTTATCAACGAGCCCGCAACCTTCAAGGGTATGCTGCTCCCTGCCGATTATAAACGGGCGTTCAACGTTACGGTGGAATACGACGGCGGGTATGAATTTCAAGAAATTACTTACGGCGATACGTACGATTTCACGTCTGTAATCCCTGCAAAGCCCTATTACACGCTGACGGGCTTAACGGGTACGATCGAAGGTAAAAAGACAGACGTTCCGCTGTCGGGCAAATGGACGACGGACGTAACCGTTCCCGAAGCAGACGGCTCGTACGTAGCGGATTTAACGCCCGTATATACGGCGATAGAATACGACGTTACGTATACGATAGAACACGCCACCGTAGGGAACGTGAACCCTTCGACAATCACCGCGGATGATGGGGACGTGGCGTTGAAAGCGCCCCAAACGTTGGAAGACGGTTATGCGTTTTTGGGTTGGTACACGGACGCGGCTAAGACGAAAAAGGTGACAAGTATTGCGGTAACGGGTGAAAATATCACCTTGTACGGCAAGACGGCTATGGGCTATACGCTTACGCTCGTTTATCCCAACGGCGCGCGCGAAGAAGTGGGCGTAAACGGCGCGGATACGTACGTATTCCCCACGACGAAGGTAGAAGGCTACGAAACGATTAGCGGTTGGAAAACGCAAGACGGGGCGGCGGTAACGCAAATCACGCCCAGCAAAAACGAAACGTATTACGCAGTAGCTGCGCCTGAAAATTATACGGTTACGTACGCATTAGACGGCGGCATAAACGCGACGGAAAACCCGGCAAGCTTTACGGTAGAAACGGATACCGTTACGCTGAAAAACGCGACGAAAGAAGGATATATCTTCGTCGGTTGGTATAACGACGACGGCGCAAACGTTACGACAATCGAAAAGGGCGCGACGGGCAATCTCACCTTGAACGCGTTGTTCGTCAAAGATACGCTGCCCGCTCAAAAAGCGTATGTGCAATCGTCGACCGCGCAAAATATCCCCTTGGTGGATATTCCCTTTGCTAGCTACACCGTAGCGTTGAAACAATCAGAAGAAACGCAAACCGCGATAGAAAACGGTACGGCGGTGTTCGATACGGCAGGAACGTATACGCTCGTATATACTATAACCCTTCCTTCGGGCGAGCTTGTCAAAGAAATCGCCGTTAGCGTAGCGGCGGCAAGCATTACGGTAAACGGAGAATATAAAACGAGCTACACCGTAGGCGAAACGCTTACTCTTTTGACGGCGGAAACCACCGCAGTCGACGGTATGGTAAGTATAAGCGTGCAAAAGGACGGAGTGGCGGTCAATGCGACGGGCAGTATTCTTTTGGAGAAGGGCACGTACACCGTTACGTATACGGCGGAAAACGCCGAAGAAACGTTTACCTTCACGGTAGCGGAAAAGGTAGAAAGCGAAAAAGGCTGCGGCGCAACGCTCACGGGATATACGGCGATATTTAGTATGCTCACCGTGCTTGGCGGCGCGTTGGCGGTCGGCAAGAAAAAGAGAAAATAACCCCGCGTATACAGGGGATATTGATAAAAATCTTAAAAAAAGAGAAAATAACCCCGCGTATACAGGGGATATTGATAAAAATCTTAAAAAAAGAGAAAATAACCCCACGTATACAGGGGATATTGATAAAAATATTAAAAGGAGAATGTAGTATGAGAACACAAACAAAAAAGCTGCTTGCAATCGTTTGTAGCGGTTTGATGTCCGTTTGCTGTATCTTTGCAGGTTGGCTTGGCTTGCAAAAGAACACGTCGGTCACAGCCGAAACGGTTACAGGCGGAACGCTGTCTTCTTATTACGCAGCGGAATCGACGTCGTTTAACGTAGAAGACGACGAAACGTTCGGTGCAACTTTGGGCGTAGGCGCGTATATCCAAGACGGCGCAAGCTTCCGTAAGGCGTCGCCTATGTTGACTTCGGCTTGGACTGTCCAAAAATGGGAGTATAACAAGCTGATGAAGTTCGGTTATGCCACGTGGAAGGACGCAACGGCGAATAACAGCGGTATTCGTAATATCGAATTCGGCGGCACAAGTCCTGCGGCGTCGTGGAAACCCAACAACTATAATTCCTATCTCGTACGTTTGGATTACGAAACGGATACGGTTGAACTGTATAACGGTTGGGATCCTACGCTTGCGGACGGAACGAAACCAGGAAGAGTTAAAGGCGCAAGCCTTTCGTTGGCGCTGGAATACGGCAAGGAATATTTTATCGAAGTCGGCGCTATCGATTTGTATGCGACGGAAGATAAGAGCGGGGAAATCGTAGGCGATAGACTTATCGCACGTATTTACGACGGCGAAACCTTGCTTTTGGAAATCAAGCACGATTATACGGGCACGCAAGTTCCCGCGGCGCGCGCAGTTCTTCACTGTACAAAACGCCTTTGATAATACGACTCTTGGGCAATCGCGTATCAGCGCTGTTGCGGACGTCGTATATGCGAAAAACAATACGTTGACGGAAAAGCCTATTGAAAGCGTGACGCATTTTACGCAAGACGGTATTCCTTTCACTACCGATGGGAAAACCCCTTACGGGACGTTCCCGTTTGAAGGCAATACGCTGTATCAATTCCGTTTCTCTATGGACGATAAAGGCAGCAGTAACGAAATGTATTCGTTCGTTTTTGCGGGTGGCGGTACTTGGGACAGCTACGCTTTGCATATCAACTATAAAACGGGGAAAATCGGCTACGGTTCTAGCGTAACGAACGCGGAGAAAAACGTATACGATTTCGGCTTGACCTACGGCGAAGTGTACAGCTTGCAAATAGCGGCGGTTTCGTTGTATAATTCGGCTACGCCTGCGGACGGCGATTTGCCCGTGGGCGAACGCATTATCATTAAAATTGCCAACGCGGACGGTACGAAGAGTATGGATATCGACGTTTGCTACGTAGGCGACGCAAACCGCAGCGGTTGGGCAAATAAATACGGCGAAGGCAGCGCAAATCCTACCCGTCGTATCGGTTCGTCGTTTGGCTTGTACGTCAATCAAAACGATTTCAAGGCAACCTTATATCCTTTCGACGCCACGAAGACGCTTTACGCGCAAATGGCGGATAGCGAACTGCCCGTTATGGATATTTCCGAAACGAAAAAAATAGACAAAGAACAATCGGTGACGGATCAAATTCAATCCGTTGGCGCGTTTGTTCCGTATAAGCTGATTACTATGAAGGTCAGCGCGCAACAAAAAGCGTCGTCTAACGGAAAACTTATTATTGCGTTTGGCGGCGGCGGTCTTTGGAATTCTTACGCCATTTGCTTGAACTACAATACGGGCGGTATCGGTATCGGCAACGACCCGACTTCGGCGGATTCGTCGATGGTGACGCTTGCGTCGTTGAAAGACGGTTGGGGTAAAGAATTTACCGTACAGTTCGGTTTGATGGACGTATACGATAACGCGCAGCGTGAAGGAAACAGAGTCGGTGAACGCTTGGTGGCGTACGTTTCAGACGGAACGGAAACGGTTAGCCTTGTCAATATGTACGTGGGCGCGGAAGAACGTTGCGGCTTTATGTCCAACGAATCGGCTAATCCTAAGGGCAACTACGGTACATGCTTTGCAACGTATATCAACGCACCTGCCGACGTTGGCGCTGTCTTAAAATCCGTGGAATATCATACGCATATCAGCGTGGATAACGAAACGGTGATCGCTACCCCTGCGGAATTTGCGCAAGGCTTAGCGGCGAAAACGCAGGAAGGCAAGGTGTTCGTAGGCTATGCAAACGGCGGTAAGCTGTACAAAGCGGCTACGGCAATGAGCGAAAGCTTGTTTGTCAACGACGCGGCGTTTACTTCCGTATTCGTAGATTACGATATGGGCTACGGCGCATACCTTCGTTCGGATTGCAAGGGTATTCGTTGGGAAGCAACGATAAACGACGCGGACTGGAACGCGTTGCTTGCTCTGGATAGTACGGCGAAACGCGGAATGGGCTTGCAGCGTCTTTCGGATAACGCAGGTACGTTTATTGAAGCGGTAAGCACGTACGTAAAAGCGGACGGCGTTACGGGCTTTGTTTGCGCGGTTACCGACGTTGCAGACGTTTCCGTGGAATACGAAGCAAGGGCGTATATCGAAGTAGAATACGCCAACGTGGAAGGACGTAGTAAGGTATACGCTGCTACCAACGACAACGTGAGAAGTATTTTGGCTATGGCGCAAACGGCATTATCGCAACACGAAGCGGCAAGCAACGTATTGCCTGCGGACGTTGTGGAAAAATTGCAATCTATCGTAGGGGGTGCACAATAATGAAAAAACAATATCAACATCCCGAACTGGAAGTGTGCACGTTGGAAGTGGAAGACTGCGTTCGCGCAAGTTTCTTCAACGAAAATATGGATAATACTGCGAAAGACGATACGTTTGTAGGCAACTTTACGTGGTAATACTTGTATAAAAACGGAAAGCCGACCTAACGTTTTTCGCGTTAGGTCGGCTGGAAGTCTTTCGATAAGGTGAGTATGGGAAAACAAGACGGGCAATCGCCTAAACAAGAACAAAAATTCTATTTCTATGGAAATAAAGGCGTAGTAGAAGCGCAAACACAGTATTTACAAGATACGCTCCACGTGGAAACGGTGCATACCTTGTATTTCTATCGCTATGCCCCGACGTTTATGAACGGCATGGAGTCGCATAACTTTTACGAGCTGTTTTACGTGGTTTCAGGCGTTATGTTGGTGGAATACGAAGATAAAACCATTCAAATTAAAGAACGGCAGTTTATTTTAATTCCGCCTATGATTAAGCACGGTATGCGCCCGGATAACTGTTATGCAAGCTCGATTAGTCTGTCCTTTTACGCTACGGGTATTGACGACGAATTGATTGTCAATAAGGCGGCGATTTTGTCTAATCAAGAGTTGGAGCTTTTGAATATTGCAGTTAGCAATTACGTGAATAATTTGGAAAAAACGGAATGGTCGTACAGAAACGAAAGTCCAATGAAAAACGAGTTTGCGCATTTGCAAATGATTCGTAACGCTTTGGAAATGTTGCTCATATCCATTACGAGAGATTTTATGGGCGAGCCCGTACGGCAAAAAGACGTCGCAACGATTACCGATTTGCAAAAGCAAGTAGCGGGCGAAGTGGCGGCGTATATCACGGCGCATTGTGCCGAGCGTTTGACCTTGGAAGAATTAAGTAAACATTTTGGGTACAGCGTAGGGCATCTTTGCCGTATATTTAAAATGGCACAAAACGACAGTATTATCAACTTTATGTTGAAAGAACGGGTGAAAAATGCCGTTGTGATGATGGAAAACACCGATTACTCCTTGCAGCGTATTTCGGATGAATGTGGTTTTGATACCATACAGTATTTTTCAAAAATTTTCAAACGGTATATCGGTATGACGCCGAGAGAGTATAAAAATCAATGCAAAAACACGCGGCTTGGAAATATTTACGAAATTGCGTCAAAATTTGTTTTGGAATAAAAAGGAGAGAAATATGAGCAAAGGAAGACTGACAATCCCCACGGATGAAAATTTTGTGGAAGGTACGAAAAAATACGTAGAACGCTGGGGCGCGGACGCCGTACGCGATTGCGACGGAACGGAGCTGCCTAAAAATGCCGCAGAACTTGCTGAAAAAGTATATAAAACGTATTTCGTGGTGCGCGGTGATAACGATTTTGCTTACGCGCACGACGAGTATATGCAAAATATTGCTTTGATTTCCGAACGGCATACGGCGTTTTCGGATACCTTGGAAATCGATTTGATGGAAAAGCTGTTCGACCAGCAAATCCGCGTCAATACGACGGAGTATAAAAAATACTGGCAGGTATTCGACCGTACGACGGGAGAAGAAATTTCGACGTGGGACTACGTCGGAGATAATAAAGTACGTATATTCCAAGCGAAAAAAATGCATGAATATACGGTGAATTTTTTTGGATATAATCTTTGGGATGCAACGCAGGTGTATAATTATACCTGCAATAACTGGACGGTTACGAAGGATCGTTGCTACGACCCCATTTATCCCGAAGTTTTAGAACATATTTTACAAAATTTAGACGAATGGATGGAGAAAAATCCGCAAGTCAACGTCATTCGTTTTACTACCTTTTTATATCACTTCTTCTTGCTGTATTTATCGGGCGTATCGCAAAAGCTGTTCGACTGGTACAACTACGCTATGTCTGCAAGCCCCGCCATGTTCAAGCTATTTGAAAAGGAATACGGCTATGAGATGAAACTCGAATATTTACTGGATAAAGGCACTTGGGCAAATCAGTTTATCATTCCGTCCAAGCCCTTGCAGGATTATTACGACTTGGTACAGCGTTTCGTTTCTAAGACCATGGCGAAAATTATTGATAAGGTGCATGCCGCAGGCAAAGAAGCTATGATGTTTTGGGGTGATAACTGGATGGGCGCAGAACCGTACGGTAAGTATTTTGCTGAAATGAAACTTGACGCCGTGGTGGGCAGCGTTTCGTCGGGTACGACGGTGCGCGCCGTTTCGGATATCCCGAATTTGAAGTATAAAGAAATTCGTTTGTTGCCGTATTTCTTCCCCGATACTTTGAATAATGACGAACGCTCGACGAATGCATTGTTGCACCATTGGGCAATCGAACGCCGCGCGATTTTGAGAAAACCCGTTGACCGTATCGGGTTTGGCGGTTATTTAAGCTTGGCGGATAAGCTACCAAACTTCTGCGCTACCGTTGAACGTGTTGCAAACGAATTCCGTACGATTTACGATACCATGGACAATAAAGCGCCGTATTGCAGCTTGAAGGTGGCTATTTTAAGCTACTGGGGCAAGGAAAAATCTTGGATGACCAACATGGTTTCCCAAGACGCACCTTATCCCATTACGGGCGGCGTACTCGGCTTTTTAGAATCGCTTGCAGGGTTGCCTGTCGATATTGACTTTATCAGTTTTGAAGACGTAAAAGCGGGACGCTTGCAAGAGTTTGACGTCGTGTTCAACGCAGGCGTTGCAGGCACGGCGTTCTCGGGGGATTATTACTGGAAAGATACGAAAATTTTAGAGCTCGTGCGTGAATATATCGCCAACGGTGGCGGATTTATCGGTATTCGCGAGCCGAGTGCTTACGAATACGGCGGTAGATTTTTCCAGCTTTCCGACGCTTTGGGCGTGGACGTGGAACGCGGCAAAAGCATACTTTTGCATAGACATAACACTACCGTGCACGCCGACCATTTTATTTTGCGTGATAAAGTCAATCCCGTGGATTATAAGGGCGGGCTTGACCACGTATTCGCCAACGACGGGGCAATTGTTTTGGATATTGCACCGCCCCCGTGCAGCTGGCAAAAAAGCGTAAAAATGGCGGCGAACGAGTACGGAAAGGGTAGATGTTTCTATACGGTCGGGCTTGGCTATAACGCGGAAAATACACGGCTTTTGTATCGCGCTATGCTTTGGTGCGCGCATAAGGAAGAGCTTTTGGAAAAAGCGTTTGCGTCCAACGTGCATACGGAATGTCATTACTATCCGGCTAGCAAGACGTACGCGCTTGTCAATAACACGGCGGAAGAACAAAAAACGACGTTCTATGATATTGACGGAAAAGCAAAAGATTACACGCTTGCGCCCAACGAAATCATTTGGATTAAAGAATAAAAATAGAAGGGTTGACCGCGATAGGTCAACCCTTCTGTTTTTACTATGCAATACGCAAAGAAAAGGTAAAACGGTTGAAATTTGTAAGGAGATGTGATATAATACACCTATAAATAAGAAATTGGTGAAGAGAAAATGAAGTATATTAAATCATGCGGATTTGTCGTTTGTAAGCAAATAGAAAACCAAAATTATTACTTAGTCGTAAGAAGTTTAAATGGTGACGTTGGTTTTCCTAAAGGACACATGGAAGAAAAAGAAACCGAACTGCAAACCGCTCTCCGAGAACTTAAAGAGGAAACAAACGTAGAGGTTAAAGTCATAGACGGGTTTAGAAAACAAATAGAATACAAAATGCCTAAAGTGGCTGATACAATAAAACAATGCGTTTATTTTCTAGGAATGTATATAGAAAATGAGATTATATGCCAAGTCGAGGAAGTAGTAGACGCGAGTTTTTTGCCTTATGAAAAGGCTTTGGAACTCTTAACGTTTATCGAAACGAAGAATATATTAGTAAATGCGCAAGAATTTATCAATAGCATGAAGTAAATTCCAATTTGTACGGATAGGGCAGGTATGCGATGAAGGATGAAAAACGAAACGGTACGGGGCGATTAAAATCGCTGTGGCTGTTATTTATAACTATGCTGAAAATAGGTCTGTTCACCTTTGGTGGCGGATATGCCATGATTCACCTTTTGGAAAACGAGTTCGTATCCAAAAAGAAGTGGATTGAAGAAGATGAGTTCATGGATTTGGTAGCGATTGCGGAATCCACGCCAGGGCCGATTGCTATCAATTGCTCCACCTATATCGGCTATAAAAAAGAAAAGATTTTAGGGGCGGTTTTGGCAACGCTTGGGATGTGTATTCCGTCGTTTATCATTATCTTTTTCATTTCGTTGTTTTTCAATCAATTTTTGTCGATTGGTTGGGTTGCGTCGGCGTTTAAGGGGATTCAGGTTTGCGTGGTCTTTCTCATTCTTTCCGCTGGCGTGAAAATGTTGAAGAAAATGAAGAAAAAGCCGTTCAATCTCATCGTTATGTCGGCTACTTTTCTTTGTATGGTAGCATTTAGCGTGTTCGCCGTCAGCTTTTCTTCTATTTTTTACATCTTAATCAGCGGTTTTGTCGGGCTTTTGATTTACTTAATCGGGTATTTCAAGTCGAAAAAATCCCCCGAAAAGAAGGAGGATGAACAATGATTTATTTGAAGTTGTTTTTGACCTTCTTAAAAATCGGAGCGGTGTCCTTTGGCGGTGGTTATGGTATGATTTCGCTTATCCGTGAAGACTGTTTGGGATACGGTTGGCTGACGGAAGAGGAACTCTTGAACTTTATTGCCGTTGCAGAATCCACGCCTGGTCCGATTGCCGTGAATATGGCAACGTTCGTGGGTTCGTCGCAGGGCGGATTTTGGGGAGCAATGCTCGCCACGCTCGGCGTGGTATTGCCGTCGTTTATCATCATTTTGTTGGTGGCAAGCCTGCTCACGAAACTGCTGAAATACGCAGGCGTAAAGGCGGTGCTTGGCGGAATTAAACCTGCTATCGTCGGAATGATTTTAGCAACGGCGCTCACGATGTTTTTGAGCGTGATTTTGAATATCAGGGCTGTGCAAAGCGCGGTGAGCTTTGATTGGAAAGGCTTGGTGATATTCGGCGTATTGCTCATGGTGGCGCTTGCTTATTTCAAGTGGAAAAAGAAAGCGTTTTCACCTATTTTGCTTATCGTAATATCAGGCGTTTTGGGTGTGTTGATGTACGGAATATAGCAATTTAATTTTAGAATAGCATTGAAAAGGGGGTGGCGGAAGATAAACCGTCACCCCCCCCCTCAAATTTTGCACCGCTGTAAACAAAGAAAAGGTAAAATGGTTGAAATCTTTAAGGAGATGTGCTATAATATCTTAAAGGGGGAGTTTTTTATGAAAATCGTAATCGTTGGCGGAGTCGCAGGCGGCGCAACTGCGGCGGCAAGAATTAGAAGATTAGACGAACGTGCGGAAATTATCATTTTCGAGCGTTCGGGCTTTATTTCGTACGCAAACTGCGGTTTGCCCTATTATATCGGCGGTGTTATCGCGGGCAAGGCAGATTTGACCTTGCAAACGCCCGAAAGCTTTTACCGACGTTTCAAAATCATGGCGAAAGTCAATCATGAAGTAACCGATATCGATACGCAAAACAAAACCGTTTCCGTAACCGATTTGAAGACGGGGACGAGCTTTACGGAAACCTACGATAAGCTGATTTTATCGCCTGGCGCAAAGCCGATTTTACCCGATTTTTACGCCGAAAACGAAAGAGTATTCACGCTCCGCACCGTAGAAGACACGCTCAAAATCCGCGCGTTTATCGAGCAAAAACGACCGAAAACCGCCGTCGTTATAGGCGGGGGCTTTATCGGACTTGAAATGGCGGAAAACCTTGCCGAGCTTGGTATAAAAACGGCTGTTGTGCAACGCTCTAACCATCTTTTGCCGACGGTTGACTGCGATATGGCGTCCTTTATTCACGCTAATTTCCGCTATCATGGCGTACAAATCTTGCTTAACGCCAATACGGAAAAATTGACGGCAAACGGTGAGCAAATATCGCTGGAAACCGATAACGGAAACAAACTCAACGCAGACATGGTAGTGGTTTCCGTCGGTGTTACGCCCGAAAATACCCTTGCGAAAAAAGCAGGGTTAGCGCTTGGCGTGAAAGGCGCAATCAAGGTAAACGCGAAAATGCAAACTTCCGTTCCCGATATCTATGCGGTGGGGGATGCGGTGCAGGTAAAGCACTTTATCACCGAGCAAGACGCGGTCATTTCCTTGGCAGGGCCTGCCAACAAACAAGGTCGTATCGTGGCGGATAATATTTGCGGATTGAACAGCGAATATCAAGGATCGCAAGGTTCGTCCGTGCTGAAACTGTTTGATATGACGGTAGCGACGACGGGCATTAACGAACGGCAAGCCAAAGCGAGCGGTATCAAATACGAAAAGGTGATTTTAACGCAAAATTCGCACGCTGGGTATTATCCGAACGCAACGGCAATGACGGTAAAGCTCCTTTTTGAAAAGGGAACGTATAAGATTTTGGGCGCGCAAATTGTCGGCTATGACGGCGTAGATAAACGCATTGACGTGATTGCAACTGCCATTCGGGCAGGTATGAAAGCGGACGAGTTGAAGGATTTAGACCTTGCGTACGCTCCGCCGTATTCGTCGGCAAAAGACCCCGTGAATATGGCAGGCTTCGTTGCGGACAATATCAAAAACGGTGTCGTAAAGCAGTTTTATTTTGAAGATATTCCTGCTTTGCGAGAAAGAAAGGACGTGATTTTGCTGGATACGCGCACGCCGTTTGAATATATGCGCGGTCGCGCGGACGGATTTATCAATATTCCGTTGGACGATTTAAGAGCGCGTTTGGGTGAGCTGGATAAGACCAAGAAAATCTACGTAATGTGCCAAAGCGGACTTCGCAGTTATTTAGCAACCCGAATTTTAATGCAAAACGGCTTTGACGCGTACAACTTTGCAGGCGGATTTAGATTGTACGGCAGTATTAAAAACGAAGAAATGTTATCCAAGCAATGCTATTCGTGCGGTATGTATAATTAATTGACAAATAATAATTTGTAGTTTAGATAATGATTATTTTAATTACAGGAGCATCGCATACAGGCAAAACTGCACTTGCCCAAAAATTGCTCGAAAAATATAAATATCCATATCTCTCAATCGACC
>JAGAIW010000075.1 GCA_017626305.1 Clostridia bacterium
CAGGAATTTGAGAGTAATTAAAATATGGATTGACGTGGCTTTCTTTGTTACCTAAAAAATAACAACGTACAACGTGTTCACGCTTGGTGCTGAAAAACGTATCAATAAAGTCCTCAACTTCATTGCCACGATAAAATTTATATTTTTCGGGTGTGGTTGTGTATTCGTCAAATACAATCGTGTCAACGTCAACGTCGTCAACACTTCGCACGTTTTTCGCTTCGCATAATGCAATAATATGAATAAACCACTCCCACCGCTTACCACGTTTTATATAAAATTTGCGCCCTTTTTGTTTTAGGTTTCCTTTTTTCGTGTCCTTGTCGTACCATTCCAAACCACAAAATTTCAATAAATCTTTGCTATTGAAAAAAGCGTCGCACGCGTTTTTTGCCTCTTTGGTATAACGGCGCACCCATATTGTTTTTTTACCACGCTTTTCGGCGCGCCGTTTGGCGCGCCTCTTAAAACCCCACGTTTTACCGTAGTTTCGGTTGCTTTCAATAAACGTATAAATTGCGCCGTACGATAAAACTTTTTGGGCGTGGAAATGTTTAGAATCAAATTGCAATTCGTATACCTCTTTGAAATTCGGTTGTAATAAATTCAACCGCGTTTTGCGGAATTCCTGAGACGTTTGGTGACGCTTGAATATACGGCGTTTGGCTTTCCAAATAAAGCCCGTTTTCAAGTATTTCTACGGGGTTTTCAACGAATATGGACGTTTGACCACCCGTTTCATTAAAGCGCTTCTTTTCGTCAAAAATAGACTTGTGACGCACTATTACAAACGGTTGCGTATAAACAACAAAACTGCCGACGGATTGACGGTATAAACCTAAACCCATACCACCGCCCACGTACGACGCGTTCGCGGAATTTCCAAACGCGTCCGTGGTTGCGCTCATAGTTTTATAAACCGCGTTTCCATAGTCACCACTTGAAAAATCCCCGTATGCGCTCATAAATTTACCGAAAGTGCCTAAAATATTTTTAACGCCTTGAATACCCGTAATATTACCGTTATTCGTTGCAAGTCCAACTTCAAACGCTTGTGTGACTTCGTGTGCGCGGTCGCCCTGCTGAATAATAATTTTTACGTCGTCGTGCGTTGCTTGAATTCGTGCGAACGTTTTAATTGTTTTATTTGGGACGCACTTTAACCCGTTAACAATCGTGCCAACAAAATACTCATAGTCGGGATTCGTGATAATTTCAGGAAAATCAAACCTAATTTCACCGCTTTGCACTTCAAATATAGGTTGCAAATTTTCGGTTTCAAAATTTTGCGTTTTGCATTTGAAATACGGGGTTATCGTTGAACCTTTACGGACAAACGATTTAGGTACAATCCACGCTTTAATTGTCCTTGCCTCAAAATCTAACGCTGTCGTTTGAACGCCGAAAATTGCGCCTACACCGTCAATTAAATGGTCTATCGTTTGATAGCCTTCGGGTAACTTTGACGTGTTAAAATAAAACAATTTTGACGCGGACGACGAATTTGAAACGATTGCGGACGCGGTTGACGTTTGGTAAACAACGTGAACCACTAACCCCAAGTTGCTAAAATCGTCAATGCTATATTTGTCCGTTACGATTTCGTCAAAATTAAAACCCTCGCTTAAATGAATATTATCAAAAATAAAATTTTCAACGTTCGCGTTCGTGCGCGTGATTTCCGTGTGTGAAAATTGTGCTAAATGATAATACGTACCCCATAAATCAACGGATAAATTCAAAATCGCTTGTCCGCTTTGGTAGTATCCGTCATTGACGTGAAAACACCTAATATAATCACCGTCAACGTGTACGACGTATGTTATTTTTTGAATATCCAAAAGGGGTATTTTTATTTGCAACGTGCCACCGTTAAAAATAAAATTCGTTTCTTGTAATTCCGTATATAAATACGGTTGCAATTTTGATAAATAACTTGCAACGTCGTTTGTGACGTAGTGTAAGTTGTCGCTATAATTCGGTGAAATTGTGTGATAGAGTTTTAACATATTAATACACCTTCATAAATAGGCTTGAAAACTCGTTTAACAAGTAGTCAAGCAAAATCCCCTTACCCTTTTTTAACGTGTCATAATACTCGATTTTACGTAATATTTCGTCGGGGGTTAATCCTTCGTCACTTTCGGTTGTAACGTCGGTATACGTGCCCGTTTTGGACGTTTTAGAGGGTGCAACGACTTGCGAATTAATAGGTAGCGTAAATTCTTCGCCGTTTTGCTCGCCTGCGTTATAAGTACGTGTACGTTTTTTAATCGTTTCGTTTAAATTTGTCAACGCGCGGTCGTAATATTCAATACGACGTTTATAAATAGGTATAATAATTTTTGCCCGTTCTTCAAGTTTTATCGCAAACAATTCATCCGTTTCAAACCCTATTTCTTTGTCACAATAATGCGCTACAAATAAATCACTAAAACCGACTATTTGGTCAAAGACGGCAGGAAGTGCCCTGCCGTCTTGTTGCAAATATTCGGCAAATAACATAGTATATTTTGCCATTTTAATTACTCCGTTTTATTTTCTTCGTTCTTTTCTTCCGTTGTGGTGTTTTTCTTTTTGTCGTTGTCACGGTCACGTATCATACGGTAAATTTGTAAACCGACCGTTGTTAACGTAATAAGTAACGTACAAATAAACGACGTCCACGTATTTATTTCTTCACGTAGGGGTGTCCCCGTAACACTTAATAAAATAATTCCGCCTAACGCGCAAACTTCGTTAAATATGTTTTTCATTGTCGTCACCCTCTAAAAACTACCTTTACGGAAAGTCCAAGTGAATTCCACCCTTCATCGGGTATATGCTGTGAACTTCCAAGCGAAGTAACAACAACCCCTTCGCTTTCAATACTTAACTGTGTTCCCTGCGTTGCTATCGTATCGTAGTCGCTAAAATAACCACCAAGAAAAAAAACGTTATTTTCTTGTGTATAATCAACACGGAAAAATCTAAAATACATTATATTACCCGTTTTTTCAACTTGTTGTTCGCATTTATAATTAGTATTGTTAATACTAATTTCATAAAATAAAACCTTTTCCCAATTAAGCAACAACCAAGTATATAAAGCACCCCTCGAATGAAAATTTCTTTCTCTAATGCTATATAACGCACCGTTTTCAACCCCTAAACCTTCACCTATGGTCAACATCGTTTGCGTACCCGTAATATCTACCGCTACAAGTTCGGTTGACGTAGGTGCGGAAACGGGTGTTTTTAACGCTCTTGCAAGGTTGTTCAAAATCTCAGTGTCAAGGTGTATTTCAATTTGCTTGCCCGTTTCGTCAACGTCGGTGACAATCCCTTCACCGCTAACGATAGGTACTAAATAATTGAATAAACCGCCCGAATTCTCGCCACCGTTAATTACTGTTTGAATCGTCGTTTTCAAATTAAAGCCGTTGTTTACTTGCGAAATAACGTCAACGCTAATCACGTCCATTTGGTAAATTTCCACGGGTGCTATAATATCGTCACTCGTGAACGTTCTTCCCGTACTCGTATTGAATACTAATTTGAACGCGTTGCGCGTGCTTGAAAAATCCTGCTCAACGCTTTCAATGGTTTCACCCGTTCCGCCTGTTATTTCAACCGTAGGCGTTAGCAATTCAACGCCGTTTGCGAAAACAAACTTAAAAGCAAAACCGTTTTCGGTTTCAACATTTTCAATGCGGTCAAG
>JAGAIW010000076.1 GCA_017626305.1 Clostridia bacterium
ACGCTACCATCAACAGCGAAAAAATCAATCGCTTAGTTGTTCTGCTCATCCCTTTTTTGCTCGTGATAATCCCCGACATAATCTTTGTCCTTTAAATTATTTTTTATAAATGTTTGCCCATTCCGCCTGCGAATATTGCGTCTTAGCGAAAAGAGTTTCCGTCGAACTTCCAGCTTTAACCGCAGTCAAATAGTTATTATACTGCGTGTCCAAAACGAGTGCTTTGGGCAACTCTAAACAAATCTTCAAATATCCCTTAGCTTGTTTATAGGCGGAAGTCGTACCAGAGTAATAAACAACGTTCGACGTTTCCGTCAATTTATAAACGCTTTGAGAAAACAAAGGCAATGCGTTTACGTCGGATTCGTTGAGAGTATAGTTGAACGGTCTTGTCATACCCGTTTTCTTAGTAAAATTCACCAACTCATCATTGGAGTACAAGAAGGAAATAAAATCTTTTACTGCCGACAACACTTCGGGATTATTTTTTATGTTGCCGTTTGCAACCATTACGCCGATACCGATATCCATGATTGTGTTCTTTCCTGCCGCTTGCGCATCAGACGAATCCCAAGCCGAAGGCAAAGGCATAAAGCTAATATTACGGTAATCATCATTTCCCGCAAGCAATTTATAGGAATCAAAAGATCCCGCGAGCGTTGCTTCATTGTACCAATAAGATGCTTCCATCAGCATTGCGCATTTCTCAAATTTTGAGCTAATCGGGTTATAAATAATCGACTTTTGCGCACCGTAATGATCAATACCCGAACTGCTTGCCCCATTCGTGAAGAACCCTTCTTTTTGCATAATTTCCAGCATTGCAATCGCGTAATATTTCGCTGCCATGTTATTACCCAGGTAACCATTATCGCCATTTAACGTAACTTTTTCCACCTTCGGCTTTTTGATATAATCAATACCAGGGAAAATATTTTCCGTCGTATACCCAGTAACAACGTCAATTTGACCTTCACAGTTGTAGTAATTCGTCATCTGCTCATAGCCAGCAAGCGCCGCCCACAAGCCCGAAAGGAAATAGTTTGAGTAATTGTTATATAAACCCGAAAGCGCAACAGGCTTATACTCCGTTCTATTTTTGAAATAATCCATAAGGATAATAAGCTCTTGCATTGTTGCAGGCAAACCGTCGTCCAACGTATTAGGAGTTCCGTCAGGGCCGTTCGATTTTACCGTACTTGCCGACGCAACAAGGTTTACCGTACCGTATTTACTGCCATAAGGAATTTTATCCGTTGCCGTTTCCGCCGCCAAATAAGCTTTCGTTTCCGTGAATACGTCGACATCATAAGTCAAGCCACCAAAGAACTCGTAATGAGGCAACCCATAGTATTTTCCGTCGTTACCCGTAATTGAACCCAACTTGTTTTGCTTAATAACCGTTTCCAAAGAACCGCCTTCGCGCGTTTCGTCCTTGATTACGTCCGTAATATCAAGAAGCTCGCCGTTTTGCGCAATGGTATCAATATCCCATTTACGTTCCGTAAAATATAGATTGGTTGTATCACCGCCAATCGAATCTAACGTGATACCCGAACCAGGCTCTACGTCCACGTAGACACCCGTTTTACCCGTTGCATAATTCTTTGTAAGCCTAGCCGTTGCAAAGCGTTCTGCTGCTTCATCTAACCATTCCGTACCGATACCACCATTGAAATTAACTACTTTTATCGTAGTTTTATCCGCACCGGGAACGTTGTTCTTCGGTACATCCCCATCGCTACTATCAGTAGAAGGGTCTCCGCAACCCACAAAAGACAAGCTACAAAGTGCCGCCAACATAACTGCCGTAAATTTTTTACTTCTCATAAAATTCTCCTTTCACGCTTATTTTTTTGATATTTTAACAAAAGTAATATCCTATTTTAATTATAACATATTGATAAAATAATAGAAATATCGTTTTCTATACTGTTCGTTTTTTAATTTTATACTTTTCTCTCGTTTCTACTTACAAAGCAGTCAAAAAAGTTTTTCATAATACGGGAATTTTTCAAAAATGCCACCCGACGTTTTAAAAAAGTTTTTTGTTAAAATGTAAATAGAATTTTGATACGTTGTCTCGTTTTTTGTAGTCATGCATTCCTGCATTTCATTCCAGTTTACGTAATTTTGCTCACCGTTGCTTTCCAATATTCCAATATTCATTTCAGGCAACGTTCCAATCCGAGCCGCAACGTTTTTATTCCATTCCACCAATAAAGGGTTTACCGTCAAGTCCGCACAAAAACAAATTACATTCTTTTCAAAAGCCTTTTTTAATATTTTTAACGTTTCCGATAGTGTTTTTGCAATAGGTTTCAACGTAATAGCTTTATAGCCCAGCGCTATTCTTTCTTCAACGTCTATAAGAGAATGTACGGATTCATCTGCGGCACAGCGAACCGAAACACTTCCAACGTTAATTTTATTTTCTTCCGCAAACGGTTCTTCTAATAAAACGATATTGTCAAGCGCGCCTATTTCAGACGCATAATCCAACAGCTCATTCAAGCGTTCCAAGGTATCGTATTTCCCGTTCGCATCTAAATAATAAAGAATGTTTCCACTCTTACTGTATTTTGTTTCGTACTGTTTTGCTATACCGTGTATTTGGTTAAGCCGATTTTTATCCCATTCGAGCATTTCCGCTTTGCTCATTTTACCGTTATCGTCAAAGCCTATTTTAATTTTCATTAAAACAGTACCGCCTGAAAGCAATTTTCTGATTTCACTTTCATTGACTCCATAGGACACGAGCGGAATATTACAAAGCTCTTTTTGCTCTTCGCATAGCGGTAGTCTATATTCCTGCGGTATAAGTTTCATAATATCTTGTTCACCACATTCTTTGGCATATAATTGCCAAAGCGCGTTATCAACGGCAACCAAAGCGTTACGGACAAACGTTTCCCTTAAATTCTCTTTAACGTTTGTTAAAGAGCGGGCAAACCGTAACGTTTCTTCATATATTCCGTCAATAAGCTCTATTGGGGTTGCACCTTCTCGCCCTTCCAAAAGTTTCACGGCATACTCCGTTGTCTTATACATAAACATATTTCCGTCAAACTCGGAATTACTCGTAAAGACAGCCGCATCCGACCAAAGCACACTTTGCACGCCAACGCCTACACCATAGTCCTTTTCGCTTTCCACTCTGCA
This sequence comes from Clostridia bacterium, assembly GCA_017626305.1. Lineage (GTDB taxonomy): Bacteria > Bacillota > Clostridia > Christensenellales > Borkfalkiaceae > Scatosoma. Next base: position 3,163 of record JAGAIW010000076.1, read on the forward strand.
AACAACTTGCCAAAGCTCAGATAAGTAGCCCCCCTTAAAACCGAAAAGCGCTTTTAATTTTTCAGGAAAATATGTACATTTTGCTTTTATTATTTTCATAATAACTCAACTCTTTTACCGATTTTTGAAGACTTATACGAAGCCAAAATAATCTCAACCGGTTTCCGCCCCTCATTATGGTCAACCAACGGTTGTTTGTTTTTGTTGATTGCCTCAATTAAATCCATAAATTGCATTTCGTGAAATTTTTCCGAAAATGCCATGGGATCGGAACCCGAATTAAATAAAGACGTTTTGCATTCAATCTCTTGGCTCTCTTCCAAATCCCAACGCTCAATCACGTCTTCTTTTATAATGACCGTTCCTTTCGTACCCGTAACCTCAATCGTTCTTGGGTATCCAGGTTCAGCAACCGTAGTACATTGAATCACGCCTATTGCGCCGTTTCCGTATTCCACAAGGATATTTGCCGTATCTTCCACCTCTATTTCTCTTGCCAACGTTCTACAATCCGCATATACGCTCTTCACGCCGCCGATTAGATATTGAACAAGGTCAATTCCGTGAATTCCTTGATTCATCAATGCCCCGCCGCCATCCATTTTCCACGTGCCGCGCCATCCGCCTTTTTTGTAATATTCTGCGGAACGATAATACTTCATTTTGAAATCGGCAAAGAGAATTTTTCCCATTGCCCCACTTTCGATAGCCGTCTTTAATTTTTGAATTGCGGGCGTAAAACGTAATTGCGATACCACTTCAACTTTTACGTTGTTTCTATCAATGCTTTCAATCGCGGCGTCTAATTGTTCCTTTGTAATCGCCATCGGCTTTTCAACGATAATATGCTTTTTCGCATTTGCCGCTTTGATTATTTGTTCTGCATGCAAACCACTTGGCGTACAAATATTGACTATATCAATTTCAGCACATTCAAGCAACTCTTCCAAAGTTTTATAAGCTATACAATTATGTTCACTTGCAAACCTTTGAGCAAATTCATACGAATAATCGTATACTCCAACAAGCCTTGCATTTTCAATATTACAAATTGCCTTTGCGTGCAGTTTTGCAATCGCTCCGCACCCAATCAGCCCAAAATTTTTGAGATTAGCGTTTTCCATATACTCTTCACTCTCCGTATATTACAATATAGCCCTTAATTTTTCCACCGCATCGGTAAATGCCGCCTTTTGATCTGCATACTTATATGGATTCTCAAAGGTTTTTCCTACCAAGGCATTTAATCCGCTAAACGTTTGTAAATGCGGTTCTAACGTAATAAACGTATCTTTCTTGCCCGTTTCTTTATAGTCAGCAAGAATTTCACGAATTTGAGCTTCCCCTTTCCCCGCAGGAACAATAGCGCCTGCATACAACGCGTCTTTAATATGGAAATATTCAATATGTTTATGTAAAACCTTATAGGCTTCCATAGGGTTATATCCGTCTAAGACAAAGTTCCCCATATCAAGCACGCATTTCATTTTTCCACCGAAATGTTCTACTATTTCAAGACATTTTTCAGGGCTTTCGCCATAGATGAGAGCCTCGTTTTCGTGACATAAGGTCACATTATATTCTTCCGATAACTTGACGAGTTTTTCAAGTTCATCAAATACATGCTCCTTACATTCTTCTCTCGTCTTTCCGTCGGGAAGATAAAAAGAGAAACAACGAATATTTTTCGCGCCAAGTTCATTTGCCGTTTCAAAAACTCGGCGAGCCGTTTCCAAATGCCCACAAATATCTCCGTCTAATTTCATTTTACCAAGCGGTGAACCGATAGACGAAACTTTAATACCATAATCAGCTAAAATATTTTTCGCTTCTTTCACTTCGCCTTTTGTCAGCACGGAAACGTTCTTCCCGTTGACACCGCGCATTTCCATATATTGAATATCAAATCCGTTCAACGCCCGACATTGTTCTTCTAATCCGTCGACATACTCATCTGAAAACGCGGAGACAAAAAATCTTCTCATGATCACACCTTTTTAGATATATATTTGCATTCTAATTATATCACATCTTTTTTGAAATGTACATTGCAAAATATGGAAAAATACATTGCATTTTGTTTTATTTTTTAATTCTATTTTTATGATTTCAAAATATTGAAAAAATTTTTCAACTATGATATAATTATTTTTGCGGAGGGTTTTATGCGAAAAATATCAGAATTCAAATCAAGCAACTTAGTATTTAATCATATCATCTACGACAAAGAATCCGAGCGCCATTTCGCAATGCATTCCCATTCTCTAATGGAATTTATTTACATTACAAAAGGCGAAGTCTCATATACTGTGGAAGATAAAAAATTCACAGCAAGACAAGGAGAATTGCTTGTTATAAAGCCTTACGCCTATCATTACTTCACAATAAAAAACCAACAGGACTATGAAAAAATAGGAGTATTATGTAATTGTGAAGATTTAGAAATCGAATATACAATGAACGAGCCGCTAATGCTGATACAATGTCAAAACGGGAAACTCCACGATATATTTAATAAAATTGACTTTTATTATCACAATTGTCCTCAACCCATTTTTAAGGTGTTATTAAAAGACCTCGCGAAAGAAATTTTAATCAATATTAAATTTTTTTCTTCTCAATATGTCATTTCGATGCGAACCGAGTCAATTCATCCTTTAATTGAACGCGCCATAAATTACATAAATGAAAACCTTTTTAATTTCAATACAGTTAAAGAACTTGCCAATCATTTGTCTGTGTCTGAAAGTCATTTGAAAGTTCTATTTACTTCTCAGCTTAAAGTAACACCTAAAAATTATATTACTGAAAAGAAAATGCTCTTTGCAAGATCCATGATAAGCAATGGAAGCACCCCTACTCAAACAGCCTTTTACTGCGGATATTCCAATTACGCTACGTTTTATAGGCTCTATTTGCGATTTTTCAATGTAAATCCTATGACCGATTATAAAAATAATAATCTATAAAAGATATTTTGATATTGAATTTCTCTTCACGCCTTATCAAACAAGTTATCCCATCTCAAAAAAACAAGTCTTACACGACAGTTTGACTTAATGTATAAGTGCTAATTTATAACTAAAAAACTCCTAAAATGACTGTTTGGCAGTTAGGCGTGTGCTTGCCAGATACAAGTCGTGCGTGCGTACGCGCGCACGAGACAAGCACACGCCTTTTCACACAATTAAGTGAACAATCAATCAACAAAAAATTGCTTTTTAAGGTAAAAGAAAAACGGCATTTATGCAATCTCTTTTGCATAAATGCCGTTTGATGGTGGAGCTAAGCTATATTCTTGCCTATGGCAAGAGCGTCGCAACGCCGACAAGTTTTCGTTCTTTTGCTTAGCATTTCTTTGCGGACGTTGCTCGCGCGAACCGCTGATAATTCAGCGTTCGAGTGTTACATAACTTTACAAAAAAGATAGGACAGCTGATTGCTGTCCTATCTTTTTTGGTGGAGCTAAGCGGATTCGAACCGCTGGCCTCCTCGTTGCGAACGAGGCGCTCTACCAACTGAGCCATAACCCCATATGCAAGTCATATTATATATCATTTTCTTATCTTTGTCAACGATTTTTTATCCATTTTACAAAAAAAATATCCACTTGTTCTATTGCAAGTGGATATTTTTTTACGCTTTACTTTTCACCTTCATCAATCTTACGACTGCCGCGCGTTCGTTTTCGTCCAGCTTATCTTTAATGTACTTAATCGTTTCTTCCAGCTGGGGTATCATGACGTATTCCAACGCATTGACGCGACGTTTATTTCTTTCGATTTCTTCCGCAAGCATACGCACCGTCTTTTCCGTTTGCGCAAGCTGTACCATTTTTGGAAGTAAGATGGACGCCTTTTCCACCGAGTAGTCTGCTTCGCCCGTGATTTCCGAATAGGCGTACGGCAAGCCTTCCGCGCGCTTTTCATTGACAAGCCGCACTTTCGGCACGTCCACGCCCATTACGCTTTCCGTTTCACATTCCGCCGTAACGGCTACGGACGGCATAGAGAATGCCGTTTCTGCTTCTTCGGGCGGCGTGACGCTCCGCGCAATCGTGAACAGGCGCAGTACGTTGGAAAGCTCCTGTTCGACGTCTTCGCGCAGCTGTTTAGCTGTACGTATGATCACCGAAAAACGCCGAATCATTTCGTCCGACTTATCTTTCAGCAATTTATGTCCGCGTACGGCAGTAGCCAGTCTACCTTTCAGCTTTTTCAGCTCCATACGCGTAGGATTTACGTTAAGCCTTGCCATTCTCGTCTCCGTCTAAATATTTTTCGATATACGCCGTGCGGATACGCTTTAATTCGCTTCTAGGCAATATCTTCAAGAGTTTCCAACCAAGTTCTAACGTTTGTTCGATAGTTCTATCCGTCGTAAAGCCTTGGTTGACGTATTCCTTTTCAAACGCTTCGGCAAAGCGTGCGTACAGCTTATCCACGTCGGAAAGCGCCGCCTCGCCCAAGATTGCCGAAAGTTCTTTGGCTTCTTTACCGCGTGCGTATGCCGCAAACAGCTGGTTCATAGTATCCGCATGGTCTTCACGGGTCTTTTCTTTACCGATACCCTTATCCTTCAAACGGGACAGCGACGGCAAAACGTCGACGGGCGGATTGATACCGCGTTTATACAAATCACGCGACAGGATAATTTGCCCTTCGGTGATATATCCCGTCAAGTCGGGAATGGGATGCGTTTTATCGTCTTCGGGCATGGTCAGAATAGGAATTTGCGTGATAGAGCCTTCTCTACCGCGGATACGACCTGCGCGTTCGTACAAGCTGGCAAGGTCGGTATACAAATACCCCGGATAACCGCGACGACCGGGAACTTCTCTACGCGCCGCCGATACTTCACGCAAAGCTTCGGCGTAGTTGGTGATATCCGTCATGATAACGAGCACGTGCATGCCCTTTTCAAACGCCAAGTATTCCGCGCAAGTCAGCGCCATACGGGGCGTGGAAATACGTTCTACCGCAGGGTCGTTAGCAAGGTTGGTGAACAGCACCGTTCTCTCTATCGCGCCCGTGCGTTTGAAATCGTCTACGAAATATTGCGCTTCTTCAAAGGTAATACCGATAGCGGCAAACACGACTGCAAACTTACAATCGCCGCTACGTACCTTTGCCTGACGGGCAATTTGCGCGGCGAGCTCCGCATGGGGCAAACCGCTCATGGAAAACACGGGCAATTTTTGTCCGCGAACAAGGGTATTCAAGCCGTCGATAGCCGAAATACCCGTTTGAATAAATTCGTTGGGATAATCGCGCGCGGCGGGGTTAATCGGCTCGCCGTTGATATCCATTTTCTTTTCGGGAATAATCGGCGCGCCGCCGTCGCGGGGATTGCCCATACCGTCAAATACGCGACCGAGCATATCTTCGGAAACGGCAAGCTGTTGGCTATGACCAAGGAAACGCGCTTTTGCGCCCTTGATTTGCAAGCCCTGCGAATTTTCAAACAACTGCACCACCGCTTTATCGCGGTTGATTTCCAAAACCTTGCCTTGGCGGAGTTCGCCACCTACATTGACGATATCCACAAGCTCGTTATACTTTACCCCTTCTACGCCTTCGACGACCATCAAAGGCCCTACGACTTCGCGAATGGTTTTATATTCCTTAAACATCATCACTTCCCCCTTGCGCAAGCGCGGTAAGCTCCGCTTTCATTTCCGTCAAAATGTCGTCAAACTCAGAAAGATTTTCTTCTTCAATATACTTCGCTCTACCGATTTTTTCTTTGCAAGGACTGGACAAAATATCGTCTAAATCGGCGTAATTTGCCACCGCTTCCCCTGCCAAACGGTTAAATTCGTAAATGAGTTTGAGCAGTTTAAACTGTTTTTGCATGGAAGTGAAGGTATCCACTTCGTGGAACGCGTTTTGATGCAGGTAGTCTTCGCGGACAATTTTCGCCGTTTCCATGGTTAAACGATCCTTCGACGAAAGCGCGTCCATACCGACAAGGCGGACGATTTCGTCCAGCTCGGCTTCTTCTTGCAAAATGGTCATAACGAACTGACGGTACTGTAAAAATTCCGCGCCGATTTGCTCGTCGTACCATTCTTTCATTTTATCCGCGTACAGCGAATAGCTAATCAACCAGTCGATTGCAGGGAAGTGGCGTTTATACGCAAGCGACGCGCTCAATCCCCAAAATACTTTGACGATACGAAGGGTTGCCTGTGCAACGGGCTCGCTTAAATCACCGCCCGGGGGCGATACTGCGCCGATAGCGGTAACCGAACCCGTACGGCTTTCGCTGCCAAGCAAACGAACGATACCTGCGCGTTCGTAGAACTCTGCAAGACGGGAAGAAAGGTATGCGGGATACCCTTCGTCGCCGGGCATTTCTTCGAGTCGTCCGCTCATTTCACGGAGTGCTTCTGCCCAACGGGAAGTGGAATCTGCCATAATCGCTACGTTATAGCCCATATCGCGGAAATATTCGGCAATCGTGATACCCGTATAGATAGACGCTTCACGCGCCGCAACGGGCATATCCGACGTGTTGGCGATAAGCACCGTTCTCTTCATCAGCGGTTCACCCGTTTTTGGGTCTTTCAGCTCGGGGAATTCGTTGAGAACGTCCGTCATTTCGTTGCCGCGTTCGCCACAGCCCACGTAGACGATAATATCCGCGTCCGCCCATTTAGCAAGCTGGTGCTGTACGACCGTTTTACCGCTGCCAAAAGGTCCGGGAACAGCCGCTACGCCGCCTTTTGCAATCGGGAACAGCGTATCGATTACGCGTTGACCCGTGACCATGGGTTTATCGGGGGACAGCTTTTCGGCGTACGGTCTGCCCTTACGCACGGGCCATTTACGGAGCATACAAACGTCCTGTTTGCCCTTTTCCGTTTGGATTTGCGCCACCGTTTCTTCAATGGTGTATTCCCCTTCGGCAATAGAAAGCACTTTACCTTGGACGCCGTTAGGGACTAAAATGCGGTGTTCCACGATTTCCGTTTCGTTGACGATACCCAAAATATCCCCTTCCTGTACGATGTCGCCTACTTTGACCTTGGGGATAAACAGCCATTTCCTTTCTCTATCCAAATTGTTGACGGAAACGCCACGGGAAATACGGTCGCCATACTTAAAATAAAGCGCCGTCAACGGACGTTGAATACCGTCGAAAATACCCGTAATTAGCCCCGGGGCAAGCTCAGCAGAAAGCGGTTCGCCCGTAGAGTATACGTCTTCGCCCGGGCCAAGCCCCGACGTTTCTTCATAGACCTGAATGGACGCCTTATCTTCGCGGAGTTCGATAATCTCCCCGATTAGCCCTTTATCCGAAACGCGTACGACGTCGTAAAGCTTGGCGTCCGCCATGCCTTCGGCTATAATCAACGGGCCGGAAATTTTTACCGTCTTACCTGTCATAATATCTCCTTTATGCGCCTATCTCTAAACGCCTTTTTCTTAATCGTTGTGGAATAAAATATCCACGCCCAAAGCGCGCTCCATCGCGCTTTTTAATACTTCCATACCGTATCCGTCAGAGCCTGCGCCCGAAGGGATACTCAATACCACGGGATAAGGTTCTTCGTCGAAACGCTTTAAAAATTCCGTCAAAGGGCGAGCCAAGTCTTCGGTAAGGAAAATAATTTGATATTCCTTTGCAACTTTCCGCAAAATATCCCGCGCTTTTTTCTCGTTATCGGCAGGGAAGGTGTCTACCCCCGCCGCCTTAAATACCATGATACCGTCGCCGTTTCCGACGATTGCCGTCTTTCCGATCATAGCCACTTTCTCCTTTACATAGCGCGCAAACGCCGCTTGATTTCCTGTTCGGAAAGCCCTGCCGCCAAGCATACGAATATCACGCGGACGTTGATACATTCCGCTTTTCTTCTATACACGTAATACAAAAACGGTTCGCTGTTTTTCAACTCGTACTTCCTTGCGGCAAAATACGCCGTGTCGTAGCCGTCGCGGATTTTTTCCGCTTCCGTCATGGGTAAGCCCTTTTCCTTTGCTAAAAGGCAAAGCTTGACAAAATCGTAATAGGGCGTATCTTGAAACGCCGAGCTATCCGTGTCAAAGAGCGCGGACAGTCTTTCCACCGAAAGTGTGCCTACGGGCAAATATTTTTCCGCCGCCTTTTCTTCGTCCGTTTGACGAAGCGCCGTCAAAATATTCGTCATATCCGCTTTCGCCGTCAACAGCTTTTTCAACACGCCTTTACGTCTTGCCGTTTTTTGCAAGTGACGGTACAACGCCGCTTGGAATATTTCGCCCACCTTTGCGCCCGAAGGCTCTTCTTGCAAAAGCGCCGTTGCCGTTTCGCAAGCGGCTTTAAGCTCCGCTACGTCTTTGAGCGCGGAAAAATCTCCGCTTTCCACGCAAGAGCGCAATACGTCTTTGGGGATAAGTCCGTCGGGAAGTAGCATTTTATCCGCGTTTTCCTGCAAATACGCCGCTTTGACAAGCGCTTTGGCGTTGTGGAAATCACGCGGCGATAAAAGATAAGACGACTCCGCTTTGGAAGGCGCGTATTCGCGAATAAACGCGTCGAGCTTTTCTTCTTCCGCGGCGATAAGTTTTTCGTAATCTACGCTGCTGATCGCCGTTTCCGCACCGCCGCCGAAACCGCTTTCGACGAGCATGCGAAATGCTTCCCTTTCGCTCAATTCGCAAAGGCGGTATATTTTATCTTTCAATAAATATTTTTCCCGCGCGGCGATTACGCCCGTGGTATACGTTACGTCTATCGTCTTTGCCATACCCTAACTCCCGTGTATTACGAAAACAACTCTCTTGCAAGCTGTGCTTGATATTCTTCCTTATCCGCCGCAAGCAACGCGCCGAACGACAAGTCTTTATCCGCTACCTTGCCGATTAAGCGCAAGCCCCCGTCAATATCCAACGTTTCCATGGATACGCGCAGTTTTCTTTGCTCTACGATAGGAAGATTTGCAATTTCCTTTGCATAGGCAAAGTTCGCCGCAAAATATACGGCGTCGCCTTCTTCCGCATAGCTATCTAAAAGCGTGGAATATAACTGCAAGCAATCTTCCTTGGAAAGCGTTTTTAATCTTTCCAAAGCAAGCCTGTATACGTTATCCACCGTCTTTCCCTTTTCGGCAAGCAAAATCTTCGCGCTTTCTAAGCGCGCGTCCGCTTCGCGTTTTTCCAAAATGGTTTTAACGCGTTCTTGCACGGCATTTTCCGTTTGCTTACGCGCATTTTCCGCGCGCGCGGCTGTGTCGGCAAGGAGTTGTTTCGCCTTGTCTTCCGTTTGCGAAAGTAGCGTATCCGCTTCCGCTTTTGCGTCGGATATAATTCTCTCGATTATCGGTTGCATAACACTCAATTAAAGCAACGCCGCTACGCCGCCCGAAAGCATGATAGAGATAATCAAGCCGAGAATAGCGTAGAACTCGATCATACCGGGGTAAACGATAAGCTTACCCGAAAGCGATTCCTGTTTGCCTACCGCATAGATACAATTCACCGCCGATTTACCTTGGAAAAAGGCAGAAGCTAAACCCGAAACGGTCATAGGAAGTACGGCAAAGAACATTGCCCAACCCATTTCCACGCTCATAGCCGCGCTAACCGAACCCGACGCGATAATGCCGATAATGAATCCGTAAATACCTTGCGTAGCAGGTAAAAGTACAAGGACCATAACTTTACCGAACTTTTTGGGGTCTTCGCCCAAAATGCCGGCGGCAGCTGTGCTCGTCTTATACAGACCGATACAAGAACCGATACCGCAAAGCAATACGCAAAGCGCGATACCCAACATAGCAATTGTGTAACCCATAATAAAAATCCTCCGATTTTTGTTTTTTCTTTATTTACCGTCCGACGGAACGTTTTCCGACGTTACGTATACGTATTTATGCTGCGAACCGAGCGGTTTGAACAGATCGCCTTCCCCTTCAAAGAAACGGCCGTAGAACTCTACGTATTGCAATCTTGCGTCGTGAATATACGCGCCGAGAAGGTTCATAACCAAGTTAAATCCATGCCCAACAAGCAAAATGAGTATACCCAGAGCAATCAACAAAACGTTGCCGCTTGTGATAAACTGTCCGCTATACTGCGCAATAATTTGCGCAATAACCGCGCCCGAGAGCATAAGTCCGTACAAACGCGCGTAGCTTAAAATATCCGACGCGTAGTTGATAACGCCGTACGCCGCGCCAAAGCCCTTTGTAAATTTGCCAAAAAACTTTTCCTTTCTACCTGCGGTCAGCATAGCAAGGAGCAACGACGCCCCTGCCGTAATTGCGCCGACCGTAGCCAAAACGGGCAAAGCCGCTTCTTCCAAAAAACCGATTATCGCAAGCCCTACGCCTACCGAGAAAAATGCCCACAGCACACCGTCGCAAATCCCGTCGACGATACCGCCCCTGCGCCATTCTTGTACGGCTTTACAAATATAGCCTACGAAAATTTGCGCAACGCCGAGTTCCATACTAATAATCAGCACGCTGGGTACGGCAATGCCTGCCAAATGCCACATATCCGTTTGGGGGTTGGGCATCAGCGTTACGGGTAATACCCCGATACCGAACAGAGAATTGAACAGCAATCCCCAAATGATAGCGAAGATACCGCCGCAGGCAAACGCGCCTGCCAAGCGGGACATACCCGTCGGGCGGGCAAGATTTTTATACCAAAGCAAACCGCCGACGATTGCCATCAATAATCCATAACCCGCATCCCCGATTATAAAGCCCATGAACAGACTGTAAAAGACTGCCATAACGGCGTTGGGGTCAAACTCACGATAGTTGGGCGCGGAATAGGTATTCGTAATCCCTTCAAAACTTTCGACAAGCTTATTGTTGCGAAGTAAAGTCGGGGGCGTATCATCTTCCGTAGGGTCGGAACATTCAAAATAGATTGCCTGCGAAATTTCCTTTAACGCCTGCGAAACCCGTTCTTCCGCGTCTTCGGGCAGGTATGCCTGCAACAAAAACGTAGTATCCGTTGCACGGAGTTTATCCGACGTTTCTTCCTTTTCCAAGGTAAAGCCAAGATAGTCGGCGTAAATTTTTAAGGAGCGTAACACGTCCTTCAATGCATACGTATCCGCGGCGTTTTTTTGCAAGCTTTCGCGCAGCGTTTTTTCCTTTTCGGTAAGAAAAGCATATATACGTTGCCCTGTTTTTTCGCCCGTATACGGACAATCAGCAAAGCCGAAGGACGACAAAACCCCGTCCGTTTCCGCTTTTACCGACACATGAGAAACAACGAAAAGTAAGACGTTTTCACCGTCCGTATCTAACGTTTGAACGTCGCAAAGCTCTATTTGCGACAAGGCGGCAAGCGAGCCATCTTTGGAAACAGCCGCCACCGTTCCCAAACGGATATGCGTGTGCGCCGTATCGGAAAACGCAGAAAACGGCAGGGTAAGTCCTGCGTATATTTCCGCCTGTCCTTTCTCTTTTATGCATTTAGAAAGCTCGGCAAGGAGCGTATTTTTCTCGTCGACAAGCGCGTTTATTTTTTCTACCGCCCTTTCCGTTTCCGCGCGGTTATCCCATGCGGACATGAAATCGGAATACGATACGTCAAAGCCGTCCTTTAACAACCCTGACTTCGTATGATTCTCCCTTTCGTAATTTTCCACTTCCGTGGACAGCGCAAAAAGCGCCGCTTCCACCGTTGACAAACGGGAGCGCAGTTGTTCGGTATCGTAAACGGGCGTAACGGTGTTTTCCGTTTGCGCGTGCGAAACGACTTCCACAGCGCCTGTGCGTTGCAGAGCGTTTAATACCTTGTCCTTATCATAGGACATGGCGATAAGATTGAGTTTTCGCATTTTAGCGATTGCCACGAATAATTCTCCCTACGATATCGTTTACAAGCGTTTCGGCGTTTTCCAAAGCCTTAGCGCAATACGTCTGCGCTTCTTTGCGTTTGGCATTTACGGTTTCTTCATAGTTCTTTTCCGCTTGTGCGCGCGCCGCTTTGATTTGCGTATCCGTGTACGCCTTGCAAACTTCGGCGTTTGTTTCTTCGCTATGCGCGGCTTGCGCCTGCGCGTCCGCATACAAACGGGCTGCTTGTTCGGCGGCGTTACGTTTGATTTCCGCCGCTTGCATTTCCGCCGCGTGGATTTCTTGCAATATATTCGTCGTCGATTGTACGTTTTCTTGTACCATAAAACCAATTTGCCCCTATTTTAATCTTATTATATCTATTATACATCTTTTCCCATATTTTGTCAAGACCCTACCAAAAAAATTTTTTCGTTTGATGGATTTGATTAGTAGCCGTAGCGTTTGCGTTGCCAAACGAGCATACTCCACGTAAGCAAAAGCGTAATCCCTTCCGCTACGATTACCGACGCCCATATGCCGTCTACTTGGAAAAATTCAGGCAAAATCATGACCGCCACTACTTGGAAGATAAAGGTTCTTAAAAAAGATATCAACAGGGATATTGCGCCGTTGGAAAGCGCGGTAAAAAACGCCGAAACAAAAATATTAAAGCCGCACACCAAATAGCTAAGCGCATATATTTGCATTCCACGCGTCGTTAAATCGAGCAGCGCTTCGTCGTAGCTAACGAAAATAGCCGCAAGCGGTCGGGCGAATATGCACGCTACCAGCGTCATGGCAATCCCTACCGCCGCCGTGATTATCATACTCTTTTTTAATACGTTGTGCAGTTCGTCTTTATTTTGTGCGCCGAAGTGATAACCGATTATAGGCGCGCTGCCGACCGAATAGCCCAAAAATACTGCGATAAAGATAAAGCCGATATATTGCATAATTCCGTACGCCGATACGCCTGCAATACCTACGAAGCGCATGAGCTGGGCGTTATATAATATCGTAACTACCGAAAGAGAAATATTCGTCATAAGTTCGGATAAACCGTTGATACAAACCTTGACGAACACCCCGCCGTCAAAACGGCATTTCCCAAGCCGTAACAGGCTGTCATTTTTGCGCGCAAAATACACAACAGGCAATATACCGCCCGTACATTGACTCATTGCCGTAGCAAGCGCCGCACCGACTAATCCCCATTGAAACACGGCGACGAACAAAGCGTCGAGTACGATATTACAGCAACCTGCAATAATCGTTACGTATAATCCAAGACGGGGTTTTTCCGCCGTCACGAAAAAGCCCTGAAAGGCATTCTGTATCATGAACATAGGCAGCGCCGCTAAAATGATACGGGCGTATACCGTACAATATTCGATAAGCGCTGCTTTATCCGCCGCAGACATATCCTTTTCGTTGGCGGCAAACAACTCCGCCACAGGACGAGCGATAAAAAAGCCTATCACCGATAAAATAACACCGATAACGATTGTTGCGTAAACCAACATAGAAAAGATTTCGTTGGCGCGTTTTTCGTTTTTCTCGCCAAGCATTTTCGCCACGACGGCGTTCCCGCCCGTACCCAGCATAAACCCTACCGATCCCAAAATCATAATCAACGGAAAAATTAGATTGAGCGCGGCAAACGGCAGCTCTCCTACGAAGTTGGAAACGAAAAATCCGTCGACGATACCGTATATGGACACGAACACCATCATGATAATAGACGGCAATACAAAGCGCAATAATTTACCGTAATTAAAATGTTCGGATAATTTAATTCTTGCCATAGTTATTCCCATAAAAACCCCGACTGTCGTTGGCAGTCGGGGAAAGCGTTTGCTTTATTGAATATTATTTGTCAAGGTCAAGAAGATCTTGATATGCCGCAGTATGGCGAACAGCCGACTGTTGATAGTTGTTCTTTACCTTATTCTGCATGTTGGTTGCCGCGTTGGTTGCCGCATTGCTCTTCATAGATTCGTAGAACAGGTTGGAGAACGTACCTTCTTTCGCCTTTTCCCCGTCGTTATAACCGCCGTAAACTTCGCCGTTATCATATACGAACGAGCAGTAAATGATATGCCAACCGTAATCAGAAGGCACTACCACGTACGTACCTACGCCGCCGAGCACCGCTTTTTGCGCCGCATATTCAAATTCCGAAACGAAGTCCGTCTTATCCGCTGCTACCGCATAGCCCATATAGGTATTCAAGCAACCCGTATCGGTACTAAACGCAAACATCAATTCGTTTACAGCGGAGATTGCCGCGTACGAATCGTTGACGTCTTCCGTTTCCGCAGAACCTTTATAGAAGTATTCAGACGCTTTGGTGTTGGTAAGATTTACTTTGCCTTGATAATAAACGAATTTTTCGTAGTTGGTCTTTTTGGTTACGGTATCAATATACAAGCTATCGTCGCCGTATACGCTGTTATAACCGTTTACGTATACCTTGTCGTCACCCGCATCCGTCTTAGGAATGGCAACCGTATCGCCTACTGCGTAGTTGATATAGCCTTCCATTTCCTTCATGAACGTATCAATGGTAAACTTCTTTTTATCAAATTCGTATTCGCCGTCTTTCAAGGTTACGCTGCCTTGATAAGGATATTTACCCAAGTATTGACCGAGCGATTCGTACTTTTCGGAGTTGGTCATATTGTTCTCAAAGAACAAATATTTTTCCGCGGGATTTTCCGCCGCTGCGCCGTAGTAGTCCGTCGTCGCATACGCATAGTTTTCGTCTTCGTTGTCCGCGCAGAACCAAGCGTTACGAAGGTCGGTAGCTTCAATACCCGTCAAAATTTGACGACGCGCTTTATAGATGGCTTCTTGGTTAGAACCGAATTTATTTTTCGCCGCGGTATAATCTAAGTTTTGACTTGCCGAGAAGGGCAACAAAATGTTATACACGAAACCGTATTTTTCATGACCGTACAGCACGAACGACGTATCGGACAAACCGTCCAAAGCCGTATCAAACGCCGTTGCGTTACCGCTATATTTGTCTTGCTGACCGGAAAGAATACGGTCGTATTCCGCCTGTACTTCCGCCGACGAGAAGTTTTCGATAGCGTTGTTTTCCAAGTCTTCCGCGTATTCGCTGACAAGCTTTTGACCTAAGATGCTTGCAAGTTCCATATAGTAATAGTCAAGCTTAGTAACGTCCGCCGTATTTTCGTTTTCTTTAATCAAGCCGTAGCCTTGAAGGTTGGAAAGGAAGGTATTGTATGCCTTCAAACGAGTGGTCGGTTTCGAGCCTTTTTGTGCTTCGTACGCGCCGCAATCTTCCACGTCGTTTCTACCCGTATATACGTCGTATTCAATGACCGTACCAGAGATGGGATAATAATCGGTGAGCTCCGCGTTTACGTTGGTGGGCGTCGTGCGCGTATTTTCATGCGTATGCGCATCTTCTTCCGCCGTAATATAGTTGCTTTCCGCCGAATCCAACGAAGAATTCAACGAATATTGCAAAGAATATACCGCTTCGTTATAAGCGCGCATGGACTCCGCGTCGTTTTTGCCTTCTGTCAAGAAGTATTTGAGCGTCAAATATTCAGGGTTGCTTTCGTACAACGCCTTCATAGTCTTGTCCGCCGCCTGAATTTCCCCTTCTACGTACGTCTTACAACCGTCGAAAGTCACGCCGCCTTGGCTGAGCTTGTACGCAACGGCATACTGCGTCAAAAGCTTTTGGTTAATCAAGTCGTCCATCAACAAATTGAAGGTGTCCTTATACGTATAGCCGTAGCTTTGTACGTACGTAATACCCACGCTTAAAAACGCCGCGATAAGGTCGCGCTTGGGAATTTCGCTGGACAGCCAGTCCTTTTGGATAAGCTGTTTGATATCGTCCGCATAATCTTTAAATTCGTTACCCGTTTGGTTGAGCTGGGACGAAATGTCTACCGTTGCTACGATTTGCGCGAGATCCTTCACGTTGTCCGTAACAATGAAATTACAACCCGTTGCACCTACCGTTGCGGTAAGCGCAAGCAAAATTGCCGCCGTCTTTTTTACTGTGTTTCTCTTACTCATAAAATCGCTCCGATTTCGTATCGTAATTTTACCTTTTCTTTTCGGCATATCAAATGCCGTCATACTATATTATAACCGATTTTGCGACAAAGTGCAAACGTTTTTGCTTATAAACTTGTGAAAGTTAGCGCAAATTTTAAAAATTTCGTCATTTCCGCCATCAATTCCGCCGCGTCTTTGCCTTTGAAAAACTCTACGACGGGCGCAGCGGTCATATTCAGGCGCGTCGACGCCGCGTATTTATCCATGGCGGCAAGCAAACGTTTGTCCCCCAAGGCGTCCAACGACGGGAACTCCAACGCCCCGATTCCGTCCGCAACGGTGATTTTTTTGACGTTGAATTTTGCCGCATAGCTTTTGAGCACGGCAATCACCATTAAGTTCTCCACGGCGCGCGGCAGCGTGCCGTAGGTATCTTGCAGGGACGTATACACACGCTTGTAATCGGCAACCGTTTTCATTTCCGCTATCTGCTTATAACCGTCCAACCGACCCGCCGAAGATTCGATATATTTTTCGGGAATATACGCGTTTGCGCGAATGTCCAGTTCTGCACTTTCAAACCGTTCGCCCGTGAGCTCTTCTTTGAGAAGTTTGGCGTACAGTTCGTACCCCACTTTATCCATATGCCCGTGTTGCTCTGCGCCTAGCACGTTGCCTGCGCCGCGAATTTCCAAATCGCGCATAGCGAGCTTATAACCAGAGCCGAGCTCGGTAAATTCCATAATTGCTTTCAAGCGCGCGGCGGCGTTAGCCGTCATCACCCGTTCGGGCTTGAAGGTAAAGTAGGCGTGCGCAAGCCTTGCGCCGCGCCCTACCCTGCCTTTGAGCTGATACAGCTGTGAAATGCCGAGCTTATCGCTGTCAATAACGATAATGGTGTTGGCGTTAGGCAAATCGATACCGTTTTCAATAATGGTGGTGGTAATGAGAATATCCGATTTACCGCCGTAAAAATCGAGTACGGCGTTTTCGAGCGCCGTTTTATCCATTCTACCGTGTGCCACGGAGAACGTCGCTTCGGGCAAAATGCGTTTCATGGTAGCGGCAAAGGTGAAAATGCTTTCCACTTTATTGTAGAGAATAAACACCTGACCGCCACGGGAAAGTTCGCGTATGCAAGCGTCGCGAATGAGCGTTTCCGTTTCTTCGACGACGTACGTTTGCACGGGCAAACGTTCGGTGGGCGGCGTGTGTATGGTAGAAATATCCCGTATACCCGAAAGGGACATATGCAGCGTGCGCGGAATGGGCGTCGCCGTCATGGTAAGACAGTCGATATCCTTACGCAAATGCTTGATTTTTTCTTTATGTTCTACACCGAAACGCTGTTCTTCGTCCAACACCAAAAGACCCAAATCCTTAAACCGCACGTCGCCCGAAAGCAAACGGTGCGTACCGATAAGCAAATCGATTTTTCCGTCCTTGGTTTCCTGTAAAATGCGTTCGGTTTCCTTAGGCGTATTAAAGCGATTTAGCGACGCTACGCGAACGCCAAACGCCGCAAAACGTTGGACTGCCGTTTGGAAATGCTGTCTACAAAGCACGGTGCTAGGACACATCAACGCCGCTTGCTTGCCCGCCAGCACGCAAAGATATACGGCGCGGAACGCCACTTCCGTTTTTCCAAATCCGACGTCGCCGCAAAGCAGTCTATCCATAACCTTTTCCGACTGCATATCTTCCTTAATCTCTTGAATGGAGCTCGCCTGATCGGGCGTAAGGTCGTGCTCGAACGCGTCTTCAAACTCCCGCATAAACGTTTCGTTATCGGGGAATGCGTACCCCCTATTTTCGGCACGCTCGGCATACAGCTGTTTTAAGTCAAACGCCAGCTTTTTCAGCGACGCACGCACGCGCGCTTTGACGCGCTCGAAGTCTGCGCCGCCGATTTTGCTCAGCGACGGACTGCTATCCCCCACGTATTTAGAAAGCACGTCCATACATTCCGCAGGAACGTACAGCGTATCGCCGTCCTTATACGAAAGCGCGATATATTCTTTCGTACCGTCGGTAGTTTCTATCTTTTTCGTGCCGAGCACCTTCCCGATACCGTGCGTTTCGTGCACGACGTAGTCGCCTACTTCGGGCGCGCAGAACATATCTCCGCGTTTACGGCGAATTCTACGGTTATCGGGGGCTTTTACGTACAAGTCGGACGTACCCAAAATCGCCGTCTTACTATCGTGCAACACCATGCCTTTATCTAAACGTGAACCAAGCACGCACACCCCTTGCTGCTCAGGGAGCGTTTGGGCAAGCTTATCCGTAGAAACGTATTCCGCCGAAAGGTTTTCCGTCATTTTGACGGCGTGCTTTTCGTCGCCGCAAAACAGGAATACGCGATATCCCCCGCGCAACCAGTTTTTCACGTCGGTGAGCAGGGTGGGAAATCCGTTAAGATAACGCGTCGTCGGCGTCGCCGAGAAGTTGAATATCTTCATGGGCTCGAAGAAAAACGGATTGCCCGTAAACGTTTGGAGCGCCACTCTTCTTACCCGTTGTATACCGTCCAAAAAAGCGTCCCTGCTTACGTATTGCGACAGCGAAAACCCGAAGGCTTCGCCGCCTGCTTGCA
This sequence comes from Clostridia bacterium, assembly GCA_017626305.1. Taxonomy (GTDB): domain Bacteria; phylum Bacillota; class Clostridia; order Christensenellales; family Borkfalkiaceae; genus Scatosoma. Next base: position 21,594 of record JAGAIW010000076.1, read on the forward strand.
AACGGTGGAAACGTTCTTCGTGCTCTTTATACAAGCCGTTGAGCTTATCCCAAAGGGATTTGCCTTCGTCGAATACGAGCACGCCGTTTTCAGGGAATATCGAAAAGAAATCCACCGTGTTTTCAAGGAGCGGAAGAAGAAAAGACGCGTTACAGTTCTCGTCTAAAAGCAGTTCGTCTGCGATACTTCTCGCGCGTGTATACGCTTCGGACGTTTTAAACGATTTGACTTCCTTTTCCAACGTCGCGCGGATATATTCTTTATCCTTTTGCGTGACGATAATATCCGTTGCGGAAAGGATTTCCATGCTTTTGAGCGTGGGCAAACGGTTGCCCGTTGCGATATCGTAGGGCTTAATTTTCTCTACCGTATCCCCGAAAAAGTCAATACGGACGGGGTTTTCCGTTTGCACGGGATAAATATCCAAAATGTCGCCGCGGATAGCAAACGAGCCCTTACTTTCCACTTCAAAGGTGCGTGTATAGCCCATTTCCACAAGCTTTGCGGGCAGGGACAAAAAATCGTAATCTTCCCCTTCGGCAAGCGTAATCGTCGGCAATTTTTTCGGGAACGCCTGCACCAAAGCGTCGATTTCCGCAACGACGACGTCCGCGCCCGTTTGCATGGCGTGGATACCCGAAAGCCGACGGAAGAGCGCGTCTTTGGAAAGGGCTTTTCTATGCAGCAATACTTCGTCCTTTGCCGCAAGTACCGCTACCGTTTTACCGCTGATCGCGGCGATATTTTCCGCCGCTTTTTTCGCCGCAACACCGTCGGTTACCACGTATACCACGGGGTCTTCTATAAGCCCTGCAAGCAAATATTTCAAGCTGTCTGAAACGCCGAAAACCGCCGTCGGCGTACCGCGGCGGAGTTCTTTCCCGAGCAAAGGATATTCACCCGATAAATTTTCAAACGTGAAAAAATGGCGTTTCATATATTCCTTAATTAAATCGGCACATCACCTTTTCAATGTCTTCGCCTTTGGCAAACGCCGCGGCGGCTTCACCCGCTTTTTTACAAGCGTCGGCAAACAGCGGATAATCGTCCTTCCGGACTTCGGAGAGTACGTAATGGATAATCGGGATATTCACTTCTTCGTCGCGAATACCGATACGGATACGGGCAAAATTCGTCAAGCCCGTTTCCCCGATAATACTGCGCATACCGTTATGCGTGCCTGCGCTGCCGTTTGCGCGAATACGCACCTTGCCCTTGGGCAAATCGTAATCGTCGTAAATCACAAGCAGATTTTCGGGCGCAATTTTATACTTTGCCATCAGTTGCTTTACCGCTCTGCCCGAATTATTCATATACGTCACGGGACGGGCAAAAACGACCTTTTGTCCGTTTAAAAACGCTTCGGCAACCGACGCTTCACATTCTTTCTTTTTGAACTTTGCGCCACAAAGCTCCGCAGCGTCGCCCACCGCGATAAAGCCCATGTTATGAAAAGTTTTTTCATACTGTTTTTCGGGGTTACCAAGCCCCACGATTAAATACATAGCCGTTTCCTTTTATCAATTACGCCGCCGAAAAACGGCGGCGCAACGTTTATTTTTCTTTTTAAATTAGTCGTACAGTTTGGACATAGGTTTATCCAAGTATACGTTTTCAATAGCCGCCGCGAAGATGTCCGCAACCGTCAATACTTCAAATTTGTCGAGCATTTTTTCTTCGGGCAAATGAATGGTATCCAGCATAACGAGCTTGGTGATTGCCGAATTCTTCAAACGTTCGATTGCAGGGCCGCTAAGCACGGAGTGCGTACAGCCTGCGTAGATTTCCGTAGCGCCTGCGTCTTTGAGCGCTTGCGCACCTTGACAAATCGTACCAGCCGTGTCAATCATATCGTCTACCATCAAGCAACGTTTGCCTGCCACGTCGCCGATAATGTTCATGACTTCCATAACGTTTGCCTTAGGACGGCGTTTATCGATAATGGCAATAGGTACGCCAAACTTTTCAGCCACCTTTCTCGAACGCTTTACGCTGCCCAAGTCGGGCGCAACGACGACGTCGATATTGCCTTTACGCGCAAAGTGATTATACAGCGTAGGTCCACCGAGCAAATTATCCACGGGAATATCAAAAAACCCTTGGATTTGTTCTGCGTGAAGGTCCATAGTCAGGACGCGGTCAGCCCCAGCCGCCGTAATCAAGTTTGCTACAAGCTTTGCCGTGATAGGATCGCGCGAGCGCGCTTTTCTGTCTTGGCGGGCATACCCCAAATAAGGAATAACCGCCGTAATACGTCCTGCGGACGCGCGTTTTGCCGCGTCGATCATAATGAGAAGTTCCATCAAATGATCGTTTACAGGGGAGCAGGTGGATTGAATAATAAACAAATCCCTGCCGCGAACAGTTTCTTCGATATGAACGTTGATTTCACCGTCGGAGAAGGTCGTAACTTCAATGCCGCTAAGTTCGGTATTGAGCTTTTTTGCAATCGCTTCCGCCAAAGGGCGGTTGGAGTTACCGGAGAATAACTTGATTTCGTTACCGTGCGTTATCATATGTAACCATCCTTTATTATTTTTTACGCCTTACGCCGCTTTACCGCGTGCGTAGACGTTTTTTCCGTTGTAAAGCCCGTCGCTTTCCCCCTAGCCATTATGGAAAATGGCTTGCGCCAAAATTCTTCTTGACTCCTACCTTTATTATAATACCTTTTTTTAGCGATTAAGTCAAATAAATTAAAGGCGTTTTATCAATTTTCCGTTGTCGAATGTTGGCTGTCTTGCTCCGCAAGCTGCTTTTGTTTCTTTTCTTCCTTTTGCTTTTGCCGCATGCCTGCGAAAAAGGAAGTCAACAGCGCGGAACATTCTTCTTCTAAAACACCCCCGACTACTTCCGTTTTATGGTTGAGTAAATTCGCTTCGGCAAGCGCGGACGTGAGCGAACGCCCTTTTTGTTCGTACGCGCCGAAAAATATCTTGTCCACTCTTGCGTTTAAGCTTGCACCCATACACATAGGGCACGGCTCTAACGTGACGTACAGCTGACAGCCTTCGGGTAAACGCCACGACGAAAATTTTTTACACGCCTTATCGATTGCCATCATTTCCGCGTGCGCGGACGCAAGCTGCAACTTTGCCCGACGGTTATACCCGCGCGCTACCACTTTATCCTGATATACCACCACCGCGCCGATAGGCACTTCCCCTTCCGAAAGTCCCCTTTTTGCCGCTTTGATTGCCGCTTTCATAAATTTTTCTTCTTTTGTCAACCGTTTCATAGCTTTGCGTATTCCTTGGATAATTCGTATAATGCGCGGCGATTTTTTGCCGTAATGTCATCTAACGTTTCCATGCCTAACGGGTGAGCACATTCGTCTTTACCCGTTTCCACCGTAAACGACGGGATTTTTAGGGCTTGGATACACCAGTCCTTATAACCGCCTGCGCTGCCTTTTGCATGGCAAAGCGGATAGCCCGTCGCCAAAGAGAGCACGTTTGCCAAGCGTTTATCCCGCGGGCAAACACCGACGGGTTGATTAAAATACCAGTAAATTTCTTCACCCTTGGTGTGATAACTCACCGTATAATCGGGCATGATTTTTAGCGTAAAGCGACGAAGTGCCTGTGTTTCGGGTTCGGAAAAGGCATGCTTGCCTACGTAATTTTCCGCGCCTGCGATAAAGACGTTTTTCTTGCCCTGCCCATATCGCGCGTCAAAGTTGACGTTTAAATCTACGCCGCGCGCGTTGGCTTTCCATAAAGAAAAATCCTTTTTGCCTTGTTGCATAGAAAGTAACGTTTTGCGGCGGAATACGCTATTCACGCTGTCCAAGCCGCATTGAGAGAGCAACGCGCCGTCAGGATTCGTCAAAGGCAAAATCCAAAGACTGCCCACTCCAACACCCGTAAAATAGTGCTCTATGGCTAGCTTTGCCGTGATCCATTCCCTTCCGTGTATGGCGTATTGCGCAAGCCCTATCGGTCTGCCCTGCCCCACCTTGACGGCATACAGCTTTCGACCAAGCAACGATTTACCGTAAACGGTTTTTTCCGTCGGTGCATTTTGATAAAATTGCGTAATTTCGCTAAAAATGTCCACGCATACAATATATGCGCGTTTGTGTTATTTATGATAAGTAGAACCAGCGTTAATCATAAACGCGCGGTAGACCTGTTCCGCAAGAATAACGCGCATAAGCTGATGGGGAAAGGTCATATCCGAAAAGGACAATCTATAATCCGCCGCCTGTTTAACTCTATCCGAAAGCCCACACGACGAGCCGATAACGAAAGAGATTTCTTTGCCCTGGTCAACGAGCGCGCGCAACTTTTTCGCCAAGCCTTCGCTGGACGTTTTCGTCCCTTCCACCGCCAAGGCAATCACGTAGCCCTTGCACGCGCGGAGAATATCGTCCGCTTCTGATTCTACGTCAATCCCTTCGGGTAGCTCTTTGATTTCCACCTTGGCAAATCGGGAAAGACGTTTGACGTATTCGGCTACCGCTTCGTGGTAAAAGCTTTCTTTGATTTTCCCAACGACGACAAAATAAATCTTTTGCATATTAGAGCCCCGTTACAAGCATAAGTATCCACGTAAGCGCGCAAACGAATATGCCCACCGCCGCGTATTTGAAAAAGGTCTTTACCGTCGCGATAGTTTCCTGTTTTTTCGCAGCGTTTTTTCTATCTTGCACGAAAATCCACCACGCCGCCGCAATAAGACAAAGAACGGAAACGCTGACGTATACGATAAAAACGGGTGTAGAAAAGGTCTGTACGCCAAATTTATACAAAGTTAAAATGACGGCGTTATTGATAAAATGCGCAAGAACGGTCGGTAGGATACTCCCCGAACGGAGCGCAACGAAGGCAAACGCCGTGCCGCAACAAAATTGATAAATCGTTTGCGGCGGATTTTGATGATACAGGGCAAACAACGCGCCGCACGTAAGCGCCGCCGCCGTTTCCCCAAGCGGTTTTAAACCTTCTAATAGGATACCGCGGAAAAACAGCTCTTCAAAGATAGCGGGGAGCAACGCAACGGCAATCAGCGCGCCGACAAAGCCAACCCCGTCCATAGACGGCAAATGCATTTCCTGCGGCGTATATCCAAACGCTTGCAAAAATTGCAAAAAAAGCGTATTCAGCTCGGACAGGGAAAATAACCCGATTTGCAAGAGTAGCGCCATAAACAAGTATTTGATTTTACACGCTTGGTTTTTTGCCGTTTGCAAAACGCTGCGTTTTTGATAGCGCAAGACTATCCATGCAACCAGCGCAAAGCCTATTTGCGGCAGGATATACGCAAAATACAAATACCAGTCCTGCGTGGCGTACCCTTCTTGCATAAGCCCAAAGCACGCAAAAACGGCCATACACAGCACGGATAAAATAGACGGCAAAATCGCCGCGAGAGAATAGGCAAGCCCCGACGCTTTCGTCGGCGTAGGCTCGCCAAGTAACCGTTGCAGTATGGTCGTTTGATTGTTCGTTTTTTGTGTTTGCATATATTTATTATAGCAAATTTTTACGCGTTTGCAAACTAAAAACGGGGCGTATACAAAAGTTATCCCGTTAGTTTATCCCGAAACTCTTTAATGATACGGTTTTCAATACGGGATACCTGTACTTGGCTGACCCCTATCTTCTCCGCCACTTCGCTTTGGGTCATGTCCCGAAAATAGCGTAATACGATAATTTTTTTATCCCGTTCGCAAAGAGAGTCAATCGCGCCGCGAAGGAGCATTTTATCCAGCCAGTCGTCTTGATCGTCTTTGGCGGGGAGCGTTTCGATAAGCTCTCGCTCGTTCCCGTCCTTACTGCGTTTTTCACCGCTTTGCAAAGACAGCGGCATTTTGGACGAGCCCATGACGAAAACCGTTTCCGTCTCGTCCATATTAAACTTTTCCGCAATCTCTGCAATCGACGGCGAAACGCCTTTTTTTAGGGTGTATTCTTCCACGAACAGATTGATTTCCTTTGCCGTTTGTTTCATACTTCGCGACACCTTAACCGACCCGTCGTCACGCATAAAACGCTTGATTTCCCCTGCAATCATGGGTACGGCGTAAGTGGAAAATTTAACGGCAAAGCTTTCGTCGAAACCCGTGATCGCTTTCAAAAATCCCATACAGGCGATTTGAAAAAGGTCGTCGTAGTCCACCCCTTTGCCAAGGTAGCGTTTTACGATACATTTTACCAGCGATACGTTTTCGGATATCAGCGTTTCCTTTGCGTTTGCGTCCCCCGCTTTTGCGCGCCGAACGTAATCGAGCGTCGTTGTTTCGTCAAGCATTTGCCCGTTCCTTTATCATGAAATTTTCCGTATTTCCGATACTTTTGGACATGGTGACTACCGTGCCGAGCCCGCGTTTGCTTTGAATGGAAAAGTCTTCCATAAACGTTTGCATAATGGTAAAACCCATACCCGAACGCTCGTCCCCTTCCCGCGTCGTGAAAAAGGGCTGCAAGGCTTTTTCGACGTCGTCAATCCCACATCCGTAATCGGTAATACGGATATGTATACGACCCTTTCGTTCTTTGAATAAAGGATTTTCTATTTCTTCGTATACCGTTTCACATTCAATACGGATTTTTTGGTTTGTGTTTGCGCCGCCGTATGCGTGCACAATGCAGTTGGTTACCGCTTCGCTGACCGCCGTTTTGATATCGGAAAGCTCAGCCAAAGTAGGATTGAGCGTTAAAGCAAACGCCGCTACCGCGCTACGGGCAAAGGCTTCGTTTTCGCCAAGCGCCGCTATTTCTAATTTCATATAGTTGTCCATACGTTTCTCCTTTTACAGTTTGGGTATCAGCGAATATACGCCGCTCATTGTCAAAATTTTATCGGCGGTGGGCGAAGGGTTGGTTACGTAAGTCTTTACCCCATAGCGTAAAAATTTTTTATACCTGCCAAGCAAAAAACCGATAGCCGTCGAATCCATAAACGAAACGCCCGTTAAATCAAAAACCGCTCTATCCACGGGCAAACGCTTATCGGCAAGCGTATCGGCGTCTTTGCGCAATCGCGCGGCGGAATGCTCGTCTATCTCCCCGTTTAGGGAAATGAGCAACGTATCCCCGCGGCGCTGAGCTGTTAAATCCATAAAGTGCCTCCGACAAAAAGAATGATTTTATTGTAAAAAATTAAGCGGCGAATTTTTTGCAAAATGAAGGCGAAAAAAATTTTCTTTTGTCGAAAAGTTTTTTTGTATTTTTATAAAAAAACACTTGACATTTTACACCAAATCGTTTATTATATATGGGCATTGTGCGACGGTGTATCGGGCCTTTAGCTCAGTGGTCAGAGCTGTCGGCTCATAACCGATTGGTCCGGGGTTCGAATCCCTGAAGGCCCACCAAAAACTTCATCTTATTTCTTTGTGGCCCAATAGCTCAGTTGGTTAGAGCGCCAGCCTGTCACGCTGGAGGTCGACGGTTCGAGCCCGTTTTGGGTCGCCATTTTTTTTGCCTTGGCGCAAGCCTTGGTAGCTCAGTCGGTAGAGCAGCAGACTGAAAATCTGCCTGTCGGTGGTTCAATTCCGCCCCAAGGCACCAAAAAAGACATACCCAAACGGGTATGTCTTTTTTGGTATTTTCAGGTGTTGCGAGAAACACCGTTGGTTCATGCGAGCGGGCTTTACCCGCGACGCTCTCGTGCTTTGCACGAGAGTACGTCCCAAGGCACGTAATCACCGCAAGGCGTATCACAAAACGCCTTCGCCGACGAGAACGGACGTGACTTTTTCGCCGTTGAC
>JAGAIW010000077.1 GCA_017626305.1 Clostridia bacterium
ATAAATTTGAGCATACTGCTGATTTTTTTCTGTGCATTTACAATCGCCTTTCCTTTCGCTTGTAGATAAATCTTCATCTTCGGCTCGGTACCGCTTGGTCTTATGATAAGGCGGTATTTTTCGTTTTTGAAACGCAAAACGTCGCTCTTGGGAAGTCCAAATAAGCCTTGCGCAAAGTCATCAAAGATAAGCGCTTGTCCGTCGATTTCTTTTGGCGGATTTTTTCGTATATTCGCCAAAATTTCTTTCATCTTTTCCATACCGTCTTTGCCCGGCAGAGAAATGGATTTCAGCTCCGTTTGGTAATAACCGTATCTTTCGTAAATTTCTTGCAAAACTTGATACAAGCTCTTGCCCTTTTCTTTAAAATACGCGCAAGCTTCCGCAATCATCATCGCCGCCGATACCGCGTCTTTATCTCTTGCATGCGTACCGATAAGATACCCATAGCTTTCTTCCAAGCCAAGAAGATAATCTTCCGTTTCTTCGAGCGCTTCGCCGATATACTTAAAGCCCGTCAACACTTCCTTAACTTCCGCGCCGTATTCCTTTGCCATATCAAAGATAATGTCCGTCGTCACAATCGTCTTAATTACCGTTGAACCCGTACACGGTATACCCATTTCTTGTTTTTTAAGCAAGATATAATAGAGCAAAATACTTCCCGTTTCATTGCCGTTGAGTAGAACGTACTCACCTTTTTCGTTCGGTACGGCAATCCCGATTCTATCCGCGTCGGGGTCGGTTGCCATAACAAGATCGGGCTTGTGCATTTCCGCATCTCGCAAAGCAAGCGTCAACGCCGCTTTCTCTTCGGGATTAGGATAAGGACAAGTGGTAAAGTTCCCGTCGGGCATTTCTTGCTCCGCAACGGTACGTACTTCCTTTATCCCCATTTCTTTTAAAATTGCCTGTACGTATTTTCTACCCGTGCCGTGCAAAGGCGAATAGACAATGCTCGGCGCGTTTTCTTCCGTGATTTTTGTCAAGGAAAAGGCTTTAATTGCCCCTAAAAACGCTGTTTTTACGCTATCGTCCAAGACTTCGATGAAATCTTCGTTTGGCGTAAAGTCGTTGAAATAATCATATTCGTTGATTTTTTCCGTGATTGCTTTTGCCGCTTCGTCTGTAATTTGACAGCCGAGCGAATTATACACCTTATAGCCGTTATATTCCTTGGGGTTATGGCTTGCCGTGATCACGATACCTGCGCTTGCCTTTAAATAGCGGACCGCAAAGGATAAAACAGGGGTAGGCGTAAGCTCAGAGAACAAATACGCCTTAATCCCTTTATACGACATAATTTCCGCAGAAAGCCGCGCAAATTCCGCCGATTTGTTACGGCTGTCATACGCGATAACGATGCTATTCCCGCCCGTTGCAAGCAAGTATTCCGCCAAGCCGAACGTTGCCTTGCCAACGGTGTAAATATTCATTCGATTCGTACCTGCCCCTATGATTCCGCGAAGTCCACCCGTACCAAACGACAAGGCTTTATAAAATCTATCTTCAATTTCTTTATCGTTTCCTTGCACGGAAAACAGTTCGTTTTTGATTTCAGCATTTTCGGCTTTTACAAGCCATCTTTCAAATTCATTCATACTATACGCCGACCTTTTTTAGTGTGCTCTATTTTATCACACCCTACATTCCGTTGTCAAGTATTGTAATAATTTATTAAAGTCTGCCGTTGCAAGCCCGATATACGTGTCCGCTGTGCCGTAGTAAACGTACAGCGTACCGTCTTTCACTACCGTACCCGTCGGGAATACGCAGCCCTCGTAAATACCGCAGGTTTCGTAATCGTGCTCGGGCTCCATCAAATAATCTTTCGTTCTTGCGATAATCTTTCTCGGGTCGTTCAAGTCCATAAGCACTGCACCGACACGGTAAATTCCCTTTTCGTCTACACCGTGATAAAGCATGAACCAGCCGTGTTCCGTCTTAATCGGGGGCGTACCGCCGCCCATACGTTGACTTTCCCACCACTGTTCGCCCGTCATCAAGAGTTCGGGTTTGTCGTATTCAATCAAGTCGTCGCCAAACGAAATCCAAATAGACGGCATCTTCACGCCTGCATTTTTGAACTTCGGACGAGAAATCATCGCGTATCTGCCCCCTATCTTTTCAGGGAAAAGGTATACATCGCGATCATCAACAGTCGCTTCCGTAATGCGCCCAAACTTCTTATACACCTTAAAATCTTTCGTTGCTGCAAGATAGGTTACGGTGATATTGTTCTTTGCAAACGCAGGGATTTCTTCTCCGCATACGTCCGTTTCGTCCATATACGTAGGCGCTTTGGAAACACCTTCAATATATTCGACTAGCCAGTATTGACCAGGCGCGTACGCGCGCGCCGCATAGGTAAGATAATACATATCACCGATCTTCATAAGGCGAGGGTCTTCCACGCAACCGCCGTCAGGCTCGTCATGACTGCCTTCAAAGGCAGGCTTGTCGCTTTGGCGAACAAAGTTGATACCGTCTTTACTCGTTGCCAAGCCAAGCTTGATTTGGTGTCTTACGTCGTTACCTGCCGCGCGGTAAAGCATAACGAATTGCTCGTTTTCTTCATCGTAAATTACCGCAGGATTGAGAACGCAGCGTTCTTCCCATTGGTTCGCAGGATTTGGTTTTAAAATCGGGTTTCCCTCATATTTTTTCAGTTTCATAATTTCTACCTTCCTTTTTGTTTATTATGCATTTACACGAATTTCCGTACAATAAATCGTTACATCCGTCACGTCCGCCGCTGGTTTAATCGCCTTTACCAAGTTATGTAAATCATTATTATCATAACCGTCTTCCCAATCTAATACAGTACCACTAATCTTAAGATGCCAGTCATTCTCGGCATCCTTAGTCAACGTAACGTGATAAACCGTATTTGCCCGTTTTCAATTTTCAATGCAAAATATATGTCCGTATAACCAGAAATATCGTCTGCCGCATATACGCTGTCGGGTGCCATATAAACAGACCAATTAGAATCCACCGAGTCAAACCGTGATAC
>JAGAIW010000078.1 GCA_017626305.1 Clostridia bacterium
ATTTTCTAACCGCAAGCGGTTAGAGATTTCTTCAGGCGACCATTGTTCCTCTAAAAATAAGCGTTTTACTACGCTATATAATTCGGGATTGTCCAATGCGTATCGTTTATGACATTTCTTTCTGCGCTTATGGTATAAACTTGTTGCCAATGAGGGCGAATATGTTTCCTTTTTAGAATTACGACGTAATTCACGAGATATAGTGGACGGTGAACGGCGTAGAATGGTTGCTATTTTTCTAATAGAATAGCCTTTTGCTGTCAAAAAGAGTAGATTTTCTCGTTCATTTGTGGTAAGATGATTATAGTGATGTATATTAAATAAATACATAAAAATGTTTAAAAAAAAGGGGGGGGTATATGGTTCATATACCCCCAAAATTGTAATTAAGTATTGACATTTAAAGGTTTATAAGATAAAATTTTAATGTAGAATTCTGTGAAGGTGATAAAGGTGGACGCGAAAATTGTTGGTAAAAAAATTGCGGAATTACGTAAAAAGAATAATATGACGCAAAAAGAGCTCGCCTCGAAACTGAACGTCATAGATAAAACGGTATCGCGCTGGGAGTGCGGCTACGGGTTGCCTGACTTAGCGATCATTCCCGAAATTGCCACCGTTTTTAATATAAGTATTGAAGAGTTGTTGGGAAAAAACAACGACTATAACGAGGTGCTGGCGGAAAGTATGGAGAAAACGCCCAAAGAAGAGATTGCGGCTACAGACGAAGAGGCGATAGATATCAGCTTGCCTCCCGAACTTCCGAAGAAGAGTTCCTCTTTCAAAAAGAAATGGATCGCGCTTTGTTGTTCGAGTTTTGCCGTGTTCGTATGCGTTTTGATCGTTATTTTTTGTTTGCCGAAGCCACCCAGGTATGCGATCAACGGCCATTGTTGGGAGCTCGCGAATGAAAGTGAAGCGGATTATGTTTTCATTACCGCGTTCGGGTTGGAAGAGTGCATGACCCTTACGTTAAACGGCAACGAAACGCAAGGCGAGTTCTTTTGCCAAGAAACGTGGCGGGAGAGCGTCAATTCTACGCCGCTTAGTTGCGCCGTGTACGGGAATTATAACGTGTCTTTCGGCAAGATCAACTTCTATACGGAAGGGGTGGTCGATGATAAAAATACCAAGAAACTTCGTATGCATACGGCTTTAGGGCTCGAAAGATTTTCCGCGGATATAGAATACGATGAAGAGGGGAATATAACGGCGATCGTATTTGCTTCCACCGTAAAAAATTCGGAGTCTAGCGTTTTTGGCAGATGGACAAAATACGCAAATTATTTCTCGCGAGAAAAAGGGGAGATATATTTTGAATGCGTCGCAGACGAGATCAGCTATGATCAATATCTTCGGTTGCCCAATTGGATCGTCGTAGATATGGAGGTAACGGTTCCTTACAGAATGGAAGTTTATTTGGATCGTTACAGCTATTACGTGGGAGAGATTATCAGACTAGAGCAGATCAAAGTGATGCTCGTTTATTCCGACGGCACGCAAAAACGTATCAATAATGCAACTTGCGAACAGGCAAATCGGGAATTGACGATCGGCGATGAATGTTTGAACATTTATCATACGGTAGAAGGCGTGAAAAAGATGGCGACCGTTTATATCGAAGTGAGTTACGGTTTTGCTTGGGAACGCGCAAAAGAGAGCGCGGCAGACCTCGTTTACTTTACCCATTACAATACGGATGATGCGGTAAGTTTCGGTTCGTTGGAGCTCTTCGGCGATCAAAAGCAAGGAAGATTCGTTTACAGCGAGAATTTTGGCGTGAGTAAGCTTTCCAATGCCGCCGTCGTTACGGGACATTACAAATATGTGGACGGAGAGCTGCGTTTTATAAGCGCGTGCGTGTTGTCCTATCGTAACTATTTGCCTAAATTCTATATCAACGCCGAGGGGGATTATTTCACCGCCTACGCGGAAAATGATTTTGCGGAGATTTATTTCCAAACGGGGCAGTTGGCACGGAATCTGTTTGGACATTACGTGACGGAACAGAAGGAAACGAGCTTTTCGCAAATGGAGGGAACCGTTTGTTTCGAAGCCGTGGAAAACGAAGCGCTTTCTCAAAGAGCGCAGGGCGTTGTGGAATATTATAAAAAAATGTATGAATAAATTACGGCACGACCGTATTTGGAGGTTAACATGAATTTCAATTTCAAATCGAAATCGATTGGTTTTTGGTTGACGTTGGGATGTTCGCTGTCGTCGCTGTTGACGGCAATCGTTTATTCCGCGTGCTACGTTGGAACAACGGAGTTCAACTTGGTTGCTTGCTTATGTTTGATTGCCGCTTTTGCAATCGGCGCGTTGCAATTCACCAAGCTTGAAAAATTGGCGCAATATCTGCAATTCTTGCTTTGTGTTGCGGCTTGTATGTTCTATATCTACGGGATTTACTATTACGTATCCATCGTTATGGTCGGCATTGATCTGGACAGCTTCAGTTTTACATTTATTGCCTGCACGACGCTTTTCATCGCGACCATGGTAGAGACGGTCGTCAACGTATTCGTAAAACACGAAGTCAAGGAGGCGAGATAATGAAAAATTTTCATCGTATTTCAAAAATTTGTTGGGTAACGTTTACTCTGTTCTTTGCGCTTTTATTGACCGGATATTTTATCACGGCTGAAAATGCGGGCGTCATCAGCGCGGCGCTGGGACAAGCTACTTACGAACGGGTTACCATTGCTGGAACGACGCAGGATACTGACTATTATAAGACCGATTATACCTCCATAAGCGATTTGATGGCGGCGGGGATCGATTTGGCGGAAGAGATCGAAGCCGAGGGCGCAGTCCTTCTCAAAAACGACAATAGCTGCCTGCCTTTAAACGTACAAACGGAGAACAAAGTCAGCGTATTCGGTGTGGCGAGCGTCGATCCTGCTTATGGTGGCGAAGGTTCGGCCGCCGCGGCGAATCCGGCAGACCCCACGGATGTGAAGGAAGGTTTGGAACAAGCGGGATTTTCCTTAAATACTGCCGTATACAATTTTTACAACAAAAATAAAACCGCTTATGCGGCGAGCGGTTATAAGATCAACGATGCACCTTGGACGGAAGTCATCGCCGTAAAAGGCGTACAGGATTCCTTCGCGGAATACGGTGATGCAGCGATCGTGATACTCAAGAGAATTAGAGGAGAAAACGGAGATCTCTATGTGAATAGCTCCTCTTGCGACGGGGAAGGCGGCAATTATTTGGCACTGAACGAGAATGAAAAGAGCGTTTTACAGGGGCTTGCGGAATTGAAGGGGACTACGTTTAACAAGATCATCGTCCTTTTGAATGCGCCCAACCAGATTGAAGCGCAATTCCTCTCCGACCCGCAATACAAGATCGACGCCGCTTTGTGGATTGGTTCGGTAGGTGTTTCCGGTATGGGCGCTGTAGGTAAGATTTTATCCGGAGCGGTCAATCCCTCGGGAAAACTTAGCGATACGTTCTGGAATAAGCATGCATATAATCCCGTTATGATGAATTTCGGGGTGAAGCAATATGCAAATCTTTCCGAATACGCTTCGCAACTGCCTGCGGGCGGCGGGAATGCGTACTCGGGTATGCGCTACGACGGTTACGTGGTTTATCAAGAGGGCATCTACGTTGGCTACCGCTATGCGGAAACGCGCTATTATGACGTGATCTCGGGTAGGGCAAACGCCGGCGAGTTCGATTATACGGCGACGATCGCATATCCATTCGGTTACGGTTTGTCATATACCACCTTTACATATAGCGATATGTCCGTTACGTACGATAAAAACGCCGATACCTATACGGTGAGCGTGACCGTAAAAAATACAGGTGACGTAGCGGGTAAAGAGGTCGTACAAGTCTATTTGCAGAAGCCTTACACCGAATATGACGTTATCAATCATATTGAAAAATCGGCGGTAGAGTTGGTTGGATACGCCAAGACGGCAAGTCTGGCACCAAGCGGAGAAGAACGGGTCACGATCAAGGTGAACGGTAGTCAGTTGGCTTCCTACGATGCGTATGGCAGCAGAGGCTATTATGTGGACGAAGGGAAATACTTATTCACCGTAGCTAGCGACGCGCACGAAGCCACAAATAACACTTTGGCGGTAAATTACAGTTTGGAGCTTGGAAACGCAGACTTGGTATTGACTTTTGAGAAAACAGCCGACGACAAAACCTATTCCAAGGGAATCACAAATCTCTTCGACAGCGGCGACATTCTTTTATATGAAAATGCAAGCGAGCAAAACAACTGCGTATATCTTTCCAGAAATGATTGGATAGGTACGGTGCCCGATGGTAGCATTACCTTGTACTTAACGCAAGCTATGGTGGACGATATCGTGGCGCAGAACGGAGATTCTCAAATAGAAATCAACGATGCCGCTTATCCTACATATGAAAAGGAAGCAGGATTACAGCTCATCGATATGCGCGCGGACAGCGAAGGTAATCCCATTGACACGGACAGCGAATACTGGGAAGAATTCATGGATCAGCTTTCTTATAAGGAAATCGCAGAGTTGGTTACGACGGGTTTGAGAAAGACTGGTTTCCTCGGCGATTTCGGGAAACCTTTGACAGTGGAGCACAACGGACCTACGGGTCTTACGCAAAAATACGGGGAAGGAGAAAACGGTCTAGCCTTGAAATACGGCGATCCCGATTCCGCCAATTCGCCTCCTTATTACCCTTGCCTTGGGATACTTGCTTCAACTTGTAACAGCGAGTTGGCGGAGGATTTTGGAAAAATGCTCGGCGAGGACGCGCTTTGGGCTGGTTACAGCGGTTTCTATGGAATTGGTTTGAACACGCATAGAAGCGCGTACGACGGCAGAGCTTTTGAATATTATTCCGAGGATCCTTACCTTGCGGGCGCGCAGGCAACCAAGGTGGTGATTGGCTTGCAATCGAAGGGTTGCAATGCGTACGTGAAGCACATTGCAGGATATGAACAGCAGACCTTTCGCGTAGGACTTGGGGTATGGTGCAACGAACAGGCATACCGTGAAATATACCTTGAGCCTTTCCGCAAAGCGGTGAAAGAGGGGAATGCCATGAACGCCATGACCTCTTATACGAGGATTGGCGTCACCTTGTGTCCTGCGAGCAAAGCGCTTTGCACCGATTTCTTACGCGGCGAGTGCGGCATGAAAGGGTTTGTCGTTTCTGATATGTGGAAGGGCAGATATCTTGATTCTCAGCTGATCAATTGTATGATGGCGGGCTGCGATCTTCCCGACAGTGATTTGAGCGCCGATCTGTACGATAAATATATGACGGGCTATGGGGAAGTTGCGATGCAAATGCGTCAAGCTGCAAAGCGTATCCTTTACGCAACTTCTCAATCGAATGCGATGAACGGCATTTCGGCGGGAACTCGTCTTAAAAAGATTACGCCTGCATGGCAGATCGCAGTAATCGTGGGGACGATCGCAAGCGCAGCGCTGTTTGCGTTTTCCACGGCGGCATTTGTTTACGCAGAAATCTCGAACAATAAAAAGAAATGATGAGATATCAACGAATGAAAATTCGTGATAATAAATAATAAAAGGAGATCTATCATGAAAACCAAAAAACTACTTAGCACATTGTTTGGCGCTATTTTAGCGTTCTGCCTTGCGATCTTCGCTTTCGCAGGCTGTGTTTCTCAGGAAACGCCTTCTGGAGAAAAGACTCTCGTTTCCATTACGTTGGAAACGATGCCTACGAAGCTCGAATATGAGATCGGCGAAACGGTGGATACGACTGGCATGAAAGTTATCGCGAACTTCAGCGACAACACGAAAGAGGACGTAACTGATGAATGTACGACGACCATCGGCTCCGACAAGATTACGGCAACGACGACTTCCTATTACGTTAAGTACATTTACGGAACGACCACGAAAACCGCAAGAGTGGACATCAAGGTAAATAAGATCGAGATCGAATTCACCGATTTGACGTCTTCCGTTTATGACAATTACGTTGCGCCCTGGAAGATCGCAAGCGAAAGCACGGCGGATTACGTGTTTATGACCTCGTTCAATTCTTCTACGATGCTTATTGACGGCTGTTTGGAATTGACAGGCACGGAAGCTTCCGGTACGTTCAAATATACCGAACGTAACGATAAGCCCGAAGATGTCAACTGGGAAGAAGGTATGGGTTATAAGCTTGCTTATATGCAGGGTACGTATTCCTCTTCCGATGGAGAAATGACCTTTAAGGCGGAAAAAGTACAGCGCATTGCAACCACGCGTCTTGACGCCGTTACCGTTGATGTGGCGGAAATTGTAAAAGATGATAACGGCAATATTACCGGTTTGAAATTTGGCAGCATGGTAAAACCCAGCTTGGTATTCGGTTGGGGTAAATCCAAAGTGACGGACTTCGTAGAAGGTAACGCGCAAAATTATAATTTGTCTGCGGATATTTGCTATTTCTCCATCGTAGAGGACGGTGCGATCCCTTCCAATATGCATTTGTATCATGCTGACGTAGCAAGCATCGAAGTAGCAACCGCTCCCGATAAGGTTTCCTACGATTACGGCGAAATGTTGGTAACGGTAGGTCTTACCTTGAAGGTAAACTATGAAGCAGGCGCGCCCAGCGTCATAGAAAACGGCTTCACGGTGGACAAGGTAGAAGCGCTTACGCCTGCTGACACCGTTGTGACCGTAACCTATGAAGGCAAGACGGCAACCTTCAACATCACCGTTGCAGAGCCTCCCGCAACCGGTTTGCAGGCAATAGAACTGACGAACGCTCCTACCCAACTCAAATACGTAGACGCAGGTACGCAGACGGTGGCACAGGCGCTTGCAGAATCCGGCATCTTCGTAACGGCAAAATATGCGGATAAAGAAGACGCAGTGATCACCGATTACGTCGTAGTGGACGGCGATACGGTCATCAGCGCTGATTTGGCTTCCTACACCATCAGCTACACCGAAGACGGCGTTACCAAAACCGCAACGGTCAACGTAACGACTTCTTTGATGACACCTGCGGAAATTGCAAAGACGAGTAAGGCGGATTTAGTATTCTACACCTACTTCACGAAGAGTAAGAACGTTTGCAACGGCGTTTTGGAACTCAACTATACGGAAAGTAGCACCACGGTCGGAACGTTCGTTTATACCGCGCAGGTGGGCTCTAGCAAATACAATGTATCAAAGGGATCGTTCACCATCGTAAACAACGAGATCAACTTTACGAATATTGAATTAAAGAACGTTATGGGTACGAGCGGCATGACGACGAATGCAGACGAAAATGCGACTCTCGTATACGATGCAAACAATAAGATCATAGGTTTGGATTTCGGTTGTTTGGCAAGCGACGTAGATGGTGTGACACAGGCAGGTTTCTGGGGATATACGTCCAGCAAGTCTTCCGATTGTAAATCCAGCGCGGCGGAAACGGTCGGTAGCCCCGCTTATATGATGTACATGGTACGCATTGAAAACGGCGATATCGGTACTTTGAGAGTGGACTATTAATAAACGTTAGTGATTAAGTGACAAAAGTTGGCTCCGCTGGAGCGTATGTTTTCAGCGGAGCCGATTTTACAAGGTAAATTATGAAAAGATTAACGGTATTTTTAAGCGCCATATTGGCGGCAATTTCGATTTTTTCGTTTGCGGCGTGTACGCCTACGACAAATGTAGAACCCGAACAGCATAATTATGCGGACGTGATCGTATTCATGGGGCAATCGAATATGGCAGGCAGAGGGGATGCGTCGCTCGCAGTTCCCTGCGGCGAGGGTCACGGCTTTGAATTTAAAGCGGTGACCGATCCCACCAAGCTCTATCCTTTGCAGGAACCCTTCGGTGAGCTGGAAAACAACACTAGCCTAAGCGACATCTCTGGGACGATTCCCAAAAAGACGGGTGGTCCCGTTTCGGCCTTTTGCGAGGCATATTATCAAGAAACGCGGGTGCCTGTTATTGGGGTATCCGCAAGCCAAGGCGGTACGAACTCGAGCGAATGGCAACCGGGATATGCGCTTATAGAGGAAGCGAAACACAGGCTTGATCTCTGTTTGAATTATATGTATTCTCAAGATATGTATGAGGTACGCAATATCTTTATGGTATGGTTACAAGGAGAAGGGGATGCTGGCAACGGTATGCAGTATGACGAATATAACGCCAATATGCGAAATATCGTCGATGCCATGAAAACGGTGGGCGTACAACATTGTTACTTGATTTCGATCGGTACGTATATGAAAAGTCTTAACTCTACTCGTTATGATTTGTATATTCAGTTTGGAGAGATGCAAGCGACGATGTGCGCAAATCATGCGGATATGACGCACGTGTCCAGAAAGCTTGCGGGAATGCCCGAAAGTATGATGCATTTAAACAATCATTACCTTCAGGAAGCGTATAACGTAATGGGCAATGACGCAGGAAGAAACACCGC
This sequence comes from Clostridia bacterium, assembly GCA_017626305.1. Lineage (GTDB taxonomy): Bacteria > Bacillota > Clostridia > Christensenellales > Borkfalkiaceae > Scatosoma. The sequence goes on from JAGAIW010000078.1 coordinate 8,416, forward strand.
TTATCATGTATTGACGGGCAAAGCGCCAGTATGCGAACCCTACGTAGCAGGGGAAACGGTTTGATTTGAAAACAACGAAATATAGGATATGACTATGAAAAAATTTAGAACAGTGGCGGTTGCTACCGCATGTATCATCATGGCAACGGTTGCGTCTTTTTCTGCATGCAACAGTTCGCCGATTAAGCTTGAAAATTATGATACGCCGTTAGATTTCCATACGCCCGATCAGCTTTCTTATATGCAAGGCGATTATGAGGCGATCGCTGCATATGCGCACGGCGTAGAAGAAAAATCCCGCCCGAACTGCATTACGCTTAAATGGACGGATTCTTCTTCATCCGATCAATATAAGGTGGAAATCTCTGAGTTTGCCGATTATTCCAACGCGCTCACCTATGTTGTGGAAGAAACGGAAGTGTCCGTATACAATTTAAAGATCGCAACGAATTATTATTGGAGAGTTACGACGGAAGAAACGAGCGCAATGGGTACGTTTAAGACGTCGGATGTCGGTCCCCGTAATATTTACGTAGAAGGGGTAACTAACGTACGCGATATGGGTGGGCGTATGACTTCCTATGGGAAACGCATGGTACAAGGGATCTTGTACAGAGGCGCGCGCTTGAATAAGAGCGACGTCAACGATGACGGTTATAAGACGGCGCCTCAGGAGTTCGTGCCCGAGATCACCGAAAACGGTATCGACGTGTTTGTAAACCAACTTAAGATCAAAACGGAAATAGATATCCGTCTTTTGACCCGTAACGGCTATCCTGCGGATAAACCTGCGGAAAGCACCGTTCCCGGTCTGCAATATCTTCGTATCCCCATGAACGGTAATAGCGCGATAGGCGACAATGCGGAAAAGGTAAAAGAATTTATGGAACTTCTTGCCGATAAAAATAATTATCCGATCTATTATCATTGTAATATCGGTACGGACAGAACGGGTATGCTTTCCTATCTCATCGGCGGGCTTTGCGGTATGAGCGAAGAGGACTTGATGAAGGATTATCTCTTCTCCAATTTTGGTAATATCGGCGAAGCGAAAGAGCCGCATAATAGCAAAAATAAGTATGTAGAACTACTTTCTGCGGAAGGGGATTATGAGGGGGCAACGTTGCGCGAACGTATTGAAAATTATTTTATTTCTATTGGAGTGAGTGCGGAAACGTACACGGCTGTAAGAGATATTTTGTTGGGGAACTGATATGAAAAGGATATGTTCATTTTTAATAGCGGCGTGCCTTTTATTTATCGGTATATTTTCATTTGCGGCGTGTGAAGAAAAAGGCGAGGAATTTAGTATTTTGACTTGGAACGTTTATCTGGGAAAGGGCGAGAGTCAATCCGTGATGAACGTACTCAATGAAAAATCCCCTGATATCATTCAAATGCAGGAAGCAAATACTTTGGCTTATACCAAATTTATTCAGCCTTTTCTTGAGGAACATCCCGAATATTTTATCTTGAATACGATGATCGGCGGGGAGACCTTGCGTACGCCCATTTTGTTTAATACGGATAAGTTCGATTATATCGACAGCGGAGAGGAAATGTTAACGGACGCGCACGCACTTACCGTGATGAAAACGCTCGGCTGGATCTTGCTCGAAAGTAAGCTTGGGAATAAGTTGCTTTGTGTTAATTTTCATGGCGCGAAATGCCTTAACAAGTACGAGGGGTATGAAAATTATACAGCTGAGCAATTGGCGGAAACGGAAGAGATTTGGCATCAAGGGAATGTTCGACAGGTATTTTCAAGAATCCAAGAGGTGTTGGAATTGCACGGCGAGTGTAAGGTGATCATTACGGGGGATTGTAATTTTAACAGTACTTCGGGCGCGTATTCCATGTTGTCGGAGACCGGATATTTAGATGCGGAAACTTCCGCGAAAACCAATCAGCAGGATGGAATGAAGTCGCATCATAAGCTGGGCGTTGAGCTCAGCGACGCGGGGCTGACGATCGATCACGTATTTTATAATGGAGTGATGAATACGCACGAAATTCTCCGTACGAGCGACGTCTATTTAGGTAGCGATCATTGTCCTGTGTTCGTGACTGCAGAGATTTAAAGGGAGGATCGGATGAAGATAAAACGTTATATTGCAATGGGATTGATGGAGCTCGTTTTCTTATGCTCGGTGGCATGCCAGCCTCCTACGCAGGAAAGCTCGCAAATCGATAATACAGCGGCAAGTCAAGTACATGATAAGATCTATCTTTACGATGAAAATAACGTGCCTTATGACGAGGATGACGATTGTCACGCGTTTTGTTTCATGACACCGTACCTTGCTCCGCATCCGACGGGAGGCGCAGTTTTGGTGTTCCCTGGCGGCGGTTATGGGCATTTGTCGAATTCCACCAAAAATGTGGAAGGCTATGGCAAAGGCGTGGATAATGAAGGGGATCAAAAGGAGGCCTCTTCCATCGTGGAATGGTATAACCAAGCAGGGATATCCGTTTTCGTGGTCAATTACCGCACGACAGCGGTGGATAGTGCGGTCAATTATAAACATATTCTTTCCGATGCAGCGCGCGCCATGCGGCTTGTAAGAGGAAATGCGGATAAGTATTACGTGGATGAAAATAAAATTGCCGTACAAGGTTATTCTGCGGGTGGACATTTGGCGTCTATGTTGCTTACGAAAAATTCTTGGGAAATAGACGATCAAAGCTATATTCCCGATGAATACGATCGTATTGACGTAACGCCGAACGCAGGGGTGTTGTGTTATGCTGTAATCTCTATGGATAGCGATTTAACACATATCAATACCAGAAAGAATTTTACGGGTGGAGATGAAAGTTTATACGATTATTTTTCGGCTGAAAAGAACGTGTCAGCACAAACGGCTCCTTGCTTTTTGTGGTGTCATGAAAGGGATGCCACTTGCAAATCGGGGAATACGTACGCGATGGCGAGCGCTTTGGACTTAGTTGGCGTTTATAATGAATGTTACGTTTATGATGATAACGGCGCTACGGAACATGGAATAGGCGTAGCACAGGAGTATGAAGAAGCGAAAGCTTGGCCGTCGTTAGCAATGCAATTTTTGAAAAAACAAGGTTTCTAAAAATTACTACTGGCAGAAATGCATGGACTACTCCAAGTACGGTGTCCGACGTACTTTACAGATTTTCTTCAAGTATCAGGCGCGTACCTTTAGGTATACGCCTGATATTATTTGTGTTGGAATTTTAAAGAATTAAATATGAAACAGATACCAAAAGAGTAGAGACTAATCAGGTCCAAACGTTGACGAAAGAGCGAGACAACGCGGTTGCTGAAACGAAGAAGTATCAGAAAGACGGTGAACTGTATGGCAAGTAGTGCGCTTGTTTGCCTCTTTGCGCCTATGGAATTCGCCTTGTACCATCTCCCACTCCGTAGGGTCAATAATAGCAGGATGGCTGTTTTCTACGTAGTACTACGGTACTTCACCTTCGTTGACCTTTATTGTTTTCGTGAGGTGGTCGGTGGTAAAACGCTTCTGAAGCCGAGCGTCACCTTTATATTTCTCGTTCGTAAGGATGCTTTCTACAGTGCTAACTTGCCATACTTTCTTGCGTCCCGGTGTGGGGATGCCCTTCTCGGTGAGGTGCTTTGCTATGTAGCAAGTGGTCTTGCCTTCAATGAACATTCGGTATATAATCCTTACAATTTCCGCCTCTTCTAACACGATTTCGGGAAGTCCGTTTGCGCCTTCAATTTTCTTATGGTTGTAAGGCTGTCAACGGTGTTTCTCGCAAAACGGCTGACCGACAACAAGCCAGTTGAGGATTGCGCTTTGTGTGTTCGGTTTGGAGAATTCCTCTTTGAGAGTACGGTCTTGTTCCCATTCCTCAAAATGTCGGTTGAACGGAATGATTACCACGCGCCCACTCTGGAAGAGCGTCATATCGGTAATAACGGGAAGGTAGTTCGTGTTGACATACATCTTGAACTGCGGCTTGAAATCAAAGGAGTTTTCGTTAAGGAAACGAGCGTTCATAGTATCGTTGCCTGTCATACTTTTGACCTGTGCCGCGTTCAAAAGCAGGACACGGCTCGGCTCGGAAATGTTGGTAAAAC
>JAGAIW010000079.1 GCA_017626305.1 Clostridia bacterium
ACTTCTGCGGTCCGTACCCCATGTCCATTACATACATGGTTTGGGCTCCTCCGATTTCGCTCGCCACTACTTTCTGAATCACTTTTTTTTTCTTTTCATCAGGGTACTTAGATGTTTCAGTTCCCCGGGTTCCCCTTATATACCTATCTATTCAGTATATAATAACGCGACGTTACTCGCGCTGAGTTCCCTCATTCGGATATCTACGGGTCGCAGGATATTTGCTCCTCTCCGTAGCTTTTCGCAGCTTATCACGTCCTTCTTCGGCGCCATGTACCTAGGCATCCCCCGTAAGCCCTTTGTAGCTTGATCTTCTCTCTTTCTACTCGTCTTTACGTCTAAAAATTCTATATCCTTTACTCGACTAATTTGCAGCTTTGAGCCTTAAAATTGCTTTTAACGCTTTTGCTTTTATTAACCAAATTAGCTTTACTAATACTAATATGAAAATTTATTTTGCCTTTCGTACTCGTCTTTATATCTCTCGATATAAAAACTTTGACTATTTGCTATGCAGTTGTTAATCTTCTTCTTCCAAAACCAACAGGTTTTGCGCTATCAAACGCCATCTCGCAGTCGACAGCCTTAATATAATACCACTATCACAAAAGAAAGTCAAGCGTTTTTTTGAAATTTTTTAAAATTTTTTACACTTTTTTTATTTCACAAAAGCCGCCTTTTCCTTATAATATATAAAGGCGTTTCGCCGTTACGACAAAACGCCTTTTTTCAATCGTTTAAATATTGCGATACCGTAAAGGTAAGCTTATCGATAACGTCTTCCAAATCCCCAAACAGCATACAACCCGCCGCGCGAACGTGTCCCCCGCCCCCGTATACGCCTGCTATTTTATTGACGTCTGCGTATTGCTTAGAACGCAACGATACTTTATACTGTCTAAACTTCACTTCCAAAAGCGTAGCCGCAACTTCCACGCCGTCAATGCTTAAAGGAAAGTCGACGAACCCTTCCGTTAGGTTGGCGTCCGCGCCGCATTTGGCAAGCATAACGCGCGTAACGACGGCAAAGGCGAAACGGTTGTTATGCGCATAGCGCATACCGCTCATAGCCATAGCGTGTAGCTCGGCGCGCGCCCTAGGCTGTTTTTTGAACAGTTCATATTGCAACGTGCGGATATCCGCCCCCGCTTTGGTCAAACGCGCCGCAAGCGTAAACGTTTCTTCCGTAACGTCGTCGTGCGAAAAATTCCCCGAATCGGTAAGTAAGCCCGTAAGTAAATATTCCGCCGTAATTTTATCCAACGGCGTACCCATGTACGTAATGAGCGCAAAAACGTTCATACAATTTGCCGAACAGGTACGTACAAAGTTCATTTTCGCAAAACGGGTGTTAGAAACGTGGTGGTCGATATTTACCGTTTCGATATTTTTTCGGGTAGCCGATAAAAATTCGTCGGATAACGCCCCTAAACGCTGCACGTCGCTGCAATCGACGCAAACGAGCATATCGTACGGTTTGGACGGCGCTTTTTTCACCTTGTCAATTCCCTGTAAAAACGCAAGGTTTGACGGGAGTTCCGTTTCCACGCAAACTTCGTTTTGTACTTGTAAAAAATCCAACGCACGTCCGATTGCCAAAGCGCTGCCAAGCGCGTCGCCGTCGGGACGCATATGGGTAAAAATAGCTACGCTTTTGGCGTGACGAATACGTCCTGCTATGGTTTCCAAAGAAAGCTGCATATCTTTTCCTTTATCAAAAACGCGGCCGTACGCAATGCCGCCCGCGTTTTTCGTGTTTTATTTTTCTTCGTCCGTAGTATTTTCTACGTGAATTTTCTTGAACAATTCGTCCATTTTTGCGCCGTAGCTCATACTCCCATCCATACGGAAGGTGAGCGCGGGCACGGTACGCATACGCATAACCTGCGACAGTTCGTGACGGATAAAGCCTGCGTTTTCTTGCAAGGCTGCAAACGAACGTTGGGTGTCCGTTTCCCCCGCCCCGTAAATACTCACGTACACGTACGCCGTTTTCAAATCGGGCGCGACGTCCACTTCGGTGACGGATATAAGTCCCTTTAAATCGGGCGTTCTATCCTTAACGCGGCGCAAAATTTCGCTGATTTCCTTTTGGTATTCACCGTTCAAACGGGAAGTTCTCGAAACTTTCATTACGCCTTAATCTCCTCGGTAACGTAACATTCGATAATATCGCCTACGCGAATTTCGTTAAAGCCGTCGATAGCGCAGCCACATTCGTAGCCGTAGTTTACTTCTTTCACGTCGTCCTTGAAACGTTTGAGTTGTTTTACACCGCCTTCGCAAATCATAATATCTTCGCGATAGATACGCAGTTTACCGCCGCGGACAATCTTACCGTCAATAACGTAACAGCCTGCAATCGTACCAACGCCCGTGATATTAAACGTTTGACGGACTTCGCATTTACCCGTAAGCACTTCTTTAAGCTTAGGCGCAAGCATACCTTTGAGAGCCGCTTCCATATCTTCGATAAGCTCGTAAATGATACGGTAGCTTCTTACGTCGACCTTAGAGCTTTCCGCAATCTTCTTCGCCTTGGTGTCAGGGCGTACGTTAAAGCCGATAATAATCGCATTCGCGCTGTCGGCAAGCATAACGTCGCCTTCGTTGATCGCGCCTGCCGCCGCATGGATAACCTTTACGCGAACTTCTTCGTTGGAAAGCTTTTCAAGCGATTGTTTTACCGCTTCCACACTACCCTGTACGTCGCCCTTGACGATAAGGTTCAAGTTCTTCATCTTGCCTTCTTCTACCTGCGCGAAGATATCGTCCAGAGAAACGCGGCTTTGTTCTTTAATCATGCTTTCGCGTTGCTTATTCTTTCTTTCTTCCTGTACCTGTTTCATGAGCGCTTGGTCAACCGCCATAATGCTGTCCCCTGCGTTGGGAACGTCTTCCAAGCCAAGAATAGAAACTGCCATGGAAGGACCTGCTTCCTTTACGGCGCGACCCTTGTCGTCAAACATAGCGCGGACACGACCCATCGTCGTACCCGAAATGACGTTGTCGCCCGTTCTAAGCGTACCCGTTTGCACGATAATGCTTGCCACAGGGCCTTTGCCTTTATCGAGTTTCGCTTCGATAATCGTACCCTTTGCAGAACGGGTAGGATCGGCTTTGAGCTCTTGCATTTCCGCAACAAGGTTGACGGCGTCAAGCAATTCGTCGATACCCATACCCGTCTTAGCCGATACGGGAATGAGCATAGTTTCACCGCCCCATTCTTCGGGAACAAGCTCGTGTTCGACAAGCTCTTGTTTAACTCTGTCGGGGTTGACTTCGTATTTATCCATTTTGTTCATTGCCACGACGATAGGCACGTTAGCCGCTTTCGCGTGATTGATTGCCTCTACCGTTTGCGGCATGATCCCGTCGTCGGCTGCCACGACCAAGATAACGATATCGGTTACCTGCGCACCGCGAGCGCGCATTGCCGTGAACGCCGCGTGTCCGGGCGTATCGATAAAGGTGATTTGTTTCCCTTTTGCCGTAACGGTATACGCACCGATACTTTGGGTGATACCACCCGCTTCGCCGCTGGTAACGGACGTGGAACGGATAGCGTCGAGTAAGGACGTTTTACCGTGGTCAACGTGACCCATAACGGTAACGACGGGCGCACGGAGCACAAGCTTGCTTTCATCTTCTACCGCCGCCGTATCCATAAGAACTTCTTCCGCCGTCTTTTCGGGCTTGTATTCCAAATCAATACCCATATCCGCCGCCATAAGCGCTGCGTTATCGTAATCGATAGAATCGTTAATCCCCTTCATAATGCCTTCTTTGAACAGGCGTTTGGTGATTTCGACAGCCGAAACACCCAGCTTTTCGGACAACACCTTCAAAGGAATATCCTGCGTGGTAACTACGGCGTGCTCAATTTTAATGGTAGGAATTTCTTGACGCTTTTGCTTTTTAGGCGTACGCAGTTTTCTGTAACCGCTCTTATCTTCGTCAAAGTCTTCTACCGTCATGCCTTGTTGTTTGATAAGCGCGCGCTTGGAAAGCGCTTTCTTTTCAGTATACGTCTTTTCAAACGTCTTTTTCTTTGCCGCAGGCGTAGAGAAGGACTTGCCGCCTTCCTTGGGCATTATCGGCGCTGCAATAGGCGCGCCGCCCGACAAAGGACGGGGCGTGCGAGCGCCTGTCGCGCCCGTAGCGGGACGCTGACCTTGCGGACGCAAGGGACGTTCACCCTGCGTACGGGGACGATACGTCGTCGTGGCTGCCGTTTCCGCACCGGGTTTCGCCACGTATACGCCTTGTTCTTGTCCGTTACGGAAATAACGAGGCGCTCTCGGTCCGTCCGTCTTAGGCGGAACGTACGTTTTGGGTTTTTCCGCGGGCTTTTCTTCTACTTTCGGTTCTTCTACTTCCGCTTTTCGTTCTTCTGCTGCGGTTTTTTGTTCTTCTACCGTAGCGGCAGGCTCTTCTACCGCAGGTTGTTCTTCTACGGGCGCAGGCTGCGTTTCTTCCGTCTTCTCCGCCGCTTTCTTTGCCGCCGCCTTTTTTGCCTTTTGAGCGGCTTCGGCTTCCGCCTGCATTTGCGCTTCCTTTTGCGCCTTAGCGGCTTCCGCCGCCAAACGAGCTTCTTCTTCCGCGCGCGCCGCTGCTTCCGCGGCTTCGCGTTCTGCCTTTTCCGCTTCCATCGCGGAAAGCTTTCTCATAAGCTCGGAAAGATTTTTCTCCGTGGATGAAATATTTTTGAGCAATCCGCCCAGCTGCGCGTCGCCCAAAATATCCAAAATCTTTTCTACGTTTTCGTATTTAGCCATAAATTATTCGTTTCCTCCCGAATAAAATTCTAATGTCGGTTCGTGTTCCGCGGCGGTCTTGATTGCCGCGGCGAGATGTTCGTCTTTTATTCCTACCGCCTTGACGGCAGGTCTATGCAAAAGCGCCCCCAACGTATCCTTGGGCGTGAGCAGGAGCGGACAGGAAAAACGTTTTGATTCTCTACCCATTTTTCCAAGCGCGTTTTCCGCCAAAGCTTTATCGCAAACGATTAGCTTAACGCCTTTTTTTTGCTTTTCAATATTGTCCGTTCCGTATACGAGCTTTCCTGCGCGTATACAAAACCCCAAATACGTTTGTATTTTATTGATCATTACCGCTTTTCTCCTTAACGTCGCTGTAAACGTCTTGCGCAACGTCGGTGGAAAAAGCTTTATGGAGCAGCTTTTTATCCCCCAGCTTTTTCATACATTCTTCCGCGCCGCAAATATACGCGCCCCGTCCTGCGGCTTTGCCCGTAGGGTCGGCGAAAATCTCTCCGTCCGCCGTTTTAACGACGCGGAGCATTTCCTTTTTGGGTTTCATTTGTCGGCACGCAATACACGTACGCATGGGGATCTTTTTCATTATTCTTCGCCTTCTACTTCTTCCGTTTCTTCCGCTTCCATAGCCGCAAGCACTTCCGCAGCTTCGGGGGACGACGCGCTCTTCACGTCGATTTTCCAACCCGTCAAACGAGCGGCAAGACGCGCGTTTTGTCCGTCTCTGCCGATAGCAAGCGAAAGCTTGTCGTCGGGAACGATTGCCATTGCGCTACGTTCGCCCTTGAACGTAACCGAAATAACGGTTGCGGGGGACAACGCTTTATAGATGAACGCAAGCGGGTCTTCATTCCACAAAATGATATCGATTTTTTCACCGCCGAGTTCTTCGACGACGGCGTTGACTCTTGCGCCGCGGTTACCCACGCACGCGCCTACGGCGTCTACCCTTGAATCGTTGGAGAAAATCGCCATTTTCGTTCTGTGTCCCGCCTCACGCGCGATTTCTTTGATTTCTACAAGCCCTTGCGCAATCTCGGGTACTTGTTCTTCAAAGAGTTTCTTTACCAAGCCCTGCGCCGTACGGGAAACGACGATTTGCGAATTCTTACCGCTGCTCTTTACGCGCTTAACGAATACCTTGATTTTATCCCCGACGTTATAACGTTCGGTAGGCACTCTGTCCTGCGGGGGCATAACGCCTTCGATTTTCTTATCGCCAAGCTCGACGTATACGTTTCTTTCGTCGATTTTACGAATAACGCCTTCCATGAGCTCCCCTTCTTTATCGGAGAATTCGGACATGGTGTTGTCGCGTTCCGCTTCATGTAATTTTTGCAGGATAACCTGTTTCGCCGTTTGCGCGGCAATACGGCCGAAATCCTTGGGGATAAACGTCTTGACAATCGTATCGCCTACTTGGTGGGTAGGGTCAAGCTCTTGCGCGTCTTCCAAAGAGATTTCCTTGTCTTTATCAACCACTTCTTCTACGACGTAACGGGTAGCCTTGAATTCGATAGTACCCTGTTCTGCGTCGAGCGTTACGGCAACGTCCGCGCCGCCGTCAAACTGTTTTTTGTAGGCGGACGCCAACGCGTTTTCCAACGTTTGAATAAACGCTTCTTCGCTGATGCCCTTTTCTCTTACCAAATCGGCAAGCGCCGCAAAAAATTCCTTGTTTTCCATTTTGGTGTTCTCCTGTTTATTTTTTCCTGTTTATTTTATTCTTCGTCTAATCCGTCGAAATCAATTGCGCGACAGATTTTTGCGATTTTCGCCTTCTCTAATTTCAGCTCTTCCTTTTCACCTTGTAAAAGCACACAATGCTCGTCGTAGCCCAAAAGCACCGCTTCAAAAAACTTCTTACCCTTCAAGGGCGCGAACAGTCTTACTTCTACCTTTTCACCCATACACTTTTCAAAATCACGCGCCGTCTTTAACGGTCTATCCAGCCCGGGACTGGAAACGTTGAGCGTATACGCCACGCCGAACGTGGGGTCGACTTCGTCCAAAACGGGGTCGATTGCCCGATGGAATTTTTCACAGGTATTCAAATCCACGCCGTCTTCGGTGTCGATATATACCGTAAGCGCAGGCGAATGACCTTGCTTGAACTCCACTTCGACGATTTCGATATCCATTTCGTCCGCAACGGGTTGCAATGCGTTTTGTATTTCTTCAACGGGTTTGATTTTCATATCGTTTTTACCCCTTATAACAGGATTGAGAGTGGCGCATGCCACTCTCAATACCCATTTCTGAATAATTAAGTATCTACATTATACCATGAGTTTCCACAATTTGCAAGCGTTTTGCCCCTGATTTTTCCAACTTTTTTTACAAGGGCAATTTTCCGCGGCGTTTGATAAACTCGATAAAAATTTTCGCCGTCACGCAAGCGTCTTCGTACGCCCTATGGTGATTAAAGGAAAACCCAAAATAATCGGCTATCGTGTTCAGCTTATAGTTGGCGATTTCCCCGCGCAACAGCTCTTGCGCAAGCGTCATGGTGTCGTACGTTTTTTTATCGAACATATAACGGTTTTGTTCGCCGTAATATTCCACGAAACGATAGTCGAACATAACGTTATGTCCAACGAGCAACGCTCCGTCGGTGAACTTAAAGAAGTCCGCAATCGCCTTATCAATCGTCGGCGCGCCGATTAAATCTTCGTCGTTGATGCCCGTCAGCCTAACGATTTCGGGGGAAAGGCGTTCGTCGCAAGCCACGAAGGTGGAGAATTTTTCTTTGATTTCGCCGCCGATTAGCTTGACCGCGCCGATTTCGATAATCTTATCCATTTTTCCCATGGCGGGTTGATTATTCAAGCCCGTCGTTTCCAAGTCGAACACGACGAAAACGTTATCCGTCAGCGCCGCGGGCTTGGAAAGGCTGTCAAACAGCCCCGCCTGCGTATAATCCACGTATTCTTCGGGGAATACGTCGTGATAAAATTTGGGTACGGGTTTGCCCTTCCTTGCCGCGGGAACAAAGTCTTCGGGCATGCGTCCGTAGTTGATTTTATTCGCCTTGAACGAACGGTTGCCCTTAAATTCTTCGTTTGCGCCGATAATGACGATTTCGTCCCCCGCCTTGATTTCACGCACCTTATCCACCGTCGCTTTCTTGGGAAAATAGGTAGTACGAATCGACCCCGTTCCGTCGTTTACCGTCACCGAAAAGCGGATACGTTCTTCGTCTTCGCCCGTCTTTTCGTTATGACGGATATACGGGCGTTCTTCTATATACGTCACCTTGCCGCAAACGGCAAACGTGCCGTCCGCTTTATGACAATCCGCCATGTAAAACGCTTCTTTGGGAATTTCGTCCGCCCCGTCGAGTTTCTTAAAGTCCAAAATAGGAAATTTACGGATTTCGATATCTTCCGTTTCTTCCGTTTCGGGCAGCTCGTCTAAAAGCGAGCTGTCGGGTTCTTCTTTTTCCACAATGCGTACGTTGCCGTAAAACGTACCGCAAAAGCCGCTTTGTAAATACGCGCTGACTTCGTCGAGTATTTTTCCCGACGAAAAAAGCTCTTGCTGTCCCGACGCGATATCCATGATAAAATGCGCGCCGCTTTCCAGCATTTCCACTTGAATGTCCTTTTCTTCAAAAAACGCCGCCGCGGCAGGAAACTTCACGCTGACGAACTGATAAATTTTCTTTTGTAAAATCTCTTTATCGGGTACGCGCTTGACAATTTTCATTTTCGCCGTAAAGCCGTCGGGCAAATACGCTTGCGAAATGGTACGCGCTTGCGTTTCTTCCGCCGCGGTATACGCCTTATCCGTCACGAGAAAAAATTCAGCGAGTTTTTCCCGTTTGCCAACGGTAATCCCGCACAGTATCGCGTTTTTTAAACCGCTTAAACCCCGTATTTCATTGAGATATTCTTGTACCCTATTCATCTAACAGCAACTTGACTTCCTTAAAAAATTCTTCTTCCGCTACGCTTGCGGCAACCTTTTTATACGGCTGACCTTTCTTGAAAATTAAACAGCTATTATCGCCGCCTGCTATCCCTAAATCCGCGTCCTTCGCTTCCCCGGGACCGTTGACGACGCAGCCCATAACGGCAAGCTTGCATTTCTTTTTATACGGACGGACGAATTCCGTCACTCTATCGGCAAGCCCCATGCTATCCCAAGAGCACCGTCCGCAGGTGGGACAGGAAACGACTTCCACGTACTCTTCGTCTAACCCGCACGAGCGCAAAATGAGCTTTGCCGCTTGGATTTCCTTTACGGGGTCGTCGGTGAGCGATACGCGAATGGTATCCCCGATACCGTTTAACAGCAAACTACCGATTCCCACCGCGCTTTTGACGATTCCCGCCTGCGTCGTGCCTGCCTCGGTGACGCCAAGATGCAAGGGGTAATCCGTTTTTTTGGCAAGGAGCGTGTACGCCTTTACCGTGAGCGGAACGGACGACGCCTTTACGGAAATGACGATATCTTGCACGCCGAATTTTTCCAAAATCCCCACGTTATACAGCGCGCTTTCCACCAAAGAAAATTCGTTTTTGCCGTATTTTTGCAAGAAGTTTTTTTCCACGCTGCCCGTGTTTGCGCCCACGCGTACGGGAATACCGTGCGCCTTTACGCAATCGGCAACGTAGGCAATTTCCCTTTCTCCCCCGATATTGCCGGGGTTGATACGTACTTTATCCGCGCCGTTTTCTATCGCCATAACGGCGAGTTTGGGCGAAAAATGAATATCCGCAACCAGGGGCAACGCTATTTGCGACACCACCTGCTTGATTGCCAAAGCGTCCGTTTCGTCGGACACCGCAACGCGAACGATTTCACAGCCCGCCTTTTGCAAAGCTTGTATCTGCGCTACCGTTTTTTCTACGTCCGACGTTTTCGTCGTCGTCATGGATTGAATTGCAACGGGCGCTCCGCCGCCGAGCGTTACGCCCCCGACGTTTACCTTTTTGGTTATCTTCATACGTTTTTATTTTTTTCCGCCTTCATCATTTGTTTGAGTTCGGACATAAAGGACGACAAATCTTTAAACGAACGGTACACGGACGCATAGCGCACGTAGGCGACTTCGTCCACTTTTTTCAAACGCTCCATAACCATTTCCCCGATATCCTTGGTGGTGATTTCACTTTCCATGCTATTGTATACTTGCTTGGAAATATCCGCCACCATATCGTCGATTACCGACATAGGTACGGGACGTTTTTCACACGATTTTATAATACCGTTACGCACTTTTTCCGCATTAAACGACTGCCGCGTACCGTTATTTTTTACCACGAGTACGGGAGTAACTTCTATCGTTTCGTAAGTAGTAAATCTTCTGCCGCAGCCCGTACATTCTCTACGGCGGCGAATCGTTCTGTCGTCGTCGGCGGAACGGGAGTCGATAACCTTACTATCCGTACAATCACAGTACAAACACTTCATTTACTTCACCTTTCCCTTTCTTTTGCGAATTTCCTTGACTTCATTTTCATAGCCGTTGCCACTCGGCGTATAATACACTTTATCTTTCAGCGAATTCGGCAAATACTGCTGTTCTACGTAGCCCCCATAATTATGCGGATATTTATACTGCGCGCTTTGCGCCTTATCTTCTTTACTTCCGTAAGAACTGTCTTTTAAGTACGGCGGAATGTTATCGTCCCGCACTTCGCGCGCGTCCTTTTGCGCGGCAAACATGGCTTCCACCACGGAATTACTCTTTTCCGCTTCACATACGTAAACGATTGCTTCGGACAAGGGTATCATGGCTTCGGGATAGCCGATTTTTTCTAAGGCGTACATTGCCGAAGTGGCAATTTGCAAAGCGCGCGGGTCTGCCATACCCACGTCTTCTGCCGAATGAACCACCAAACGCCGCGCGACAATCATAGGGTCGCAGCCGCCTTCGATTAAGCGCATGGCGTAATACAGCGCCGCGTTGGCGTCGCTGCCGCGGAGCGATTTACAAAACGCCGAAAGAAAATCGTAGAGCGAATCTTCGTTATACGACATGGCTTTACGTTGAATAGACTGTTCGGCGTCGGCAAGCGTGATATGCACCTTTCCGTTTTCGTCGGGGTCGCTCGTCAACGCGGCGAGCTCTAACGCGTTATACGCCGAGCGCAAATCTCCCCCAGCCATAACGGCGATATGTTCCATAGCGTCGTCGTCCGCCGTTACGCCCTGTTTACCCAAGCCCTTATGACGGCTTTTCAACGCCTTATACAAAGCGTCTAAAATGTCGTCTTTTTGTAAACGCTTAAACTCAAACACGCGGCATCTGGACACGATAGCTGGCGTCATGGACGCATACGGGTTTTCCGTCGTCGAGCCGATAAAGATAATCGTCCCCTGTTCGATTGCAGGGAGCAAAGAATCGCTTTGCGTTTTATTAAAACGGTGACATTCGTCCAACAAAAGGTAGGTGCGTTTGCCGAACATTTTCAAGTTATCCCTTGCCTGTTCTACCGCTTTTTTCACGTCCGCAACGCCTGCGTTAACGGCGTTGAGCTTAACAAACTCCCCGTTCGTACGCAAGGCGATAATGTTGGCGAGCGTCGTCTTTCCACAGCCTGGCGGCCCCCAAAAAATACAGCTGCCAAGACGGTCGGTGGCAATTGCGCGGCGCAACAGCGAGCCTTCCGCAACGATATGCTTTTGCCCGATAAACTCGTCCAACGAGTTGGCGCGCATACGCTCGGCAAGCGGTTTCGCCGTTTCTTCGTTTTGGTTAAAATCGAATAAATCCATACTTATCCTTTGAGTGCTTGTTTTATCTTATCGACGTATTCTAAGCCGATTTCATAACCCTTATCATACGCGTATACGATTTGTTTTAAGGAAAACTGATTCATGTTGCCAAGGCGCGGTTCAATCCAAATATCGTACAAATGCTTTTGCATTTCGCGCCGTGTTTGCGTGCGAAGATTATCCATCATATCCAACGTTTCCAGCAGTACGCCAAGCGTCGTAGGCATTTTCTCGCTGCAATCCAAACGCCCCAAAACGTCCACCGCCACGACGACGTCCGCGCCCATGTTTTTCACTTCTTCGTACGGCACGCGGATAAGCACGCCGCCGTCGATTAGGCGTTTGCCGTCCATCTCCACGGGCTGAAACACCGCGGGAATACAGGACGACGCCACTACCCCGTCTAATACCTTTCCCGTAGAAAAGGTGACTATCTTTTGCGTAATCATGTCCGCGGCAATACACCGATACGGTATTTTTAAGTCGTCAAAATGTATATCCCCGATATACTTTTCCAAAAGCTTTCGTATTTTTTTCGTATCGAAAAGCCCCCCGCGCCTGCCCGAAGGACCGATTAAATCCAGCAGCCTTAAACGAAAGGCCGCCTTTTTCATCACTTCTAAATCAATTCCTGCGGCATATGCCGCGCCAACCACCGAGCCCATGGAACAGCCTGCAATATAATCGGGCTGTATCCCGTTTTCTTTCATTGCCTGTAAAAAACCGATATGCGCAACGCCGCGGCTACCGCCTGCACCAAGCGCAAAACCAAGTGTCTTTTTCTTCTTCATTTTTCACTCCCCGCTTTTTATGTAGGCAACCCAAGCGTTACTCTTGATGATACGCGCCAAGCAGTTTACACTCTAACGTATTTGCTTGAATCTCGGCGAGCAGTTCTTGCGTTTTTTCGCTAGCGATATCGCAATCCGCCTCGATAAAGAAACGGTAATTACCGTGACGGTTTTTTACGGGACGGCTTTCAATTTTCGTCATATTAACGCCGTAACCTGCAATAATTTGCAATAATTCCAAAAGACTTCCGGGACGGTGCGGACAAACCGTGGAAAAGAAAATGCGGTTGCTTTGCTTAGGCAACGCGTCTTTCCCCTTTTTAATGAGTAAAAAGTGCGTAAAATTATTCTTTTCGTCGGAAATACATTCCTTACTCATAACAAAGCCTGGGCGCAGCTTTTCGGTATGCGCGCCGCCGATAGCCGCGCTTTTACCCGTTTCGTCTTCCATGGCGCGCGTAATCCCAAAGCCCGTCGATTCCGTTTCGCGCAAAGACGCAAACGGCATTTCCTTGCTTAAAAATTTCGAGCATTGATCTAGCGCCTGTCTATGCGAATACACTCTGCCGATTTGCGAAAACGAAACGCCTTCCTTGTAAAATAAACGGTGATCGACGTGAATGATTTCTTCTTTCATGGCGTATAAATCTTCCGAATCCTGCAACAAATCTAAGCTTTGCAATACGCCGCCTTGTAAGCTGTTTTCAATGGGCAACACCCCTGCGTCCACTCTACCGCAAGCAATCGCCGCAAGCACTTCGGGGAAATTGCGGAAGGGAATACACTCGTCCCAAGCCCCCGCCGTTTTGGTTGCAGGCGCTTCCGCCTTTAAAAAAATTTGCGCCGCAAGGTGCGAATAGCTGCCTTCTGGACCTAAAAATGCAATTTTCATACTTTTCTTCTCTCCGTTTATCCTGCTTGAATTTTCCTATTTTTATACTTCACTTGCCAGATTTAAAAGCAACCGCTGGGTATCTTCCCAACCAAGACAAGGGTCGGTAATCGATTTTCCAAACACTTCGTCGTGCTTTTGCGTGCCTTCCACCAAAAAGCTTTCTATCATAAAGCCTTTGACAATTTTCTTAAAATCGGGGTCAAACCGACGGTTTTGCATAACTTCTTCGGCAATACGAATTTGCTGACGGAATTTTTTGCCCGAGTTGGAATGGTTGCAATCAATGACGATTGCAGGATTTTGCAAATTACTGCCGTTGTACATTTCGGCAAGCTGCATTACCGTTTCGTAATGGAAGTTGGGCACGTCCGAACCGTTACCGTCCACACCGCCGCGCAAAATAGCGTGCGCGTACGGGTTGCCGTCCGAGCTCACTTGATAATTTCTATACTTGAAAATTTGCGGGCTTTGCGCCGCAAAAATGGAATTGACGAGCGCTAAAATATTCCCGCTCATGGGGTTTTTTAAACCGACGGGCGCGTCGATACCGCTTGCCACTTGACGATGGAGCTGGTCTTCCACACTACGCGCGCCAACGGCGTGGTAAGAAAGCAAATCTTCCACGTACGCCGTGTTTTCGGGGTAGAGCATTTCATCCGCCGCCGTCAAGCCCGATTCGTTAATCGCGGCGAGATGCAACGCGCGAATACTTCTAATTCCCCTTGCGATATCCGCCGCCCCTTCGGGGTCGGGCTGGACGAACATACCCTTATACCCAACGCCCTTGGTACGGGGCTTGTTGGTATAAATACGCGGCACAAGCACTAGCTTGTCCTTTACTTGTTCGTTGAGCTTACCCAAACGGGAGATATATTCCAAGGTAGGCGCGGGCTCGTGCGCGGAGCAAGGTCCTACGATAACGAGCATTTTTTCGCTTTTGCCCGAAATGACGTCGCGAATTTCTTCGTCGCGTTGTTTTTTGATTTCCTGCAAAGCAGGCGACATGCATTGTTCCGAGATAAATTCTTCGGGTTCGGGTATAAAATATTGTTTCTCTAACATACGCTTTTTTCCTTCGTTTTATTTTTTAGAAAGAATATAGTTTTTCACTTCTTTGGTTACGTATTCGTCGATAGGCGTAGAAAATTGCAAACTGTTTCTCACCATGGACGAGCTGACGTGCAACAGCTCTTGCGGACAGGGTAAATAGATTGCCGTAAACGATTTATCCAGCTTTCTGCTGGCGTAAAAGTTCGCGTTTTCGTAATCCAAATCAACGCAGCCGCGGATTCCGCGCACGTAAAAAGGCGTTTCTTCCAAACGTAAAAGTTCTGCCGCCGTACCCGAAAAACTGCGTACGCGAATACGTTTTTCGTTCGGATACATAAGCTGCAACATTTCTATACGTTCTTCCAAGCGAAAACACGGCTGTTTTTGCGGATTGACTAAAACGGCAACCACCACTTCGTCAAACAGGCTCAAACAGCTATCGATTACCGATTTATGCCCTAACGTAGGCGGGTCGAACGTGCCTGCAAATACGCATTTTTTCATATATCTACCGTCCTTTTATTGTAGACGGAAAAAGGTAAGATACGCTTTTCCGTACTTTCTTTCGTCAAATTTTTCCAGTCCTTCGATTTCCCCTTCAAACGCCCTGTCACGCTCGTACACGGCAATGCCTTTTTCGTTAAGCAAACGCTTTTGCGCGATTATTTCCAGCGCTTTCAAGCCGATATCCAGTTGATAAGGCGGGTCAATAAAAATAATATCGTACGGGGCTGTTTGCGATTGCAAGCAAAGGGAAAAATCCAAATTGCTGACCCGAATCTTTTTGCCGTCCGCGGTCAGCTTTAACGCCGCAAGATTTTTCTTAACAATGGCAACGCTTGCCTTTGCAACGTCGTTAAACGTCACCTGCGCCGCACCGCGCGAAAGGCTTTCCAAGCCCAACGAACCGCTGCCGGCAAATAAATCAAGCACGCTTGCCCCCACGACGTCCCACGATAAAATATTAAACAACGCTTCCTTTGCCCTGTCGGACGTAGGCCGTACGTCGTTACCCGCAAATTCCGCAAGCACGCGGCTTTTGTACGTTCCACCGATAATACGCATACGCTTTTTCCTTATTTGCGTTTTTTGGGTTTCGTGCCGGGCAGTCCGCCGTAGTTGATTTTCTTTACCTTATTTGCCGCGGCAGCCGCTTGCGCGTCGGCAATACGCTGTTCGCGAAGGGCTTTGTTTCTGCGCGCGTACGCACCGATAATATAAAACGCGCCCGTCACCGCGATAGGTATAAGACCGAATAAGCAAGACCAGTAATAGCTGACGGCAAAGCCGTTGGCGTTCATCAAATAGAAGGGCATTAAAGACCAACCCGAAAGGAAGATACTAAGCATGAAGAACATAGCTACGCCCCAGCCGCCCGTGCCGTCCATAGTCGGCGATCCGTTGCCCATCATAGCCCCTGCTATAATCCCGAATACGACGGGAAAAATCGCAATTACGCCGCCGATAGCAAAGCCTTTCCACGCGCGGTATTCCTTTTCTTCTTTATGCTTAGAAATACGGTATCCGTCGCCGTATTCGTCCGCCGTGCGGCGTTTGATATTCCCCGAAACGAGATTTTCATATCCCGTACCGCCTTGCGCGTACGTAACCAACGCGTCGTACGCCGCAGCCGCCAAAAGACACACGCACGTCCATACGATAGACATATTGTCCCAAACCAGTTTTTCGTCTTTCCAAGTAAGCATCATCAAAATGCTGCCGGCGCAAGCGTAAATAAGCGCCGCGGGAATACTGCTTTTAAAATATTCCCATGCATGCTTTCCGATCGTTGCCATAATGCGTTTGAATGTTTTCATAATCGTTCTCCGAACTTTTTTTTCTTCCGTTATTCGTAAATAAATTCCGCTCTGCGCGTAGCCGCGCATAATACTTCGTACGCAATCGTCCCCGTAGCCTTCGCCACTTCGTCCGCGTCGTCCAAAACGGTGATGCTCTTTCCGTATATCGCCCCGCGAGCAACGGTTGCGTCCATACATACCCCGTCTTCCGCTTTGCGAAGAATCCCGTCCGCATACCCTACCCGTTTAACGGTGAGATATCTCGGCGGTTTTTCCCAAGTCGGCTGACCGTAGCCCGCGCCGCCGTAGCGGTATTTTCTTACGCTTATCGCGTCCGCCGTCACGCGCATAACTTTTTGCAGCTGCAACGAGCTTGCCGTTTTTTTATCCACGGTATCGGGCAAATACCCATACAAGCCAAGCCCTACGCGCACCATGTCCATGGCAAACGCCTTACCTAGCGTTGCGCCGTACGTTGCGCTAAGATGCGCAATCGCATCGGGATAATACCGCCGACAAACTTCCACCGCTTGCACGAATAGTTCGCGTTGGCTTTCCGCCGTTTGCGCATGATAGATATGCGAATATATCCCTTCCACCTGCACGAACGGACAAAGCGAAAGCGCTTTGCATGCGTTTTCCACCCGTTCCCATTCCATGCCGTAACGGTTCATGCCCGTATTCACTTTCAGGTGTACGCGGATAAACACACGGTATTTTTTCGCCGTCGACGTCACCAACCGCGCCATAGCGGTATCGCATACGGTTAAGATAAACCCGTTTGTCGCCGCTTGATAGATATCTTCTATCCCCGTCGGGGGCGTTAAAATAAGAATATCCTTTCCGCAAGCCGCCACCCGTATGGCTTTGGCTTCGTCCAAAAGCGACACGGCAAAGCAGTCGGCTATATTAGAGAGCGCGCAAACGGTTTCTTCCGCGCCGTGACCGTAGGCGTTGGCTTTCACCACCGCACAAAGACGAGTGTTCGTCAATTTGCGAAACGTATGAGCGTTAGATTGTAAAGCTTTTAATTGAATATGCGCGCGAATTTTTCTCATACCTATACGGTATGCGCCGCGCAGCAAAAAAGTGCGTTATTCCTTAAAAATAATACGGTGACAGCTGTCGCACTCAATCCCTGTCGCAAGCTTACCCTGCGCCGCAATCGGCGGTTCCATACCGCAAACGGGGCATCTGCCGCCGACGAGCTCCGCCACAATCGGGAAGGGCGTGCCTTCCTTGCGCTTGGTAAGATAGCGTTTGAGCACGGCTTCGTCCACCTTTTTCGCTTCTTCTTCCAGCTGCGTCTTATACGCCTTGTGCTCGCCTTCCACGGCAGATTTCGCCGATTTATATTCTTCTTCGGCGGGTTCGTATTGCTTTTGCGCCGCCTTTACTTTTTTCTTCAAAGCCTGATATTCTTCGTCCGTCGCTTGAATACTTGCCGTCAAAGCGTTGACGTCCGCTTTGAGTTTTTTCAGCTTTTCAATAACCGATTGTACTTTCTTTTTATAGAAAGTAACGTCCGCACCGCCGCCGATCAGCTCTTCCAAATTTTCAAAATCCGCAAGCGTTACTTCTACCTGTTGATACATTTTGGCTAAGGACGCCGCTTCGGCTTTAAACGCCGCCGCTTTGGCTTCCAAAGCGTCTAACTTCTCGGGCGCAGCTTTCAAAAACTTACGCAATTTTGCGTACTTTTGATAAGATTCGCTCTTTGCCAAATCGTTTTCCAGCTTGAAAAGCTTTCTATCGATTTCTTGATAATGTAATAAAGCTTGTAATGTAGACATAATCTATACTCCCTTTTGTCAAAGCAGGTTTTCGTCCACGTGATACACGCACGCAACGTCCGCCGCTTGACCTATTTTTTCATAATATTTTTTAAATCCGTAATTCTCTGCCGCATAATGGGTGAGCACGATTACGGAAAGTTGTTTTTCCGCCGCCAACGCCAACACGTGATGACGGAAATCGGACGAAATGAGTACGTCCGCGCCTTGCGCAAGGGCAAACGCCACGGCGTGCTCGTCGCCGCCTGCGCCGCAAAAGCTTGCCGCTTTTGTAACCGCCCTATCGTTATTTTGGTATACGAGCAGTCTTTGCGTGCAAAACTCTGCGCACATTTGTTTTGCAAGGGTATCTAAGGGCACGTTTGCCACCGAATACACCCTGCCGTAGCCGCCGCCCGTCAAGGGTTGCGCCACTTCGCAAGCATACGCAGCCTGCACCGCGCCCACGCGGCTTGCGCAAAGCTGAACGCCTTGCATAAGGCTTTCGTCAATCCCCCCTTGCGCGCCGTCTAAGTTCAAGTGCATAGAAATCACCGATATTCCGTTTTGGATACACAAAATCAGCTTTTCCCCAAGCGGCGAAAACCCGTCGCAACGGATATCCCCTATCTTGCCGTAGATAGCGGGGTGGTGCGTAACGAGTACGTCCGCGCCAAGGCTTATCGCCTTTTGAACGGCGGAGCGAGAAAACTCTAACGAGAATAACGCCTTTGTCACTTCTTTGCCCGTATCCACCAAGATACCGCTGTTATCGTATGCGCCGTACTTTTGACAAAATTCGTCCGAAAGCGCTTTGGGCGCGTATTCGTTTAACACGTTGTAAAAATCACGTAATAACACCGTTAAGCACTCCTTGTAAACGTCCTTTCTTTTCCTGTAAAGCCCTACGGCTTTCTTCCTGCAAAGCAGGAATTTCTAAGTATTTTTCGGTATTTTTAATCAGTTTTTGCAAACGGCGGATAAAAGCGTCGGGACGCAAACGAATATTATCCCTGCCAAATTCCAGCTCCGCAGGGGTATACTTACAAGCGTTGCCCTGCCGTATCCCCACGATTACGTCGTAAAATTTCCCGTCGAAAAAGGTATAATCGCTGAGAATTTCCGCGCCCTTTTCCAACAAATACGCGCGCAGCTTTTCGCTGTCGTGCATGGGTTGAAGAACGAACCGTTTAGGGATAAACCCGTGCGTTTTGTCGTCTAAGATAGACACCATTTCGCTGCCGCCCATGCCGGCAATCAGTACTTGATCAACGTCGCTTGGAACGCCGAAAAATCCGTCGCCCAACACGCCCGTCGCGCTGCCGTCTTCTACGAAATCAGCAAGCAGGGTTTGCGCTTTTTGCAAGCTCCCTTTGCTAATATCCGAAAAGATAACGTGCTTACATAAACCGTTTTTTAGCATATATTCGCTGCAATAGCCGTGGTCGCAGCCCACGTCCGCAAACGTCGGCGCGGCAACGAGCAACGAACACAGCGTATCAATGCGTTTTCCGTAGCCCATTATTCTAAGAAATCTTTGAGTTTCTTGCTACGGGACGGGTGACGGAGCTTTCGCAACGCCTTGGCTTCGATTTGACGGATACGTTCTCTCGTTACGTTGAACTCTCTGCCCACTTCTTCTAACGTTCTGGGTTTGCCGTCGTCGATACCGTAGCGAAGACGCAGTACCTTTTCTTCACGCGGCGTCAAGGTATCCAGCACGCCCAAAAGCTGTTCTTTGAGCATAGTAAACGCCACCGAATCGCTGGGGGTAATCGTCTTTTCGTCTTCGATAAAATCCCCCAAATGGCTGTCTTCTTCTTCCCCGATAGGCGTTTCCAAAGAAACGGGGTCTTGCGCAATTTTTTGAATTTCGCGTACGCGTTCTACCGTTACGCCCATTTTTTCCGCAATCTCTTCGGGGTTGGGCTCTCTGCCAAGCTCTTGCAAAAGTACCCTTTGTACGCGCGTGAGCTTGTTAATCGTTTCTACCATGTGTACGGGAATACGAATGGTGCGCGCCTGATCGGCAATCGCACGGGTAATCGATTGACGAATCCACCACGTTGCGTAGGTGGAGAATTTAAAGCCCTTTTGATAGTCGAATTTTTCCACCGCTTTCATAAGTCCTAAGTTGCCTTCTTGGATCAAATCCAAAAAGAGCATACCACGACCCACGTAACGTTTTGCAATAGAAACGACCAAGCGCAGGTTGGCTTCGGAAAGGCGTTTTTTTGCAGCCGCGTCGTCTTCCAGCATACGGCGGGCAAGGTCGACTTCTTCGTCAGCCGAAAGCAAAGGCACGCGCCCGATATCTTTAAGATACATTTTTACGGGATCGTCCAAGCCCACGTCCGTGAGCGCCTGTTCAAACAGTTCCCTGTCGCGTTCTGCTTCGTCGACGATTTGGATTCCCGCTTCCGCCAAAGTTTTATACACGTAATCAATTTGATTTGCGTTGGCGTCTACTTTTTCCATAATGTCGCAAAGCGCGTTGGTGGAAATGCTGCCTTTCTTTTGATAGTTGTTGATGATGCCGGCAACGAGTTCGTTGAGTTTCTGCTCGGTTATATTCACCCTTTTATCCTCCGTTTATATAAAACAGTAATCTGTTTCTTCCTTTTTTATTTAGATTTTTTCAAAGCGCTTACCTTGCGCATATTTTCCGCAATCGTCCTTGCAATTTCTTTGCGTTTGCTATCGTCCGTTTCCGCGGTGTATTGTCTGTTTAAGTTGGTAATTTCCGTTTCCAAACGTTCCCGTTGCAAAGTACGCACGCTGTCGGCAAAGAACCGCTCGGCAATCGGCCCAGAAAGCTTGTCGCCGTAGTTCAAATCGAGTATGGCGTTGAGCTCGGGACAGTCTTCGCTGAGCACTTCAAACAGCGCGCTTGGACGAATTCTCACGCCTTCCGTTTCACAGCCCACGATATAGTCGGCAATGACGATATGCGTTTCGTCGGTGAGCGGTAGCTCTTTCAAATTACAATCCTTTGCATACGGCGCGGAGAACAGCTTTGCCGCCAAAATGAAACGGAATGCTTTCACGCGCTTGTCCGCGCCCGACGCCGTTTCGGCGATTTGTTCCTTCTGTCTATCGTTTTCCGTCTGCGGGTTTTCCACCTTAGTGTTTTGCAAATCACGCTCTAACGCGTGATAGGTAATCCCCGTTTTATCGCGTATCTTCTTTAACAGGTCTTCGCGCACGCTTTCGCTTTCCGCCGTCTTCACGACAGCCAAGGCTTCGGCAACGAAACTGCGTTTTTCTTCCACGCGCGAGATATCGTACTTGCGTTCGAGATAATGTATCTTATAATCGATTAGCGGCATAGCCGCGTCCAAGCACCCTTGATATACGTCCTTACCCTGTTTGACTACGTCGTCGGGGTCAAGCCCTTCGGGCAGCGGCACGACGCGAACGTTGATACCTTCTTCTTTGAGAATTTCCAAGCCGCGGAGCGTGTTTTTCTGCCCTGCAAAATCCCCGTCGTAGCTAATCATGACGTTGGGCGAATACCGTTTGACAAGCCTTGCCTGTTCCTTGGTAAGCGCCGTACCCATGGACGCCACAACGTTTTCAAACCCTGCTTGGTACAAGGATATCGTGTCCATATACCCTTCCACGAAAATGACGTTGGGAATGGCTTGTTGGCGTTTGAGCTTTTTCAAAAGATTGACGTTGTACAGCGTTTTACTCTTGTTAAAGAGCAACGTTTCTTTGGTGTTTTTATATTTTGCAAAATCCGTTTTTTCCAAAAGCCTACCGCCAAACGCCACCACTTCATCCATGGCGTTAATAATGGGGAAAATCAATCTGCCGCTTTGCGCGTCCACAAGCTTGCCGCGTTTGTCTTCACCCAGCGCGCCGCTATCCAACAAATCCTGCCGATTATAGCCCTTTCCCGCAAGATATTCAGGCAAGGAATAAAAATCAAGCGACGCCCCCAAACCGAACTTTTTTACCGTAGTGGGCGAAAGCTTACGGTTAGAAATATATTGCAAATGCGCCTGCGCGCGCGGATCGCCGCTGTATAGATTACTAAGATAAAACTTCGCGCAATCGAGCATAATCGCCGCCATAGCGTCGCGCTTTTTCCGCATTGCCACCGCTTGTTCGGAATCGAAATTGTTTTCAGGGACTTCCATTTTCGCCCGCGCCGCCAAAATGCGAACCGCGCCCATGAAGTCTGTGTTTTCAATCTCACGGATAAACTTGATAACGTCGCCCGATACGCCGCAGCCAAAACAATGGTAAAATTGCTCTGCTTGATTGACGGCAAAGGACGGCGTTCGTTCGTGATGGAAGGGACAACACGCCCAATGGGTATTCCCCTTTCTATCCAGCGACGCATATCCGCCGATTACTTCGACGATATCGTTTTTCTGTTTGAGTTCGTCGAAAAATTTAGGGTCTAATAAACTGCTCACGGCTGTCCCCCTACCGAAAAGGTGGACGTCATACAAGTCTGTATGGAAGACAAACAACGACATCCTCAACGCCAACGCCATCCTCACCTGGACACCTAAACTCGGTGACAATCACGACCTTAACGTTGTGGC
>JAGAIW010000080.1 GCA_017626305.1 Clostridia bacterium
GAGAAAGTATATGAAAAAGAACTTTTTGTCGAGGGCGTTGTCCGTTGCGCTTGGCGCTGTGATGGTTTTGCCCATGGCGGCTTGCGGTAAGAAAGATCAAGGTATCGGCGATGAAAAAATTGACGCAAGCAAAACGCAGCTTAACGTTTTCCACTATTTCGCAGGTTTCGGCGACGCTTGGCTTGTCGAGCTTGCCGACAACTTTGAAGAGGCGGTAAAGGACGTTTCCTTCGAAGAAGGTAAGATGGGCGTACAGGTACATAAGAGAGGTGAAATGCGTGACTTTGACGGCGGTCAAATGAAGAGCAGCCCCTACGACGTATTCTTCTTGGAAGGCCCCAAGAATTTCTTAAACCTTATGGCTACCAACGCGCTTGAGCCTTTGGACGGCATCATGACGACGCCGAACGCGGACGATAACAATCAAACGATTGAAGGAAAAATGACTGCGCAACAGCAGGCTGCATACAACTACAACGGGCATTATTACGGTATTCCTCACTATGCAGGGAACTATGGTCTCATCTATAACAGAGACATGTTTGAAGAAAAGGGCTTTTTCATTGCGGCTGAGCCTGACGCGGAAACGGGCGACATTTTCGTTACCGCTGAAAATCCTCAAAAGAGCTTAGGCCCTGACGGAAAGACGGGTACTATCGACGGTATCGATTATTCCGAAGACGACGGCTTGCCTAGAACGTATGACGAATTCTTCCAGCTTTGCGATTATATCTACGCATACGGTATCGACCCTATTTGCTGGCCCGGTATGTATAAGCAGCAGCACGTAATTATGTTGCTTGACAACCTTGTTGCAAACAACTTGGGCGCAGAGCAAGCAAACATTCGTTACACCTTTGAAGGGAATGCGAAGAACTTGGTTGTTTTCGACGAAAACGGTGTGGCGCAGCGTGACGCAAGCGGTAACTTCGTAACCGAAGATATGACGGTAGACGAAGGCAACGCTTGGAACGTGGCGCGCGCGGAAGGAGTATATTACGCATTTGAATTTATTCACAAGATTTTGAATAACCCTAACTATTATAGCCAAAGCGCAGATCTTAGCTCCGTATCGCACACGGAAAACCAACAAAACTTCCTTGAAAACGGCGCGTTGAACTCGAATCGCGCAAGCGCAATGCTTGCGGACGGTACTTGGTGGCAAATGGAAGCGGACAACGCATTCGCTTACATGGCGGCGCAGGATGAAAAGTATTCGAAAGAAAACCGTAAATTCGGTTGGTTGCCTTTGCCTCAGCCTACGGAAGAAGAAGCGGCTAAGGTTGCAAACGGCGAAAAGAACTTCACGTTCAGCGATTATTTGAACGCTGTGGCTTGTATCAAATCGGATTTGCCTACGGGTGTTAGAGACGCGGCTCTTGCTTTCTTGAAATATGCGTATACCGATAAGGCACTTACCGATTTCACGTACACGACGAGCACCACCATCGGTGTGGATTATCTCGATCAAGTAGATCGCAGCAAGCTTAACTATTATACGACGAGCCTTATCAATTACTTGGATAAAGCGGATATTATATACCAAGTATCGGCGACGAATCGTTATTTGAGCAACCGTACAACGCTCCTGCCTACTACTATTTACGGAAGTGGAAATTATAAGGATC
>JAGAIW010000081.1 GCA_017626305.1 Clostridia bacterium
AAAATTACGGTAAACGGCTCTACTTCTATGGAAAAATTCATCAAAAAAACAATGAGTGGTTATGCAACCCTTTACGGCAGAACGGCTGACGATATATTCACGCTTGACTTGCAAGGCTCTTCTGTTGGTAAAACCGCAGTACAAAACGATAAAAACGGCAACGTAATCGGTCTTTCTTCCGCAAGCGTAAAAGAAGACGGCATCAACAGTTTCAACGTATGCCTTGATGCGGTCGCGGTTATCGTAAATAAAGCAAACGAAAACGTAAACAGCCTTACGATTGCACAGCTTTACGACGTATTTAGCGGAAAAGTAACGAAATTTAGCGAGATTGCAGGTTGATATGAATACGACGAAAATCAAAGAAAAAACAGGGCAAACGATATTCACGGTGGCGGCGGTTATATGCGTAATCGCCGTTGCCGCCATTTTCGTTTTTATGCTGATTAAAAGCATACCTGCCCTTAACAAAATCGGTTTATTTGACTTTATCTTCGGGGATAATTGGTCGCCCGATAGATTAGATAAATACGAAAACGCAACTCTTTCAGGCTCTTACGGTATCTTAAAAATGATTGTCGGCACGCTTGCGGCAACAGTCGGCGCGCTTTTAATCGGCGGTACGCTTGGATATTTTACCGCAGTATTTATAGCGTTCTATTGTCCGAAGAAATTAAAAAAGATATTCTCTTCAATGGTAAACCTGCTCGCAGGGATTCCGTCGGTAGTTTACGGCTTTTTCGGTATCGTATTCTTGCTCCCATTACTTGCAAATTTTGCACCAAATAACGGTAGCGGACTTTTGGCAACGTCGCTTATCTTGGGGATTATGATTATGCCCACCGTCGTTTCCCTTTCAAAAACAAGTTTGGAAGCAGTTCCACGCTCTTATTACGAAGGGGCGCTTGCGCTTGGCTCTACGCACTCTGGGGCAGTTTTTGGAACGGTTACCAAAGCGGCAAAATCGGGGGTAACGGCATCTCTCGTTTTAGGTATCGGACGTGCACTTGGAGAAACGATGGCGGTCGTTATGGTTGCAGGTAATTCCGTTGCTTATCCCGACTCACTCTTTAACAGTTTCCGCGTTTTAACCGCAAATATCGTTATGGAAATGGGCTATGCAGGCGAAGTTCAACAAGGTGCGCTCGTTGCTACGGGTGTAATTTTGCTTGTATTCGTACTTATCGTAAACCTTGTGTTCGGGGCTATCTCGAAAAAGGCAATCAAAGGCGCGGTTGAAGGAAAAGGCTTGTTCTCTAAAATCTTCAAGAAAAATGAAGAAACAAAGAAAACTACCTTTTGGACGAAATGCAAAGATAAAATCGCAGGATTTAAGTACAAAATCAAAACGGCGAATATCGGCGCGGGCGCGTCTATCGGCGCAGGCATTTTTGCAGGTACGGTGTTACTTCTTGTAATAGGATTTATCTTTATAAAAGGCTTTCCGACACTTATAACAAGCCCCCACCTGCTCTTTGGAAAATACGAGTTTGACAGCGAAAAAATCACGATACTACCGTCGATTATTACAACGCTTATGACGGTTGCATTGAGTTTGCTCATCTCCGTTCCTATCGGGCTTTGTACGGCAATATTCTTAAATGAATACGCCAAGAAAAACAACTTCTTTATCAAAATAATTCGTGGAGCAATCGACCTACTGAACGGCGTTCCGTCTATCGTTTACGGACTTTTCGGTATGATAACGTTCGTTGCATTGATTGGAGGCACAAGCTCCATTTTGGCAGGTACGCTAACAATAAGTATAATGTTGCTACCAACGATTGTTCGTTCTACGGAAGAAAGTTTAAAATCCGTACAAGACAGTTTACGAGAAGGCAGTTTGGCTCTTGGCGCAGGAAAAATGAGGACGATATTCAAAATCGTGTTACCGTCGGCTCTTCCCGGAATAATGAGTGCAATCATTTTGAGTAT
>JAGAIW010000082.1 GCA_017626305.1 Clostridia bacterium
ATTAAATGGGTGACGAAATCAATCGTCACCCCGCAAAATTTGATACGCAGTAAACAAAGAAAAGGAGATTGAAAAGAGCTGGAATCTTAATTTAAGGAAAACATATCAAAAAACAATTCAATTTAATCATTTTTGAAAAAATGAGCAAAATGGTATTGACAAAAGATAAAAATGGGTATATAATAAAGGTAAACCAAAAACTATCCATTGAGGATTTTATGAGAAACTACACCTATCACAACAAATGGCAAAAATTACTTACACCAGAAATCGTATCTCAGTTGACGCAAATCCATGAATTTAAAGGCGAACAAAACTTATTCATTGAAGCGAAAGCCGATACCTTGACGCAGCTTGTTGAAATTGCAAAGATACAGAGTACGGAAGCCTCGAACAAGATTGAAGGGATTTACACTTCGGATGAGCGCTTGAAAAGCCTTGTCACAAACAAAGCCGTACCAAGAACAAGAAACGAGCAGGAAATTGCAGGCTATCGCGACGTGCTTGCTACCATACACGAAAGCCACGATTTCATTCCCGTAAAGCCTTCCATATTATTGCAACTTCACCGCGATCTTTATAAATTCAGCGGAAAAAATATCGGTGGTACTTACAAAAATACCGACAACGTTATCGCAGAAGAAGATGAGCAAGGAAACAAGTTTGTTCGCTTTCAACCCGTACCTGCCTGGGAGACGCCAAATGCGATAGACAAAATTTGCACCGCTTATGATGATATCCAAAGCGAGGCGGATGCCGATCCGTTGCTCATCATTCCTATGTTCATTTTGGATTTTCTTTGTATCCATCCCTTTAATGATGGGAACGGTAGAATGAGCCGTTTGCTCACCCTCTTGCTGTTATATCGAGCAGGTTATATCGTAGGGAAATATATCAGTATCGAAAAGCTGATTGAACAAACGAAAGATACCTACTACGAAGCCCTGCAACGCAGCTCCATAGGCTGGCATGAAGATGAAAACGATTATATTCCCTTTGTTCAATATACACTCGGCGTAATTCTTGCAGCATATCGTGATTTCTCCACGAGAGTAAGAACACTTGCGACCAACAATATGTCGAAGCCCGAACGAATCCGCGAAATCATCAAAGACACGCTCGGCACAATAACCAAAACGGAAATCATGGAAAAATGCCCCGACGTCAGTCAGGTTACGGTACAAAGAGCGTTAAACGACCTACTGAAAAGCGGAGAAATCATAAAAATCGGCGGTGGAAGATACACTGCGTACACGTGGAATCACAATAAGGAGAACTAACAAATGATTACAGGCGAATTAAAAAATAGAATCGACGGACTTTGGGACGTATTTGCGGCAGGCGGACTTGTTAACCCTCTTGACGTTATCGAGCAAGTCACCTATCTCATGTTTATTCACGACCTTGACGATACGGACAACCTTCGAGCAAAGGAAGCCGTTATGCTCGGTCTTCCCCATAAGAGCATCTTTGCAGACAAAGTAAAGGTAGGGGATAGAGAAATTGACGGCAATCAACTCAAATGGTCGGTATTTCACGACTTTCCCGCAGGAAAAATGTATTCTACCGTGCAGGAATGGGTGTTCCCGTTTATCAAAAATCTTCACGACGATAAGGACAGCGCGTATTCCAAGTATATGGACGACGCAATCTTCAAAATCCCCACGCCGTTATTGCTTGATAAAATCGTTACCATTTTGGACGATATCTATGCGCAAATGGCGCAAATCAAGGACAGCGATATCCGTGGCGACGTGTATGAATATCTGCTTTCCAAAATCGCGCAATCGGGCTTGAACGGTCAGTTCCGCACCCCTCGCCATATAATTCGTATGATGGTGGAAATGATGGACCCCAAAGCCGACGAAATCATTTGTGACCCCGCTTGCGGTACGAGCGGTTTCCTTGTCGCGGCGGGCGATTATCTCAAAGAAAAACGCAAGGAAGAAATTTTCTTCAACCGTCAAAAGAAAGCGCATTACATGAACGGTATGTTCTACGGCTATGACATGGATAGAACCATGCTTCGTATCGGTGCAATGAATATGATGACGCACGGCGTGGACAACCCCTATATTGAATACCGTGACAGCCTTTCCGACCAAAACCCCGATAAGGAAAAATACTCGCTGATTTTGGCAAATCCCCCGTTTAAGGGAAGCCTTGATTACGATACCGTTTCGGCGGATTTGCTCAAAGTTTGCAAGACGAAAAAGACGGAGCTTTTGTTCCTTGCTTTGATGCTGAGAATGTTAAAGGTTGGGGGCAGGTGTGCGGTTATCGTTCCCGACGGCGTACTTTTCGGTTCTTCGACGGCGCATAAAGCAATACGAAAAGAGATTATCGACGGCAACCGTTTGGAAGCGGTGATTTCCATGCCGAGCGGTGTATTCAAACCCTACGCAGGTGTTTCAACAGCTGTGCTTGTATTTACCAAAACAGGTCACGGCGGTACGGACAAGGTTTGGTTCTACGATATGAAAGCGGACGGTTTCTCGCTCGACGATAAGCGCACCGCTATCAAAGAAAACGATATCCCCGATATCGTCGCAAGATTCCATAACCTTGCAGGCGAAGAAAGCCGTGAACGCACCGAGCAAAGCTTTTTCGTGCCCAAGCAAGAGATTGTAGATAATGAATATGATTTGTCTATCAATAAATATAAAAAGACAGAATACGTTGCGGAAGAATATCCTTCCACTACGGAAATTTTAGCAGAGCTGAACGAGTTAGAAATGGCAATAACGGCAGGATTGGCTGAATTAGAGGAAATGCTGTAATGATTTTTAATTTTTACTACCCCGAATTTACCGATGAGGAATGGATTTACATAATTAAAAAATATTTAAAAGGTTTTACAGAGATTCCATTGAATAGAATTTACGGTTGCGATTTAGAAGAACTAAAGTTCTATGATGGTTTATTTGGCACTTTGTTAAAGCACACAGAGTATATTATCGCAAATTATCCAAAAGAATTAAATAAAAAATTTGTAAACTCTTGGAGATATCAAGGCAAGTTATATCGTGTTATGCATAAGACCTTAACCGTAGGGAAGGACGGAAGAGAGATCTATCGTTTTCGCAAAATCAACTATCACGGAATGATAACGCATTGGACGGACGACTATACTTTCAAAGGCTTAATGCACAAATTATCCGACGACGAAGAATACATCATTTTAGAAGCGGATACGAGAGAACATTTTGCATTTGACGTAAATAAGTTCCGCAAAGTTTATAAATGCGAAGAATTTTATACAAAGAATGAACGCGAATTTATTTTTCCTATGTATAAAGAGAATATAAAAGAATATCGTATGACAATTAAAGAGTTTATTCAAATGCACGAAGAACAAGGAAATTAAAAAATGAAAAAAGTAAAATTAGGTGATGTTGTTAATTTAAATATGGGGCAATCCCCTGAATCCACTTCTTACAATGACGAGGGAAAAGGACTCCCTTTTTTTCAAGGTAATGCTGATTTTGGGAAGATTAATCCTATCACACGGGTTTGGTGCACCCAGGCAATAAAAATAGCACATAAAAATGATATGTTATTATCTGTTCGTGCACCTATTGGGGCAATTAACATTGCGAATTATGAATGTTGTATAGGACGTGGATTGTGTGCGATTACTCCGACCTCGAAAATAGATAAAAATTACCTATATTATTTTCTAATATCGCAAAATACAAATTTGAATTCCCAAGGAACTGGGAGCACTTTTAAAGCAATCAATAAAAATGTATTACTTGAATTAGAAATTCCGTTGCCGAGTTTGGAAGAACAAAAGGCGATTGCGGGGAAGCTTGATAAAGTAAGCGGATTGATAGAAAAACGCAAAACGCAACTTGAAAAACTTAATTTGCTCATAAAATCCCGATTTATCGAGATGTTTGGAGATCCAATAACGAACAGTAGAAATCTTCCAACGGAAAGAATGGAACTACGTTTCAATTTGAAAGCAGGTATTACCACATCAGCAGATACCATACATGACTTTGAAAAAGGTGTGTATGAGATTCCTTGCTATGGTGGTAATGGCATACGCGGTTATGTAAAAGAAAAATCCTACACAGGGCACTATCCAATCATCGGCAGACAAGGTGCTTTATGCGGAAATGTTCAATATGCTATTGGCGACTTCCACGCTACTGAGCACGCTGTGCTTGTATCACTGTTAAGGGATGACAATGCAATTTGGGTATATCATTTGCTTAAATTGATGGATTTGTACAGGTATCATACAGGTGCAGCTCAGCCTGGTTTGGCTGTTAAAACACTTAATACGGTAGAAGTCATTGTGACCGATAAGAGCAAGCAAGAACAGTTCGCAACCTTCGTCGAACAAGTCGACAAATCGAAATTTGAAATTCAAAAGAGTCTTGAAAAACTCGAAATTTTGAAAAAATCCCTTATGCAACAATATTTTGGGTGATTTTGGCAAAAAGGGGATATTTTTGTCGAATTGCAGTATATAATATAATAGACAACCTACTAATGTAAAGGAGAAAATATGGCAAAGTTTAGTAAATATAATATAAAATTGAAATATGGCGTGAAAACTTTTGAAGAAACAAAAAAAACTTATGATTGGATAGAAAAAGCTGCATTAAAATGGGGCGGCGAGAACGTACAGATAAAATCAGAGTTTCTTTTCGATTTAGGAGATGTAACATGTAGTACAGAGGGAATAAAAGAGTTTATTGAAACCGTGTATGGTGCAAGTGATTACCACTTAAATTCTTTTGATATTTACATTGAGGATGGATCCCAAAGAATTAGTCTGCATTATTTGCATAGCTTGTCTATTCATACGGGAAGCAAGGTTGAACTTGAAAACTTTTTAAGTATATTAGAAAAAAGTGATTTGGATGAAAAAACGGAAACGCCACAAATAAATTATATTGAGAATCAAACAAATATTGATAACCATAATGGTGGGACAATTATCCAAGGGAATAATAATGTTGTTGCAACAAATAATTCGAAAGTTAATCTTAATGGGACCCGAAAAGAATCGAAATTAAAAAAATGGTTGATTGCAATAGGTCAAAATCTTCTCTCGAATTGGATATGGTACTTATTAACAATAGGGATAACAGCGTTAATTGCATATTTTGCAACAAAAGGATAAAAAATGACCAACTTTGATTTTTTGAAAAATACCCCTGCTTTCGATACGTTTGCGGACGTGGCGATTTCAGCGGAAAAATTACTCCATATCGACGTCGATGCCTGCGTGTTAAATTGTCGCAGGGCGATGGAATTCGCCATTAAATGGATGTATTCCGTTGACGCGGAGCTTGAAATGCCATACCAAGACAATCTTGTAAGTCTTATGAACGACGAAAAATTCCGCGATATTATCGGGGAAGACGTTTGGCGCAGAATAGAGTTCATTCGCAAGGTCGGCAACAACGCCGCGCACGGCGGTAAAAAGGTCACGAAAGAGCAAGCCGAGCTTTGCATTGAAAACTTGTTTGTTTTTATGGACTTGGTGGCGTATTTTTACGCTCTTGAATACGAAGAACGGCAGTTTGATAAAACCTTGCTTGCGCTTACTGTAGACGAAGCCCTTTCCTTTGTCCCCGACAACGATATCGACGTCAACAAGCTGATTGAAGAAAACAAATGTCTTCAAGCGGAGCTTACCGCGCGCCGTGCGGAGCAACAGCAAACCTACGTCCCCAAGCCCTTGGAGCTTTCCGAATTCAATACCCGTAAAATCTACATTGATTTTATGCTTTCCGACGCAGGCTGGGTAGAAGGCAAGGATTGGCTGAACGAAGTCGAGCTGTACGGTATGCCCAACGCAAACGAAGTTGGATATGCCGATTACGTGCTTTATGGCGACGACGGCAAGCCTTTGGCGGTTTTGGAAGCCAAGCGCACCTGCGTAGACGTTGCAAAGGGTAGACAGCAAGCAAAGCTTTACGCCGACCTTTTGGAAAAGAAATACGGGCGCAGACCTATCATTTTCCTTTCCAACGGTTTCGATACGCGTATTTGGAACGATAAATATTATCCCGAACGCAAGGTTGCGTCCGTCTACTCCAAGCGTGATTTGGAAAAGCTGTTCAATCTGCGCGCTATGCGGACTACTCTCAAAAACGTGATGGTGGACAAGCATATTGCAGGGCGTTATTATCAAGAAGCCGCTATCAAAGCGGTTTGTGAAGCGTTCGATAAAAAGAACCGCCGTAAAGCGTTGTTGGTTATGGCAACGGGTTCGGGAAAAACGCGTACCGTTATCGCCCTTTGCAAGGTTCTTCTCGACCATGGGTGGGTCAAAAACATTTTATTCCTTGCCGATAGAAACTCGCTTGTGTTGCAAGCAAAGCGTGCTTTTGTCAATATGTTGCCCGATTTGTCGGTTAGCAATCTCTGTGAAGACAAGGAAAATCTTGACGCGCGTTGTGTGTTCTCCACCTATCAAACGATGATGAATTGTATCGACACGGTAAAGGACGAAAACGAGAAAAAGCTGTTTACTTGCGGACATTTTGATTTGGTTATCGTAGACGAAGCGCACCGCTCCATTTACAACAAGTATAAAGACATTTTCACCTATTTCGACGCGCCCCTGGTAGGCTTAACCGCTACGCCCAAGGACGAAATCGATAAAAACACTTACGAGATTTTCGAGCTGGAAAACGGCGTTCCTACTTACGGTTACGAGCTGGCGCAAGCGGTTACCGACGGCTTTTTGGTGGACTTTACTTCCGTGGAAAGTAAGCTGAAATTTATCGAACAAGGTATCGTCTACGACGATCTTTCCGAAGAAGATAAAGAAGAGTACGAAAATACCTTTGAAAACGAAAACGGAGAACTGCCCGAACGTATCGCTTCATCGGCATTAAACGAATGGGTGTTCAACGAAGATACCATTCGTCAGGTGTTGCATATTTTGATGAATGACGGGCTTCGGATTGATTACGGAGAAACGCTCGGCAAGACGATTATCTTTGCAAAAAAT
The DNA here is from genome assembly GCA_017626305.1 of Clostridia bacterium. Classification (GTDB taxonomy): domain Bacteria; phylum Bacillota; class Clostridia; order Christensenellales; family Borkfalkiaceae; genus Scatosoma. The sequence continues at coordinate 6,983 of JAGAIW010000082.1, forward strand.
CACGAACATGCGGAAAAAATCCACGAAATTTTTGGAAAAGAATATCCGCATTTGCCTGGGTATACCAAGATTATCGACAACTATATGACCTATGCGCAAAGCGCGATTGATGAGTTTTCCGACCCGAAGAAATTACCGCAAATCGCTATTTCCGTCGATATGCTCGACACGGGTATCGACGTGCCTGAGGTTCTCAATCTCGTATTCTTCAAAAAGGTAATGAGTAAGGCGAAGTTTTGGCAAATGATTGGGCGCGGAACACGCCGATGCGATGGTTTGATGGACGGCAAGGATAAGGACAAGTTCTATATCTTCGATTTTTGCGGAAACTTCGAATTTTTCCGTATGAATCAAGGCCGCCCTACCGCCAATCAAATTGCTCTGCAAGGCGCAATTTTCCGTTTGAAAGCGCAAATTGCATTCAAATTGCAAGACCTTGCATACCAAACAACCGATTTAATTGCGTTCCGCAAAGAGCTTGTTGACGATATGGTTCGCAAGGTGCGGGAACTCAACAAAGAAAACTTTGCGGTTCGTCAGCATTTGCGGTACGTGGAGCAATATTCTAATCCCGAAAACTACACAGCTCTTACTTACGAAGATACCCTTTTGATGGCGGAAGAGCTCGCTCCGCTTATTATTCCCGACGAAGATGAAGCTTCGGCAGTTCGTTTCGATGCCTTGATGTACGGAATCGAACTTGCGTATCTTGCAGGGAAGAAGTATTCTCGCGCTCGCACCGACCTTTATAAAAAAGTCAGCGCTATTGCTAGCGTAGCGAATATTCCCGAAATCATGGTGCAATCGGAGTTTATCAATCAAATTTTGCATACGGATTATTTAGATACCGCAGGTATCAATGAATTTGAGCATATCCGTGAAAATCTCCGCGATTTGATGAAATATATTCCTAGAACAAGCGTGAAATACATCACGAATTTTGACGATGAAATTCTTTCCGTGGAATGGAAGGAATCGGAACTCGAAAACGACGATCTTCAAAACTATAAAGCAAAAGCCGAGTTTTATATTCGGCAACATCAAGACGAAGAAGTGATTGCAAAATTAAAGAGTAATGTTCCTTTGACAGTTGATGATGTAAAAGCTCTTGAACGGATTTTGTGGGGAGAAGTCGGCAGTAAAACCGAATATGAAGCGGAATACGGTGAAAAGCCGTTGGGCGAGTTCGTGCGTGAAATTGTAGGGCTTGATATGTCGGCGGCAAAGGCTGCTTTTGCGGAATATTTGAACAACACAAATCTTGATGCGAGTCAAATCTATTTCCTCAATCAAATTATTGAGTATATCGTTCGCAATGGTATGATGCGCGATTTATCCGTCTTGCAAGAAGCCCCCTTCACCGATCATGGCAGTATTGTAGAAGTATTCAAGGATATTTCCGTTTGGATTGGGATCAAAAGTGTTATCGATCAAATCAATGCAAATGCGATAGCCGCGTAACAAGAAGGTGAAAAATGATTGACAGAAGAACAAAAAACGCGGAAATTTTCCGTGATACAGAGCAACGCTATTCAACCGACCAAGTCTTACAGCAAGCCATTAAAACGTCAACAGAAAAGCAAGCTTTTATTTCTGAAAAAACAATTATACGCGTACCTGCCCCTTGCGAAACAGGAAAAGCGCATGTAATTGTTAGTGGGAAACGTTCGCTCGAAGCTGCTGAAACTTACGCGAAACAAGATAAGAAAGTATGCGTGTTAAACTTTGCTTCTGCTACAAATCCTGGTGGTGGCGTTGTAAACGGTTCGTCCGCACAAAAAGAATGCATTTGCAGATGCACTACTTTATATCCTTGCCTGAATACGAAAAAGATGTGGGATGTTTTCTATCAACCGCATCGTGATACAGCGAATCCGTTATACAACAACGATTGCACCTATACGCCAAACGTGGTTGTGTTCAAGAGCGATATCAACTTTCCTGAAGCACTCTCTCAAGAAAATTGGTGGAAAGTAAACATTCTCACGTGTGCTGCACCTAATCTTCGAGAACACCCTAGCAACAAGATGAATCCACACGCAGGTGATACTGCGGCAAAGATTACACGTGAAGAACTTGAAGAATTATTAACGACAAGAATACGTCGCATTTTTGAAATTGCAGTTGCAAATGAAAACGAAGTTTTAATACTCGGTGCATTCGGTTGTGGCGCATTCAAAAACCCGCCCGAAATCGTTGCGAAAGTATTCAACAAGGTGATGCAGGACTACTTGTATTATTTCGATACGATCGAATACGCCGTCTTTCACACCGAGCGAGAGTTGGCAAACTATGAAGCATTCTTAAATGTTATTAAAAGATGAATTGATATAGAGCGTAGCAATGGTTAAAATTGCTACGCTTTATTTTTATGTAAAAATATAAAGATTGTTCATTTCGACAAACAAAGACAAAACAAGACAAGCACCACTGTTCTATTCGCATTGACATGCGTTTGCTACTGTGTTAAAATATATATGATAAAAATTAAATAGATGTAAGTGCTACAACACCAAAGATATAAAGACGCGTATTTATATACATACAAGCACGGCGCATCCATCGTTAGCGAACGTTCACTATTCGTTTTGTTGGTATGCCCTATGCGTATGAAAGATACACGTCTTTTTTATTACATCAAAAAAATCCAAACAGTGAAGACAGCTCTCATATTAGAGAGTAAAAAATGAAAACAAAATCGTTCAAACGGCTCGACTAACAAACAGGCTACGGCGAACTTTGACGGCTCAAATCGTTTTCCGATTTGTGTGCAGGAATAAGCGGTGGCGTCAAAAACGCCTTTTTCCGCACTCACCAACTGACGGCAACGCCGACAGTTAAAGGGATTCAGCGATTTCGAAGTGAGGGGTCGTAAAACCCAAAAAAACGCCCAAAAAGCGTTCCTACTCAATAAATCCCCGAAAATAAAGGCTTTTTTAGGGATTGCTACACAAAAAACAAGAAAAAAAGGAGAAAAATAATGCCTATTCCAAAAGATAAAGTAAAATTTTCGCTTTGGGTTCATCCCCAAACGCTGGACAAAGTAGAAGCAAATTATAAAAAAGAAAATTCCATTTCTCGTTCGGATTTTATAGAAAAAGCGATTGAGTTTTACTGCGAATATTTAGCCTCGGAAGATTACGAAAAATATTTCGGCAAGGTGGTTGCCAAGACGATGGGAAAGTCATTGAGTTCGCTTGAAAATCGTATTGCGAAATTGCTTTTCAAATTGTCCGTCGAAGAAGCAATGCTGTGTCACGTGATTGCGGTGAACTATGACATTGACGATGATATGCTTCATAGATTGCGTGCAGTGTGCGTACAGGGCTGTAAAAATATTAACGGTGCAATTTATTTTAAGGACGCCGTGAAATTTCAAAGGGAGCCATATGATCCTCTCTATCCTGACGATTATCCTGACAGCGATGAAAATTCTTTTGACTAATTGAAAATTCTCACCCCTAAACGCTGGATATATTCTCGAACGTGTGGTATGTTGTGGTTGCAAAAAATAAAACAAAGGAGAAAAACAATGCCAAGTAAACGCAGACCGCAAGGTGACGGAACGATACGCAAACGCTCGGACGGACGATGGGAAGGACGGATTATCATCGGGCATAAGAAAAACGGTTCACCGATATTCAAATCGGTGTTCGGCAAGACACAAAAATCCGCGCTCAAACAACTCCACCTACTCATCGACCTATACCGCGACGTGGACTTGACGGAAGAATTCCAAATGACGCTCAGCGAATGGCTCGACAAGTGGCTGGGCGAATACATGGTATTCACCATCAAAGAAAGCACCATCGACGGATACCGCAAGATGATCAACAATCAAATCAAACGCTTTCTCGGTGAGAAACAACTTGCCTATCTTACCACCGCCGACGTTCAAAAGTTCTACAATCACATCAAACAGCACGGCAGAACGGACTCTCATCCCGTACATGGGTATGCCTTATCCGATAATATGGTACGCAGAGTGCATATGGTTTTACACCAAGCGTTGGACGTCGCTGTGAAAGAAAGATTGATTGTCCGCAATCCAACGCGCGGCACAACGATACCCAAAACACACCGCAACGAAAAGCAAGTACTCGACAATGAACAGCTCGACAAATTTCTAAACGCTATCCAACAAGAACCTTACTGGTATGATTTTTTCTATCTGGAAATCATGACGGGCTTACGCCGTGGCGAGATATGCGGACTCAAATGGAGCGACGTGAATTTCGCGGACGGAACACTCACCGTCAGACGTTCGGTAGGTAAAGGCTCAGGCGGTATTATTATCGGGGAAACGAAAACGGATGCAGGGGATGCGAAAAATCCTGCTACCGCGAAGCGTAGCAACGTTGCTTCAAGAGAAACGCAAACACGCTGTCAGCGAATGGATATTTCCGCACTATACAAATCCGTCCGAACCCTTACATCCCGATACAGCATATAGAAAACTGAAAGTACTGCTCAGCAAAGCCAACCTTCCGTCCATACGCTTCCACGACCTGCGCCATACCTTCGCAACGCACGCCATGCAAGGCGTAGTCGATGCTAAAACCTTGTCTGGTATCCTTGGGCATACGGATGCAAGCTTCACGCTCGACACCTACACGCACGTGACAAGCGATATGCAAAAGAATGCGTCGGCTGTGGTCAACAACATGATGCAACAATTTTTAATCGGGGGAAACACGAGTGACAAAAAATAAACGAAAGCAAGGCGAAGGCATGCTTCGATTGCGCAAAGCGGCAGATGGGAAGGTCGAATCGTTGTCGGCTACGACGAGAAAGGTATTCCCAAGACCAAGAACGTAACAGCAAAAACAAAGTCCGCTTGCGAAGAAAAACTCAAAGTCTTAAAAGAAACGCTTGGCAAGTCGGTAGAACGGTTAAAGCCAGACATGCCCTATGGTAATTGGTTGGATTTTTGGTATCAAAACTTTTGCAAACCTTCATTGCGGAAAACCACAAAGGTCGGATATGAAAACTGTATTTACAAGCATATCATTCCCGAAGTCGGGCAAATACCGCTTAATGAACTCACACAAAACGACCTGCAACAATTCTACGCACGGCTTAAAAAGCAAGGACGGTTGCAACACTCCGAAAAGAAAGGCAAAAGCGTGTCGGATAGAATGGTTCGTTCCTGCCACGCAATCTGCCGAGCATCATTAGAGAAAGCTATCTTTGAAGGATTGATTACAAAGAACCCTTCACTCGGTTGCAAACTACCGTCCAAGAAAGCTCGAGAAATGCAAATCCTATCGCCGAATGAGCTTGGACGATTCCTTGCCCGCACCAAAGAAGAAGGTTATTATGAAATGTTTTTGTTGGAACTTTCGACTGGCATGCGCCGTGGGGAAATTCTTGGACTGAAATGGAGCGACCTAAATTTGACAAACGGCAGCCTGCGAATCGCAAGGCAAGTCGTTGCGGCAGGCAGTCAAACTTTGGTGCAAGCCCCGAAAACGAAGAACTCTACTCGCACGATAATCCTACCGCCGTATATGGTAGAACTCCTTGCAAAAATGAAAAAGCACAAAACCTGCGAATGGATATTTCCATCACCTATCAAAAACGGCGAACCGAGAAATCCAAGCGCGGTGTATCATCGCTTCAAACTTATCTTGGAGCGTTCGGGTTGCAAGAATATCCGTTTCCACGACCTACGACATACCTTTGCAACCATGACACTTGAAAACGGCATGGACGTGAAAACACTATCCGATATGATAGGTCACGTTAGCGCAGAAACTACGCTAAATATTTACTCTCACATCACGGATACGATGCGCTTACAGGCAGCCGTCAAAATCGACCGCGAAATCGGCGGTGTAGACGAGCCGATACCTGAATCGAAGAACGAGCCATTCCAAACCGTATCGAGCGAATTTGACGGCTTTGTCGAGCCGTACAAGCCCAAGATACGAAAATCGGGAACGGGCTGTATCACCATGATAAACGAACACCTATACGAAGGACGGTATTCACCGAAAATCAACGGCAAGCGAATGGCAAAAAACGTCTACGCCAAGACAAGAGAAGAATGCGAAGAAAAGCTCGCCGAGCTGATAAAAACAATGAAAGCGGAAATCGCAGAACTCAAAAAGACAACATTAAAGGGGTGACGGAATCAATCGTCACCCCTCAAAATTTGATACGCAGTAAACAAAGAAAAGGAATTTTTATTTTTCGCAAAAAAACTACTACTCCAAGCAACCAAAACACGAATAAATTCCGTAAGTGGTCAAACATGTGGTCAACCCCGATTTTTTAACGGTTTTTGAAAAAGAAAAATCTCCTGAAACCCTTTATGTTTCAAGAGATTTTCCGTGGTTGAGGCGACGGGACTTGCGCCTTTAGCGGCGCGCCCCGCCCCGACGTTATCAACGTCGGTCTTTGCCGTCAAATCACGCGTTTTCAAGCTTCGTAAGGCAAAGCATTTTGCTCCCGCAAAACAGCTCCCACCCTCAAGTCCCGTCGCAACGCCGAAACAAAAAAATAACGGACAGCCTACTGGCTATCCGTTATTTTTGTATAAGGACTATAAAAAAGATATTTTTGCTAAAGCGCTTACGGGATTTGAACTCCCCGAAAACAAACGGCTACACTAATTTGAGAATGTGATTTTGCAAATTGTTTTCTGCCTCTATAAGCTGTTTTCTTAAATTATTAACTTCAGCCAAACTATTTTTTACAAAGGCAAGTTGCTTATCGTATGGAATATAATCAATATAGTATTCCTTCAAATCAGTATCTCCAATAGTTAATTTTGATGTTCCATCCGCCAAATCCGAAACTAACTGTTTGCGTATTGCGGCGAAATAGCTATTATAAAATTGCATATCTATTTTGTAGCCAGAATCTTTTTTGGGTGTCAATATAAAGCACAAATTGCTTGCAATAAATTTGCCATTCACATAGTGAGTTCTTCCAAGTGATCCACCTGCTCCGTATGCAAAAACAAGCGCTTCACATTCATGTGTGTATTCTATATGCGTTTTCCATTCTGCAGATGCAGTTACAAAGTCATATTCTCCATCTTCACTTTTTTCGCTTTGTAAACTGCCTCGATCAATATCAAACAAAGTGCCTATTTTAACCATTTCATAATTGCTGGTACGCTTTTTTTGAATACCTGCACAATTTAGAATTCCATCTTTGTAGATTTTTTTCTTTTGACTTATACCATCAATTTCACGAGAATTTGAAACGGTGTCCAAAATGCTTTGCTCCAAGTTCTTCCAGCCGTTCTTTTTATCAACTCGTCCTTTGTGTTGTATGCTTACAAACCCATCGTCCTCTAAATTGTAGAACAAAACTTCATCATTTTGTCGTTGTGGCGTTTTTGTAAAGCCGAATACAGAAGTGTTTACTGTTCTTTTTTGTTCAGTGAACAATTTTGTAGGCATTTTTATTACAAAATCCAATTTCGCTTCTTCAAGCAATTTTTCAGTAAGTCCGTTCTGATTATGCGTAAGAGTGGGAGTTGGCATAATCATAATCAATTTACCGTTAGGCTCTAAATATTCGATTGCTTGTATAGCAAATTTTATTGAATTATTATTTTCATAGGGTGGATTGATTATTATTTTTGTTGGCTTATAGCTTTTAATATATGTCAACAACTCTTCATCACTACTATTTATAACGCTACCTTGACTTTTGCTTTCCAAGAGACTGCTACGATAAATAAGATTTGTTCGTCCATCACCATGCAAAAACATATTGGAACAAGCAAGAGCAAAAAGAACAGAATCAATCTCAAAACCTATTAATTGATTTTCTCTTATTTCTCTAATTTTAGCGGGGTCTCCTTCCGCCAGTTCAATCATTGTTTCCATAGATTCCATCAAGAAACCACCGGAGCCTGTGCAAGTATCTAACACTACATCGTCTTTTGTCAAACGCGCAAGTTTAACCATCAAACTCTTTATGTGATCGGGCGTAAGTATAATATTTTTATTATCAACTTTTCCAGCTCTTGATAAAAAGATTTTATAAGCCCTGCCTAATATGTCTTGCTTTTCATCGTTTTGAAAAGGTTTAAAAATTTCGTTTTCAATAGTAGTTATGATTTCCTTGTATTCTATCAATGAATAGTCGATGTTTTTTATAAATGAAAATTTATCTCTCCAACTATATTCTTTTGATAAATTGTTTATTTTGCTCTCTAATTGCGTAGCAATGGCACTTAAGATAGCCTCATTCAAATTATGTGCTTCGAGAATTTTAACTTTCTTTCCTTCAACTTCTTCCTTTGATGGTGCCTGTATTCCTTTATATGTACTTCTAAAATTGTTGTTCGTAAGTGCTATCATTAAACCAGAAAAGAACAAACTCCTGTCAGTATCACGAACCTTTGAATCATCATTAAATTGTTTATTTAATTTTTTTAATACCAATACAAGATTTTCGGTAGATGTCATTTCTCCGTATTTTTCTTTTCGGTACATTCTATCGATATCTTTCAAAGACAATAATACATTTTTTGTTGAAAATTCAATAATATTTGTATCGTTTGCCGCTTTATAGAAATAAGTTACTTTCAGATGTTTCCCTGTTTGACCAGAAATCGCTATGCCAATAATATCCTTGTGTATATTGTTGGTAAGCATATAGAACTGAACTTCTTCTATCGCATTTTTGTGAATAGTGGCTTTTGCTTCTACTACTATTACATAGTTTTCCAAGTCCTTAAAAAAATCGGGATATCCTTTATATCGTGTTCCTTTTTTGCTTTTGAATCCATATTCCGTTGGAATTGCCGATTTCTCAATAAAAGTTGTTGAACCATAGAAATCTCTAAATATATTTTCTGTTTTAGTTTCACTTACATTATTAGCCATTGTTTTTCTCCTTCAAATCCTTTGCGAGTATTTCGGTTAAATACTGATTAACGCTATATCCGCGTTCTTCTTTTTTTCTTTCATGTATCAGTTCCATCATTTGCTCATAAAGCTCAGGCGGTAGCCGCAAGGGAATCGGAACTTTTTGCTTTGTCGGGGTATCTGATTTATTCACAATCCCACCTCCATTTTGATATCATAATATCTTGATACTATGATATCATATAAGGAATATTTTGTCAAGAAATTTCAACAAAAAAGTGCATAGGGATTTCCTATGCACAGATGAGTAGTATTCAATTTCGGGGAGTTCAAATCCCGTAAGTGTTCAATATCTTTTTCTCGTGACTATGCGTGTCAAGGGCAGAAAAACAAAAAAGCCTTGAAAAATCAAGGCTTTTCGCGGCTATATCTTTTTTATAGCCCTTTTTTGGTTGAGGCGACGGGACTTGAACCCACGACCTTTTGGTCCCTAACCAAACGCGCTACCAAGCTGCGCTACGCCTCAATGTTATGCCGTTTTCGTAAACAGCATAAATAATTATACCTATACCAAACCATTTAGTCAAGCGTTTTTTAACGTATTTTTAAAAGATTTTTTATAAAATTTTTTCCCGCCTGATTTTTACTCCGCTACGCGCGAAAAGCTACGTTTTTACCAAGGATATATCCTAATTAGAAAAATACTCCAAAAAATATCCCCATCTGCTCCCATATAAACGGGAACGCCGACACAAGCTTAGTGGCAAATACCGCCAAGGGGAACAGCATGAAAAAGGCTATAACCGCCACCGAAAGCGCGATACCCGCCCACGATACGACAGGCGCAGTCCAAGTAAAGAGTTTTGTCTTTTTCAACACGACTGCCACGGCAAGCAGCGCCACTACCGCCGCCAAAGCGCCGATACCCGCGTACTTGACGTACGGCGAAGAATAAACGAATTCCACGACGTTTTCCCCTTCGCTAAGCGCGACGGAAAGTAGTTTCAAATCGTTATCGATAAGCTCCGCCTTTTTTCCGTTGACGGTTACGCTATACCCACGCGACGCAACGAACGGCAAGAACAGACATTCTCCCGCCGCAGCCGTTACCTTTGCCGTGATTTTGCCCTGCCCAACCGTTACGTCCGCCGCCTTGTTTTGAAGATAGCTCGACAGCTCTTTCGCCGTTTCAGGCGTAACGTATTCCGAACTGCTGCTACCCGTTTCCTGACGCATAGACGCAAGGTCTTTACCGCGCAAAAACTTATACAACGCCTGTTGATTATACTTACGGTAAGTGGAGTTCGGTTCGTTGGGATAATCAAAGCGGAATGCTCCGTCGTCCACCTTAAAGCCAAGGGGGAATACCGCTTGATTTTCATACACGTAATAGTAATAATTTTTATCCAGCTTATCGGGTAGAACGTACGGCTTTTGCTGTCCGTTTTCGTCCGTCACCATGACGGGCGTCCACCACTTTTTACGCGAATTGCTGTTTTGATAGCTGCTTTCGTCCTTTTTATCACGTACGATAATATATTTATATCCCCAAAACGAATCCCCAAATTCGTCGCTGCGGTTGACCTTATCGAAATTATGACCGCTCTTTAAGCTGTTTTTGCCGTTACCCTTATACGCGAACAGGTTAAACGTTTGGAAATTATCCGCGTCGATAACCGACGAAAACACGCTGACGGCGTTAAAGTTTGCCGAAAACGGCGCGTTCGCCGTAATATTATCGCTAAAATCTTTCACTCTAAAATACGGCAAATTCCCGTCGTCGTCCCGTTCGCGCTCGTTGAGCGTTGCCGCTATCGTGGCAAACGTTTCCGACTTAATATGTTGCGTAGAGCGATTACCCACCACAAGCTGATTGTTATAAAAGAGCACCTGCACGCCCACGACGAAAATGAGCAAATAAGACAAAATAGCAGGCGATAATTTTTTGAAACGCACCAAAATCGTACCAAACGCCGCTACGACGAGCACGATAACGCAAAGCAAGGCGATAACTTCCAACGCTCCTTCCGAATGGGCAAATCGGGACGACACCGATTTAAAGTTAGACGTAAGCTCGGACGCAAGCGAGCTATCCAAGCCCTGCACCAAGCCGTCCCACATATAGCGGTAATTGTCGTTGGAAATAATAATCAAAAGCCCTACAAACGCCGCCAAAGCCACTACGCCGAATACAATCAGCCACACCAAAAGGGTACGCGGTTTTGCGTTGCTTTCATACATACCCCCGTCGTTTTTATATTCTTCGGGAATTTTATCCACGATTTTTTTCGGTAAAGCTCTCCAAACGGGCAAGGGTGTTTCGTCGTACGATTTATCCCACGTAAAGCAAATATTTTCCAAAGCAAGGCACGCCCCACCCAAAAAATACAAGGCGTTTAAAAAGCCAAAGCGCAGCGCGTACGACATGTACGAGCCCATATTCATGAGCAGCATGGATTCGTCGACGAAAACGGGCAATAAAGTCATTACCCCGCAAACGAGCATAAATTTAGCAAAGTTATCCTTCAATCCTTTACGGCAAAAATAAACGATTGTCAAAAACAAAAAGATACTGTCGGAAAGAATATACGAAACCTTATCGTACAAGGAGTTGGAATACTTATCCCAAAAGTTTTCCATATTAAAGGAAGTCAGCGTCCCGTCTTTACTCACCGTAAAGCCGTACCAAAAGTTTTCAAACAAATCGCCGCCGCGCCCACCGCTTGCGTACGCCGAAAGCGCAGGCAAAAGCACGGGTAAGGCAATCAGCAAAGCAATCAAGAACGCCCAACAAGTACTGGCGATTACCGTGTGTTTACGTTCTTTTTCTACACACAAAAGCCCGTAAAACACCAAACACGGAAACGCCGTGAACATGGAAAAACAGGCAATCGAAAAGCAGGTATATACGCAACACGCCACCAAAACGGCAAACGGCAATAATTTACCCGTGCGCACAAGGCGGACGTACGCCCAAGCGGCAAAGGGCAAATAGATAAGAAAATCCATCCAGTTGATATAGGTGTTGGACACGAAGGTATAGCCGCAATACGCGTACACGACACCGATTGCCGCGCACAAATATTCGGGAATACCTTTAAAAAGATACTTAGCAAACCATACGCCCGAGAAACAAATCGTCCCTAATTTCAACAACATGACGATACTGCTCATATGCGCAACCATACCGTCCCCTGCAAGCAGGAAAATAAAGCTGAACGGACTGACGAAAAAGTACAAGAACGTACCGAACACGTCCGCCCCACCGACGATAGCGTAGGAATAAAAGAGCGACGATTTACCGTCAAGCACGTCAAACAAATGCTCGATAAACGGACAAATTTGCGCGGATAAATCGTAGCTTGCCGCGGTATAGCCGTTCCCAAACGGCCATACGCCCGACGTCGCCAAGGCTACGGCGTATAATACCATGACGATAAGCGGCGCAAAAAACAGAGAGTAGTTTATGTCCATAAACTCCCCTATGCGCTTGAAAAAGCTTTGCTTTTCCGTCTTTTCTTCTTCCGTTTGTGTTGTCAACGTTTGCGTTTGTTGCAGTTCCATACGAGTATTGTAGCATTTTTTCCAAAAGTTGTCAACGCTTATGATAAGCAAAAAGCGCGGAATTGCTCCGCGCTTTGTTAATTCTTTGTCGATTATTTGTTTTGGATATATTCGTCAATGGCTTTCGCCGCAATTTTTCCTGCCCCCATTGCCTTGATAACCGTCGCCGCGCCCGTAGCCGCGTCGCCTCCGCAATACACCCCTTCAATAGACGTTTTTCCCACTTCGTCAACGGCAATTTCACCGCGGCGGAGCGTTTCCAACCCCGGCGTCGTATCCTTCAAAAGCGGATTCGGCGAAGTGCCAAGCGACATAATCACGCAATCGACGGGAATGATAAACTCGCTCCCTTCCACCGCTTTGGGCGAACGTCTGCCGCTTTCGTCGGGCTCGCCAAGCTCCATGCGAATACATTCGATACCGTTTACCCAACCGTAGGCAGGGTCACGCGGGTCGGTGACGTCGGTGGCTAAAATGCGCGTGGGGTTGGTCAAAAGGTCAAAGATAATCCCTTCTTCTTTGGCGTGTTCGATTTCTTCTCGTCTTGCAGGCAGTTCTTCTTCCCCGCGACGATACACGATATGCACTTCCGCGCCCAAGCGTTTTGCCGTACGCGCCGCGTCCATAGCGACGTTTCCGCCGCCCACGACGGCTACGCATTTGCCGTGTTGAATAGGCGTATGGCTGTCGGGCTTATACGCTTTCATAAGGTTAGAACGGGTCAAGAATTCGTTTGCCGAATACACCCCTTTCAAGCTTTCCCCAGGGATATTCATAAACTTGGGCAGTCCCGCGCCCGAACCGATAAATACTGCGTCAAAGCCGTACTCCGTTTTCAGCTCTTCTATCGTAAGTACTCTGCCGATAACCATGTTGGTTTCCACTTTTACGCCCAACGCTTTGAGATTATCCACTTCCTTTTTAACGATCGCCTTGGGCAAGCGGAATTCGGGAATACCGTACACAAGTACGCCGCCTGCCACGTGCAACGCTTCAAAAACGGTAACTTCATAGCCGAGCTTTGCCAAATCCCCAGCGCAGGTAAGCCCCGCCGGGCCGCTACCGACCACGGCGACTTTATGAGAGTTGGACGGGATTTTCTTTACCGTTTCGCTTGCGTGTTCGTTATGCCAGTCAGCGACGAAACGCTCTAACCTGCCGATACCGACCGCTTCACAGCCTGCTTTGATACCGCGCGTACATTTGCCTTCGCATTGTGTTTCCTGCGGACATACCCGTCCGCAAACGGCGGGCAAGGACGAATCCTTAGCGATAATTTGATACGCGCCTTCAAAATCCCCTTCCGCGACTTTCGCGATAAATTCGGGGATTTGAATATTGACGGGACAAGCCGCTACGCAAGGACGGTTTTTACAAGCGATACAGCGTTTCGCTTCGTCCATGGCTTGCTCTGCCGTATAGCCAAGCGCCACTTCGTTAAAGTTGGTGTTGCGGATTGCAGGGTCTTGCGTGGGCATGGGATTTTTCAAAGGGTTCATGTTGAATTTTGCCATATTATTTTTCCCCCATTTTCAAAAGATTGCACGCCGTTTCTCTTTCACGGCTTTCAAAATCGGCGTAAGAGCGCGAACGGCTCATGGCTTCGTCAAAGTCGATTTCGTGTCCGTCAAATTCAGGGCCGTCTACGCAGGCGAACTTCATTTTTCCGCCGACGGTAAGTCTGCAACCGCCGCACATACCCGTACCGTCTATCATGATAGGGTTCATGCTCGCAATCGTTTTAACGCCGTATTCTTTGGTCAAAGCGCATACGAATTTCATCATAATCAACGGACCGATCGTGATGACTTCGTCAAACGTTTCGCCCTTTTCCAACAATTCTTTCAAAGGCAAGCAAACGTTACCCTGTTTTCCGTAGCTACCGTCGTCGGTTACCATGTGAAAATCGTCGGAAACCGCCTTAAATTCGTCTTCCAAAATGACGAGATCTTTGTTTCTAAACCCGACGATAGACGTGACGCTCGCACCCTGCTCGTGCAAGGCTTTTGCCACGGGGAGCGCAATCGCGCAGCCCACGCCGCCGCCTACGACGCATACTTTTTTCAAGCCGTCGATATGGGTAGGTCTGCCCAAAGGTCCGACGAAATCGGGGATATAATCCCCTACGTTTTTTTCGTTTAAACGCTGCGTAGAACCGCCTACGATTTGGAAAATGATGCTGACCGTGCCCTTTTCTCTATCGTAGTCTGCCACGGTAAGCGGAATACGCTCGCCGTCGTCGTCCACACGCAAAATGATAAACTGTCCTGCAAGCGCTTTTCTTGCGACGAAGGGCGCGTAAATATCCATTCGCGTTACCGTCGCGTTCAGCGCTTTTTTGCCAACGATTTGATACATGGTAAAAGCTCCTTTTCTTGAAATGTTATACGCCTTCTATTATACAACGCCAAGCGGGGATTTGTCAAATGCTTATACAAAGCGGAAAAAATAAATTTTTTTCCAAACGCAAAATCATCTTTACATGAAAGCAACCGCTCCCGAAAAGGAGCGGTTGCATTTTGTTTGAGAATTAATTAAGCGTAAGTAATTACGATCTTATTAATTCTAAATTGAGCGGTTGCGGTAAATAATACTTCCGTAACCGTACCTTCGTTAACAACTACCGTTACAGTCTGTCCGCTAACGGTTGCTGTAAGACCTTCCGTTGTAAGCGAATCAACCATAGGATTAGCGTAGTTACCGCCATAGGATTCAGGTTCACAGGTAAATACGATTTGCTTAATGCCTTCGCCGTTTTTACTGCTGATTTTGAAAGTCGATCCTTTATATGCACGGTAATGAGAACTGTCACTCGTACGAATTGTAGTAGTAGAATTTGCTTGTTCCGCAAGGAAGTTGAAATGTTCGGAAGACCAAGAAAGGGACTTCGTACCAGATGTACCTGTATTTGCCGCAATAGCAAATTCCTCTACGGTACCTTGTACGGGTTGAGGAACCACAGATTTAACCGTTACTTGGAACGTAATAGGAGCACCTACCACTGCGCCGTTTACGTAGAATTGTGCCAAAAGGGTAACTTGTTGGTCTATTGCCCCTTGGTTGAAGGTAATTTGATTACCGTTTACGGTAGCCACAGCTGCATTGCTGGAGTTCCATTCGATAGTAACTTCTTTATACGTTGCACCTACTACAGGTACGTTAATCATCTTGTCTTCCGCAACTGTTTCGTCAATTGAAGGGTTAAACGAAAGCTTTTCATGTGCAACTTTTTCCGCATCGGTAATTTCAGAAACCTTCTTGTATTCCCCAAAGTGCGTTACGTAGTCGCCTTCGGGAATATAGCTTTCAGCGGGAAGACGGCAATCCGTATTACTACCGTACGTACCAAGGAAGTAATTACCTTTTTCGGGTACTGCGGTAAGCAACGTCTTGTATTCCGTGTTGTAGGTAAATACGCTTGCGTCTGCTTTCGTCGTGGTCGTCTTAGCGGTTACGTAGTTACCGCTCAAATAAACGACAAGATATGTCTTCGCGTTGTTTTTCAGGTAATATACGTTGTAACCGCCCGTAACAGTTTCTAAATACAAGCCTACTGCGTCCGCAGCATTTTCACTAGCACTAAAATAGTAGTCGCCGTATTTATAGCCCGTGAAGTAGTAGTTCTTTTGGTTTTGCGTATGATAATAATAGTATATGTATTCCGTATTTACTGCAGGAGTATCTACCGTTACAAATACTTTGGGTTCTTCAACGGTGAAGTTGATATTCTTCGTAGCCGTCTTACCGCCAACCGTTACGGTAACCTTCAACGTTACGTTGGTGGTAGTAGAGCTGGGCGTAACGGTAAGGGTGTTGCCGCTAACCGTAGCAACCGTATCGCCTGTCGTGATTTCGTAGGAAATCGTTACGCCTTCAAAGTATTGCGCCGC
The DNA here is from genome assembly GCA_017626305.1 of Clostridia bacterium. GTDB lineage: Bacteria > Bacillota > Clostridia > Christensenellales > Borkfalkiaceae > Scatosoma. Next base: position 23,271 of record JAGAIW010000082.1, read on the forward strand.
GTTAGGAAGAGTAACCGTAGCTGCTTCCGAATACGTGCTGTAAATACCGCTCAAATCAAGGTCTTTCAATTCTTTGTCCGCTTTCACTTGTGCGTCAGCCGTTTCCTTGTTAATCAAGGTTGCCAGCTGAGCAGCATAGTTGGTCGAACCGCCAAGGTAGCTTACAAGGCTGGACGAGAACGTGCTATACGTACCGTACGTGCCAAGGTATGCCGTGATGGGGTCAACGCCGTCCGTCGTAGTGATGGGGTCGCTGATAAACGTGTTA
>JAGAIW010000083.1 GCA_017626305.1 Clostridia bacterium
CTGTAACACTTCCCGAATATTCCGTTTCTTGTGAAAACGGATACGCAACGACGACGGTTGAGTTGTTCTATCAAAGCGAGTTGATTAAGACTTATAAGCAAGGCGATTTGCTCGTATATACGCCGACGAAAAACGGGGTATATACCGTAAAATACGTTGCGACGGATTACGTGGGTAGCTACGACGAGAAAATCGTAACGGTTACTTCGCAAGCGCAAAATAATCCAATTTTCCAAGGCGAAGCAGTATTGCCTGAAACTTTGATTAACGGTTGGACTTACGATTTACCCGAACTTGTAGCCGTTGATTATACGGGTGAGCAACCTGAAGAAATAGTAGCGACGATAAAAGTGTACGACAGCAGAAACGGTTACGTCGTGGAGGGTGGTAAATATACGCCGCTTGTCACGCAATCGCAGACGATAACGGTAATTTACTCCGTAACGACGGAAAACGGTTATGCAGAAAAAGAATATACCGTACGCGTACAAAAGACGGATACGTCAAGCGGCTTAAACGTAGCGGAATACTTCGTCGGTGAAAACGTTAGTATAGCAGCAAACGCCAACGCCGTTTCGATTACGGCGGAAAAATCTAACGGTACGGTTAAATTTGTCAATCCGTTAATTATAGGTAAAAACGGTTTGACGGTTACGTTCAACGTACCTACATCATCCAACAACGTCGATAAGATAAACGTATATTTGACGGATGGCCAAAACGCTGAAAATAAAATCAAGATTACTCTTTTCAAAGGTAGCGTTCAAAACGAAAACGACAAATCGTTTACGACGATGAAAGTGAACGACGGCGTTAAAGAATATAGAGTCCCGGGTAGCTTTGTAAGCGGTGTTGGTTATGAAATTACTTACGACAATATTACTCGTTGTGTTACGGCTTTGAACGGCGTAAAGGCATCGGTGGAAAAGACCGTAATGGGTGAAGAGTTCAAGGGCTTTGAAGGACAGTTCGTTTATCTTTCGTTTGAGTTTGGCGATAGAACAGGCGCAGCTTGTTTGAATATTACAAAATTAAATAATCAATCGTTAAATTCGACGATACAAAGCGATAATATTGCGCCGCAAATTGCGATTTTAGGGCAATACGGCGGTATGGCGATGAAAGGCAAAGAAACAACAATTATGTCCGCGATTGCAGGTGATGTATTGGCGGAAAAAGTAACCGTAACAATGACGGTAGAAACGCCGAGCGGTAGCGGTAAAGCCGTTTCCGTGGACGGAGTTATGCTTGAAAACGTAGATGCAAGTAGGGAATACACGTTTATTCCGAGCGCGTACGGAACGTATAGAATCGTATTTACGGCTACGGATAGCAATGGTTGGACTTCGACCACTTCGTATAATATCGTAGTTGCCGATAACGACGGACCTAAAATTACGGTGAAGGGGAAAGTTCCTACCGAGCTTACGCTTAAGAACGGAAAAGTTGTTTTGAGCTTGCCTGAAGTCACGGCAACGGACGATAGCGGAAAGAATGTAGAATTGTATTCAATCTCAAACGTCCCGACGGTACGATGGTAAGGCTTGAAGAAAATAAAGTGACGATAAGTGCGGTGGGTAGATACGTATTATACGTTACCGCTTACGACGCAAGTGGCAATCAAACGCTTGAAAGCTTTGAAATTTTTGTGAAGTAAAAGGAGAGCAATATGAAAAAGTTGAACGTTAAAATAAAAAAACTTCTTTCTTTAGTAATAGCGACTTTTATGACGCTTTCCGTAACGGCTTGCGGTTTTTATGAATTGGATTTGTCAGGTGGAAATGGATACGACGGTACGGCTGGAACGGGACTTTCAAACGGCGCAGTTGCGCCGAATACTCCCGTTAAAGCGGTGCAAACCAACAAAATAATGACGGAAAACGGAAAAACGGATTATAAAATCGTGTTACCCACGAATTTAGGTTCTTGGGACAACGAAGCGAAAAACGAATTGGTTACATTTTTACGTACGTCCACGGGCGTAAGTTTTTCCGTGATTTCCGACGAAGGGCTTACGTTTAGCGAAAGCGATAAGTATATTTCGCTCGGTCGTACGCGTTTGTTTGAGCAAGCAGGCTTAGCGGCGAACGAAAGCGAACTTTCTGCGGCCGGTTACGTGATTAAAACGATAGGAAATAGCGTATTTATTTGCGGTGGTGAATCAAAAGGTACGATGTACGGCGTTTACGAGTTTTTGCAC
>JAGAIW010000084.1 GCA_017626305.1 Clostridia bacterium
CCCAACCTATTCATATTGTTGCCTTATAAATTTTCACCGTTCGTTTTGATAATTTCCGAATAAAAATAAGCGGAATCCTTCAACGTTCTCTCCCCCGTGGGATAATCTACGTAAATCAAACCAAAGCGTTTCGAATAGCCGCAAGCCCACTCGAAATTATCCATAATCGACCAATATTGATAGCCGATGACGGGGATACCCTCGTCCGTTGCCCTTCTAAGCCCAAGCAGGTATCTATGCACGAAGTCGATACGCTGTGGATCGTGTACCTTCCCGTCAAGCATTTTAAAATCGACGTTCGCCATACCGTTTTCGGTGATGAGAATAGGCAAGCCGTATCTTTCATAGAAGAAACGAGCGCCCCAATACAGACATTCGGGGGTAATATGCCAATCCATCGCCGTCATAGGAAAGCCAGGATAGGAGCGTGGATTCGATTGATTTTTCGGCGCGCCGTAGCCGTCCGCATTGTACATATTAAACGCGCAAAAATCCAAAGGCTGACAAATAATTTTCAAATTCTCGTCGCTTAAATAATCCGTTCCTGCTTGGCGTTTTCCTAAATAAATGGGGTCCGCCCACCAAGAAGAAAAATACGGTCTATCCGTCTCAAAGGAAGATACCCTCGCCTTTTCAATTTCTTCGGGCGTTTCATCGACGGGGGAAGTGAGACACGCCGCCTGCGCCGCGCCGATTTTGATGGGGCGTTTCGCCACCTCGCGCATCTTCATCACCCCTTTGCCGTGCGCAAGCATGACGTTACGGGTGATTGCAAGAACGCGCTCCTTACTCAACTGCAAGAAGGGAGCGTGCGCGCCCGATTCGTAGCCTGCGGGGATAAAGCACTCTGGCTCGTTAAAGGTAAGCCAATACTCGATTTTGTCCGAAAGCGCCTCTACGCAAGCCGCCGCATACTGTACGAAATATTCTATATTTTCTTCCTTTTCCCAGCCCCCTTTATCAAAGAGCCACATAGGCATATCCCAATGATACAAGGTACACATAGGGATAATGTCCGCTTTGAGAAGCTCGTCCACTAAGTTTTTATAAAACTGTAAACCCTTCTCGTTGACTTTGCCGCTATCGTCGGGAAAAATACGAGCCCAGCTTATCGAAAAACGATAGCTTTTCAACCCGATTTTTTTCATAAGCGCAACGTCTTCCTTATAGCGGTGGTAATGATCGCAAGCCACCTTACCGTCATTTCCGTAGGCAACGTTGCCTTTTGCAAACGCATCCCAAACGTTGGGGGTTTTGCCGTCCTCGTCCCACGCCCCTTCTACTTGATGCGCTGCACTTGCCGCGCCCCACAAAAAATCTTTAGAAAAAGCCATACTCCTTCTCCTCGTGTTCAATATTTTATTACTTCGCTATGATTATAGCATTATTTTGTAAATAATGCAATAGCAATTTCAAAAAAAACGTATGCGTTTTTTACACTTCTAAACACCCCGCAAAAACAACGGGGCAGGTATGGATTGAAACATACAAGAGGCATACCGTGTATGCGTTGAAACAATTTTTTCTTTTTTCTCTTAAAAATGAAAGCGGTATACCGTGTACGCGTTGAAGGTAAAAAAATAAAAAAGGCACAGGTTTTATCCTGCGCCTTTCTTTCAGCTTTTATTTTACCTATTAAATTTGTTCAATAACAACGTTTTCACCGTCAACCGTCACCTTATACGATCTGCCGTTGGTTGTTTTCAGGGTGTATACGCCGTCCGCATACGTGCATTCTTTCACGTAATAAACGTTATCGTGGAGAGAAAGCAAGGTGATTTTATTGTCAACGATTTCCACGTAACGCTTTACCTCTTCGCTTTCGTGCATAATCGTAGCCTGCGCTTTTTCCACCTTCACAGCTTTGTAGGTGGGGAAGATTTCCTTGCCTTCCTCTTCTACCGAGCTATTTTCATTCTCTTCCAACGTAATTGCATAATAGGTTGCGCTTACGGCATAGCCTTCTTCCGCCTTTTCTCTAACAACGTAATAGGTTACGCCGTTTGCCTCAAACAATTCGTCGGGCGTCGTCATCATATACTTATTACCCAAAGAAACGCCGTTTTCTTCGATTTCCATTGCAAACACAGAGCCAAGCTCTACGCCCGTAACTTCGCTGCCCACTACCCTGCTAACCGTCACGGTATATTCGTCCACCGTAAGCTCCTGCACACGGGTGAACGCATACACAAAGTAACCCGTTGCGCCCAGGTATGCGTGTTGCTGCATCGCAAAATACAAGCGGTATACGTGTTCGTCAGTCATCGTGGTTTCCACGTAATATAAGCCGTTATCGAGGCTGTAGAAGGACCGAGCGTCTACCCCTTCGAGGCGTACGCCGTTCGTATCGTAGAACAAGGAGTTTTCACCAAACTCCGCCGACATCGTATTACTTTCCTCTTTACCGTTTTCGTCGAAGTCCATAGACAACTTCACCGTACCGACGGTGTTTTCAAATGCGTTTGCGCTAGACGCGCCGTACATTGCATACACACGATAAAGGACGTCTAAATAGCGGTATGCAGGCAACTCTTGGCTAAAACGAAGGTCGTAAGCCGTGTAGGTGTTTGTTGCACCCGACTTGCCCGTATACGTCGCGGTGATATACAAACGGAATCCGCCCGCCAAAAGAACGTACATTTCCGCCTTGCCCGTTTCCGCATTGATTGCGCGTTCTACAAAGCAACTCATCGACGTTTCCTGCGTTGTGGTTTCACCGTCCACCGTTCTTTCTACGGTAACGTTTGCCGTTGCGCTAACGCTAAATTCCGCGCCGCCCGTGGGGGCAAAGCTAACGTCGTTGACCGTCCACTTTTGACCGTAAATATAGATGGGATATTTCTCAACGTTCTCCGCATCGCGCTCGAATATAATCTCGCTGCCTGCGTTTCTATAATAGGTTTTCCCGTTGTATTCCTTTTCCTCGGTAAGCGTACCGAAGTTATCTTTTACAAAACCGTACTCCGTATATTCTACGTCAACGTCCGTTTCCGTAGGACGGCGGTAAATGATTACGTTGTCGCCCTCATAGTTATAGAAAATAAGATTTTCGGTGTCGCCGTTAAATATAGCAAAACCGTATTTTGTGAAGGAAAGACACTTCAAATCGGTGGTGTAATAATTTCTCGCCTTCAACTCGATGGGAGAAGCCGCGCCCGTTTCCATATTGTAATCGTAAAGACAAGCGTTCGAGTCTTGCTTGTTGATAAAGTACAAAAGGTTTTGGGTGATTCTCGTGTACGTACCCTCTTGCTTTTGCCCTGCTTCGTTGTACTTGATTGCCATGCCAAACTCGTCAAGGATCAGCACCGACCAATCGCTTGTGTCGATAAGGATACTCTTTTCAATTTCCTGATTGTTCGAAAGCACCTTATATCTTGCCCCGTCGTCCGCAAGGAAAGAATATCCGTTGTTCTTGCAAAGGTAAACCTTTTGATTTTCCCCTTCGCCGTAAATGATGGTGTACTCGTCACCCTCTTTTACATACGTACCGTCCTGCGCTACGTATACGCGCTTATAGGAATCGCCGTCCTTTTCTAAGGTGAATACGGAAATCTTGCCGTAGCCGTCCATTTCAAAATACAAGCCGCTTGCATATTGATTTTCAAGGAGCGCGTACTCGCCGTACTCTTCCCCGCGCACGCTGACCATACCTTCGGAAAGGACGTCCAAATAATACGTGCCGCCCATTACTCTCAACACGATAACGCCGTCTTGCACGTAGTAGTTGCCCGAATACGTTTCACCGCGGTCTCTATAGCTTGCCTGATAGCAATACCCGTCGAGCGTCAATACACCCGTCCATTCGCTTTGCGTAGACACGTACCTGCCCGCCGCGTAGCTTTCATCCTTCAAAAGGAACGCCGTGCTTGCCCCCGAGGAAACGAGGATATATTCAAACGAAACCGTCCCATCTTCCGAGGTGAAGAGTTGGATTTCCTTATCAAACTCCGTCTTATTCGTCGTTACAGACACCCTGCCGACGCACGTCGTTTTTTCACCGCCTTCGCCTTCTACCGTATACGTTGCGCCGCCCTTGCCGTCGAATGCAAGCGTGTACTTTGCGTTGCTCTTATTATCCGAGCCAAGCAAGTATGCCGTATAAGGTGCGTAGGAAAGAACTTCAAACGTCTTCTCTTCTTCGTTCAACGAGAAGTAGTGCATCTTATCGCCTTGATCTTCAAACACCAACACGTCGCCGCTC
>JAGAIW010000085.1 GCA_017626305.1 Clostridia bacterium
AACTTAGATGAAATCTTCGGTGTGCCACCTCAGATGAAATCAAATCCGCCTCAATTAACCCCGCGTTAGCGGGATTTCATCACAAAGTGATTTCATCCACGAAGTGGATTTATTCCGACGAAGGCGGATGTAGTTAAAAAAGACTGCAATTTTGTATCAAAATCACGGCTCTATATTTAGTTTAACACATTCAATGAAATATTGCAAGCAATATGAAATAATTAAGTAATTATGAAATTTTTGCTTTGCAAAAATGAAATAAAATTTATGCCACCATATACGAAGTATATTTCACATCCGCAGGATATTTCATAATCCTATTATTTCACTTTTGCCGTTAGGCATAAATTTCATTGGAAAGAGCCGTGATTTTGTATCAAAATCACGGCTCTTTCCTGGCGCAGTCGACGGGAATGGAAGCCTCCTTCAAAACGCGCAATTCCTTTGCTTATAAGGCTTGTCGCGTTTGGATACGCGGCTTTTTATATATCAACGATTATTTGCATAAAAGCAATCGAGTTTTTGAAAACACAAAAATGGGGAAAGACGGTCGAAAACATTGACAAGAGGCTTTTTCCCATGATATCATAATAACACAATTCAGCACACTATAGGAAGATCGCAGAAGGGAAACCGACCGTGATCGGATAGTACTCCGGAGAATCTCATTCAATTGAGTGCCGAAGGGGCAAGACGGGGCGACCCGTTAATCTCTCAGGCAAAAGGACAGAGACGCGAACATAACTTTTTTGTGAAAATAAGGTAGTCAGAGCGGAAACGGAGTGCATCGGCATTCCGTTTTTTTTGCGTTGAAAATTGTAGAAGATCCGATCTATGGAGGATAGGTAAGATGGAAAATTTTTTGGAAGTGGTGGAGCAGATAAACTCCTTCATCAACGGCATCGTATGGGGCTGGCCGATGGTAATTCTCATACTTGGTACGGGCATCTTGCTCACCGTGCGCACGCGGTTCATGCAGGTGCGGAAGTTCAAAACGTCGATCGAGCAGACGCTCGTTCCTACGTTTAAGAGCATTCGTACGAAAAAAGAGGAGAGAAAGGAAAATACCATTTCCCCCTTCGAGGCGTTTGCAACCGCCATTTCGGGCACGGTAGGCACGGGGAATATCATCGGCGTCACCTCCGCCATTATGACGGGCGGACCCGGCGCGGTGTTCTGGATGTGGATTTCCGCCTTCTTCGGTATGATCACCAACTTTTTCGAGAACGTGTTGGGTATGTATTTCCGTAAAAAATCCGCCGGCGGTGACTTTGCAGGCGGACCCATGTATTACTTGCGCGAAGGTTTGCCCATGCAAGCCAAGAGCGATCAGGGGCGCAAAATTCTGGGCGTCGTCGGGAAAGTTCTGGGTATGATGGCGGCGGTATTTTGCGCGTTGGCGGCAATCGGCATGAGCGGTACGCAGACCAACAAAATTGCCGGTACGATCACGGGCGCATTGCCCACGATGGACGCGCAGATCGTGAGTCTGATCGTCGGGATCGTCGTTGCCGTCGTGCTTGCACTCATCATTCTCGGCGGCGTCAAACGCATCGGCAGAGTCTGCGCGATTTTGGTGCCCTTTATGTCCCTGCTCTTTATCGTGCTTGCGCTCGTCATTATTTTTGCCAACGTGACGGCGATCGTCGGGGCGTTTGCGCTCATTTTCAAGAATATCTTTTCCTTTGAGGCGGCAGTCGGCGGGGTGGCGGGATTCACCTTTGCGCAAATCATTCAAAAGGGCTTGGCGCGCGGTATTTTCTCCAACGAGGCAGGGCTTGGTTCCTCCGTTATCGCGCACAGCGCCTCGGAGTCGAGAGAGCCCATGAAACAGGGCTTTTGGGGGATTTTCGAGGTATTCTTCGATACCTTCGTCATCTGTACGTTGACGGCGATCGTCATTTTGGTCTCCTTCGGAGGGGACGCGCAGTTGCTCTACGGCGGCAGCGCGGTGGACACGCAGGTGTCCATGATGGCGTTCGAACGGCAGTTCGGCGTGTTCGGGACGGTGTTCTATACCATCATTATCCCGCTGTTCGGGCTCACGACGATTATCGCGTGGTCGTATTACGGCGAGAAAGCGGTGGAATACCTCTTCCGCGGCACGGGGGAAAAGGGCAGAAAAATTTCCATTTTGACCTTCAAAATCGTGTATATCCTGTTGGTCGTCGTATCGGCAGTCATCAACGGGGAGCTTGCTTGGGCGATCTCCGACACGTTCAACGGACTGATGGCGCTGCCCAACCTGATCGGTCTCGTGCTCATGAGCGGGCTGGTCGTAAAGATCAGCAAGAACTATTTTATGCGCAAGAAGGGAGAGGACGTGGAACCCATGCTCTCCGCTTACCCGGACGTGAACTTGCAGTTTATTCAGGACGAGCAGAACGGTTCGGAGGAACGGGCGTAGTATTCAAGTCGGTAAAATGATTAGAATGAGTTCGGTATTTCACCGAACTCATTTTCTTGTGTCCCGAAATATGATTTTGTAATATTTCGGGGACACAAGAAAAGCGCCCATCTTGCATAGGCGCTGAAATAGTTGAGAAGTTGTCGTATAGGAATGTAAAATTCTACTAAAAACATAAAAAACAGCGGAGCTTTTTCGACGGAAACTTCCCGTGCCGCCGGAGATAAAAGCAGTCCTTAATTATACTTGCGGACAATTTTACATTTTGCGATGAACGTATCGTTTTTTTTGACCGCTACGATTAGGAATTGACTTTTTCGTGTTGGATGAACTTCATAACGGCATTACTTATTCCACCGCAGGTGTTTCCTCGGCTTTTCTCGTAAAAGCGACACCCACTACACGCGGACCGGCGTTGGCGGCAACGGCAGCGCCGATTTGGTAAGCCGCTTCCGGCTCGTATCCAAGCAATTTTACCATTCGGCGGCGCAGCTCTTCCAGACAGGTGGAGTCATTGCCGTAAATAAGTTCGTATGGTGAACCCGGTTCCATATCGGCAATACTCATTTCCGCTACCTTTTCCACCAAATTGCGTTCGCCTCGGCATTTGGCTGCCGTTGTGATGCCGTTATCAAAGATCTTCATCACCGGTTTCAGGTTTAATACCGTGCCGAGCAATGCCGCCGCCGTGGGGATACGTCCGGATTTTGCCGCGTATTTCAAATCGTAGATTCCGAAATAGATTTGGCGACGGGGGAGAATATCGGTTAAGTATTGCAGAATTTCCTCTACGGAAGCACCTTGCTCTCGCATTTGTGCCGCATGGACGACGGGCGCACCGTAAAGCGCGTTATAGCCCATGCCGTCAAAGCTGTGGATATGCAGTACGTCGCGGTATTCCGGGTGTTCCTCGTAGAACAGGTCAATCGCCCGTACGGAATTATCATAAGTAGAGGAACCCTTTGAGTTAATGAGTACCAAAATCAGATCGGTTACACCGGACTGCGCCTCCCGCAGATAGATTTCTTGGAATTGAAAGGGGGTAATTTGCGCGGTTTTTGGAATTTCATCATATTGTGCCATTAAGTCAAAAAACTGCTCGTTATCAAAATCCACTCGGCTCGTATAGCTTTTGTCTCCCAACGTGATAGGGAAAGGGATAACCGAAATGGAATATTTTTGTTCATCCGCATAAGAAATATCGCTTGCGGAATCCGTCATAATTTGTATTTTGTTCATATTTTTAACTTCCTTCTATATAAATAGTTTAAGATTTTTTTGCTCGTCCGCATATTCTTTTGCGTATGGCCGCGATACAGTCGGCAAGCGTTTTGCTGTCAAGTAAACGGGTGAAGCCTTCTTCAATATCTGCAAACATATCGGTCAGTATGAGTTTGATACGACTGCCAACGATACACCGATCGTTGGGGTTTTGATGGATATTCAAAAGATGAGGCTTGGATTCCTCCATAACTGCTTGATAGACTTGTAGCAACGTAAGTTGTTTCGAGGCAACGGTCAAGTGATATCCGCTAACGCCTCTGTGACTGTTCACAATCTCCGCTTTTTTCAATAGCGCCGGTATTTTGCGGATATAGCCGGCATTCGTACCGACGCTTTGCGCCATTTGATCAGAGCTTATCGGGTTTGGAGACTCCGAAATCAGAATGAGCGCGTGAACGGCAATTGAAAACTTTGTGTCCATGTTTTTTCCTCTCGTTCTTCCCACGTGGCACTTGCATCAAATGCAGATACATTATACAGTATTCTAAACATGTTGTCAAGGGATTCTAATGACTGTATAAGGAAAAACCGTAGATACATCAAAGCTCCCCCAACATGGATAGAGCCGAAGCTTAGGCATTAATATTTCGTGTAGTCGACGGGAATCTGTCCTTTGGGGCAGAGCGGCGGAGTGGCTCCGCTGCCGGGTTGTGCGTGTTATAGGCGTGTTTATAGTTTGATGCGCATGGCACTGTTCTCAATATCGTACGTGGACGTTTCTCGCGTGAACCTGCATACAAATATGAGGTTCGCGCAACGGTCGCGTGCGCAAAAAAATGCGGTCGACAGGAATCTGCCCCTTGGGGCAGAGCATCGAAATACGGGACGGATTTCGTAAAAAATCCGGGTCTATGTATGCCGTATTTCTCGCGTGAACCTGCAATAATTTGCATATTCGCGCGACTGTCTACGACAAAACAAAAAAGGAAACCTCGAATGAGATTTCCTTTTTTGTGGTGCACCAACGACAACGTAAGTTGAACCGAAAGGTTTGATTTACGTTGTTTTTTTGCAAAAATTAAGGGCAGGACATAAATCCCACCCTATAAGGTTTTCTATTAAATTTTACAATTCCCTCCCACAGAAATACTAATTAAAATGCTTAAATATTAAACGCATACTATATGAAACCGACTTGTAATCTTGGAAATTATCATTTTTTAAAGAATTTACCCAATCATATACTGACTTTAAGAATTTTTCTACATTTTTTTTGGCTCTATGTTGATTTCTTTTAATAAGTAAATGCGAAAAATATAATGCAATAAAACAAAGTTTATTAAATAGGCTTTCCCTCCATAAAACAGTCATATCCATTTCCAGCTCTTTGTTACATTCTTTAAATAAATAACAAATGTGGCACGAAGAATAATCAAACTGTCCGTCGGCATAGTTGTTCCAAATATGTTTTCTAAGCTTTAATTTTGTATCGATTTTTATCTTTTAAATTTTACCTACAACATTTTATGTTCTTTATTATTATATCAAAAACGAAATAAGAAGATATGCTTTTATTTTACAAGTTTTTTTACAGCCACATTTCCTCTATGTGGTAAATATACTCCAAACTGCGTAACGCTTCGATAATTTCCGTATGTGTCTTATATTTCTTCAATTCTTGACTGCTGATGGAAATTGCTATCGAATAAACGCTCAATCCAGAATTTGCGTAAGCGGGATTTGCTTCGATATCGTCAATCTTCAAACCCAAACGCCGTATCGTGCTGACAAAGTTTTGCAAATAACTACTGTTTTTTAATTCCAAATGTATTTCAAAATGGTTAGAACGATTTTTCAAATAACGTTCCAACGAAGGAAAAAAAGCTAAACAGCATAAAAGTACGGTAAAAGAAATTAAAGTAATAGTA
>JAGAIW010000086.1 GCA_017626305.1 Clostridia bacterium
CAATCATCATTCAACGCGTACATGGTAGGCTCTTACATAAAAATGAGCCCTGCTTTAACAGGGCTCATCCGCATATAATCGTTATGCTTTTATCGTAGAAAAACTAATTAGCGTCGGAATCACAACCATAGCTTACGTTTGCAAAATAGATGGTTGAGCCGCTCATGCTGATGGTAATTTCGTCCAACTCGCCAACCTTGACGTACACCCTCAAGGTGTAAAGAACGTTGTTATCCATAAGGGTAGTAACCTTATTTCCGTCCGCATCGTACACTTCGATCACTCTATCGGAAGGCGTGTTGCTGCCGTCGCCAAGTCTAAGCCAACTGGGATCGATGATGTACGAAATGCCTTTGTTGTACCAATTGCCGTCCTTACGTCCGTGCAGGAAGAAATATCCGTTGCCTTTCGCGATCACGAATTGCACTTCTACGTAATCGTATTTAGAAGAATCTACCTTAATTGCCGCTTTGTCCGAGGAACTGTCAACGCCTACGTATTCGTAAACGGTAGAGCCTTCCGCAAAGCCAAGCGCCGTTTCATCCCCCTTGTATACGGTTACAGCCGTGGCGTTTGAGCCGCCTGTTGTAACGTCGGGATCTTCTATCGTTTCTTCTTGAATTTCCGATTCCGTTACGGCAAAAGGGGTGGTAAGCGCATTTTGAACGCTTTCAAGCGCAACCGCAAGCTGCAACTCGTTGATGCCGTTCGGCGCGTAGGTAAGGTCATCCAAATCCGCACCCGTCACCTTCGCAACGAAGGTAAGCCCTGCGATAAAACGACCAATTTTCAAATCCAAATGATACCCGTCGCGGGTAAGCGTATCGCCAAGCAAGGACGTTCTTGCATTTTGAATTGCCGTGCCGTTGGGAACAACGGTATAGCTAACCTTCGCTTGAACCGCGCTGACGATTGCATTGTACATCGTCGTTTGGTCGCTATTGTAATCGGGGAATTGCGCGTGGGTGGAATCCCCTTGATATGCCCAAGTCATGTTAAAGACGATTTCCACGTCTGCATTTGTCGCCTGTTTTTTAACCTCGCTGACCAATGCGTCTAAGTTGCTATACGTAGACGCCTTTCCGCTGTCACCGCTGGCTTGTTGAACGCTGATTACGTCCCAATCCTTATAGGCAATGGCAAACGCAATCGATTTCTTTTCACCGCCAACGGAAACCGTTTCGTACTCGGTATACTTACTGCCGTTATGACTTCTCATTCTAAAATCATACGCGCTTCTATTATTCATTATATTGTCATAGTGCGTGTCAATCGAGCAGCCGCCGATATACAAGTTGCCGACGTTGATATTCGTATATCCAAGATTGAGAAGAATATCTACCATATACGCTTCCGTATCGTCGGAGAAGCTGTTGCCGATGAACAAAACGTTGATTTCCTTACCCTGTACGGGGGGAAGAGGCGCAACGGGCGCTTCCGCCTCGGTGATGCAGTTAACGTTTGCAACGTAGATGGTCAAGCTCGCCCAAGTGCTAAGCTGCACTGTCACTTCTCTACCGTCAAGCCTGATATATAACGTATATACCTTGTTTGCGGCAAAGGACGTTGACGTCAACTTTTCCCCGTTTGCATCCGTCACGAAAATCGTTCTTGAAGGATCGCCGATGCCGTCCGCCGTAAAGCCCGTCGGCGTTACGGTGTAATAGCCAAGGTGGCTGTTTTCTGCCGTAATCCACAAGCCAAGCGAAGCGGTAGAAGCAGACAAAACGAAATCCAACTTCGCGTATGCGTTGTCCCCCGTCGAATCCACCTGCGCAACCAACTTAACGTCGGAAGCATTGCTTTGCGGCCCAACGATTTGATAGACAACCGTACCCGCTTCAAAGCCGAGGGCGGTTACGTCGCCGCTATACGTAGGCATGGGCTTGCGCTGCTCGCCCTGCGTTACCGATTGATCGAAAACCTCTTCGTTGCCGTGAGAAGGATTTGCATAGTAAACGGTGAGGGCGGCGCTGTTCTTTTCTTCGCAACAACCAACCTTAAAAATCGTTGCGCCTTTGCCGTAGAATCTCAGCTCGTATGCCGTATTTGCCGCAAAACTGCTCACCTTGTTGCCGTCCATA
>JAGAIW010000087.1 GCA_017626305.1 Clostridia bacterium
ACGTTTACTTCCGCGATTTTTCCGTACACGAATTTCTTGAACGTGAAAAACGTAGAGCCCGTTTGCTCCCTACGGACATTTCAGCCGATATTTATTATTCCCGTGAGTTCTTCAAAGAAGCTACGGCGCAAGACGTACAAGAGGCGATTGCCGATATTCTCAAAGACTATAACGACCACACGCAAATTTATCAATTTTATAACGCGCAAGACAGATTACCCGAAAAAACGCGCTATGCCTCTACGGGTATGTGGGATATGCGCCCGAATCAAGAAAAGACAGTTGAAAATTTCAAAATCGCGCTTGATAATAATAGAAAAAATTTGTTAATGTACGCCGTAATGCGTTTTGGTAAATCCTTTACCGCTATGTGTTGTGCGCTTGCTATGCACGCAAAACTGGTTGTAGTTGTTTCCGCAAAAGCAGATGTAAATACGGAATGGCAGAAAACAGTTCAAAGCGCAGATAATTTTTCTGAATACGAATTTTATACCAGCAAGAACTTAAAAGAAAATAATAAAATCGTTACCGAACGGCTTGCAGAAGATAAAAAAGCCGTAGTTTTCCTTACGTTACAGGATTTGCAGGGCGAGGAAATCAAAGAAAAACACCAAGAACTTTTGGGCGAAGAAATCGACCTGTTAATCATCGACGAAACGCATTTTGGCGCACGTGCGGAAAAATACGGCAAAGTATTAAAAGACAAAAAGAAAAATGGCGAAATTGAAAAGAACTACGACACCGAAGAAGAAACTATTGAACAAGCCGAAGAACATTCCAAAGCCTTAAACGCAAAAGTTCGCCTCCACCTTTCGGGTACACCATATCGTATTCTTATGGGAAGCGAATTTGAAAAAGAAGATATTATTGCTTTCTATCAATTCACAGATATTGTTAAAGAGCAAAAAGATTGGGATATAAAAAATTTCGCTTTACCCGAAAACGAAAAGAAAGAAGATTGGGCAAACCCTTATTTTGGTTTCCCTCAAATGGTACGTTTTGCGTTCAATCCAAACAAATCCGCAAGAGCAAAGCTGAAAGAACTCTCAAACGGCGGCACTTCTTACAATTTCTCTGCACTTTTCAAGCCGAAATCTATTAAAAAGGCAGACGATAACAGCCATAAAAAGTTTGAAAACGAACAAGAAATCCTTGACCTGTTGGAAGTAATCGACGGGAGCAAAGACGATGACGAATTGTTAGGATTCCTTGACTACGATAAAATCCAAGACGGCAAAATGTGCCGACATATCGTTATTGTTTTGCCTTACTGTGCAGCGTGCGATGCGCTGGAAGAACTTATCAAAACCAACGCAACCCGTTTCAAGAATTTGAACGGCTATAAAATTATCAACATTTCGGGTGTAGATAGACCAAATGAATATAAAACACCCGAAGAAATCAAAGCAAAAATCCAAAATTGCGAGAAAGACGGCAAAAAGACGATAACGCTGACCGTAAACAGAATGTTGACGGGGAGCACCGTTGAGGAGTGGGACACAATGCTGTTCTTGAAAGACACCGCCTCTCCGCAAGAATACGACCAAGCGGTTTTCCGTTTGCAAAACCAATACGTGAAAACGTATAAGGACGAAAACGGCGATACAATCAAATACAATATGAAACCGCAAACGTTGCTTGTCGATTTTGACCCTCAACGTATGTTTGTTATGCAAGAGCAAAAATCGCAGGTGTACGTTTTGAACGTTGGCGAATCGGGCAATGCACGAGCGCGTGAACGCTTGGAAGAAGAACTCCGCATTTCTCCGATTATCACGCTCAATAAAGACAAAATGGTACGAGTTGAGCCTACGGATATAATGCAAGCCGTCAGCCATTATTCGGCAAATAAAGGCGTTGCCGATGAAGTGCGCGAAATCCCCGTTGATTTAGGGCTTTTAGATATAGAAGAAATCCGTCGTGTAATCGAACGCGAAAACGAACTTGGCGACAAAGCAGGTTTGACGATAAAAGCCCACGAGGGCGAAGAAACGGATATGGATACGGACGGCGCAGAAACAGGCGATACTTCTACCGATAACGGCGATGATTCCACGAACGGTAATTCGGGCGATAATACCCAAAGCGGCAATAACGAAGAAAACGAAGATAAGAAAGACCCCGTAAAACAATTCCGCACCTATTATTCGCGCATACTGTTCTTTGCGTTCCTTACGAAAAATACGGTCAGCTCTTTGAGTGAAATCGTTGCTTGCATTGATGAACCCGAAAATGCAAGAATTGCGTGTAACCTTGGCATAAGCAAAAACGTATTGTCCGCTATGCAAAGAATGTACTGGGGCGCGTTGCAGAAATTGGATTACAAAATCCAAAATATCAACAAACTTTCCCACGATGAAAATGTTGACCCTGTACGCCGTTGTATTGTTGCAATCAATAAGTTTGGCAAGCTCGGCGTTTCCGAAGTAATCACGCCCAACAATATCTGCAAAGATATGGTTGAGTTGATTCCCAATGACGGCTTAAAAGCAATTATCGACGGAAATAATAAGATTTTGGATATAGCAAGCAAAGCGGGCGAATTTGCAATCGCGCTTTGCGAGAGGTTAAAATTGTTTGGCTACGAAATGCCGTCGATAAAAGATTCTATCTGTTCTATCCCGACTTCATCTATTACATACGAATTTACCCGTAAAATATACGAAGTTTTGGGGCTGAACGTTGAAAATATCGCAGAGCAATTTACGGCTTACGATTTGTTGGAAGTAAAAGCCGACGATGACGAAATCGACTACGAAAAGGTATGTGGAATTTTAACGCAGAAAAAGCCTTTTAACACCATTACGCTGAATGACGAAATAAGCGAAGGAGAAGAAAAAGTGAAATTTGAAGCAGTTGTGGGGAATCCCCCTTACCAAATAAGTGACGGTGGCGCGCAAGCAAGCTCGAAACCCATTTATAATTATTTTGTTGACATTTCCAAGAAAATGAACGCAACGTATGTTTCTATGATTACGCCTACTCGTTGGTTTGCTGGTGGTAAAGGGCTTGATAAGTTTAGAAATGATATGATGAGTGATATTCACCTTGAAATTCTCCACGATTATCTCAATCCCAATGAGCTTTTCTCTGATACAAATATTCGTGGTGGTGTTTGTTATTTCTTGCGCAATACTACTTATGATAACACAGAAAACTTGGTCAGTGTTTATACACACGAAAATAGTCAAAGAATAAATCTTGTTCATCGCCCGATGAAAATTGACGGATTAGAAATATTTATACGTGACGGACGAGCTATAAGCATATTAAATAAAATTGAAACCCAAAGAAATGGGATAATCGCTGACTATATTTCTTCCCGTAAACCTTTTGGCTTGGAGGGGCATTTTATAAAAACTGAAAATTATAAGTCAACTTTTGACGATTTAAGAAATCCTATTATTTGCTACGGAA
>JAGAIW010000009.1 GCA_017626305.1 Clostridia bacterium
ACTACGTCTATGGGATTCGATACTACGGGAATCACCGTGTCCTTTTCGCCGTTAGAAAAGGTTACGTCTATAACATCGAAGTCCAAATTCACCGTTTGTTGAAAGAAATACGCGTTCGTATCCACTTTCTTAAACGAGTTCCCAAAAATAGAAGTATTTTCTTTCATCAGCGTTGCTTCCTGCGCAATATAATCGCTCACCTGATATCGAAAGAGATAAACGGTATTTTCGTCCTTGTTCGCGTTGTAAAAGTTAGAAAACTCTGCGTAATCCGCCTCACTTATGTGCAACCGTTTTGCAACTTCTGCCGCGTTCCCCGACATATCGCTGTCTTTCACGGCATAAATCGCTTTGATACCGTCGAAAGTGTTCGTCGTTACGTCGCCTTTTAAGCCCCAAAACTTATCCCACCAGTTCTTATCTATAATCTCGTCCGTCAAAGAAAACGTTTCGTCCGCTTTGATATTCACGTCCGTCCATTCCTCGGCTACGCCTTCAAACATATACTTACTGTATTTTCCGTTCACGAGAACACCGCCGTATTTGCTTGCGCTCGATTTCAGATCCGCTAAGATTTCTTCGGAAGAAAGCGTATAATTGTCCGCGCTATCCGTTCCGCTACCAGCGTAGTACATAGAATACAATGTTTCAATATCCGTACCAAAATAATGGTTTAATACGTCGTCGTTTCTCATAAGCGGTTCTTCGTTGTAATAGGTATAGCCGCCCAAATACAGCGAACCCGCCTCGCCGTTTTGTTGATAACTGTACGCGCCTAAATACATATAGCTGAACGTACTCAAATCTTTAATGCTTTTGCCAAGTAACGGCTTAATCGCCTCATACGCCGTTTGGTTACCCGTTACAAGCGCAGGCTTTAATACCGCGTCTAGCCACGTTGCATGAACAGCGGACATAGCCCCATATTTTTGGACAATCTCGTTTGGAACAGCGAAATAAACGCTATGTAAACTGTCCTGCGTGTACTCGTTCTTTCCGTTCGTTCCGCTTGGTCTATACTGCGTAGCGTGTACGTCTAACGACAAAACTTCCGTTTCTTCCGTACTGCAAACAAGCGTGTTTTCCGCACTTTCGTTACTGCCGTACCCTGCCGCGTAACCGCTGTATTTATACGTCGTTGCTACCGTATATTCCGTTGCGTTAATATCCCCCGACGTTACTATTTCAATTCCGCTTACCCTATATACACGCTCGGAACTATTTATGGTAGATAAAATATTTTCCCGTTGCTTGTCCGTTAGCTCTACGCGGAATTTATAGAACAGCCCCTCGTAATTGCTTTCCATTGAACAATTTAAGTACGTCAGCTCATACTTGGTATAGTTACTGCTCGCAAAGCTACCCACCGAAAACTGAATATTATTCAGCATACTCGTTCGGTTAAACTTCAAGCCTTTCGGGTTATAAACGTATACGTACAACCCGAAATTGTTTTGCCGTTCCTCGTAAAAGCTGTAACAATACTCCACGAACGATAGCACCTTCGTTTCCTTTTTCTCGTCAAAATTAAACGTGGATAAATCAAACGCTTGGTCGTTTATCGTAGACTTTCGCAAATCGTCCAATACGTTCGTTTGCTCGTATACCGATTTAGACGTTTCCTCGGCTTTTGCGGAAAAGGTGGTAGGGAAAACCCCTACCACCACCAAAAACGAAAGCATGAACGAGAGGATTGCCGTGGATATCTTTTTAACAATTCTCGCCATAGCCTATCCCCCTAAACTTACACGTAAGATACGTTACTAGATACCGTTACCGAAATCGTATACGCTTCCCCTGCCACGTACATCGTTATCGTTGCCGTGCCGTAACTAATTGCCTTAATTACACCGTCCTCGCTTACCGTTGCTACGCTTTCGTTGGAAGATACAAACTTAACGGG
>JAGAIW010000088.1 GCA_017626305.1 Clostridia bacterium
CGGCGGCGTATCAACCGATTTCCATTCCAACGGCATCGCAGATGTATGCGTTCGGGGGCTGCGGGGATTTAAAGGTGGAACGCGCCGTTTACGCTCCCAACAATCAAAAAGTGGAAGCACAAGATATCTTGCAGCTTGCCATGCTTGGTGAGTATAAGGTTGTTTATACGGTAAGAGATTACTTGGATAACGTTGGTTACGGGGTTATAACCGTACGTTCAATCCCCGTAGAAAAACCGAGCTTTATCGTAGAGCCTTCGCTTCATAGCGTTTTGATTAAGGGCTTTGCCTACGATTTGCCTATTCCATTCGTGATAGAAACGATAAACGGACAAATTTTGCAGGTGCCTTATAAGGTTTACGTGAACGATAAGCTCGTGGAAAATTCTTTTGTAGCGCAGGGCGAGTCGATGGAAATACGCTACGTCGCGGAAGGTGAGTCGGGCGTTTCTGAATGGGAACAAACCGTTTCTGTTGTAGATACCGAATATGGGAAATACAAGAGTAAGTATTTCCATACCGAAGGCGATGTGCAAATTCTCGACGAAAAGACGTGCGTAAATCTTCTTTTTAGCGAGGATTGCAGCGCGGAGTTCATCACGCCTTTGTGCGCGCAAGATTTCCGCTTGACGCTTTCATGCGCAGTGGAAAAGACGAACTTTAACGCAATGGTTATCACTTTGACGGATGGGGTGGAGTCCAACCTTTCCGTTTCCTTACGGCTTTTTTATAGCAAGGAGGAGAATGCGTGGTTTATACAGTTAAACAATAGTATAAACAGATTTCTTTACGCAACAAGCAAGGATATTTTGACCTTTGCTTTGACAAGCGATACCAAGGGAATTATAGATACCAGCGGCGGTGTGCTTACGAAGATTTCTGCGTATGATAACGGAAACGTGTTTGAAGGATTTTCCGAAACGATTTATTTGGGTATTTTCTTTGAAGGTGTAGAAGAAGAATCTTCCATTTCTATAACGCAAATTTGCAATCAGCCTATGGGGTATAACAAGAGTAGTCTTGATAAAGCTTTGGACGAGGTAAAACCGATTATTCTATTAGACGAAGCGTTTATATTGCGTCAAAAATTAGGGACGCAGGCAAAAATTCCTACGGCAAAAGCATACGACGTGCTTGGGCAAATTCAAGAGTTTTCTGTGAGTATAGAAACTCCTTCGGGGCAAATTCTTGGCGGCGGCGACGCGAGAGAGGCTCTCACCTTTACTTTGGATAAAGCGGGGTACTATTTGGTGACGTATTACGCAAAGGATTCGAACGGCAATAAGACGAGCCTTCCTTATACTATTTTTGTGAGTGACGAAATAGCACCTACGTTGGAAGTAAAGAATGAGTTGAAAAAGGAATATCAGGTTGGCAGCGCAATCAAAATTCCTTCTTATACAGCAAAAGATAACGGGGAAAATTGTTACGTTCAGGTAACCGTGATTTTGCCGAACAACGAAATGCGTTTGCTTGAATATAACGAAAACGGAAAAATCACTTCTTTGTTGTCAAAGGATAACGAGCTGTACGAGAATGCCTTTAAGGCTAGCGATAATGCGTTCGTTGCGCAAGATAAGGGGCGTTACGTATTGCGTATCGTGGCATACGACGAGTATTATAATACTACCATAAGAGAAATTGAGTTCTGGGTGAAATAAGGAGATCGATAATGAAAAAGAAAAATATTTTTAGATATATCGCTTTGGCATTATCTTGTGCCTTAATACTTCCCTGCTTTGCGTGTAAGGACGTCGAAGAATCAACCTCGCAAAAAGAGGAGCCGTTGGTAACGGTTGTGGAAGGTGAATATTTGTATCAAGGCGGCGTTAGCGAATATAGTATTTTAATTCGCAACGACGCAAACTTTTACGAAAGCTTTGCTGCTAATGAATTGGCAGCAAATCTTCAAAAAGCGACGGGGAATGCAATTCCTATCGTAACGGAGAGTTCGCTTAAAAATCCTGATTGCGTTATTTCTTTGGGACATACGTCTTTATGGGAGAAAAACGTAGGGATTACGTTGTCCGCTGACGACATTGTCGATTCTGGATACTATATTAAGACGGTGGATAAAAATATATATATTTCCTGCCCCGACTATACCAGCAGCAGCGGCGTGCTTTACGGCGCGTACGATTTTCTTGCCGATACAATAGGCTATGAATTTTTCGCCGCGAGTGAGATTTATTACGAAGAGAAAAAGGACGTTCCCTTGTTGAACTACACGGGGTATTCGGTCAATCCTTCTTTTGAAATGCGTATGTTGCCGAAGGCGGATCTTCGCGACGATAGAGATACGGTAAGGCGTTATCGAATGACCTCGCCCAGCCCGACGTTCGGCTTGGTTGCTTGGGGGCATGGTCAAGCTTCGCAGTACATTCTTCCCGATGCGAAATGTACTTGTGGCTTGGAGGGGTGTGGAAACGGTATTACCTATCAAGAGCATCATCCCGACTGGTTTAGCAATTACGGCACGAAGGATATGCAGCTTTGCTGGACAGGTGGCGAAACCTTGGAAAGGGTGGCGGCGAATCGTTTTATCGAATTTTTCCAACAATATCCCGACGCGCAGTATTTTATGTTTGGGCAAGAAGACAATGTGAGCTATTGCGATTGTGATAGGTGTGTAGCGGCAATAAACGAATACGCAGGTAACGTCGCGGGTTTACAGGTTGCATTTGTGAACAACGTTATTGAACGCGCAAACGCTTGGTTGCACGAAAATCAACCGGGCAGACGTGTGAAATATATTATTTATGCGTATTA
>JAGAIW010000089.1 GCA_017626305.1 Clostridia bacterium
AAAGTAGAAATTGAATGTCCGAAATGCGGAAAACACGTATCCGTAATTATCGCTCACAACGATTTACGGATAATCGACAAGCCGATTGAGGACACAAAGATGCGAGCCTAATTGTGTAAATTACATAAGAGAAAACAATTTAATATAGTGGGTAAAGAGTTCCGTTGAACGTCTTTGCCGACATTCGTAAAGGTTGAATTTGGCAGAAGCCACGTAAAACAGGTTGCGTGAAACCGAGAACCACCAAGAATCTGGCGAATAGACAAAATCCTATGAAAAATAGGGTTAGTCTGTTCGTCGGATTCTTTTTTATTGCGATGATATAGATAGCCCCGATTGCGAGGATTTTGTCCCGTGATCGGGGCTTTTCTTTTTTGCACCGAATTTTGGCTAATGATGCGAAATTTCAGGGCTAACAATCCCCGATTACGATTTCAAACAAACAAGAAATTAAAAATCGGAGGATTATCAAATGAACGAAAAGAAAGAATTTTACATCATTATCAAAGGCGAAAAAGTAACGGTAAATGAAGAAGTATATCGGGCGTATATTCGTCCGTTGCGTGCAGAGCGGTTACGGAAATTAAGAGCGTGGAAATGCCAAGTAAAAGGGAAAAAAGGGAATTTAGTGCGTTGTCAAGAAGATTGTAGCAAATGCCCGTATGCTTTGGCAGGGAAGAACGCAACGGGAAACACGTTATCGTTAGACGAGTTCAAAGAAGACGGCATAGAGATTTTAGATAGAAACGTTGATTTAGAAATGGCGTATATCGAAAAGGAAGAGTGGACAAGCAATCAAGAATGTTTACATAAAGCGATTTTGCAATTAACGCCCCGCCAACAAGAGATGGTGCAAATGATTTATTTTGAAGGAAAAACGCAGGAAGATTTGGCGAAATATTACGGTGTTGGGAAACAGGCAATCAGTAACGCAATGCAACGGATTTACGCTACACTTAAAAAATTTTTAGAAAAAAATTAAAAAATTTTCAAAAAGACCGTGTACTTTTCAAAAAAAGTGTACTTGGAATAGTGAGAGGAGTTGTAAAAACAATTCCCCAAGGAGTCAACAATGAAACTAATCAAGGAAGAATTTGAAGCCTTTGCAATCGAAGTCGGCTTTGAAAATGGAGCGGAAGCCTTTGAATTTATCGGCTATACGGAAGATGATTACGAAGATTGCGTAAACGGGCGACATATCGAACGCGGTTTACTGTTAAGAATGTACCGTTTTTTCGGAACGGACGGCGTAATAAATTGTATCGCGTTTGGTAGTTACGAATGGGAGTTACACAAAGACCTATTCGATTTAATCTGAAATTTTATTATACAAGGAGAAACCTATATGAAACAATTTGAAACCAAATTAACCGTTCGTATTTACGACACAAAAGTGATTGAAAAGCTGAATTACCTTTTCAAGAAGAATCCGAACCAATACCAAACGAAAAATCAGTTGCTTGTGGAATTATTGGAAATCGGTATGCAGGAAAAGCTGAAAGAAATCGTACCGCTTTCCTACGATGTAAAAAGCGAAACCGTACCGAATATCAACGGTGATATTGTCGGCTCGTTAAAGCAGGTAAAACAGCTTATCGAAAGTATGCACGTACATAACCAAAAGCAAATCGAAGGAATTGTGGCGCACTTGAAAATGTCGGAAAGATTATCGGCTGCAATTTACAATACCTTACTTGCGGTGGCGACGGACGAGCCTGTAACGGAAGTGCAAATCAATATGGGAATTTTCGATGAAGTCCCCGCCCGCTTTGAAGAATACCTGAACGAACTGTTAAGTTTGGTGTTTAAGGCAGACGATTCGGGCGGCGGAAAGAAAGGGGGTGAGTTGAAAAGCTAACGAATGAGTGTACCTAACGTCTTATTCAGTATCGGGTACGCACCGAACGATGCAACGTTGAGCCGTTTGAGGGTGGTAAAAGCCAAATATATCACGGAACGCAAATTTTATTCCTGCCGTCAAAATAATGACTATTTGAAATATGTTAATCAAGGAATGAAAGAGGGGGACTTTTTGGGGTATGCGGGAAACCCCGAAAAGAGTAGCGGACTGTTTGGCGCGGGTGGGTTATTAACGGCAAAACAAGTAAAAGAACTACGGCAAATGTTACGAACAACGGACAGCAATATATGGCACGCAGTAATCAGTTTTACCGAAGAATTTGGCAAGAAGTATATGACTTCGTATGAAGATGCGCTTGAACTGTTGAAAGCGGAATTGCCCAAGTTTTTTAAGAGCATCGGTATCGCGGAAGATAATGTTGTATGGTATGCAGGGCTACACGAAAATACGGATAATCAACATATCCATTTGGGATTTTTTGAAAAAGAGCCGAGATTTACGAGCGAAAACAGCGAAGAAAAACGTTATCGTTACGGCACAATTGGGCAAGACGCTATGGATAAATTCCGTATCGGTGTAGAAGAACGGTTGACGGACGTGGGTTTTGACTTAAAACGCAGTCGAAGAAACCTAACGGAAACGGCGACAAATACGCTCTTTCACTTAAACGGCGTAAACAGCGAAGAACGGGAATTAAAGCGTAGATTGCTTGCATTATACCGTGCTTTGCCTACGTCGGGGCGTATCAGTTACAACAGCAAAAATATGGACGGGTTGCGCGGTCAAATCGACGAATTGATAACCTATATTATCAGGACGAATCCGAATTTACGTCGCGATTATATGGCGTTTTGTAGCGAGCTTGCAAGGTTTGATGCCAACCGCAAACGGATATGCGAAGAACAAAAAATCGAGAACGTGGAAAAATATCTTGTTGCAGATAAATATACCAAAGATATTTATAGGCGTTTAGGCGATAAAGTCATCAAGGCTGCGATTGCGATTAAGCGAAAAAGCGAAACGGAGGCAAAATTATGTAAAACGGAATTAGCGAAGAAACGAGTAGAGAAGCAAAATCGAGCGTATTTGTTAGAGCGCGCCGCAAGAATAAGCGCGGACGTGGACGACGAGGCAATACGCTGTTTTGAGGAATACCGCAGACGACTTGCACGTGCGGAATACAACAGACTTGTAGAGGAAGGAGAAATTGAGTCAGAATAATGAAAAAATTTATGGAATGGTTGAAAGACCTGCCGAGAAAGTGGTGGGCGTGGGCGCAAGGGCGACGGAAAAAATTGATAAGGTGGGGGATAACCGTCGGGGTTGTGCTGTTGGGGTGCTTTCTTCTTGGTTTTTCGCTAAACTGTTTTATCCAAGCGGGCTACCGCCCTAACTTAAAGGCACGCTTATTGTTGGACGAAAAAACCTACGTTTTCGCGGGTTTGTTCCTGCTTTTGTCGGGGTTTGTGGCATTGTTCTACTACTATACGCATTATTGGTTGTTCAATTCCAAGAACATCATCAAAGGCAGTGAACGTGATAATCATATCTTCGCAAACCTTGAACAAGCGCGCTTTCAAAGCGAAAGGGAGATAACGGAGAATTTTCAAACGGTGGATTATAGCGAATTGCCGAATACGGAAGTGAAAGGCATACCGATTCAGGCATACGAAGAAAACAATCGGTTGAAAATCACGTTTTCACCGCCCACGCATACGCTTGTAATCGGTACGACGGGTAGTGGTAAAACGACGACGTTTGTCAACCCTGCGGTGCAGATTTTAGCGGAGAGCAAAACTAAACCGTCAATGCTCATTACCGATCCCAAAGGGGAATTGTATCAATCCCACGCCCGAAAGTTGAAAAGGGCGGGATATACGGTGAAAATCCTTGATTTGCGAAACCCGTACAACAGCGTGCGTTGGAATCCAATGCAGAGAGCGTATGAGAATTATCAACGTGCTTTGCATTTGGAAAAAGAAGTCAGATTGAACGAGAAGAAAGGTACGTACTTATTCGACGGCAAGGAATATTACAGCCCCCGTGAACGCGATACGGCGATACAAGTAAAACGGCAGCAGTTGAACGATATTGTGTATGAGGACTTGAACGACATTATATCCGTGCTTTGTCCCGTAACGAACAAGAACGAGCCTATGTGGGAAAGCGGTGCAAAAAACTTTGTTTTGGCAATCGCGCTTGCAATGTTAGAGGATAGTGCAAACCCCGAATTTGGAATGACGAAAGAAAAGTATAATTTCTATTCGCTTATGAAAGTAGCAACGAACACGGACGACGATTGTGCGGAAATGCTCAATTATTTCAGAGGCAGAAGTCCGCTGTCAAAGGCGGTATCCCTTTCCAAGCAAGTGCTTGACAGTTCGGAAAAGACAAGGGGGAGTTATTTATC
>JAGAIW010000090.1 GCA_017626305.1 Clostridia bacterium
ATTGCGTTACACGGCGGTTTAACGGACGAACTGTATATACTGGGAGCAGAAACCGGGCAAGGTAAATCGGCGTTTAGTATGTATTTAGCGCAAAATATAGCCGCCCAGGGGTTCGACGTTCTGTATTTTGCCCTTGAAATGAGCAGAAAAGAACTAATTGCGCGCGGTATTTCGGCGACTTCCTGGAAAGAAAAAAAGAGGTACGGCAACCCGGTAACGGCGGGCGACATTCTGTATTTTAACTATGATTTCAAATTAAAGGACTTTGTACGGGTTCCGTTCCGATCATACGCGAACGCGGCGCGGCAATGGTTCCAGGAATACGGCGGGCGTTTGATAATCATTGAAAACGACGACCAGGGCATAACCGCAAAGCGTATTGAACAGATAGCAAAGAAACACGCGGAAAAAACCGGGCGCGTTCCTGTGGTTTTCGTCGATTATTTACAAATGCTTGCGGCAGATCAGACCGACCGGGGACAGGCAGACCGAAAGACAAAAACCGACGTTGCCGTACGAATTTTGAAAAACGTTTCGATTTCCTTAAAAACGCCGGTTTTCACAATTTCCAGTATTGGGCGGCAAGGTTACGGCAAGCGTATAACGTCAAACGCGTTTAAAGAGTCCGGCGACCTGGAATACACCGGCGGCGTTCTTTTGGGCTTGAACCTTGCGGCACAAATTAAGGATTACAAGAACCCGGAAGAAGCCGAACGCGAAATAAAAAAGGCAATCAACCCAGGACACGGCAAACCGCGCAAAATGATACTTGAAGTAATGAAGTTCAGAAACGGAGAGAAAAACAACGACGTAAATTTAGACTATTACGCCGAATACAACTATTTCGAGGTTGACCCGTTGGACGGTTCCGCGCTTGCGGGTTCCTGGGAAGAATACAAAGAAAAACAGACCGGCGGGGATATGTTCGCCGGGTTCGCGAAAAAGTAAACACAGAACACAAAGAACACACAAACGCCCTTGTACACGTTGCAGGGGCGTTATTTTTATGAACACAATGTAAATTTTTCTGTTTATGGTTACAATGTACACATTGTAATATTGACAAACACGGGGTACAAGTATTATAATGTAATGTGTGAAATACTATGTACACACAGTTTACAGAAACGAGGTGAAACAATGGGTTTACTTGAACGCATTTTCAAGCGACAGACAACGCCCGCCCGCGCCTATTCTGTGGAAATAAACGAACAAAGCACGTTTACAGCCTGGGGCGGCAACGCCTGGGAAAACGATATTTACCGGGGAGCGGTTGACGCAATCGCGCGAAATGCCGGAAAACTCAAAGGAAGCCACGTTATACAGTACGCGGACGATCAGAGAAAAACCGGCGATTTTAAAATCAATCGTTTGTTACAGGTTCGCCCAAATCCTTATATGACGGCGTACGACTTCCTGTACAAAATGGTTGCCCGGTATTTCCTGTATAACAATAGTTTTGCATTGATTGAGAGGGACGACAACGGGAACCCGCGCGCGTTCTATCCGATCACAGCAAGCAACGTGCAGTTTATGACCGACGGCGCGAACCGCCTTTACTGTGGGTTCACGTTGAACAATGGAGCGGTTGCAACGTTCCCGTATGAGGACGTTATACACTTGCGCCGCGCGTTCTGTGGTAACGACCTTTTGGGCGACGACAACGGCGCGTTATATCCGGCGTTAGAACTTGCACAGACACAAAACGAGGGAATTATAAAGGGTATCAAGTCCGGCGCGAATATACGCGGTATTTTGCATTTTACGGGCATTATTGCCCCGGAACAACTCAAAGAAGAAAAAGACCGTTTTGTAAATGACTATTTCAGCATGAACAACGACGGCGG
>JAGAIW010000091.1 GCA_017626305.1 Clostridia bacterium
ATAAAGGGATACTTCATTACGCTTTGCTCCATTCAGTATGACGTTAGGGGCGACCCGTCATTCTGACCGAAGGGAAGAATCCCATGGAAGAAAGTATGGACTTACGTAATTAGGGATACTTCACTACGTTCAGTATGACGTTTGGTCGGTACGGACTTCGTATCAAGGGATACTTCATTACGCTTTGCTCCATTCAGTATGACGTTAGGGGTGACCCGTCATTCTGACCGAAGGGAAGAATCCCATGGAAGAAAAACGGGTACTTTCATTCAATATTCAAAAAAAATCGGCTTGGGTAAAGCCGATTTTTTGTTATCCATACGAAAAACGCATACTTTGCATAAAAAATTCTTTTGAAAAACTGTTTATTTTTCTTTTGTCAACGCTTGAAAATCGCGTTTTCTTGTGCTATAATAATACCGTAAAAGGAGAAAATAATATGGCAATTCGTATCGGTATTTACGGTTACGGTAATTTAGGACGGGGTGTAGAGCTTGCGTTGCAGCAAAACCCCGATATGTCGACGGTGGGGGTATTCACCCGTCGCGATCCTGCTACGTTGCAAACGCTGACGGGCGCGCCCGTATATGCGGCGGCGGAAGTGGAACATATGGCAAAGGATATCGACGTGCTCATTCTTTGTGGCGGCAGCTCGACCGACCTGCCTAAGCAAACGCCCGCGTTGGCTAGCCTGTGCAACGTGGTGGATAGCTTTGATACCCACGCAAATATTCCTGCACACGTAAAAAACGTAGACGCTGCGGCAAAAACCGCGCAAAAGACGGCAATCGTTTCCGTGGGTTGGGATCCTGGAATGTTCTCTCTTGCCCGCGCGTATGCGTCCGCGGTACTTCCCGACGGAAAAGATTACACTTTTTGGGGTAAGGGCGTTAGCCAAGGACATTCGGACGCCATTCGCCGTATCGACGGCGTAGCCGACGCTAAGCAATATACCATTCCCGTGGAAAGCGCTTTGCAGGCGGTTCGGAATGGGGAAAACCCTGAGCTCACCACCCGTCAAAAGCACGTACGCGAATGTTTTGTGGTGGCAAAGGACGGCGCGGATAAAGAAAAAATCGAAAAGCAAATCAAGGAAATGCCCAACTACTTTGCCGATTACGACACCACCGTGCATTTCATATCCCAAGAAGAATTGAATACAAACCATAGCGGACTTCCGCACGGCGGCGTAGTCATTCGCAGCGGCGCAACGGGGAAAAACGGCGAACATAAACACGTAATCGAATACGGCTTAAAGCTGGATTCCAACGCAGAGTTTACCGCATCTGTTTTGGTGGCATATGCCCGCGCGGCGTACCGCTTGAACAAGGAAGGCGCGTACGGCTGTAAAACGGTACTGGACGTTCCGCCTATATACCTTTTAAAAGAAAATCGCGAAGAGTTAATTGCAAGTCTTGTATAAAAACAATCACACGCCAAACGGCGTGTGATTTCATTTTTCTTGGATATCTTCCGTCGGGATTTACGTTTATCCATTGAGCAATTCGTCTATGGAAACGTTAAAAATTTCCCCAAGCTTTCTAAGCATATCGATATTCGGCTCGGTACGTCCCTGTTCCCAGTTGGCGTAACAGCTTTCGACGACGCCTAAACGTTCGGCAACCTGTTTTTGCGTGAAATTAGACAGGTTGCGCGCATCCTTTAAATTTTTACAAAATATTTTATCCATAGACATATTTTTGATAAACGAAGTTACTTCGTTAAATTAGCTTTCAACGTTTTATATAGCTCTTCGGCGGCGAAACGCGCTTTGGATACGGGTACGCGCTTATCCTTGGGGAAACAGCAGTACAATCTTCCTTTCTCGCTGATACAAATCATATCCCCGATTTCATACCAGTAAAAATCGACGTTAAGCCCGTGGGTAAATAGCGGCGCTTGATTGCATTGTAGCTTGCCGTCGCAGCCCGTCAGCGTAACGCCCTTTTCGTCGTGGACAAGCTTACCTTTGCCAAGCAAATACAACGCCTTAAAATCCACCATCATAGCGATATCGACGTCCGTTTCCATACGGTAGCTGCCGTCTAAAAGCTCTTGCTGAACGCAAGCGCGTTGCCAGTCGTTCCAGTCGGGAATATGAGCAAATTCCGTTTCGCCTACCGTAGCGTGCATGCGCCCGTATTCGTCCATACGGTACGTTTTTCCACAATGCGTACATTTGAGTGTTTCGCCTTCGCCAAGCATATATCCTTCGGCGTTACAGGCAGGGCAGCGGTACAAAAGGCGGTGCAGACCTTCCGCGCGGTCGGCGTTGTCAATTACCGTTTTGTTTTCGTATTGCGCGGCAAAATCGTCAAACGAGAAAGCGTTATCCACAGCCGCTTGAATTTCTTCGGGGGATTTTTGCGCAAGCTCGTCCTTAGAGAGTAAGCATTTTACCGTAGCCGTTACCTTATTTTTGCGCATATGCAAATTATTATACAGCGGTTGGTGTAAAAACGCGCCTTGGGTAATGACCGTCAGTACGGGCACGTTTAATTTTTTGATGAGCGCACCCGAATTACGGGGAATGGTGGTCGTTCGCCCGTCGAAGGAATATCCCGCTTCGGGAAAGAGCAAAACGCTGGTTTTCTTTTCGTGTAAAGCGCGGTGCATATCGCGCGCAAGCGATACGTCGGGGGTGAATTTGCGGGTGGGGATACAGCCGATATTTTTCATTAGCCATTCCTTACCGATAAAGGTATCCCACGTAGAAACGATAAAATACCGTTTCGGCCAAAAAATTTTAGCCGCAATCTTCAAATCGATAAAGCTGGAATGGTTCATTAAAATGAGATAAGGGCCTTTTCCTGCCTTTTCCATATCTTCCTTTACGTACGAAAATTTCGCGCCGCAAAGCTCGGGAATGGACAGGATACGTACAAGCGTTTGGAACAAACGGCTGGGCTTTCTCAGCTTTTTCCGCTTGGGCGGCTGTATTGCCATCGCTTTTTCAAAGGTGACGTTTTTTACTTTGATATTCAAGATATTTTCTCCCTACGTTATATATTTATATTGTACCGCAAAAGGAAAAGATTGTCAAGATAAAAAACAAATCGACCCCTGCTTTTTTGCAGGGGTTTTGTCATGACTTTCTATGATTTTCACGCGTTCGGCGTATGTTTTAAGCCCAAAGCCTTAATGGCTTGCCCGACGTACTGCACGGGGATAAGCTCTATCTTATCGGCAAATTTTTCGCAAGCCTTTTTATTTTTTAAGGGAAAAATCACTCGTTTAAAGCCTGTTTTCAAACACTCGTTCACCCGTTTTTCGGCGTACGTTACGGGACGGATTTCGCCCGTTAAACCCACTTCCCCGAAAATAGCGGTGTCCTTATCGATAGGCACGTCCGTCGCCGCGCTGGCAAGCGCCGCGCAAATGGCAAGGTCGACCGACGGTTCTCCAAGCTTAATGCCGCCCATGGCGTTGATATACACGTCGGCGTTGAAAAAGGGGATACCGCAACGCTTTTCGAGTACGGCAATCAATACGACAAGTTTATTATAGTCCACGCCAAGGCTCATTCTACGGGGCATACCGTAGGCGGTTTTGGATATCAGCGTTTGAATTTCTACCGCCATACAGCGGTTACCGCTTTCCGACGGCGTTACCGCCGAGCCTGCCGCAAGTCCGCGTGAGTCGGAAAGAAAGAGCGCAGAGTAGTCGGCTACGCTTTTCACGCCCGTATCCGTCATTTCAAACACGCCTACTTCCTGCGCCGAACCAAAACGGTTTTTTACTGCGCGAAGGAGTTTGAAATTATCTTCGGGCTGTCCTTCAAAATACAGCACCGTATCCATAATATGTTCCAAAACTTTCGGGCCTGCCAACGCGCCTTCCTTGGTGACGTGACCGATAATAAAGAAGGTGATATTCCTTGATTTGGCAATCCGCATAAGCTTTGCGGCACATTCTCTTACCTGTCCGACGCTACCCGCCGCCGACGAAAGCGTTTCGGTGTAGATTGCCTGTACCGAGTCGATTACGACGAATTCGTGGTCTTCCACAGCCGTTTCGATATCTTCCAAGCACGTTTCGTTGAGCAAAAACAAATTGTCTGATGCAAGCCCTAACCGATCGCAACGCATTTTTACCTGTGAACAGCTTTCTTCCGCCGAAACGTACAACACCTTTCTACTTTGCGCTAAGTGCGCCGATACCTGCGTGAGCAGGGTGGATTTTCCGATACCGGGGTCGCCGCCAAGAAGAACGAGCGAGCCCTTGACGATACCGCCGCCAAGGACGGTGTCAAACTCCGCGATACCGCTTTTTACCCGTTCAAATTTTTCGCTGCCGATTTTGGATAAGGGCAGGGCGCGCGTTTTCATTTGCGAAACGCCCGCGCGTGTAGGCGTGGGCGTATCCGCTGCGCGGACGAGCTCTTCCTGCATGGTGTTAAAGTTGCCGCAGTCGGGGCACTTACCCAACCATTTGGGGGCGGTATAGCCGCATTGACTGCAAACGAATTGCGTGGTGGGGGCTTTGGTTTTCGTGGGCATAATAACTCCTTATTTACGCTGTAATAAAACGTATGCGTTGACGGTGATTCCCTTGCCTTCGCCCACGTAGCCAAGACCTTCGTTCGTACCCGCGGTGATGCCGACGGCGGTGGGGTCTATGCGTAAAGCTTGGGCAAGACGGATTTTCATCTCGTCTATGTACTTAGCAAGACGGGGTTTTTCCGCTTGAACGGCGATAGAAACGTTTTGCGTTTGATAGCCGCGTTCGTCAAGCAGCGAAAGCACTTGTTTTAGCATTTCCATGGAATTTGCGTCTTTCCACTTCGGGGAAGAATCGGGAAAATAAAAACCGATATCTTTCAAGCCTGCGGCTGAGAGCAGAGCGTCCATCAAAGCGTGTACCAAAACGTCGCCGTCGCTGTGGGCGATAAGTCCGCTGTCGGACGGAATTTTCACCCCTGCAAGCAGGATATAATCTTGCTGTTTGCCAAAGGCGTGGGTGTCTACACCAAAGCCGCAACGGGGCGTTTTGTCAAAATCTTCCGCATACGTCAATTTAATATTTTCACGCGCGCCTGCGCAAAGACGGGGCGCGCCGACGTAAGCGGCGTACACCGACGAATCGTCCGTAAACGTATGTGCGCCGTCTTGAAACGCTTTTTCATAGGCAAGCGTGATAGTTTCACGCAAAAAGCCCTGCGGCGTTTGGATTTGTTGGAGTGAATTTCTATTCGGCACGCTTTGGATACAGCCGTCTGCGCATACGGCGATCGTGTCCAAACAATCCACCGCGCAAACGCCGCTGCCGTAGCTTATAACCGACTGTATACAGCCGTCTATCGTCTTTTTCGTAACAAACGGCCTTGCGCCGTCGTGAATGAGTACGATATCGGTGTTCAGCGCCCGTAAGCCGTTGTAAACCGATTGCGTTCTCGTTTCGCCGCCCAGTACGACGCGCGTGCGGGGGAATGTCCTGCAAAGCTCGGTGATTTCCTGTATATCCGCTTGCGACGCCGTGACGACGATTTGGGAAACGGCAGGATAATCAAAAGCCGAAAGCGTCTTTTTCAATACCCGTTCGCCTTGCAGGGGAACGAGCAGCTTGTTCTTTTCAAAGCCCGCGCGAAAGCCCTTGCCCGCCGCGCAGATAATTACGCCGACAGTACCGCTCATACAATCACCTCGTACAGGGTTGACGCTTCGTCTTTTTTCACCGTTTCTTTAATATTACACACGCGGAATTTTAAGCTGCCCGACGCGTATAAAACTTCCACGACGTCGCCGATTTTTACCGCCGTGGACGGTTTGGCGGCTTTGCCGTTGACGAGTACTTTATTTTCGCCGCAGGCTTCTTGGGCGACGGTGCGACGTTTTAAGATGCGGGATACCTTTAAAAACTTGTCAATTCTCATAAAATTTGCCTTTTCTTGTCGAAAAAAAGAAAAACGTTTCTGCTCGTTTGGGAATTTTTTGAAAAAAACCGAAAATCCACGAAAAAATGCTTGACATCTTTTTTTTCGAAAGATATAATTAAATAATGTATCATTATGCTTAATATGGCGTAATGCCGCTCGGCGAATGAAAAACGGAGTGCTCTTTTCATAGAAAAGATAGCCATATTCCCTTGGAATATAAAGGGGAAACGCCGTTTGAAAATCGTTTGCGGATATAGGTATTATACCGCAAAGGCGCGCAAAAGTAAAGCATAACGGACAAAAAAATAGTAAAAGCATGAAAAATTCGATTTTTATCGATGAAAAGATATACTCGGTAGATCGCTAAAAAATATGTAAGGAGCAATTACAACAAATGGATTTACCTATTTCAAAGTACGGCAAAACCGAAAGACGGAAGTTCGGGAAGATCAACGAAGTAATCGATATCCCCGATCTCGTTGAGATTCAGAAAGACAGCTATAATGCGTTCATTGAAGAAGGCATTGACGAAGTCTTTGAAGATTTCTCTCCGATTACCGACTACTCCGACCACTTTGAGCTCTATTTCTTAGAGCACAGATTTGGCGACAAACCCAAGTATGACGAAAAGGAATGTCGTACGCGCGACGCTACGTACGCATTACCGCTCCGCGTCAAGGTTCGCCTTGTGAACAAGGTCAAGAATGAAGTTCTCGATCAGGAAGTGTTCATGGGCGATATCCCCAAGATGACGGAAAACGGCGCTTTCATCATCAACGGTGCAGAACGTGTTATCGTTTCGCAGCTCGTTCGTTCCCCCGGCGTTTACAACGCGTCGAGAAAGGATAAGACGGGTAAGGAAATGTTCGACACTACCGTTATGCCCAACCGCGGCGCTTGGTTGGAACTTGAACAAGACGCACAAGACGCATTGTACGTGCGCGTAGACAGAAAGAAAAAGCTCTGCGCGACGGTGCTTTTGCGTGCGATCGGGTTCGGCTCGAACCGCGCTATCGAAGACTTGTTCGAAGGGGACAAGATGATTGCCGCTACCCTTGCAAAGGACACGGCAAAGAGCGAATCGGACGGTTTGAGAGAACTGTATATCCGTCTTCGTCCCGGCGACGCGCCTACGGAAGACGCGGTAAGAACGCATCTTTATAACCTGTTCTTCGACCCCCGTCGTTACGACGTGGCGAAGGTCGGCAGATACAAGTACAACAAAAAGCTCAACTTAGCGTACCGTTTGCCCGGTCAACGCGTAGCGGATACGATTATCAATCCCGAAACGGGCGAAGTGCTTGCCCAAGAAGGGGAAAGAGTTTCCGAACAGCAGGCAAAGGATATTCAAAACTGCGGTATCAACGAAGTGTTCGTCTTGGTAGACGACGCGGAAGACGGCGAAATCAGACATAAGATTATCGCCAACAACACCGTGGATTTTGCGGCAATCTCCGACGTGCCTATGGCGGCGAGAGCGAAAGACTTCGGTCTTCTTCCCACCGTATATTATCCTAACTATAAGTTCTCCAAAATTTTGGCGGCGGAATGTGCTACGCTTTCGGTAGAAGAAGTTGCGGAAAAATATATGGACGATATCGACGCGTTGTACTACACGCACGAAAAGCCCGAAGAACCCGACGAAAAACCCGAAGAAACCAAAAACAGAGAAAAGAGAAGGGACAACCGTCGCAAGTTTGTTGCGGCTTGTAAGCTCTTCCATGAAGTACTGTTTAGCGAACGTCCCGTTCCTACCAAAGAGCAAAAGAAGGAAATGCGTCCTTTAATCGACAAGCTGTGCCACAAGCATGTTACCGTCGACGATATCGTTGCGTCCATTTCCACCAACCTTGACTTGAAGTACGGTATCGGTACGATTGACAATATCGACCACTTGGGCAACCGTCGCGTTCGCTCGGTAGGCGAATTGTTGCAAAACCAACTCCGCGTAGGTATTGCGCGTTTGGAAAGATTGATCAAAGAAAGAATGGCGACGCAAGATCCCATGGAAATTACGCCGTCCGCGCTGATCAATATTCGTCCCGTATCGGCGGTTATCCGCGAATTCTTCGGTTCTTCGCAGCTGTCGCAATTCATGGACCAAACCAACCCGATTGCCGAACTTACGCACAAGCGTAAGCTTTCCGCGCTCGGTCCTGGCGGTTTGAATCGTGACCGTGCGACGTTTGAAGTACGTGACATTCACCATACGCACTACGGTCGTATGTGTCCTATCGAAACGCCCGAAGGTCAAAATATCGGTTTGATTACGTCGCTTGCGACCTTTGCCCGCGTCAACGAATACGGCTTTATCATGAGCCCGTACAGAAGAGTGGACAAGGCTACGGGCGTCGTTACTACGCACGTTGACTACTTGACGGCGGACGAAGAAGATAAATATATCGTAGCGCAGGCAAACGAACCGTTGGACGAAGAAGGAAAATTCGTCAACGAACGCGTAGGCTGCCGTCACCAAAACGATATTACCGAAATGCCCCGTGAAAAAATGGACTACATGGACGTTTCGCCCAAGCAGCTCGTTTCCGTAGCCGCCGCGCTGATTCCTTTCCTTGAAAACGACGATACCAACCGTGCGTTGATGGGCTCGAACATGCAACGTCAGGCAGTTCCCCTTTTGAAGACGGAATCGGCAATCGTTGCAACGGGTATCGAAAGCTCTATTGCACAGTATTCGGGGGTTATCGTAACCGCGAAAGAAGCGGGCGTCGTCGTCGGCTGTTCTTCCAACTGTATTAAAGTACGCGAAGACGACGGCAATATCACCGAATATCCCTTGAAGAAGTTCGAGCGTTCCAACGCGGGTACGTGCTTGAACCAACGTCCTATCGTTTCGACGGGGGATAGAGTAGCCAAAGGCGAAATTATCGCCGACGGTCCTTCCACCAACAACGGCGAACTTGCCCTTGGTAAAAACATTCTTATCGGTTATATGGAATGGGAAGGCTACAACTACGAAGACGCTATCTTGCTTTCTGAAAAGCTCGTACAAGACGACGTGTTCACGTCTATCCACATTGAAGAATACGAAACGGAAGCGAGAGATACCAAGCTTGGTCCGGAAGAAATCACGCGCGATATCCCTAACGTGGGCGACGACGCGTTGAAGGATTTGGACGAAGACGGTATTATCCGTATCGGTGCGGAAATCACCAGCGGCGATATTCTCGTCGGTAAGGTATCGCCTAAGGGCGAAGCAGAGCTTACGCCCGAAGAAAGATTGCTCCGTGCAATCTTTGGTGAAAAGTCGAGAGAAGTGCGCGACACTTCCTTGAAAGTTCCCCACGGCGAAGGCGGCGTCGTCGTAGACGTTAAGGTATTCACCCGTGAAAACAAAGACGAACTCGAACCGGGCGTTAATAAGCTGGTTAGAGTATATATTGCGCAGAAACGTAAAATCCAAGTCGGCGATAAGATGGCAGGTCGTCACGGTAACAAGGGCGTTATCTCCCGCGTGCTTTCGCAAGCGGATATGCCCTTCCTTGCAGACGGTACGCCGTTGCAAATCTTGCTCAACCCCTTGGGCGTTCCTTCGCGTATGAATATCGGTCAGGTTTTGGAAGTCCACCTTGGTTACGTATGTAAACAGCTTGGTTGGAAGATCGCTACGCCCGTATTTGACGGCGCAACGGAAAAAGACCTTGAAACCATGTTCCGTGAAAACAACTTGCTCAACCCCGACGGCAACGTTGACGGTAAATTCCAAGTGTTCGACGGTAGAACGGGCGAACCTTTTGAAAACCGCGTTACTATCGGTGTGCAGTATATGATTAAGCTTATTCACTTGGTCGACGACAAGATTCACGCCCGTGCAATCGGACCTTACAGCCTTGTTACGCAACAGCCTTTGGGCGGTAAAGCGCAATTCGGCGGTCAGCGTTTCGGTGAAATGGAAGTTTGGGCGCTGGAAGCTTACGGCGCGGCGCATATCCTGCAAGAAATCCTTACCGTAAAATCGGACGACGTGGTCGGTCGTGTGAAGACGTACGAATCGATCGTTCGTGGCGAAAACATTTCCGAACCGGGTATTCCCGAGGCGTTTAAGGTACTCTTGAAAGAATTGCAAAGTTTGGCGTTAGACGTCAAAGTTCTTACCGAATCGGGTGACGAACTCATCATTCGCGAATTCGAGGAAGAAGAAGATACGATGGAAACGTCGGCAAACCGCAGCGTGGGCATCAAAGAAGAAGAGCTTGAAGAAATCGATTTCAGCATGGACGAAGACGAAGACGAAGACGACGATACGGACTTCGACGTTAAGTCCATCTTTGAAGACGAAGACGACGAAGACGGCTTTACTTCTTCCGATCCTGACGAAGACGATTCGTTTGAAGACGACGAAGACGACGAAACGTTCGGCTTTGGCAAACTGTTTGAAGACGACGAAGACGACGACACCGATTTATTCGGCGACGACGAATAAGGAGATAATACTATGTACGAATTAAACGATTTCAATTCTATTCAAATCAGCATTGCTTCTCCTGAAAAAATCAGAGAATGGTCGTACGGGGAAGTTACCAAACCCGAAACGATCAACTACCGTACGCAAAAACCCGAAAAAGACGGCTTGTTCTGTGAAAAGATTTTTGGGCCTATGAAGGACTGGGAATGTCATTGCGGTAAATACAAAAGAGTAAAATATAAGGGTCACGTATGTGAAAAGTGCGGCGTAGAAATTACCCGCTCGAAGGTTCGTCGTGAAAGAATGGGTCATATCGAGCTTGCCGCTCCCGTTTCGCATATTTGGTATTTCAAAGGCGTGCCTTCCAAAATCGGTTTGCTTTTGAACATGGGACCTAAACAGTTAGAACAGGTTATCTATTTTGCGTCCTACGTCGTTATCAATCCCGGTAGCGTAGAAGGCGTGGAATATAAGCAGGTGCTCAAAGACAAAGAACTGCGCGAAATCGAAGAAATGTACGGCGATTCTTCCGTAACCGGCTTGAAAGTGGGCATGGGTGCGGAAGCCATTCGCGAGCTTTTGATGGCAGTAGATTTGGATAAAGAAAGCGAAGAATGTAAAAAGGCTTTGGACGAAAGCGCAAACAGCCAAAAAGGTCCTAGCCAAAAGGCAATCAAGGCGATTAAGCGTTTGGAAGTTATCGAATCGTTCAGAAAGAGCGGCAACCGCCCCGAATGGATGATTATGACGGTGCTTCCCGTTATTCCGCCCGATATCCGTCCTATGGTGCAGCTTGACGGCGGTAGATTTGCTACGTCCGACTTGAACGATTTGTACCGTCGCGTTATCAACAGAAACAACCGTTTGAAGAAGATGATGGAAATCGGCGCGCCCGAAATGATCATCAAAAACGAGAAACGTATGTTGCAAGAAGCGGTAGACGCGCTTATCGACAACGGCAGACGCGGTAAGGCGCTTTCCGGCCCTTCCAACCGTGATTTGAAATCGCTTTCCGCAATGCTCCGTGGTAAGCAAGGCCGTTTCCGTCAAAACCTTTTGGGTAAGCGTGTCGACTATTCTGGTCGTTCGGTTATCGTCGTCGGCCCTGAACTCAAAATTTATCAATGCGGTTTGCCTAAGGAAATGGCAATCGAGCTTTTCAAGCCGTTCATTATGAAACGCTTGGTGGAAAGCGGTCAATGCCACAACATTAAAACGGCAAAACGCGCGGTAGAACGCGGTAAAGATATGGTATGGAACGTTTTGGAAGACGTTATTAAAGACCATCCCGTACTTTTGAACCGTGCTCCTACGTTGCACCGTTTGTCCATTCAGGCGTTCGAGCCCGTGCTTATCGAAGGTAGAGCTATTAAAATTTCACCCCTTGTTTGCGGACCTTTCAACGCCGACTTCGACGGTGACCAAATGGCTGTGCACCTTCCTTTGAGCGTAGAAGCGCAAGCCGAAGCAAGATTCTTAATGCTTTCGGCAAATAATATTTTGAAACTTGCCGACGGTAAGTCCGTCATGTCGCCTACGCAAGATATGATTATCGGCGCGTACTGCTTGACCATTAAGCGTAAAGAAGAAGGCGGTAAGTACGACGAACAAGGCCGTCCTTGCGAAGACGGCGAAGTGTATATCCCGCCCGTATATTCGTCTGAAAACGAAGCAATCCTTGCTTATCAAAACAAGATCGCGCACGAACAGGACGAAATGTACCTTAAACGCGTGGTAGAACTTCCCGAAGGTCAGTTTGACGACTTGCCTTTGCCGTACCGTTGTCCTGTGGAAAACAAGGCGGGCGAAGCGCCTATTAAGTGGGCGGAAGTGCGTTTGAACGAAAAGACGGGCAAACGCGAAGTAATCGGTGTTATCAAAACGACGATCGGCCGTTTGATTTACAACGAAGGCTTGCCCCAAGACCTTGGTTTCGTTAAGAGAAATACGCCTGAATCGTATTTGCGCTTAGAGCTTGACGCTGAATTTATCGGCAACGCGCGTGCAATCGGTAAAAAACACCTTTCCCGTATCGTTGAAGCTGCGTTTAGAACGGGCAAAGCGCCTAAGGCGTCGTACGTGCTTGACGCTATGAAGGAACGCGGGTATAAGTATTCCACGCTTGCCGCTTTGACGACGTCGGTATTCGACATGAAGATTCCCCCCGAAAAGCAGGAAATCGTCGACAATGCGGAAAAAGAAGTTTCCAAGATCGCGAAGAAATATGCGCGTGGTCTTTTGAACGAAGAAGAACGTTACAGCGCGGTTATCGCACAATGGGATTCGGCTACCGATCAAGTAGCAAACCTTTTGAAAAAGCAAGGCGCGGAAGATAAGTTCAATCCGATTTGGATGATGGCGGACTCTGGTGCGCGTGGTTCTATCGACCAGATTAAGCAGCTTGCTGGTATGCGTGGTCTAATGGTTAACCCCCAAGGTAAAAAGATTGAAGTTCCCGTTAAATCGTGTTTCAGAAACGGCTTGTCCGTTCTCGAATACTTCATTTCGTCGCACGGTGGTCGTAAGGGTCTTACCGATACCGCTTTGAAAACGGCGGACTCGGGGTATCTTACCCGTCGTCTTGTCGACGTATCCCACGAAATTATCGTCCGTGAAGAAGATTGCTGTGCTGGTAAAAAGCCGCAGGGCTTGAAGGTTAAGGCGATCTACGACGTAGTTGGTAAAGAAATCGAAGGTTTGAAGTCGAGAATTTTGGGTAGATTTGCTGCGGAAGATATCGTTGACCCCGCAACGGGCGAAGTACTTGCTGCCATGAATCAATTTATTGATGAAAAGGAAGCGGACGCAATTTGCGCGGCAGGTATCACCGAAGTTTCTATTAGAAGTATCTTTGGCTGTGCGTCCAAGTTCGGCGTTTGCGCGAAGTGTTACGGTAAGAACATGGCTACCACGTTACCCGTACAAGTTGGCGAAGCCGTCGGTACGATTGCAGCGCAATCTATCGGTGAACCCGGTACACAGCTTACCATGCGTACCTTCCACACGGGCGGTATCGCTGCTACGGGGGACATCACGCAAGGTCTTCCCCGTGTCGAAGAATTGTTTGAAGTTCGTAAACCCAAGGGCGTTGCGACGATTTGCGAAGTCGAAGGTATCGTTTCTATCGACGATTCCGACGGCGCAAAGCGCATCAAAGTCAGCGACGAAACGACGGGCGAATTGAAGAAGGAATACCTGCTTGCTTTCAACGCCGAAATCAAGGTAAAAGAAGGCGACAAGGTACACCCCGGCGACTTGCTTAACGCAGGTAGCGTATATCCCCAAGATATCTTGCGCGTGCAAGGTGTTAAGGGTGTTCAAGACTATATCCTTGAACAGGTACAATCCGTTTACCGTTCGCAAGGCGTTGAAATCAACGACAAGCACGTTGAAATTATCGTTCGTCAAATGCTCAAAAAGGTTCGCGTAGAAAACGCAGGGGACACCAACCTGTTGCCCGGTGAACTCGTCGATATGGTTACCTTCCAAGACGAAAGCGCGAAGGCTATGGCAAACGGCGGTAGACCTGCTCTTGCAAAACGTGTGCTCCTTGGTATCACCAAAGCCGCGCTTGCAACCGACAGTTTCTTGTCCGCGGCGTCCTTCCAAGAAACGTCGAGAGTGCTTACCGAAGCGGCTATCCGCACCAAGCGCGA
Source organism: Clostridia bacterium (assembly GCA_017626305.1). GTDB lineage: Bacteria > Bacillota > Clostridia > Christensenellales > Borkfalkiaceae > Scatosoma. The sequence continues at coordinate 13,955 of JAGAIW010000091.1, forward strand.
CTACCTTGTCGGCTTGAAGGAAAACGTTATTATCGGTAAACTCATTCCCGCAGGTACGGGTACAAAGTCGTACAAAAACGTTATGCCCCAGTACGTAGGCAACTACGCGGCGACGGAAACGAAAGCGGAAGAAACGACGGAAAACGCGTAAAACTTACAAAAAAACAAAAACTCCTTGTTCTTTGCAGGGAGTTTTTTCGTGCGACCATGTATCATTCCACAAAAAAATGGCTATACCATGTATGCGTTGAGATGTATCAAGACTATACGCATAAGGTATTTTTCCAAAAATGGTAGAATATGCTTTTTTATTGACATTTTTCGCGTATCGTAGTATAATGTAGGTATGGAAACGACAATGAAAGAAAAAAGGGTAATCATTATCGGCGCAGGCCCTGCGGGGCTTACCGCCGCATACGAGCTGCTGACGAAAGCAAACCACGTCAAACCCATTGTGTTGGAGGCGGAAAATTTCGTCGGCGGTATTTCGCGTACGGCAACCTATAAGGGTAACCGTATGGATATCGGCGGTCACCGCTTTTTTTCCAAGGACGATAGAGTGGTTGACCTTTGGACAAAGCTGTTGCCCGTTCAGGGCGCGCCTGCCAAGGACGATTTGATTTTGGATAGGGAAAAACCGCTTGCAAAAGACGGACCCGACCCCGAGCAAACGGACGATACTATGTTGGTGCGCGACCGCGTTTCGCGGATTATTTATAAACGCAAGTTCTTTGATTATCCGATTTCTTTGAAAGCGCGTACCTTTATCAATATGGGTTTTATAGATACCATGAAGGCGGGCTTTGGATATTTAGGCAGCTGCTTGCACAAGAAAGAAGAAAGCAATTTGGAAAACTTCTATATCAACCGTTTCGGCAAGCCGTTATATTCCATGTTTTTTGAAGACTATACCGAAAAGCTGTGGGGCGTGCATCCGCGCGATATTTCCGCAGACTGGGGCGCGCAACGCGTCAAGGGCTTGTCCGTTTCCAAAGCCATTAAAAACGCGCTTGCAAAATTCTTCGGTAAGAAAAATAAGGAAGTAGAAACCAGCTTAATCGAACAGTTTATTTACCCCAAGAAAGGTCCTGGACAGCTCTATGAAAAAATGGCGGACGAAATCGTCCGTATGGGCGGAGAACTGCACTTTAATCAAACGGTGAAGAAAATCGTTACGGAAGAGAACCGTATCGTATCGGTAGTAGCCGAAAGCTCGAATGGTGAACAAACGGAGTATTTGTGCGACGAATGTATTTCGTCTATGCCCATTAAAGACTTGTTGGAAAGTATCGGAAACGACGTCGCGCCTAAGGACGTTTACGAGATTGCCACAACGCTCCCGTATCGTGATTTCATGACGGTGGGCTTGCTGGTCGATAAACTCAAAGTGCAAAACAAGACGAAAATGAAAACGCTGGGGAATATCGTCCCCGATTGTTGGATTTACGTACAGGATAGGGACGTGCGCTTGGGGCGTATACAAATTTTCAATAACTGGTCGCCGTATATGGTGGAAGACCCCGAAAACAGCGTTTGGATAGGGTTGGAATATTTTTGTTCCGAAGGGGATAGTATGTGGACGAGCTCTGACGACGCGTTTATTCAAAACGCTGTGGACGAGCTTGTGAAAATCGGCGTAATTGAAAGCAAAGAAGTCGTCAAAGACCAAACGCTGATTCGAGTGAAAAAGGCGTACCCTGCCTATTTTGGCAGTTATGCGCAGTTTGATACCGTCAGGGCGTATTTGGACGGGTTTGAAAACCTGTACTGCGTAGGCAGAAACGGGCAGCACCGCTATAATAACATGGATCATTCCATGGCAACGGCTATGGTGGCTTGCGAAAATATTTTAAGCGGAGAAAGGGATAAAACGGCAATTTGGAGTGTGAACACCGAAAAGTCGTATCACGAAACGAAAAACGAACGGTAACGGGTATGGAAGAGCAAACGCAAACGATAAAAAAGAAAATACTTTCTTACGTTTGGGAAACGTCGGTATATATCGGCGTGTTTTTGGCTACCCTTATTTTGTATCTTACGATAAAGCCTAACGCGCAATTTCACCGCAACGGCGTTTTGCCGCAAACGCTGATGGCGTTTGGATTACTCTCTCTTTTGGGAGTGGGCGTAGGCTTGTTTTGGTGGAAAAAGCTGAACTATAAGCGCGTAATGGTTTTATTGCTTTTGGCGGGGTATATTTTGCGCGTGGGGTATATGTTATATACGGCGTCTACTTCCCGTCAATACGATACGTGGACGAAGAATTTTGACGGGCACGAAGCGTATGCTTGGACGATTTTTTCCACGGGCGCGTTGCCGACGAGTAACGTGTATCAGTTCTATCATCCGCCCTTTAACGCTATGGTGCAGGCGGCGTTTATGCATTTTATGCAAGGACTGACGAACGGCTTGACAAGCCTGTTTGCCTTGGGCGATTATTTTCCCACGGCGTTTGCGTACGCCAAGCCCGAATACGTGGACGAAACGCGGTATTTTTTGTATTCGTCCTGTCAAATTTTGTCCGTGCTGTATTCGTTCGTCGTGGCGTTCGTGTCCGTAAAAACGATAGCGTTATTTGATTTTTCTAACAAAACCAAGCTCGTGGCGGCGGCGTTTGTCATTTTTTATCCGAGAAATATCCAAGTTTCCGCGCAACTGAATAACGACGGAATTTCCTTTATGCTGGGCATTTTGGCAATCTATTTTGCGCTCAAATGGCAAAAGGGCGGCAAAGACCTGCTGTGGATTTTACTTTGCGCCGTTGCCGTGGGGCTTGGCATGATGTCCAAGCTTTCGTCCGCTACCGTTTGCCTGCCGATTGCAGGGATTTTTATCTATGAGTTTGTCCGTACGCTTGCAAAAAAACAGGGCAGCCTGCGCTTGCCGTATATGATTGTGCAGTACGTGCTGTTTTTGGCAGTATGCGCGCCGCTAGGGCTGTGGTTTCAAGTGTACGCCTATCAAACGTTTGGGCAGGAATTTGGGTACGTGTTCTCCAACTTAAATCAAAAATTATCTACGGCGCATTATTCCTTTTTTGAACGGTTCATCTTCGCGTTTGACGCGAAAGAGTGGTTTGGTTCGCTGTATTGCCGTCCGTTCGATTATAATTATTATCTGTTTCATTATGCGTTGCGTTCGTCTATTTTCGGGGAGTTTTCTTACTGGCAGGGCGAAGGCTTTGCCGTAGCGGCTACCGTTTTTGCGTATCTTGCGGCAGGAGCTTTGCTTGTTGGGCTTGTATGGTGCTTGACGTTGTATTTGAAAAACCGCAAAAAGGAAGATAGCTTTTTGAAAGGGTTAAAGATATCCTTTGCCGATTTGCTGTTCGTGTTTTTGTTTATGCAATCGCAGGTGCTGTCCGAAACGTATTTTTATATCAAAATGCCGTATGCGTGCACCATGGATTTTCGCTATATTATGCCCATGATTTTGGCAATGGGTTTAACGCTTGCGTTCGTGCATAAGACGCTTTCTGCGGAAGGCGGGAGAGTTTCCGTGGCTATCAACCGCGTATTGCTGATAAGCTGCGGACTGTTTTTATTATCGTCGTCGCTGTTTTATTGCGTGTGTATTTAAGGGAGAGAGTATGAGTCAAACGAAAAGACAATTGTTTTGGGAAATATTCCGTTTTCTCTTGGTGGGGGGAACGGCGACGCTCGTCGATTATTTCGTGTATTATCTCTTCCGTCAATGGATTTTACCGCCGACGCTGATAAACTCCGCCGCGTGGGATACCGTTTCGCTGATTTTAGCTACGGCGTTTGGGTTTTGCGTGGGGTTGACCGTCAACTGGATACTTTCCGTACGCTTTGTCTTTCTCGACGTGAAGGATAAGGAAAAATCGTCGTCCAAAAAATCGTTTGCGGTGTTTGCGCTGATCGGTTTGGTGGGTTTGGGGATTACCGAGCTTGGTATGAATATCCTTGTAGGTGTTTTACCTAAATTTTCGCTGTTTTCCACGACGGCGTTTTTGGGCTTGCCTTGGAGTGAATGGCTTGCCAAAGTGATAATGACCTGTATCGTGCTCGTTTGGAATTACGTGGCGAGAAAACGTTTGGTGTTTCAGTAAAAATCGGCGTATAGCCGATTTTTTTGTTCGTCGTCGTTTGCCCTTTCCAAAGGTGGGTTATATTAGAAACGTAGGTATAATTTCCCTAAGGGAAAAGTTTATAAAAAAAATCAAATAAAGGCTTGACAAACGTACGCCATGGTGATATAATAAATATGTAAATGGCGAAAGGGCGTCACGCGTGGGTCGCGTTGCGCCTTTTTTTGGGGGAGTAAGGAGCAGTTGATGACAGGATATATCCATTCATTTGAATCGTTCGGGACGGTAGACGGCCCGGGGATTAGATACGTTATATTCCTGCAAGGTTGTCCGCTCCGCTGTCAGTACTGTCACAACCCCGATACGTGGGGACAGGGCGGTACGCCGTACACGGCGGAAGAAGTGGCGGCGCGCGCGTTAAAATACCGTAACTATTTCGGGAATAACGGCGGCGTGACGGTAACGGGCGGTGAACCGCTCGTGCAAATGGATTTCGTCATAGAGCTTTTTACCATTCTCAAACGTTACGGCGTGCATACCTGTGTGGATACTTCGGGTATCACGTTCAATCCCGAAAGCGATAAAAGTGTGGAAAAACACGAACAGCTTATAAAAGTCACCGATTTGTTTTTGCTGGATATCAAGCATATTGACGACGAAGCCTGTAAAAAGCTGACGGGACAATCCAACGCCCATACGCTTGCCTTTGCGAAGTTTTTAAGCGAACGGGGCAAGAAAATGTGGATACGCCAAGTACTCGTGCCGAATATTACGGACGGCGAAGATACTTTGCGCCGTACGCGAGCGTTTATCCAAACGCTCGCCACGGTGGAAAAGGTAGAAGTTTTGCCCTATCATACTATGGGTATAAATAAATATGAAAAACTGGGCATTGAGTATCCGCTTGGTGATTTAGCCGCTCCGTCCAAAGAACGGGTGGCGTATGCAAAACGTGTTTTGCGTGGAGAGAGTGAATGAGTGAAATCAACAAAAACAATTATAAAGAACAGCTGACGGGGCTTTGCTGTGTGGAAATCAGCGGCGAATCCTGCGCCAACTGCTTGACGCTGATGCCTATTTTGAAGGACATTTGTCAGCAAAGGGGCGACGTGCGTTTGGTGCACGTAGAAGCCGATTATACGACGTTAGAACTCATGGAGACGTGGGAAGTGGAAAAAGTTCCTACGATACTCCTTATGGACGACGGTGAGATATTCGCTAGATGTTCTGGGTTTCAGCCCGAAGAAATTTTACAGCTTTGGATAGACGCGAAGATAGACGCGCGTAAAGCGGGAAAATAAACTTGGGCAAATGAATTTGGCAACAACCGCCGTTTGGCGGGGAAGATAAATACGACAAATATATATATTAGGAGTACAGATATGATGCAATACAAAGGTTGGGAAGGTTTTCTTCCCGGTAAATGGTGTAACGACGAAGTAGACGTACGCGATTTCATTCAGCGTAACTATACGCCCTATGATGGCGACGCAAGTTTCCTTGCCCCTGCAACGGAAGCAACGAAAAAGCTTTGGGATATCGTTTGCGAGCTCTCGAAGAAAGAACGCGAAGCGGGCGGCGTACTCAACGCAGATACGAAAATCGTTTCTACGTTGACTTCTCACGGCGCAGGCTATTTGGATAAGGACTTGGAAACCATCGTCGGTTTGCAAACGGACGAACCCTTCAAACGTTCGTTGCAGCCCTTCGGCGGTATCCGTATGAGCGAAGGCGCTTTGGAAATGTACGGCTATAAGCTGGACGAAAGCGTAAAAGAAATCTTCACGAAATACCGCAAAACGCACAACGAAGGTGTGTTCGACGTATATACGCCGGAAATGAGAGCGGCACGTTCGGCACACATTTTGACGGGTCTTCCCGACGCATACGGCCGTGGTCGTATCGTAGGCGACTACCGTCGTGTAGCGTTGTACGGTGTAGATTACCTTATTCGCAAGAAGGAAGAAGATAAGCTTGGCATGAGCGGCGATATGACTCCCGAAAAGGTTAGAAACCGTGAAGAAGTTGCCGATCAAATTAAGGCGCTCAAAGCTTTGAAGGAAATGGCGGCTATCTACGGCTGCGACATTTCCGAGCCCGCTACGACGGCACAAGAAGCTATCCAAGCGTTGTACTTTGGGTATTTGGCTGCTGTTAAAGATCAAAACGGCGCGGCTATGTCTATCGGTAGAAACACCACGTTCTTGGATATCTATATCCAACGCGACCTTGACAAAGGGCTTATCACCGAAGAACAAGCGCAAGAATTTATCGATCACTTCGTTATGAAACTTCGTATCGTGAAGTTCATGAGAACGAAAGAATATAACGAACTTTTCTCGGGCGACCCCACGTGGGTAACCGAATCTATCGGCGGTATGGGCGTAGACGGCCGTTCGTTGGTAACCAAGACGGCGTTCCGTATTTTGCATACCTTGGAAAACCTTGGTCCTGCACCCGAACCCAACCTTACCGTGCTTTGGTCGAAGGGTCTTCCCGTAGCGTTCAAGAGATACTGCGCGGAAATCTCTATCAACACTTCGTCCATTCAATACGAAAGCGACGATTTGATGCGTCCTGAAATGGGTGACGACTACTGTATCGCTTGCTGCGTAAGCTGTATGCGCGTTGGTAAGGATATGCAATTCTTCGGCGCAAGAGCGAACCTTGCAAAGTGCTTGCTGTACGCAATCAACGGCGGTAAGGACGAAATTATGAAAGATAAGAAGACGGGCAAACCCATGCAGGTATCCCCCGAATTCATGCCCGTACTTGGCGACGGTCCTTTGGATTATAAGGACGTAACGGAAAAGTACGAAAACATGATGAAGTGGTTGGCTGATTTGTACGTCAATACGCTCAACCTTATCCACTACATGCACGATAAGTACAGCTATGAAGCGTTGGAGCTTGCTTTGCACGACACCAACGTACGTCGTTTCTTCGCAACGGGTATCGCAGGTCTTTCCTGTGCGGCTGACGCGCTTTCCGCTATCAAGTACGCAAAGGTATATCCTATCCGCAACGAAGACGGTATCGTAATAGACTACCGCATTGAAGGGGAATTCCCGAAATACGGTAACGACGACGACAGAGCAGACGAAATCGCCGTATGGATTTTGAAGACCTTCATGAAACTCGTGAAGAGCCACTACACCTATCGTGACAGCATTCCGACGACGTCTATCTTGACGATTACGTCCAACGTCGTATACGGTAAGAAGACGGGGAACACGCCCGACGGCAGAAAGGCAGGCACGCCCTTAGCGCCCGGTGCGAACCCCATGCACGGCAGAGATTGTAACGGTGCGCTTGCATCCTTGAAATCGGTTGCTAAGCTCCCTTACGATTATTCTCGCGACGGCATTTCCAACACGTTCTCTATCACGCCCGGTTCGCTTGGTAAAGACGACTAATCGGCGTTAGAGCATATACTAAATAAAAAAAGGAGAAAATTATTATGTCGAATAGAGTAGATAATTTGGTAAACATGTTAGACGGTTACGTTGGTGACAGCGGATATCATCTGAACGTCAACGTATTCAACCGTGAAACCCTTTTGGACGCGCAAGCGCATCCTGAAAAATATCCCCAGCTGACCATTCGCGTTTCCGGCTATGCCGTAAACTTCATTAAATTGACGAAGGAACAGCAGGACGACGTTATTTCCCGTACCATTCACGAATCCATGTAATGGGCGGAAAACGTAACAAGCACTAAAACAAAAAGCCGCCGCATTTTGCGACGGCTTTTGTATCACGGTATATTATGGCGAAAAGAAGAAAGACGAAAACCAAAAAGTTTATACGCAAACACCCCGTACTTACCTTTATCATTATCCTGCTCGTTCTTGCGATTGTCGGTACGTACGTGTTGCATACCAAAGGCATTATCCATATCCCGTTTTTAAACGAAAATTCCTCGCATAGTGAAGAAAGCTCGTCCGCGCAAAGCTCGACGGTGATAGCGGAAGGGGAAATGGAAATTCATTTCTTACAGCTTGGCAACGCCGTTTCGGGGGATAGTACGCTGATTAAAGTGGGGGATACAGAAGTGCTTATCGACGCAGGCTCTATGCGCGGATCGGCGGAAACGGTTGTGCCGTATATTCAACAGTATTGTACCGACGGTATTTTGGAATACGTAATCGCTACGCATGCGCATGAAGACCATATCGCGGCGCTCGTCGGCACTTCGACGGCGGACGGCGTGTTGGAAAGCTTTACCTGTTAAACGATTATCGACTTCCCGAAAACGACGGTGGATAGTAAGCTCTATCAAGACTACGTAGCCCTGCGCGGGGCGGAAGTGAACGCAGGGGCAAAGCATTACACCGCCTTGGAATGTTATAATAACGTAGGCGGCGCGCAGCGGACGTATACGCTTGGCGAAGGGATTACCATGCAAATTCTGTATCAAAAATACTACGAAGAAAGCACGTCCAACGAAAACAATAATTCCGTATGCACGCTTATATCCTACGGGGACAACCACTTCCTGTTTACGGGAGATTTGGAACGTAGCGGCGAGCTTTCGCTTATCGAAGAAAACGATTTGCCTAAGTGTAAACTGTACAAAGCAGGACATCACGGTAGCGATACGTCCAGCTCGGCGGAGCTGCTTGCTATTATTCAGCCGGAAATCGTCGTGGCGAATTGCTGCTGCGGGGATAAGCACGGTTTTCCCAAACAACAGTTTTTGGAAAATATTTCGATATACACCGATAAGTTGTATATCCCCGTTATGAACGATAACGGATATAAGCTCTTAAACGGCAATATTGTCGTATCGGTGAATAATGGGCAAATTACGGTGAACGGGTCGAATAATAATACGCTGTTTAAAGACACCGACTGGTTTAAGGAAAACCGTACCTGTCCAGACGCTTGGGAATAAAAGGCATACCCATGTATGCGTTGAAGGAGTAATATGTATTCAAGAACAGTCCGTTTAATCGGAGAAGACGCGCTTAAAAAATTACAAAACGCCCGTGTGGCGGTGTTCGGCTTGGGCGGTGTAGGCGGCTACGTTGTCGAAGCTTTGGCTCGGGGCGGCGTAGGGGAATTGCACCTTATCGATAACGATAAAGTGCAGGAGAGCAATCTCAACCGACAAATCTTTGCGCTCCGTTCAACGGTGGGCAAATACAAAACGCAGGCGGCGAAAGAGCGCGTTTTGGATATCCATCCAAATATCCGCGTGTATACGTACGAGCTGTTTTTCTTGCCCGAAAACAAAGCTGCGTTTGATTTTACGAAGGTCGATTACGTCGTGGACGCTATTGATACCGTCAGCGGAAAGCTCGCTATTATTGAAGAATGTACCCGTTTGGGAATTCCCGTTATTTCGTCCATGGGGACGGGGAATAAGCTGGACGGTGGCGCGTTTGAAGTTGCCGACGTGTTCAAAACGGACGTTTGTCCGTTGGCAAGAGTGATGCGACGGGAGTTGAAAAAACGGGGCATTGAGCGGTTGAAGGTGGTCTATTCCAAGGAAAAGCCCAACCATAGCGGCGTAGACGACGACGGTAAGCCCATTCCTGCAAGTATTTCTTTCGTACCACCCGTTGCGGGGCTTTTGATAGCAGGCGAAGTTATCAAAGATTTGATTAAATAGAAACGAAAAAACCTGTGAACGATTGTTCACAGGTTTTTTTTTCGTTATATTTTCGTAATATCGTAAGGAGTGCTTTGGTAAACGAAGTAGTTCAGCCAGTTGGAAAAAAGCAGGTTGGCGTGTCCGCGCCACGATACCAAAGGCGGTTGACTTGCGTCGTCGTTCGGGAAATAATGAACGGGTATTTTAATGGGTTTGCCTTGCGATAAATCGCGCAAATATTCGTTTTTCAAGGTGTCCGCGTCGTATTCCGAGTGTCCCGTAATAAAGATTTGTTTACCGTTTTGAGTGGAAACGGCATATACGCCTGTTTGGGTAGACGAAGCGAGAATTTTTAAATCCTTTATCTTCTCGATATCTTCTCGATAAACAGTCGTATGACGGGATTGCGGCACCATAAACGTGTCGTCAAAGCCACGGAATAAAATGGACGATTTGTGTTCTACCTGATGGGGGAATACCCCAAACATTTTTTCAGGAACGCCGTGCTTTTGAATACCGTAATGGTAATAAAGCCCCGCTTGCGCCCCCCAACAAATATGCAGCGTACTGTGTACGTGCGTTTTGCTCCATTCCATAATTTCGCAAAGCTCTTGCCAGTACTCCACTTCTTCAAAGGGCATATGTTCTACGGGCGCGCCCGTGATAATCATACCGTCGAAGTTTTCATTCTTCACGTCGTTAAACGTTTTGTAAAAGGCAAGCAAATGCTCCTGCGAAACGTTTTTCGATTGATGGGAAGTAGTATGGACGAGCGTAGGCTCAACCTGCAAGGGGGTATTTCCCAAGAGCCGCGCAAATTGCGTTTCCGTTTCAATCTTTTTGGGCATGAGATTGAGAATGAGTATTTTCAAAGGACGGATATCTTGCGTGAGCGCACGCGTTTCCGTCATGACGAAAATATTTTCCCCTTCCAAAGTTTTTACGGCAGGTAAGTTGTTGGGTATCTTGATAGGCATATCAAATTCCTTTTTCTCTTATAACGTGTCCAAAGCCGCGCGGATATCGTCGATAAGATCTTGATAATGTTCAATGCCACAGGAAAGACGGATTAAATCTCCCGGTATGCCTGCTGCAATGAGTTCTTGTTCGTTCATTTGTCTATGCGTTGCGCTTGCAGGGTGTAAACAGCAAGAGCGCGCGTCGGCTACGTGCGTTTCAATAGCAATCATTTTCAACGCCTTCATGAATTTTTCCGCCGCGGCTCTACCGCCTTTTACCCCAAAGGATACGACGCCGCAAGTGCCGTTCGGCATATATTTTTTCGCTAATTCATAATACTTGTTAGACGGCAAACCAGGGTAATTTACCCAAGAAATACGGTTATCGCTTTCCAAGTATTCCGCTACCTTCTGTCCGTTGAAACAATGGCGTTCCATTCTAAGGTGCAAGCTTTCCAAGCCAAGATTGAGATAAAACGCGCTTTGCGGGGATTGCGTTGAGCCGAAATCGCGCATGAGTTGCGCCGTCGCTTTGGTGATATATGCACCGCCTTGACCGAATTTTTCGGTGTAGGTAATGCCGTGGTAGCTTTCGTCAGGCGTACAAAGCCCAGGGAATTTATCGGCGTGCGCCGTCCAGTCAAAGTTGCCTGAATCGACGATACAACCGCCTACTGCCACGCCATGTCCGTCCATATATTTGGTGGTGGAGTGGGTGACGATATCCGCGCCGAATTCAAACGGGCGGCAATTTACGGGAGTGGCAAACGTGTTGTCGATAATCAAAGGCACGCCGTGCGCATGCGCCGCTTTGGCAAAGCGTTCAATGTCAAGTACGGTAAGGGCAGGGTTGGCAATCGTTTCGCCGAACACCGCTTTGGTGTTGGGTTGAAACGCCGCGTTCAATTCTTCGTCCGTACAATCGGGGGAAACGAAGGTAAAGTCAATGCCCATGCGTTTCATGGTAACGGCAAACAGGTTATACGTGCCGCCGTAAATGCTGGACGACGAAACGACGTGATCGCCTGCGCTTGCGATATTAAAGATGGAGAAAAACGAAGCTGCTTGTCCCGAAGAGAGCAACATAGCCGCGCTGCCGCCTTCCATGGCGCAAATTTTCGCCGCTACCGTATCGCAGGTAGGGTTTTGTAAACGGGAATAAAAATACCCGCTTGCTTCTAAATCGAACAGCTTGCCCATGTCTTCGCTGGTCGCATATTTAAACGTGGTGCTTTGGACGATAGGGATTTGGCGGGGTTCACCGTTTTGGGGCGTATAGCCGCCTTGCACGCATTTGGTTTCTAAACGTACGTCTTTCATAACGTTCTCCTTCATGACCGTATTTTTTATAGTATAGCAAAAATGCGGTTTTTCGTCAAGTATTTTGCGGTATAAAAATTTGAAGTCGGAACAAAATAGTAGATATGAATAGTTTGAAAAATATACGAAAAAAGAGCGTCGTTTGCTTGACGCTGCTCTGCGTATGGGGAATGACCGCTTGCGGCGGCAATCCCCAAAACGATTTTTTAGGCGACGTCGTTACCCGCGAAGACTTCCGCTCGGTTTACGGTGAAATCGGCAAAGACGTTACCGTGGATATGGTAACCGAATGGGACGGCTTGGCATACGTGAACGTAAACGGAAAAGAATACGAGCTCGGCATGGATTTTTTATCTATGGCAATGGTATATAACACGACGCCGTCGGGGAGCTTTGACACGGCGGAAAAAGCGTACAACGAATGGTGGCGATTGTTCATGCAACGTTGGAATTATCTCGTGCCCGAAGCGCCGCTCTATTCCAACCAGTACTACGACGTATATAATGCGAAAATCGATAAATTAGACACAAACCCGTACTGGAACGTTGCCGCGGCAATCGTCGGGGCGAAAGTGGTGTCGGGCGAGAACGCCGTGGCGCTTGGCAGTAATACCGAGCTTTCGGGGCTTTTCCGTAACGCGTCGTTTGGAAAATCCATACCAGGGGCGGCAGACCTTGCCGTGCAGGAGCTTACGAGTGGATATTCTACCGTAGCGACGGATAAGGACGGCAATTACGTTTGGGCGGGGAAGGACGTTTTGCTTTGGCATACGCAAACGGATAATGCGGACGGAACGAAAACGTTTACCTTCCATATCGCGGACGACCTTGTCTTTTCAGACGGTTCGCCCATCACGGCGGAAAATTATCTCGTTTCCTTGCTGGCAGGGAGCACGAAGGTTATGAAAGAAGCAGGCGGCAACGACGCGGCGGGGTTGACGGTGGTAGGCTATGAAAGCTTTTCCGCCTACGACGGCACGGGCGAGTCCGTTCCCTTTTCAGGCGTGCGGCTTTTGGATAAGCACACCTTTTCGGTGACGGTGAAAAAGGAATACGCGCAGTATTATTACGCTATGCGTTACGGGGAATTTTCGCCTATGCCTACGGCTTTGTATTTGGGGGAAAACGTCGTTTTGGACGACGGTGACGGCGCGTATATTACCAAGGATTTTTATAAACGGACAGAACAAAACGGTATTCAAACGTACGCCATGGCAAAGGTGATAGAAAGAAACGTACGCGAAACGTCGTCCACCGTTTTTCCGTACGCAGGGCCGTACTACGTCGAACGCTACGACGCAAGCGAAAAGACGGCGGTATTGAAACGCAATCCAAAGTATAAAGGGGATCACCGCGGTAAAGCGCAAATCGATAGAATTTCGTACGTTAAAATGGTCGCGGAAACGCAGCTTGACCAGCTGAAAAAAGGCAGAGTGGACGTTTTGGCGTCGGTGACAGGCGGGGAAGAAACGCGCGCCGCGCTTGCGGTGGTGGATAACGTGCGTTTTAAGGAAAATCATTACGATAGGGCGGGGTACGGCAAGCTTGCCTTCCGTTGCGATTTTGGTCCAACGCAGTTTGCGCAGGTTCGCCGCGCCGTCATGCACACGCTCGATCGCGCGGAGTTTGCCCGTACGTTTACGGGCGGTTACGGTAGCGTGGTGCACGCGCCCTATTACGTGGGCTCGCCTGCCTATAAGGCGGTTGCGGATAGCATGCGCCTAGACGCGTACGAATACAGCGTGGATAAGGCGATAGAGTGTTTGGAAGACGGCGGCTTTATTTATAACGTTAAGGGTGAGCCCTATGAAGGACGGGGCGTGCGCTATAAAAAGCTGTCGGGATATGAAAAGAGTTATTCTAATTTGGCGTTTGCGTCCACCGATAATAAGTATAAAACGGTGAAGGTGGACGGGGAATATTATATGCCGCTCGTAATCAACTGGATGGGTACGCAACCCAACCCCGTAACCGATCAACTGATTACTTCGTGGCAAAACAACCCCAACGCGGGCGAAAAAATCGGCGCGTATATCACCTATACGTCGGGGGATATGACTTCCGCGCTTTACGGAGAATACTATCAAATGCCTGCGTATGGGTTTACCAAAGCTCGTTTTGGCGCGGTCAACTTTGCCACGGGCTTTACGGGTGCGGCATACGATCAGTCCTTTTCATGGACGATTGACCCTGCCATGTACGCGCAGTACAGTAGTAACTTTTTGCAGGATAAGGCGGATTTTTATCAGGAATATGATGGGTAAATATATTGTTAAGCGGCTATTGTATATGCTAGTGACAATGTTGATTTTATCGCTAGTTATCTATCTTGTATATAATCTTATTCCCGTGGATAAGGCGGCGGATATGGCTTTGCAGGAGATTGCCGCAAATAAAAATTTAAACTATGCGGAACGGTATCTTTACTGGCAACGTCGATACGGCCTTGACGGGAATATCTTTGTTCGCTATTTGCGTTGGCTGGGACTTGCGCCCTTTTACGACGGCGCGTTCAAAGGGTTGTTGCAAGGCAATTTCGGGACTTCGCTCACCTACGGAAAGCCCGTATGGGAAGTGGTCAAAGAACCGCTTTTAAATACGCTGTTTCTCAATTTGTTTGCGACAACTGCGGCGCTGGGGATTACTCTGCCGCTTGGGATTTTTTGCGCCGAGAAACGGGGGAGTAAGCGTGACGCCGCCGTGCAGGTAGGGACGATTGTGGGGTACAGCCTACCCACCTTTATCGTAGCGATTTTATTCATTTGGTTGTTTGCCATCCGCTTGAATATCTTTCCCGTTTCGGGTATGTCGTCGGTGGGGAAAGACTATACGGGCATACGCGCGTTTTTGGATAGATTGTATCATTTTGCTTTGCCCCTTATCGTGATGACCTTTTGTTCACTTGGCGGTATGACCCGTTACGTACGCGCGGCAATGACCGAAGCGTTATCGCTTGATTGTATCCGTACGGCAAAGGCTAAGGGATTGCCTAAACGGCTCGTCGTGCGCTCGCACGCGTGGCGGAACGCGCTTATCCCGATTATTTCGCTTGTGATAGGGTGGTTGCTTGGCGTGTTTTCGGGGTCGATTATGATTGAAAACGTGTTTGGCATTAACGGTTTGGGGAAGGTGTATTTCGACGCTTTAACGACCAACGACAACGAAGTGGCGCTTGCTATGCAAATGTTTTATATCCTGCTTGCGCTTGTGGGGAATTTGCTCGTCGATATCGCGTACGGCTTGGTTGACCCGCGTATTCGCCTTGGGGGAAAGGTATGAACCGTAAACAGCAAAACGTCTTTCAAAGAGCATTTCACGCTACCATGTATGCGTTCAAGCGTATAGGCGTATGGATAAAACGGGCGTTTATCGGGAAACGCTTGGAAGGGCTGGACGGGCAAATCGAAAGTCCGTCGCGTCTATTAAAAGAAAATTTTTTTGCCAAAAAGTCGGCGGTGGCGGCTTTGTTTGTGCTTGTCGCGTTGTTTTTGTTTGTGTTTATCGCGCCGCTGTTCGTGCCCATGGACGTCAACTACACCGACGCCCTGCAACAAAATTTAGCGCCCACCTATTCCCTTTGCTCCGTGCCGAAAAAGCTGCGCGGCTCGGTGCGCTATATCGACGGTTTTTCGGGGTTTACGATAGGTGTTTCAAGGCAAGGTGAGCTCTTCGTTTGGGGGGCGAGTAAAGACCGCTTACAAAAGACGGATTTAAAAAAAATTCCCGATAGCGTGCAACGCGAAGGCGTGGCGTTTGCGGCGGCGGGGAAAGACCATATCCTTGCCGTCACCAAAAACGGCAAGCTCGTCGGCTGGGGGGATAACAGCTGCGGACAGTATTCCACGTCTCCCGTGCTTAACGCGCTCCCCATGCCCGATTTTTCGTCGGGAATAGAGCTTGGCAGCGTGCGTTCGCTCGTATGCGGATATCAAGTGTCCGCGTTGGTGTACGCGGACGGCAGCGTGCAGGCATGGGGAAACGTCAACGCCGTTAAAAATTTATCGGCGATAAACGGTATGCAAAACGTGCAAAGCGTTTGCTTTACCAACGCCGCCGCTATCGCGTTGCTTGCCGACGGGAGTGTATCGACGGGCGGGGAGCATTTATTCCAAAGCGCGTACAGCTTGCGGGAAGGCAGAGTATCGTGGGCGAGTTATTTGCAAAATAAACGGGTGATGGGCTTAACGGCGACGGGAAAATGCGTTTGTGCGTTGACCGAAGATTACGACGTGGTGGTTGCAGGGGCGATTGAAAACGGGGAGAACGAATTCCCTAACCTTTTGGACGGGGAGTATTTTACCGTTGTAGACGGCGGCGCGCGGCATTTTGTCGGGGTTACTAACCTAGGCAACGCGTACGGTTGGGGACATAACGCTTATGGACAATGCAAGCTTTCTTTCAAGGGGGAAAGCGCGCAAGCGTTTGCAGGGGCTATGCAATCGTATATAGTCAATGGAGAAGGTAAATTAGTCCAAACCGCAGGGCTGAAAGGGTATCTGATGGGCACGGACGGACGGGGACGGGACGTCTTTGCGCGTATCGTCCACGGGGGCAGAATGACCATGACGGTAGGGGCGGTAGCCGTCGTGATTTCGTCCTTGATTGCCGTTATCGTCGGTTGCTTGGCAGGGTATTTCGGCGGTGTCGTCGATACGCTGTTAATGCGCGTTACGGAAATATTTTCGTCTATCCCGTTCTTGCCGTTTGCCATGCTTTTATCGCAGGTCATTCGCTATTACGACGTGTCCGAAGGTATGCGCATTTTTATCATTATGCTCATTTTAGGCGCGCTGTCTTGGACGGGGCTTGCGCGTATGCTGCGCGGACAAGTGCTTGCCGAACGGGAAAAGGAATTCGTTACGGCGGCAAAGGCGGTAGGCGCAAGCCCGTTACGGGTGGCGTTTCGCCATATCCTGCCTAACGTCGTTTCGGTGATTTTGGTGAGTATGACGTTGGACTTTGCGGGCTGTCTTTTGACGGAATCGTCGCTGTCGTATTTGGGCTTTGGCGTGCAACCGCCTCAACCCACTTGGGGGAATATGCTCAACGGCAGCAATAATAGTACGGTGATACAAAACTACTGGTGGCAATGGCTGTTTCCGTCGCTCTTTTTATCGCTTGCCGTCATTTGCATCAACGTCGTAGGCGACGCTTTGCGTGACGCGCTTGATCCGAAAAACAGCCGATAAAAATAAAAATGCGTGGGGTATGTATTTAATGAACGAAAATAATCGGTTGTTGGACGTACGCGATTTACGCGTACGTTTCCATACCCGTAAGGGCTCGTTTTATGCGGTAGACGGCGTTTCCTTTTCGCTTTTAGAAGGGGAAACGCTGTGCGTCGTGGGGGAAAGCGGTTCGGGAAAAAGCGTTACCGCCATGAGCGTTTTACGCCTGTTAGACGAAAACGGCGCAATCGAAAACGGAGAGATTTTATTTACCTTTGACGGGCAAACGCTTGACCTTGCTAAGCTGGGCGAAGAAGATTTGAGAAGGCTCCGCGGTAACCGTATCGCCGTCGTCTTTCAAGAGCCCATGACGGCGCTAAACCCCGTGTTTACCGTGGCAAGACAGCTGTGCGAACCCTTGCGCTTGCATAGAAATTACACCAAAAGCCAAGCGCTGGACGTAGCTAAGGAATTACTGATTAGCGTGCGCATTGCCGAGCCCGAGCGCGTTTTGCGCAGCTATCCGCACCAGCTTTCTGGCGGTATGCGGCAACGGGTGATGATTGCCATGGCGCTTGCCTGCCGACCTAAGCTTTTGATTGCGGACGAACCGACCACCGCTTTGGACGTATCCGTACAGGCGCAAATTTTGCGGTTAATGAAGGAATTACAAGCGAAACAGAGTACGGCGGTGCTTTTAATCACGCACGATTTGGGGGTGGTGAACGCCGTCGCCGACCGCGTTGTGGTCATGTACGGCGGCGTGGTGGTGGAAGACGGCGTCAAAGCGGATATTTTCAAGCAGGGCAGGTATTCCCATCCCTACACCGAAGGGCTGTTCGCCTGTTTGCCTGAAAACCAAAAAAAAGGCGAGCCGATTGCCTGTATCCAAGGTAACGTTCCGCACCCCGCCAACGTACCGAAAGGCTGTCCGTTTTGTACGCGGTGCAGTTATTGCACGCAGGAATGTATGGATAAGCGACCGCCTTTAACCGAACGGGAAGACGGACACCGTATCGCCTGTTTTTATGCGGACGTGAAAATAAGAAGGAGCAAAGCGCATGCCAAACGTATTGTCGATTGTCGGGCTTAGAAAATATTTCCCCGTCAAGGGCGTAAAGAAAATTTTGCGCGCCGTGGACGGGGTAACGGTGGATATTCAAAAGGGCGAAACCTTTTCTATCGTAGGGGAAAGCGGTAGCGGAAAATCTACCTTGGGAAGAACGGTGCTTGGACTATATCCCGCTACGGACGGCGAAGTGCTGTATCGGGATACCGATATTTGGAAACTTCGTCCCCGTTACGTGCAAAAAATACTCAAAAATGCGTATACGTATCGCAAAAAATATGCCAAACTCGTGGAAAAAGGGGAAGAGTTAAACGGGAAAATCCGTACCGCCGCGCGCGTGCTTGGCGGGCTTTTATGTGTGGACGAGCAGGCTTTTCAAGCAGGGTTATACTCTTTGCAAAGCGGGGATAGACGCTTGCTTTTAGACGTCAAAAGACGATACGAAGGCAATAAAGAATTTCAAAAATTAGACGCGCTGTTTGATAGCGGCGTGGATATCACCAAACTTACGGAGAGAGAACTTCGCACGTTGCGAAAGGATTTACAAATCGTGTTCCAAGACCCGTATTCGTCGCTTGACCCGCGTATGACGGTAGGACAAATCGTCGCGGAAGGGGTTCTTTTGCACGGCGTAGCAAAAAAGGAAGAATTGCAAAAATACGTGGCGGACGTATTACAAGCCTGTGGCTTGCCGCCACAGGTCATGCACCGTTATCCCCATCAATTTTCGGGCGGTCAACGCCAAAGGGTGTGTATTGCGCGCGCGCTTGCGCTTAAACCTAAGCTAATCGTTTGCGACGAGTGCGTGTCCGCTTTGGACGTTTCGGTACAGGCGCAAATACTCAATCTTTTAGCTGACTTAAAAAAAGAACGGGGCTTGACCTATCTTTTTATCTCCCACGATTTGTCCGTGGTGGAGCATATTTCGGATAGGATAGCCGTTTTGTATCTTGGGAAAATCGTAGAGCTTGGCACTTCGCAGCAGGTAATGAAAGAACCGCGCCATCCGTACACCGTCGCGCTTGCCGCCGCCGCGCCTAAGGTGCGGGGCGAAGGGGAGCTTTTGCCTTTGCCTGCGCAAATAGAAGGCTTGCGGGAAACGCACGGCTGTCCGTTTGCGCCACGCTGTTTTATGGCGCAGGAACGTTGTTTTGAGAGAGTGCCGCCGTTTGCCGATTGCGGCGACGGACATTTTGCGGCTTGCCATTTTGCAGGACAACCTGCCTTTGAGAAGAAAGAACGGTTAAAAAACGCGCAAAAGGGGGAATAAAGCGTAAAAAGGCGTAAAAAATTTGTGAAAAAATACAAACTTCCTTTCTTTCGTGTTGACAAAGCTTTGCCGAATGTATTATAATATTGTGGATAAGGTAGAACCTTATTAAAAATCTTTATTTTACAGGAGGATATTCAAAGATATCTTATGGAACCCCTTCCCCTATCTATTATTATCGTAGTTTTGGTGCTCCTTTCCGGGTTTTTCTCGGGGACGGAGACGGCGTATTCCTGCGCGAACAAAATCAAGCTCAAAAGCATGGTCGCGCTGGGTAAGAAGAATGCGAAAGCCGTTTATAAATTTGCGGACGAAAACTACGATAAGCTTGTAACCATCATTCTCGTCGGTAATAACATTGTAAATATTACCGCTTCGGCGCTTAGTACGATTTTGTTTGCACAGCTTTTAGTTGGCACGGGCATTGATTCTACCACCGTTTCTACGGCAGTTCTCACCGTTGTCGTGCTCTTATTCGGTGAAATTACGCCCAAATATCTTGCAAGCGTGTACCCTGAAAAAATGTGTTTCTTCTTCTATCCTTTAATGCAGCTTTTCTACTGGCTGTTGCTGCCGTTTGGGAAAATTTTTGATTTATACAAAGCGGGACTTGCGAAGATATTCAAGCTGGAAAAGGACGAAACGGTCACGGATGAAGAACTTCGTTCGCTGGTTGACGAAGCGGAAGAAGACGGTACGCTTAAAGAAGACGAATCGGAGCTTGTGCGCTCTGCGCTGGAATTCGACGACTTGAAGGTGGAAGATATTTTAGTACCCCGCGTAGACGTTTACGCCGTAAACGAAGGCGAAACGATGGACGAGATCAAGGAAACGTTTGAAAAGACGGGATATTCCCGTTTGCCTGTGTATAGGGACACTATCGACAACGTCGTCGGGCTTATCCATCAACGTGATTTCTACGCTAGCTACATCAAAGGCGACAAAGATATCTCTTCCGTGGTGCAAGACATTGTTTTCACCACCGAATATACGCGTATCTCCGCTCTTTTGAAAGAACTGCAAAAAAGCAAGATACACATGGCTGCGGTATCCGACGAATACGGCGGTTTGGTGGGTATCGTTACCTTGGAAGATATTTTAGAAGAGCTTGTCGGTGAAATTTGGGACGAACACGACGAAGAAGAAGTGCTTTCGGGCAAAATTGCCGACGGGGAATTCTGGGTGGACGGTAAATGCGAGCTCACCGACTTTTTCAATCTTTACGATATGGAAGAAAACGATTTGGAATGTGAATCCAACACCGTTGGCGGTTGGGTGACCGAACAGTACGGCGCAATTCCGCCGATCGGCGAAGTCATTCGCTATAAGAATATTGACCTTAAAATCGTCAAGGCTACGCAACAAAAGGTATTGCGTATCCGTACCAAGCTGTCGGATGACCCGCTGTTTGAAGAAGAAGAAAATTAAAATATATGAAGGCAGGTAAATATTTATGGCTATTTTAGTAACGGGTGGTTGCGGCTATATCGGTTCGCATACCGTGTTGGAGCTTTTAAACAAGAACTACGAAGTCGTCGTGGTAGACAATTTCAGCAATTCTAGCCCCGAAAGCTTGCGCCGTGTGCAAAAGCTTACGGGAAAGACGGCAACTTTCTACGAAGCGGATATTCGCGATAGCGAAATGATGGATAAGATTTTCAAATCGCATAAAGTGGACGCCGTTATTCACTTTGCGGCGTTTAAGGCGGTTGGCGAAAGCTGTAAGCTGCCCTTGAAGTACTACGAAAACAATATCAGCGGTACGGTTTCGCTTTTACAAGTTATGGAAAAGAACAACGTCAAGAAGATTATCTTCTCTTCTTCCGCAACCGTTTACGGCGACCCCGAACGTTTACCCTTGGACGAAAACTGCCGTCTTTCTACCACTAACCCTTACGGCAGCACCAAGCTCATGATGGAAAACATTATGCAGGATTTGTATAAAGCGGATAACGAATGGAATATCATTCTTCTTCGTTACTTCAATCCCGTCGGCGCGCATGAAAGCGGTTTAATCGGGGAAGACCCTAAGGGGATTCCCAACAACTTAATGCCTTTCGTGGCGCAGGTGGCGTCGGGTAAATTACAATGCATTAACGTATTCGGCAACGATTACGATACTCCCGACGGAACGGGCGTACGCGATTACATTCACGTCGTCGACCTTGCTCTTGGTCATATCGCCGCAATCGAACAATGCACGAAAGCTGGCGTACATATCTATAACTTGGGTACGGGTCATGGATACAGCGTTCTTGAAATGATTCACGCGTTTGAAAAAGCGTGCGGCAAAAAGCTGCCGTATAAGATTTGCGAACGCCGCTCGGGCGATATCGCTGCTTGCTACGCGTCCCCCGATAAGGCGAAAGCCGAGCTCAAATGGGAAGCCAAATTCGGTATCGAAGAAATGTGCGCTTCACAATGGAAGTGGCAAAGCGGCAACCCTATGGGTTACGAAGCGTAAATTCTCGGCTGCATGATACAGCCTGATACAATTATCCGTTCCGCACGTAAAACGCTGTCTGTCAGTATTGACTGTTTTGGCAGAGTTACGGTGCGCGCGCCTATGCGTTGCGCTACGGAACGGATTTTTTCCTTTTTAGCCGAAAAGGAGAGCTGGATACGCAAAAAACAGGCGGAATTTGCCGCCGCAAGCGTCGTGTTGCCTGCCGATAATTTACAGGGATACACCTTGTCGATTTTGGGAAAAACGTATACGGTTTGTCTTTACGAAGGTACTTTAATTACCATGGATAGGGACAAAAATCGGCTATACGTACCTACAAAAAACGCACGAAAGCGGCTGGTTGCATGGCTAAAAGAAAATGCGAAACGTATTTTTATGGAGCAGACGGCGCGGCTGGCGGAGCGTATGCGGGTTTCGTATAAAAGCGTAGCCGTTTCTACGGCGAAAAGTAAGTGGGGTTCGTGCTCGCACGACGACGCCTTGCGGTATACCTTTCGGCTTTTATACGCGCCTTCGGAAGTCGTGGAATACGTGATTATACACGAGCTTGCGCACGTCAAACACAAAAATCATTCGCCTTTGTTTTGGGCGGAAGTGGCAAAATACGCGCCCGATTACAAAACCCGTCGCAAATGGTTGAAAAATCATGCCGCGCTCATGGAGATTTTTTAACGCTACGCGTTTGAAAATTTACCGTTTGCGGTATATGTATAGTGGAAAATAAAAAAGGAACTCACGAAAAAATGTTACAGCTTAAAAACGTCAGCTATAAAGTCAAGGACGAGCTGGGCGAAAAAGAAATATTAAAGGATATCAACTTAACGCTCGACGAACGGTTTGTGGCGTTCACAGGCCCGAACGGCGGCGGTAAATCGACTCTTGCCAAAATCGTTGCGGGGATTTTGCAACCGACGAGCGGGAAAATCTACTTGGACGGAGAAGATATTACAAACCTTTCGGTGACCGAACGCGCGCAAAGGGGCATTTCGTACGCCTTTCAACAGCCCGTGCGTTTTAAGGGCTTGACCGTACGCGATTTAATCAATATTGCCGCAGGCAAAACCACCAAGGTCTCCGACGCTTGCGCCTATCTTTCCGAAGTAGGGCTTTGCGCGAGAGATTATTTAGACCGTGAAGTCAACGCGTCCCTTTCGGGCGGAGAGCTCAAACGCATTGAGATTGCCACCATTTTGGCGCGTAGTACCAAGCTTTCCATTTTCGACGAACCCGAAGCGGGGATTGACTTGTGGAGCTTTGGCAATTTGATTAAGGTGTTTGAAAAAATGCATGAAAAGACGAAGGGGAATATTCTCATTATTTCCCACCAAGAACGTATTCTCAATATTGCCGATACCATTGTGGTGATTGCGGACGGACGTATTGACAGCGTAGGAAAAAAGGAAGACGTTTTGCCTAAGCTGCTCGGATCGGACGCTTGCCGCGTGCTTACGGCAAAGCTGTAAAGGAGAACGCTATGGACGCTATTGAAAAAGACCTGCTTATGCAAATAGCCGATTTGCACGGCGTACCCGAAGGGGCGTATAACATTCGCGCAAACGGGCAATCGGCTGGCAGGAAATCGACTGAAAATATTGAAATCGTTCCCAAAACGGACGGAAAACAGGGGATTGATATTTATATTAAACCTAACACCAAAAACGAGAGTATGCACATTCCCGTTATCATCAGCAAGGCTGGTTGGCAGGAAATGGTGTATAACGATTTTCATATCGGCGAAAACGCCGACGTCGTTATCGTCGCAGGCTGCGGTATTCATAATTGCGGCGGCGTAGATATGACGTCCCGTCACGACGGTGTGCATACCTTTTACGTAGGCAAAAACGCCAAGGTTAAGTACGTGGAAAAGCACTACGGCGACGGGGACGGCAACGGCGAAAACGTCATGAACCCCACCACGGTGGTGCATTTGGAAGAAGGCGCAAGCCTGACGATGGAAACCACGCAAATCAAGGGGATTGACTCCACCAACCGCGTAACCAAAGCGGATATGGCAGCTGGCTCGGAATTTATCGTTAAGGAAAAGCTCTACACCCACGGCAAGCAAACGGCGGACACCGATTTCGTCGTGGATATCAACGGCGAAGGTTGCCGTACGGACATCATGTCCCGTTCGGTAGCGGCAGGGCAATCCCGTCAAAATTTCGTGTCTACCATGAACGGCAACGCGCCGTGTAAAGGGCATACCGAATGTGACGCCATTATCATGGACGACGCGTCCGTTACCGCCGCGCCTTGCCTTTCGGCAAACCATATTGACGCCGAGCTCATTCACGAGGCGGCTATCGGCAAAATCGCAGGGGAACAGCTGATTAAGCTGATGACCTTAGGATTGTCGGAGAAAGAAGCGGAAGAGCAAATCATTAAGGGTTTTCTCCATTAAAAAACAAAAAAACGAATTATATACGTCGTAACTCAGCGTCGAAGGTGCGCTTTTCTTGCTCACGTACGCCAAGTACGCTCACGGCGAAAATGCTCCTTCTCCTTGATTTACTCGTATCTAATCCGTTTTCTCTTTCAAACAAGCAACGTTAAGTTTGCGCTTTTCTTGCTCACGTACGCCAAGTACGCTCACGGCGAAAATGCTCCTTCTCCTTGATTTACTCGTATCTAATCCGTTTTCCCATTTCAAACGAGTGACACAAAGTCCGTCGAACTTGCGTTTGCCCTTGCGTGTTTACTGCCATTATTCAATTTGTAATCATGGTATGTAATCCGTCCCAAACGTCATTCTGAGCAAAGCGAAGAATCCCATAGGCGAGATTACGGACTTACGTATGAAGGGATGTTTCACTACGTTCAACATGACGTTGAAGAAGGAAGTACGGCGACGTTTTAATCTACCGTTTTTCCCTTTCAAACGGGCGACCGTTTAGATGATACCGTTTTTCCATTTCAAACAGACAATACATTTATCATTCAAAATAAAAAAATCAATAAAGGAAGGATATATAACATGAGTCAACTTGCTTACAAAAGAACCAACGTTTACGAAAAAGCGGACGAAAAACTCTTAAAAGAAATTTTTGACTATGCCGAAGGGTATAAACGCTTTATCGACGAAGGCAAAACCGAACGCGAATCTTGCGCGTACGTAAAACAAGCGGCTATTGCCGCTGGCTACAAGCCGTTCAAATTCGGACAAAAGCTTGTCGCTGGGGATAAAGTATACTACGACAATCGCGGCAAAAACCTGTACCTTATCAAAATCGGTACGAAAAACGTTGCCGAAGACGGCGTACGTATTATTGCGTCGCATATCGACAGCCCCCGTATCGATTTCAAACAAGTGCCCTTGTACGAAACGGAAAATATCGCGTTTGCGAAAACGCATTATTACGGCGGTATCCGTAAATATCAATGGGCAACCGTACCCCTTGCGCTCCACGGCGCAGTCGCGTTGAAAAACGGGGACGTTATCAACGTAAAAGTGGGCGAAGACGAAAACGATCCCGTGTTCTATATCAGCGATTTGTTGCCCCACTTGGCGGCAAAGCAAAACGCCAAAACGCTTGGCGAAGCTATCGGGGGCGAAGATTTGAACATTTGGCTGGGGAATATTCCCTATACCGCGGCAAGCGACGATAAGGATAAGACGGTAAAAGAAAATCTTTTGAAAATCCTTAACGAAAAATACGGCATGGACGAAGCGGACTTTTTAAGCGCAGAGCTTTGCGTAGTGCCTGCGTTCAAGGCAAAAGATATCGGCTTTGACAGAGCGCTGATCGGCGCGTACGGACATGACGATAGAGTATGTTCGTATCCAGCATACACCGCGCTTTTGGACGAAACGGAAAACCCGCATACCACCATGGTCATTCTTGCCGATAAAGAAGAAATCGGCAGCGAAGGTACGACGGGCATGCAATCTTCGCTCTTTATCGACCTTATGGACGAAATTGCGGCGTCCTTTGGCGTATCGTCGGCGGCGGTTCGCGCAAACTCCATGTGCCTTTCGGCGGACGTAAACGCGGCGTACGACCCCAACTATCCCGAAGTTTGCGAAAAGCTCAATTCCGCATACGTTTCTTGCGGCGCAGGGATTACCAAATTCACGGGCGCACGCGGTAAGAGCGGTTCTAACGACGCCGACGCGGAATTTGTGGCGTACATTAGAAGGATTTTCGACGAAAACGGCGTTATTTGGCAAACGGGCGAGCTTGGTAAGGTCGACGTTGGCGGCGGCGGAACGGTTGCAAAATATATTGCAAAATATAATATCAATACCATTGATATCGGCGTAGCCGTCGTATCCATGCACGCACCCTACGAAGTCGTTTCCAAAGCGGACGTATATGAAACGTATTTGGCGTTTAGAGCATTCTTGAAATAAAAAACGGATGATATACGTCGTAACTCGGCGTTGAACTTGTGTTTGTTCTTGCTCATTTACTATCATTATTCAATCCGTAATCACGGCATGTAATCCGCGTTAGCGGTATGTAATCCATCGTAAGATGGCATGTAATCCGTCCTAACCCGTCATTCTGACGCGTAAGCGGAAGAATCCCATGGAAGAAAAACGGATACTTTTCATTCAATATCAACAAAAAAACGGCAGCCGATAAGGTTGCCGTTTTGCGTGCTTGATTTACTGTTAACGGACGCTAAATCCGTCGTCTTCCGTAATAATAGACGAAGAATAAAACGCCGTTAAGCCGTTGACCATTTCTTCATAATCGGCCTTGGCAAAACATTCGCAAGCGGAATGCATGGCAAGCTGCGCAAGCCCGATATCCACGCCGTTTGCGCCAAGTCTTGTCAACGCGGATACGCCAAGCGTACTGCCGCTGCGCATATCCGAACGGTTATAAAACGTTTGATACTTCACGCCCGCTTTATCGAATACCGTCTTCATAACCGCCGAAGACAGCCCGTCGGTAAGGTATGCGCCGCCTGCGTGCGCTTTAATCACGACGCCGCCGCCGAGCAGGGTCGTATTCGTGGGGTCGGATTTTTCGCCGTGGTTGGGGTGCTTTGCGTGCGCGTTATCCACCGAAACGAAGAAGGACGACGCAATCGCCTTATAAAATTCGTTATCGTCAAAGCGGAGCGCGTACGCAATACGGCGCAGGGTATGTTCTAAAAAGTCGCCGCCTGCGCCTTGCGGACCTGCGCTGCCCACTTCTTCACGATTGAAAAGCGCGGCTACGCAAACGCCTTCTTCGCCTGCGTGCGCCGTTAATGCCTGTAACGACGCGTAAGCGCTGGTCAAATTATCAATGCGCGGCGACGCCAAAAATTCACCGTTTACGCCAAAGCTATACGGTTCTTGCGTGTTGACGACGAACAAATCGTACGCGATAGCGTTATCGCCGACAAGCGCTTGCATGCAATCTGTTTCGCCCGTAGAAAGGGCGGTTAAGGGCAACAAATCCACTTGCGGATTGACCCCGAATTTTTCATTCACTTCGCGCTGTTGGTGTACCGCTACCGATGGAATGGTGACGAAAAACGGACTTTCCATCGTTTGTGAAAGGATACGCTCGTCTTCCTTTTTAATCACTCTACCTGCGATTTTCAAGGGGCGGTCAAAGAAAGAATACCAAATACCGCCGCCGTACGTTTCGACGTTGAGCGTCGTATACGCGCCCGCGTTCATAACGGGATTTTCTTTGAGTTTTAAGGCAGGGGAATCCACGTGCGAAGCGACGATTTTATACGAAAATTCGTCCAAAGCGCCGACGGTGAACGCCAAAAGACAAGCGCCGCGCTTGACGTAATACTTCCCGTCTTCGCAAAGCGCCCAGTCTTGCTTTTCCGAAAGACAGGTAAAGCCCTGTTCGTCCAAATACTTAGCCGCTTCGTCGACGGCGTGGAACGCCGTAAGGGATTTTGAAAGGTAGGATATAAGCTTTTCCATAGTATGCTCCTAAGGTTTATATAGTACTATTGTAGCATGTTTTCTTGCTTTTGACAAGTCTTTCGACAAAAGATTTGTCATAGGCTTATGAAGAAAATGAAAAAACGGTGAAATCACCAAAAAATAGTTGTTTCTTACTTGACAATCTTGACAAACTAACTATAATAGTGTGTAGAGCAAAAAAAAGATGCGCCGCAGGGGCGGCGACAAGGGAGAAAACAATGGATAAAATCAACAATAGCACGTTTGGAATTGACGCGCAGAACGAGCAGTACTTGGCAAAACTCTTTTCCATGCTGAAAAAACGGGAAAACATGTTAATCGTGGACAAAAAGGTACATTTTAATAATACCGAGTTGCGCATGCTTTGCGAAATTATGTCGGCGAAGTATGAAGGCAAGCGTTTGATTTCTACGCAGCTTGCCAAGCTTTTGGGCATTACCCGTTCGGCGGTTTCGCAAATCGTGAACCGTTTAGAAGAACGCGGAGTGGTAAAACGCGTAGACGACGACGTAGACAGAAAGATTGCGTATATCGAACTGTCGGAAGATATCGTTAATCTCTATCGGGAAGATTTACAGCAGTACTTAACGTGCGTGGGGTCAATCGTACAAGAATTTGGGGAAGAGAAATTCAACGCCATGTGTGATTTGGTGGAAGAATTCAACGCGATTACGCAGGACAAATTAAAACGCGCCAAGAAAAAGGCGTAAATCCATTTTTGGGAGTAGTTTATGTTACAGTTAAAAAACGTAAAAAAAGATTACGTTGCCGCGAGCAATACCGTACACGCCTTGAAGGGCGTGTCGTTGCGTTTTCGCAAGAATGAGTTCGTTTCTATACTCGGCGCTTCGGGTTGCGGTAAGACCACGTTGCTCAACATTATCGGCGGTCTAGACCACTACACGTCGGGCGATCTCATCATTTGCGGCGTTTCTACCAAAGACTATAAAGACCACGACTGGGACGTATACCGCAATCACCGTATCGGGTTCGTCTTTCAATCGTACAATCTCATTCCCCACCAAACGGTGCTTGGCAACGTAGAGCTTGCCTTGACGATTGCGGGGCTTTCCAAGTCTGAAAGAAAAAGACGCGCGGCGGAAGCGCTTTGTAAGGTAGGCTTACAAAAAGAACTTCATAAACGCCCCAACCAGCTTTCGGGCGGACAAATGCAGCGTGTGGCAATCGCCCGCGCGCTGGTCAATAATCCCGAAATTTTACTCGCCGACGAACCGACGGGGGCGTTGGATACTACGACGAGTATCCAAATTATGGAACTTATCCGCGAAATCGCAGGGGAACGGCTTGTCATCATGGTTACCCATAACCCCGAGATTGCGGAAGAATATTCTTCCCGTATCGTCCGTTTGCAGGACGGGTTGGTAATCTCGGACAGCAATCCCTATTACGGGGAAGAAACCGAACGCGGTTTGCAAAAGGTAGAACGCTCGGCTTTACCCAAAAATGCGTCGGTGGAAACGCGGGTCAACCGCAAAATGAAATGCCCGTATTGCAGCGAAGAAATTCAAGTCAACGACGGGGATACGATTAACGAACGCAACTTTACCTGTCCCCATTGTGGCAGTTTATTCAAAATCGCTAAACGGGTCAATTACTATAAAAAACCCGTGGAAAAGCAGGAAACGCAAACCAAACAACAACGCCGTAAGCAACAAAAGCAACGGGCGAAAACGGATAAAAAAGAACGCTCGTCTATGTCCTTTGCTACGTCTTTGGGGCTTAGTTTTAGAAACTTAATGTCCAAAAAAGGCAGAACGGCGCTGACGTCGATTGCGGGAAGTATCGGCATTATCAGCGTATGCTTGGTGCTTGCGCTTTCCAACGGTTTTAACGAATATATCCGTAAAACGCAGGAAGATATGCTCTCGTCTGCGCCTTTGGAAATCACCGAAACGACGTTGGACGTCGGGGCGATTATGACGGGTATGAGTTCGGCTACCGACTTGCCCGAGCTCGATAAAATCGGGGATCAGGTATACGTCAATTCTTTCTTGACGAATATCGCTCACGGCATGACGGTTACCAACGATTTATCCAAGGAGTATATCGATTATATCGAAAGCATGGACGAAAGCTTGTACACGGCTATCGTGTACGGTACGGGCATGGATATCGGTAATAATTTATACACGCAGGTACAGGTACAAAACGAAAGCGGCGTTACCGAAACGGCGGTTATGTCCTTGTCTGAAATTAAAAATTATTACACCTTAAAGCTCACCCAACAAGAAGAAAAATACGCAAGCCTTGCGTACCTTGTCGATTATTTGGGCAGCGTATACGGCAAAATGCCGGGAACGACGGACGTAACGGACGACGAGTTTGGCGATTACGTGCTTTCGCAATACGACGTTTTGGGCGATCAAGGGCATTTCCCGACGAGCGCAAAGGAAGCGGTGTTGGTCGTCGGCGGTAATAACGATATGACCGACTTGACGTTGGCGCAGCTTGGGTTTATCAGCGAAAAGGATTTCTTGGCGCTTTTCCCCCAAGGAGATGAAGACGCGAACGACGTAGAAGAGATGCTGATTGATTTTAACAGCATTATCGGTAAGAAGTTTGTGCTCAACTACAACGACGCGGTATATCTCGAAAACGACGCTACGGGTCAGTATATTTACGACTATAAGGGTAGAAGAGCAGAGCTTGGCACGGACGAAACGCAGGGGGTAGAAATTACCATTTCCTGTATTCTTAGACCCAAAGAAGGGATGAATTACGGCTGTCTTTCTAACGGCTTGTATATTACCGAACAGCTCGCCAACGAATTCCGTGAAGTGAATATGACTTCCAAAATCGCGGAAACGTTAAAAACGCAGGCGCAAAAGGTACAAGAGTTTAACGCGCTTGTACAGTTGCTTTCGTCTATGGATAAAACTGCGCCCGAGTATATGGCGAAGGTGCAGGAGTTTATGACCTTTTTCCAAACGAACGTATCCTATTTCCGCCGTATAGCGTCCACGCATACCGACACGTATATTTCGGGTGCGTCCATGGGCGGCGAAGGGGAAACGGGTCAACCCAACCCCATGGCGGCAATGTTCAAGGACTGTTGGTTTATCTACGGTGACAGCGCGCTCCGCGCCGTGGGGGGGAAGGACGTCGTCAATTCTATCCAAATTTATACGGACAGCTTTGAGGCGAAAGAAAATATTCTTGCCCATTTGGATAAATGGAATGAAGAGCACGAAACGGCAAAACAGGTAAAATACACCGATACGGTGGGTATGATGATGAGCATGGTGCAAACCATGTTAGACGCCATTACCTACGTTTTGGTGGCGTTTACGGCGATATCGCTGGTGGTTTCTTCCGTTATGATCGGCATTATCACCTACGTTTCCGTAGTAGAACGAACCAAGGAAATCGGCGTGCTCCGTTCGTTGGGCGCAAGAAAGAAGGATATCAAAAACCTGTTCAACGCAGAAACGTTTATTATCGGGTTGGCGTCGGGCTTATTCGGCGTAGCCGTCAGCTACACGCTTTCCTTTGCGATTAACGCTATTTTGGGCGCGCTCACGGGCTTGACCACCCTTTGTTCGTTGCCTGTTCTTTCCGCATTCATTATGGTTTGCGTCAGCATAGGTTTGACCTTAATCAGCGGTTTAATCCCCGCAGGGGCGGCGGCGAAGAAAGACCCTGTTATCGCTCTCCGCACCGAATAAAACGGTTGAAATACTTCGTAACTCGGCGTTGAAGGTGTGCTTTTCTTGCTCACGTACGTCTATGTACTTCTCGTGCAACGTGCGGTAAACGTTGCACTCGGTCACCGTTCGCGCGGGCAAATGCGCTCACTCATCTCGCCCCTAAAAAGCATTATCAATGCTTTTCTTAACGGGCAGCTCGTCCCGTCGAACAATCCGCGTTCGCCTTGATTTACTCGCATTTGAACCGTTTTCTCCTTCCAAACGGGCAACCGTTTAGATTATACCATTTT
The DNA here is from genome assembly GCA_017626305.1 of Clostridia bacterium. Classification (GTDB taxonomy): domain Bacteria; phylum Bacillota; class Clostridia; order Christensenellales; family Borkfalkiaceae; genus Scatosoma. The sequence goes on from JAGAIW010000091.1 coordinate 45,699, forward strand.
TCCTAAACGTCATTCTGACCGTAGGGAAGAATCCCATGGGGGAAAGTACGGACTTGCGTATTATGGGATGTTTCACTACGTTCAACATGACGTTTAGTCGGTAGGGACTTGCTCATTAAGGCATACTTTATTACGCTATGCTCCACTTTGTATGACGTTAAAGAAAGTACGTGACTGTTTTAATCTACCGCACCTATTCACTAAAAGGAGTTTATCATGCAAACGAAAAGCTTTGTTATCCGTTCTCATTTTGACGATTTGTCTTTGCACGGCGTTATCTTTACGCCCGATACTCCGCCGAAGGGCATTGTGCAAATTTCGCACGGTATGTGTGAATATAAAGAACGCTACGAAGGGTTTATGCGCTTTTTCGCAGAGCACGGCTATATTGTCGCCTGCTACGATCAACGCGGGCATGGGGATAGCGTTTTATCCGAAAACGACCGTGGATTTTTCTATGAACGAAAAGCCAAAGCGGTGGTGGAAGACGCTGCGCAAATTACCCGTTATCTGCGTGACGAGTACCCGAATTTGCCCGTCATTTTATTTGGGCACAGCATGGGTTCTATGATTGTGCGGTGTTATTTGCACGAACACGACGACTTGATTGATAAGTTGATTGTTTGCGGTTCACCAAGCAACAATCCTTTGGCGGGCATGGGGATTTTCGTCGCCAAGTTTTTGGGCTTTTTCCGCGGACAAAGACACCGCAGCAAAATGCTTGCCTATTTGGCTACGGGCAAGGGAAACATGAACTTCCCCGGGGAAAGCTACGGTTGTTGGCTTAGCCAAAACAGGGAAAGCATTGAAGAATTTTACAACAATCCCAAAGGGAGATTTACCTTTACCTGCAACGGATTTGAAAACTTGTTCCGCTTGATGAAAAATACCTACGACAAAAAGCGTTATAAGCTTAAAAATCCCGACTTGCCCGTATTTTTCGTTTCGGGCAGCGACGACGCGGTGCTTATCAGCGAAGAAAAATTCCATCAATCGGTGGATAAGCTGAAAAAGGCGGGATATAAGAACGTTTCGTTTAAAATTTACAAAGGCTTACGCCATGAAATTTTTCACGATATCGGCAAGGACGAAGTCATGCAGGATTTACTTAATTTTATCGAATAACGCACGCGGACGGGAAAACGATTTGCCCGTCCGTTTTTATTTGCATAAACGCAAAAAAACAGACCATACTGTAAACAGGAGGGAAAGAAATATGCGTATTGCTAACATTATCGCTTATATTTTGGTTATCGTCGGCGCGCTGAACTGGGGCTTGTTCGGGTTCTTTGAATTCAACTTAGTATCGTCCATTTTTTCTGGCGCGAGAACGGTAGGCTCGGTCATCACGTATACGCTTATCGCGCTTGCGGCGATTTGGCTGATCCTTTCGCCGTTTATCACCGACGGCGTGTTGTGGTTAAAAAACAGACGCGCACAAAGATAAACAGCGGGAAACGACCCTTTCTTTTGTCATTTTTTACAAAAGAAAGGGCTGTTTTTTTCTTTCGACTATTGACATTTTTTACCTTAGGTAGTATAATAATGTAAGAAAGCGAAAAACGTTTTCAAAAAAGGAGATGGAAAAGTATGTTGTATTCCTTGTTAGACGCAGGCACGGTTGCCTTAATCGTCGTTTTGGTCGTTTTAGGCGTACTGCTTATCGCAGGTATCGCTATCGTTTGTTGGTGGATTAGCACCCGTAACGCATTCGTCCGCTTGAAGAATAAAGTGGAAGAAGCGTGGGCAACTATTGACGTATACTTAAAAAAGCGTTTTGATTTAATTCCGAATTTAGTGGAAACGGTAAAAGGGTTTGCTAAGCACGAAAGCGAAACGCTGCAAAAGGTCATTTCGGCGCGTAATATCGCGGCAAACGCCGTAACCCCCGACGAAAAAATCAAAGCCGCTAACGAGTTGACGGGTTCGTTGAGAACGTTCTTCTCCGCGGTATCCGAAAGCTATCCGCAGCTGCAAGCAAACACCAACTTTTTGGATTTGCAAGGTCAGCTGAAAAATATCGAAAGCGAGCTGGAAAGCTCCCGTAGATATTACAACGGAACGGTCAAGTCGTTCAACACCAAGCTGGAACTTTTCCCCGACAATATCGTTGGGAAACGTATGGGTGAAGAATACACCAAGCGCCCGTATTTCGAGCTGGACAGCGCGGAAGAAAGACAGAACGTCAAGGTGTCGTTTTAACGTATGATGAAAACTTATATAAGGGAGAAAAAGCGGCTTTGGCGATTGTTCCAAGCCGCCTTTCTCGTCATTTTAGCGATATTTCTTTTGATTCCCACTCCCGAAAAAAGGGTTTCGGCGTATACGTCCTACGACGTTATCAAAATCCATAGCTACGACGTTAAGGCGGAGATAGCTAAGGACAGAAAAGTGCGCGTCGTGGAAACGTTTGAAGTGGAGTTTTTAGCAAGCGGACTGACCATGTTTTACCGTAGCCTTCCCGTGGAAAACGCGCGATATATGGATATCAGCGCCACGTGCGCGGGCAACGACGAGTTTTTCTGCACGATAGCCGATAATCCCGATATCGACGGATTTATCGATATCAACTGCGTCGGCGGCGTGAGTAAAGGTAAAAAATGGACGTACGTGATTGCCTTTACCATGGAAAACGGCGCAAACGCCGCCACCAAGGATAACGGCATGCTAATCGACGTCGTGCCGTTCGGGGCAATGGTGCCTATGCATAACGTAACGGTGAGCGTCACGCTCCCGTATGCGACGAGCTTGGAAAATTGCGCCACGTACGTAGGCTACGGCGCGGAAACGCCCACCGATTTGGGTATGCAGCTTTCCGCTGACAAGAAAACGCTTTCCTTTGCCGTGGATACGTTATCCGTACATTACAACGACGACTACGGCATTGACGTAGCCGACGGCGTTACGCTGGATTTCACCATGACGGGCGGCGCGTTCGACAGCTATTTTACTACCCGTTTCTTCACGGACGGTTTGCCGTGGATACTGGGGCTTGGCGTTACGGCGATTGCCGTTGCGCTCGTCTTGCTGTTTACCGTCGGGAAAAAGCACGAGCTTATCAGCGTGGTCAATATCAAAGCCCCCGACGAGATGGACCCCCTTCGTATGGGGAAAATACTCGACGGGGTAGTGGACAGCGAAGATATCACTTCCATGATTTACTACTTTGCCCATAAAGGGTATTTGTTTATCAATTTAGAAGACGAAGACGACCCCGTACTCATTCGCAAAGTCGTCAACCTGCCCGACGGCGTACCTATCTATCAAAGAACGCTTTTTAAAGGCTTGTTTTCTTCGGGGGACAGCGTATCCGTGTCCGATTTGAAAAACAACTTCTACGCGACGGTAGACAAAGCGACAAAGCAGACGCCGCGGGTAAAAATGTATAAGAAAAGCTCGGTGGCAGGATTTATCGGCAACGGCGTATTGGCTACCTTTTGCGCGTTTTTAATCGGGTTTATACTCGCGTCCGTGCGCCTTGCCAACGGCTATGGCTTTGTCGGCGGTTTGGCGTTTGGTATTCCGATAGTCTTTATACTCGTTTTGGCGTATATCAGCGAAAATTACCGCTATAAATGGAAAAAGTCGGCGCGGCTGGGTATGCAGGCGGCGCAAGTGGGCATAGCCCTGCTCTTTTCCTTGATTTACGTTTTCTTTATCGGTAATCATATTTTCACCGAATACGAAAAAATCCTTACCTGTATCTTTGTTTTCGTTGCGGTGTTTATCGGCACGAACGTGATCGCGCGAAAAAAGAGCTACGTACGACGGCTGGGCGATATTATCGGCTTTAAGGAGTTTATTATCGTCACCGAAGAAGATAAAATCAAGTTCATGTTAGAACAAGACCCACAGCTGTATTTTAAAGTCCTTCCGTACGCGCAGGTGCTTGGCGTTACCGACGAATGGGAAAACAAGTTTAAGGACATCACCATTCCACCGCCCGAATGGTGCACGGGTTATAGCTGGTCGGTATTCGATTATATGATTTTCAACCGCTGTATGCGTACGGCAATGATCGTTGCTATGGCAAGACCTGCCGAAAGCGGCAACGGCACACGAATCGGCGGCACGGGCGGCGGCGGACACTTTGGCGGCTTTGGCGGCGGAGGCTTTGGTGGCGGCGGGTTCGGCGCAAGATAAAATACAATAAAATAAACCGCTAGGTTATTCCTTGTCGGTTTGTTTTATACCATATCAATCGAAAAAATTGTGAATAAGCGTTTATGCAATTTGTTTTTTTAGTTTTTAATAATACACTATATATTCCCATAAAGAAAGGAGAAAATTGTTATGAAAAAGAGAATGATACGAATCATGAGTATAATGCTTGCGTGCTTTGCGGCGTTTGCGGCGGGGTGTAACGACGGGGCGGGGAGTGTAAAAGACAGCTCGTCCATGGAAGAGAGTACGGCGCTTGGTTCAAGTGAAGACACGTCGAGCAGCGAAGAAGACAGCAGCAGCGAAGATAGCAGCGGCGAAGATAGCAGCAGCGGCGACAAGGAAGACGAGCTGTATTTTCCCGAGTACGAGCCAGACGCCGCGCCGACGGAAAAAATCACGGTGCAACCGGCGCAGATTGCGTCGGGGACGGCTCAGACGTTCCGCGTTGCGTTGGATAAGGACGGCAAGGCGTGGTGCTGGGGGGATAACAGCTACGGTCAGATAGGCAACGGCGAAGAAACGACGACAGCGTACGACGCGACGGCGTTCACGCCGCAGGCGGCGCAAACGGACGCGCGGTTTGTCAGCGTATCGGCGGGCGCGCGGCATGCGCTTGCCATTGATAAAGACGGCGGATTATGGGGCTGGGGTACTTTTGATTCCCCTACGTCGGAAAGCATTTGGGGCGAAGAAACCTTTACGACGCCCCAACGGCTTTTGACGGGCAAACAATGCGTGTATGCGGAAGCAGGTACGTACTGTTCGTTTATTATTGATACGGCAGGTAAATTATGGGCGTGGGGAGAGAATAACGGCGGTCGTCTTGGCGACGGCACGACGAATGATGCGGATACGCCGATATGGGTGGTAACGGACAAACGGTTTGTTTCCGTATCGTCTTGTTCCAGCGTAACGTACGGGATAGATACGGACGGACATTTATGGGGCTGGGGCAACGCTCGTAATGGCTTTGGCGACGGAACGACGGGGACGCACTTGACCCCCGTGGCAATTATGCCCGAAAAGAAATTTGCGCAGATATCCACAAACTCCTTTTGTACGTATGCCTTGGATGAGAACGGTAATCTTTGGGGTTGGGGCTCTAATCCGAAAGGACAGCTGGGGGACGGGACGAAGGAAACGCAAACCGCCGCCGTGCCCATAATGGCAGGAAAATATTTTACTTACGTAGAAATTGACGAGTTAAATACGTATGCAATAGACGTGCAAGGCAAGCTGTGGGCGTGGGGCTATGGAAATGAAGTAGATTTTTTAAATATGAAATATTATCCCCAACACGTGCCGTTTGATGGGAAAATCGTGCAGGTGTCCGAAGGGCTTGCCTTAGACGAAAACGGCGAGCTTTGGACTTGGGGTAGTAACGTAAACGGAGAAGTGGGGGACGGCGTAACGCAAAATGTCCTTACGCCTACGCACGTGTTTACCGATATGCGTTTTTCTAAGGTGGAAAGCACCACGGGTACTACGTATGCTATTGATACAAATGCTGGACTTTGGATATGGGGTAGCGGTTCTCTGCATAACACGGAAAATTCCTTACAACAAATTATGCCTGAGAAGAAATTTAAGGAAATAACACTACATGGCACAGCGGCATATGCAATCGATATAGATGGTGGGCTTTGGTTTGTGGATGTGGAAAACTCCGCGCAAATCATGCCTGATAGAAAATTTATGAAGGTGGCTGCTGGAACTGGTTTTACTCATGCAATAGATATTTACGGCAATCTTTGGGCATGGGGAACTGGTGGAGATGGTTGCCTTGGTCTTGGAGATGGTATCCATCGTCAGGATACGCCTGCGCAGGTACGGGCTGGTGTCAAGTTTGTGGAGATAGAAGCGGGATATAATTACGTTGCTGCCATTGATGTAGACGGTAACTTCTGGGGCTGGGGCAATAATAAAGGCGGTCGTTTGTCGGTTTCTGAGCACAGATATGTGATTTATACGCCTGTACAATTCAGAAAAGGAATCGCTTTTTCACAATTGACATTTATGAAAAGAGCTTCCGCCATAGAGGCAGGCAATTACGCAATCGATAATAATGGGAAATTATACGGGTGGTGTGCTTATCAGGATATGCTTGATTATCATTCGGAGATATATTGGGAAGAAAAAACATTTTCTTCTGTTTCAACTGGGTACGTGCATGCGCTTGCCATAGATACGGACGGACGGCTGTATGCATGGGGGTATAATAGTCACGGTGAGCTTGGCGTAGGCATGAAGGGCGATAAAGTACATATACTTCATTATCGAACGGTTATGCAAGATAAAAAATTTACTTGTGCCGTGGCATCGTCGTTCAATTCTTCACTTGCCATAGATACAGACGGTAAATTATGGGCGTGGGGAAATAATAAATTTGGGCAGCTGAACGGTGTACAACCGCAAATGATACCGAAAAAATTGAATTTGGCATAATAAAAATAAAGAAAGGAGAGTGTAGACCCATGTACAGAGTATAAGAGAAAAATAAGGTAGGTATTTTATTCATTTTCAAAAAAAGAAATAAAAAAGGAGAATATTTTATGAAAAAAATAACTAAAAAAAGAATAATGGCAGTTTTATCAGCGGCTACGGTGTTACTTACTTCGGGTGTAGGTACGGGGATATCTTTGAACGCGGCAAAAGCAGATAATGCAACTTCGGCAACGGTTATCGTAGACGAACCGTTTACCGATTTGAATATCTTGACAAGGACGAAGGGTTCTTATACGGCAGATATGGTGTATACCATGATATACGATACCTTATTTACGCTGGATGCAAATGGGAATTTTGCGCCCAACTTAGTGGAAACTTGGGAAATTATTGCCGAGGGCGGATATAGTAGCTGGTCGCCGTTAGAACTTCCGAGTGGAGAGTTTGCGCCGGGGTGGGAAGTACCGCCTGAATTTGTAGATCTTGCTATATATGACACAAACGTCACGGGTATTATGATTTGCCAAATTCTTGAAGGCGTTACTTTTCAAAACGAAACACCATTGACGGTTGATAGTTTGATTGCGTTGGTTAATTATGCCAAGGCGCAGCCAACGAATACGCTGATTTACCAAACCTGGGCGCCCGTTACCATTACGTATATTGATGATTATACGTTTGTGTTGGGGGTAAATATGGTAAATTATAATATTGGCTTTATTGACGTGATGTTTAATTTGGCGTCGCCGCAGGGCAGTATCGTTGACGTTGGTGAATTAGGAAACGGAGCGGCAGGATATCCCCTTGGTACGGGCGCGTATACGCTTGAAGAAATTGTAACCGAATCTACGGGAGACACCACGGAATGTTATGCCGTTGAGCTTGAACGTTGGGCAGGTTGGCGGAATGTGACAGAAGTTCCTACGCAATACGTAACCTTTGAATACGTTGAAAACTCGAATGATGCAGAAATGGGAGTGAGAAGTGGCGACGCGGCGGCTGCGGTTGTGCGTGATACTATTTATAACAACCAAGAACTATTCTATTATTGGAGACGAAATGATGAATGGGAAGAAAAGAGAAAATATTATGCTCTTGAAGGAAATCCTTTGGCGTTGTACTTTAATTTGGATTCCGAAGAGAGCATATTTGGCATAACCGAATATAGACAAGCGGTAGCGGCAGGTATGGATAAAGTTATTTTCCGTGAAAGCGGTGGTTTAGATTTTGATTCGAATGGTTTTTGGTGTTATTTACAAAATAGTCATTCAACTACGGATATACCCGTAAACAATATGAATTATGCGCAATCTTTAATCGAAAGTGCCGGGGTGATTATCGGCGGTATTCAAATTGACGTGGTTGTATATGACGATAGCTATTTTGCCAACGAAACGGCGTATCAATATTATTGCAGCGTACGCGATACGTTGCGCGATTACTTGGAAGAATTGTTCAGCTATGTCGTTAACGTGAATATGATAGAAGCTAGTGAAAGTCAAATGGCGACGTATGAAAGTAACGGCAATTACGATATTATGCTGAAAGAAATCGATTTACATAATATCAATTCTGCGCACAAGACTCTCTATGGAAAGGGCAGCGACGATATCGACTATTGGCTGGATATTGCTGCACGTGCGTTAGATATAAATACGTATATGTTATTGCATTTGCAAGCGCAATATTATAATTATGCGGAAGAGTCATACGTTACCAACCTTGGTTGGCAGAAGCGTGCGTTGCTTTTGCAAGACAACGTAAGCGGCGTTGAGCCGTATGAAGGGTTCTGCCCGACGGGGAGTTCGTCGCGGTTGGATTTCCGTTTTATTGAAGTGACGACAAACTGATATAAAAACAAACGATAAAAAAGCCACCGTAAGCAAAACTGCTTACGGTGGTTTTGAGTTTGGTCGTTATTTTATTTACTTACGTTGGGGTCGGTGAGAACGGGGGAGTTGAGCGCGAAACGCTTTACCGATTCTACCGCGCTTTGACAGCGGCGTTTGGTTTTGTAATGCTCACCAAGGCACAAAAGCTGTCCGTTGCCGTTGAGTAGCTTATAGATATAATCGCCGCGCTTGGTAAGGGAGATACGGAAATTGCCTTTTTCGATATTGCTCTTATGCGTTTGAATACCGTTCATTGCGCCGATATACGAAGTATATTCTTCGCTGGAAAGCAGTTTTTCGCCGTTGTTGGCGAACAGCTCGAAATAGAACACTTCTTCGCCGTCGGGGGCTTTGTTGCTGGAAATCAGCCATTTGCCGTTATAGTTTTCCTGCACGGGTTCGACGTCCGTATCGTCTTCGACGGGGATTTTTACTAAATAGTCCTGTACGTTTTCGTCGATAACGGCGGTTTGGGCGAAACGCTTGGTGGATTCTATCGCGCTTTCGCAACGCGTTTTCGTGGGATAGTTTTCACCCATGCAAAGGAGCATGTTTTTACCGCTGAGCAGCTTGAAGATATAGTCGCCTTTCTTGGAAAGGGTGATTTTGAAGTTGCCTTTGGCGATATTGCTCTTATGCGTTTCAATGCCTTTTAACGCGCCGCTATACGAAGTGTATTCTTCGCTGGAAAGCAGCTTTTCACCGTTGGACGCGCGCAGCTCGAAAAAGTACATTTCGTCTTGCGCGTTATCGTCGGTAAGGACGCGGCAAATCAGCCATTTGCCTGCATAGCGGCTGTTTTCCGTTTCTTCTTCGTCTTCGGGAATCACGGCTGCTTTTTTCGCCGCAACGGGTTTTTGCGCCGCGGTTTTTTGTGCAACAGGTTTTTGCGCCGCGGGTTTTTGCGCAGGGGCTGCCGCTTTTTTAGCGGCGGGCTTTTTCTCTGTCTTTTTGGCTTGTTCTTCTGCTTGTTGCGCGGCGAGCGCTTGTTCCGTTTTAGCCTGTTCTTCTTGCGCTTTCTTCTCGGCGGCGATTCTTTCCATTTCTTCGCGTTCCGCAGCCAAGCGAGCCTGCTCGGCTTTTTCTTCTTCGGCTTTGCGCGCTAATTCCGCCTGTTCTTGGGCGATACGTTCTTGTTCCGTTTTAGCCTGTTCTTCTTGCGCTTTTTTCTCGGCGGCAATACGTTTTTTGGCTTTCGAGCGTTTTACCGAAAGCGAAATGATAATGATGAGTACGAATACGATAAACACCGCGGCGAGCGCTAAGATAGCGACAAGCTCGGGATGGGCGGTGGCGTACGCGATACATTTTTCAATAAATTCCATGACGACAAATCTCCTTATAAAAATATAATGGCTTTATACGTTATGCAATAACGTATGCAAAAAATTCGTATATTTATATTGTAATACAATTTGAAAAAAAAGTCAAGGCGGACAGCAGTTTTTTTTGTCGGTATTTTCTAAAAAAATTGACATTTTCCTATAAATGATATACAATATAACTATGAAACCTTTAACCATTGCCGTAATCGGCGGCGGAGCGGCAGGGCTCGTCGCGTCCGCATTATTAACTTCATATGAAAATTGCCGCGTTTTATTATTCGAGCGCAACGACCGTTTGGGTAAAAAATTATCCGCAACGGGCAACGGACAGGGGAATATTACCCACCGCGCTCTTTCCGTTGACGCCTATTTCGCGCAAAGCGCGTTACCCAAAAGCAAAGTGGCGCGTATGCTCTCGTTGTACGACGACGACAGCGTTTGCGCGTTTTTCCAAACGCTTGGCGTTTTGACGGATACCGACGTTAAAGGCAGGGTATACCCTTCGGGACGGCAAGCGTCTGCCGTTACCGACGCGCTGCGTTTTTCGCTGGGAAAGAACGTGGACGTGCGTTTACAAACGAAGGTGACGTGGCTTGAAAAACAAGCAAACGGGTTTATGCTTACGGCGGAAACGCAGGACGGCGTTTGTCATTTTTTTGCCGATTACGTATTGCTTTGTACGGGCGGTAAGGCGGCGAAGAATTTTGGAACGGACGGCTCGGCGTATGCTTTGGCGGAAGGGCTGGGGCATAGCCGTACGGCGCTTTGTCCGTCTTTGGTACAACTGAAAACGGACGTGAAAGCGATTCGCACCTTGAAAGGGATTCGCGTGGCGGACGGTGGTGTGACGGCGTACGTAAACGGCGAGAAAAAAGCTACCTTGCAGGGGGATATTATCTTCACCGACTACGGCGTTTCGGGCGACGCTATTTTCCGTATTTCCGCGTATATCGCGGATAAAATCGACAAGGGTGTTACGCTCTCTTTGGACTTGTTGCCGCGCTATACGCAAGAAGAGCTGATTAGCGCTATGCGCAATAAAAGAGAACGTTTTCCCGAGCTTGGGTTTTGCGAGCTGCTTGGCGGTACGCTGAATAATCAAGTGGGCAGGGCGGTTTTGAAGACGGTCAAGGACGGGGATATTCCTGCGGCGGCGAAAGCGGTGAAGGCGTTCCCTTTGACGGTGACGGGCACGCTGGGGTTTGATTACGCGCAAGTTACTAAGGGCGGCATACCGCTGGACGAAACGGACGATACCTTACAAAGTACGCTTATTCAAGGCTTATATTTTGCAGGGGAAACGTTGGATATTGACGGCGCTTGCGGCGGCTATAATCTACAATGGGCGTATACTTCGGCGCGGATTGTCGTGGACGCGTTGATTGAAAAAATAGGAAAATGACGGGGGCATGTATGCGTTTACTTACCATATCGGATATTAAATTATCCTTGGGAAAGGACGAAAGCGCGCTGTATACTATTGCGGCAAAGCGCTTGGGCACAAAGCCTGCGTATTTAAAAATCCGCAAAAAATCGTTAGACGCACGGGATAAGGAAAATATCCGTTTCGTGTACACGATTGAGTGCTCCGCCACGCCTATTGCTAAGGAACAAGAAACGCCGGAACGCTTGCCCGTACGTTGTACGCCCAAACAAACGGTGCTCGTCGTGGGGAGTGGACCTGCGGGGTTGTTTTGCGCTTTGCGGTTATTAGAGCGCGGTATTGCGCCGCTGCTGATTGAACGCGGTGCGCCCGTGGACGAGCGTGAACGCGCGATAAGCGTTTTTTGCGATACGCGGGTATTGGACGTGGAAAGCAACGTGCAGTTTGGCGAAGGGGGCGCGGGGACGTTTTCGGACGGAAAACTCAACACCCAAACGCACAGCGGTTTGAACGCGCAGGTGCTGGAAACGTTCGTCCGTTTCGGTGCGCCCGAAGAAATTTTATGGCTGAGCAAGCCGCATATCGGCAGCGATCATTTGAAATCCGTCGTCAAGAATATGCGCGAATATCTCTTAAAAAAGGGTGCGCGGGTGCTATTCCATACCCGTTTGGACGATTTGGATATTCAAAACGGAACGCTTTGCGGGGCGACCTTGAAAAACGTTAAGACGGGCGAAAGTGAAAAAATTCCCGTTTCGGCGGTTATTCTTGCCGTCGGACACAGCGCAAGGGATACCTTTGAAAGGCTGCTTGCGCGCGGCGTTTGTATGCAGCAAAAGGATTTTGCCGTGGGGGTGCGTATCGAGCATTTACAGGCGAAAATCGGTTTCGCGCAATACGGAAAAGCGTATACGAAATTGCCGTCGGCGGATTATAAACTCGTTTCCCACGCAGGTGAGCGCGCGGCGTTCACCTTTTGTATGTGTCCCGGGGGCTACGTCATGCCCGCTGCAAGCGAGCTTGGCGGCGTCGTCACCAACGGCATGAGCAATTATGCCCGCGACGGTGAAAACGCCAACGCCGCGTTGATTGCGCAGGTTTCCGCCGCGGACTTTGCAAACGATACGCCTTTGGCAGGAGTATATTTTCAGCGCAAGCTGGAACAGGCGGCATACCGCGCGGGGGGAAATACCTACGCCGCACCCGTGCAACGGGTGGAAGATTTTTTACGGGGGAAATGCAGCTCCGCGTTTGGGGAAGTTCTTCCCACTTACGCGGCGGGGACGGCGTTTGCCGATATCGGAGAGATTCTACCCAAAGGCGTAACGCAAACCTTGCAAGCCGCCTTAACGGATATGGGTAAAAAATTAAAGGGGTTCGACCACCCCGACGCTCTGCTTACGGGCGTGGAAACGCGCACGAGCTCGCCCGTGCGTATTCTTCGGACGCAGGATAGCCTGCAATCGGTCAACGTTGCAAGATTATTTCCTTGTGGCGAAGGCGCGGGATATGCGGGCGGGATTACTTCTTCCGCGGCGGACGGATTGCGTGTGGCGGACGCCGTATACCGCTTTTTTATGCAATCACACACATAAAAAGCCCTGTTTTCACCGTTCTGTCACTTATTTTTCATATAATTATCACAAAACGGGAATACAATAAAGAAAAATTAAAGAGTACGAAAAAACGACTATACCTAACTTTTTTCATATTCTCTCACTTTGGTATGCGACGGGCGTTTGTCCGTCGCATATCTTTATGGAAAAACGCCGAATTCGCCTATCGGTTGAGTGGATAATTTGTCGGGGGGGGGGGGGGCAGGTTTTTTAAAGAAAAAAGCGG